>MTMY01000007.1 GCA_002010215.1 Archaeoglobus sp. JdFR-37
GAGTTTTTCAAGAACAGACTTATCCATCTCGTTATTTCTGTCAATCTCTCCCGCCTTCGCCGCCACAAACTCCGCAACTTCTTTAACAGCCTCTTCAAATGCAGCCATGATTTTTAAAACAATTTTTTGGTATAATATTCTTTCGACAGGGTGTAATCTTTTTTGGTATCAGGACGATCTGTCCGGAGTTATCCAAGGGTATAAGGGGTTATGGACAATCAAACAGCATGTAAATAGCAGATTTAAATAAGTTTTATATAAGAGGGGAAGGATTGCCATACATGAAACTACTTGCAATTGTAGGCACAGAAAGAAAAATCGGAAACAGCATTCTTGCAGCAAAATACATCTCCAAGCAGCTCGGTTCTGATCTGGAAATTCTCAGACTGACAAAAATGGACATTCAGCCCTGCAAGGCCTGCTATGCCTGTCTTTTTGGAGAGGAATGCAAGATAGAGGACGATGTGAACGACATTCTAAAGAAAATCGATGAAAGTGATGCAATTCTAATAGCCTCACCGGTATATATTTTGGACGCAACATCAAAAATCAAGGCTCTCATGGATAGGGGATTCATGGTTCTGCCATATCTGGAATCGTATTCTAAAAAATCCTGCATCATTCTGACCTTCCACGGCTTCAAGGACATGGTAGGATGGGCATCAGCAACTCACCTCACCCTTGCAAGGTTCTTTGGGTTCAATGTCCTTGCCAATCTCGAGGTTAACGCTGCCCTGCCAGCGGAAATCTTTGTGAAGGAGGAGAATCTTAAGAAGCTGGACCTCGCTGCAAGACTTCTGAAGGAAGGTGGAAGGCATAGAGAGCCGGATCAGTGCCCGGTATGCTTCGGCACCATTTTCAGGATTGAGAATGGCAATCTGGTTTGCCCGGTATGTAATTCAACGCTTGACTTCCAGCTCAACGTCATTGAAGCCAGCAACAGGTTCACTGCCGAGTGGTTCGTCAAGCACTTCGGAGAGGAGCTCAGAGGCCTCAAGGAGAAGTTTATTGCTGAAAGGGAGAAGCTGATGGAGGCTGCGAAGATAGTTGAGAGTTAACTTTGCAATATTATTTCCTATTTATCGACCTCAAGAATATTAGATTCATTTTTTTGCCCACCCACCTAGCTCCTCCTCCATCCCTGAACCTCATTTGGATTGAGTTGATGAATTCAGAATTGAATTGAGCAGATTTCAAATTTTTGCTCTCTTTGATTTCTTTTGGTACAACGTCACCCGTTATATCTCCAACCAATAAGTTTAAATAGTATGAAAAGTATGATTTGAGTGATTTGAATGAATTGTTTGAGGTGTCAGAAATGGAACTCGAGAAGGGTAAATATGTATTCGGAATCGTGAAAGTGGGGGAGAGGGGACAAATAGTCATACCAAAGGAAGCTAGGGAAAAATTCGACATAAAGCCGGGAGATAGCCTGCTAGTTCTAGGAGATGAAAATAAAGGAGGTATAGCACTTGTTAAAGCTGATCTGATGAAGAGTTTCGCCTTGAAAATACTGGAAGGTTTAGGACACATAAAAGAGACATTCAAAGAGGGTCAAGGAGAGTAAGATAGGAGAATAATAATATGTCTAAATGATAAAAAATTCCAAAGGCTATAGTGATTCAGGGTCATATCCCAGTACGGCAGTCCACCACCATCTGGCCATATCAGCCAAATCCTTACTGAAAACACCGCTCAGCCTGTATTCTCCATTCTTTATGGTTATCATACCGGCTCCCAGCAACTTGTTCCTCATGGAGTAAAAGGAGGAACGAACCATATCCAGTTCTTCCATAACCTTTTCCCATTCATCAACTCTAAGCGGCTTTCCGCTTTTTTGCCTTTCCTCAACGATGCTGATGAACTTTACGGCTTTCATTGCCACATCTTCTTTCCTGAATAGTCTCCTCATAAGCTCAAGGAAAGGGTTCTTTGACTGGGAAATTCTGGCGTTTGCGGCGCTTCTGACAATAATGGATGTGGCAGTCCTCGGAGCCTCGCTTACCTTCATATTACAACATTTGTGAGATGAAGGATAAAAATGTTTTTACCTCATAGAAGAGGCCGAAATTAAAGCGGAATCCGAAAGAATTTCAAATACTAGGGTTTATGAAAAAACTATGAAACCAGTTATAGGTGTCATCCACCTCAAACCTCTTCCAGGAGCCCCCATGCACGGAGACTTCTCTGAAGTTCTCGACGCTGCCATGAAAGATGCTAGGGCGCTGGAAGAGGGAGGGGTTGATGCTCTGTTAATTGAGAATTTTGGAGACATGCCTTTTCTCAAAACTGCTCCACCTGAAACCATTGCCTGCATGACTGCTATTGCGAAAGAAATTGCCAGAGAAACCTCCCTCCCTTTCGGCATAAATGTCCTGAGAAATGATGCCGTTGCAGCCCTTGCTATTGCAAAAGCTGTGAATGCAGACTTTGTCAGAGTCAATCAGCTCATATTCCCATCTTTCATGCCTGAAGGGTTCATGGATGTTGATGTTGGCCAAATTCTCAGATATAAGAGGCAGATAGGCTGCAGAGCCATGATTTTTGCAGATGTCAGCGTGAAGCATTCCGTTCAACTCGCAACTCTCCAGCACTTCGCCGAGAACTTCGAAAGGAGCTTGGCGGATGCAGTCATAATAACCGGCTCATCAACCGGCTCTGCTCCCGATATTGGGGTTGTATCTCAAGCGAAAAAGCTTTTCAAAGTCCCAGTGCTTGTTGGAAGCGGCGTCAACGCTGAAAACGTTTCAGAATTCATGAGGCTGTGCGATGGCATAATAGTGGGGACTTATTTCAAAAAATCTGGAAGAGTTGAGGTTGATAGGGTCAGAAATCTCATCAGGATTGCAAAAGGTTTTTAAACATTTTTAGGTCAGTCTAAAAATGTGAAATGCCACTCATGCTGTGCAGAGAAAATGGATGTAACTGGTGTTAAACACAGAGTACTGCTGGTTGGCAGTCCAAATGTCGGGAAAAGCATGATATTCTTCCATCTCACAGGGAAATATGCCACAGTATCAAATTATCCCGGTACAACCGTTGAAATTGCTAGGGGAAAAATCCCAGAGCTTGATGCTGAGGTCATCGACACTCCGGGCATGTATTCTCTCATGTCCATAACCGAAGAAGAGAGGGTTGCCAAAAAAATGCTTTTTGAGGGAGATGCTGTCATTGTTCATGTTGTGGATGCAAAGAACATCGACAGAATGCTCCCCTTCACCCTACAGCTAATTGATGCAGGGTTCAACGTCATTCTCGTCCTGAATGCCATGGATGAGGCTGAAAGGGCAGGTCTGGTTATAGACATCGAAAAGCTCAGAAAAAGGCTGGGGATACCAGTAATTCCCACAATTGCCATCAAAAAGAAGGGAATAAGGGAGCTGAAGGAAGAGCTTACAAAGACCTTGAAAGAACCGAAGTCATCAGAAACGAATGCACCAACGGATGCATCGAATCTGCCAGTTACACCAGAGGGTGAAGAACATGGAAAATGGATTCTGAACTCCAGTCTGGAAAAGAGCATTCAGAGAATATCGTCGGTTCTTTCAGGAGAGCATTCTGTGAGCAAAAGGGTATTGGCGTTGCTTCTGCTTGCGGGCGATCCAGATGTGGAAAGCATGCTGGAACCCCATGAGCTGGATATGGCCAAAAAAGAGCTTGAAGAGTTAAGGGTAAGATATGGCCAGTCTCCAGCTTACCGCATCGCCATGGAATACGAAAAACTTGCCGAGAAAATACTGGAAGGCATCGTATCTCAGCGTGAAGTCAGAAGGAACATCGCTGACAGGCTTGGAGAACTCACGTTAAACCCTATCTTCGCAATTCCCATGTCTCTGCTGACTCTCTACGCCCTCTACCTCTTTGCCGGAGTGATTGGAGCTCAAATTCTTGTGGACGCCATAGAAGGATGGTTTGAGCAAAACATCAATACAGCCCTCAACGCTTGGCTGGAAGCAAACGTTCCAAATTACTGGCTGAGAGAACTTGTGGGAGGGGATTACGGAATCATAACCCTCGCCTTCAGATATGCCATTGCTATTGTCCTTCCCGTGGTTACTTCATTCTTCTTGATCTTCTCCATCATTGAGGATTCTGGATATCTACCTCGGATGGCCTTTCTGCTGGATGGACTCTTCAAAAAAGTGGGGCTTAGCGGGAGAGCAGTAATTCCTCTGGTTCTTGGTTTTGGGTGCGGAACCATGGCAACCATCGTTACCCGTGTCCTCGAATCCAGAAGGGAAAGGATGATTGCAACCCTTATGCTTGCTGTAGCCATCCCATGCTCAGCCCAGCTTGGTGTGATAATGGCAATAGCTCCTGATTTCAGAGCCATTATGCTCTGGGCTTTCTTTGTTTTTGGTGTCCTTCTAACCGTGGGCTTTCTTGCCTCGCAATTCATGCCGGGAGAAAAGCCGGTGTTTTTTATGGAAATTCCTCCCCTTAGAATGCCCTCAGCAAGGAATGTATTCATGAAAACCTTTACCAGACTCGAATGGTATTTCAAGGAAGTTTTGCCTATATTCGTAATTGCCAGCATCCTCATCTGGGTTGGTAGAATCACCGGGATTTTCCAGCTCCTTATATCAGTACTGAGTGTTCCGGCAATGGCAATTGGTCTGCCGGCAGAGTCAGCAGTGGTCTTCCTTTACGGATTCTTCAGGAGGGATTACGGAGCTGCAGGGCTATATGACATTGTGGGGCAGGGAATCATGGACTACAGACAAATTGTGGTAGCCATGATTAGTCTTACGCTATTCGTTCCTTGCGTGGCCCAGTTTGGGGTTATGATCAGGGAGAGGGGCATCCCCTTTGCAGTTTTGACCTTCACAATCTCAGCTCTGGTGGCATTCGGCGTAGGTTATTTAGCCAGCATAATCCTTTCAGCAATGGGGGTATAAAATTGAGAGAAATGAGAGAAGGAGAATTGCGAGAAGTGGGGGAAGAGAGGGAGGAGATTGAAAATTCCCTCAAAAACATCTGGATTGCGGAGTTTGAGGAAAACAGGCATATAGGCAGAGGAGAAGTGGAAAAGTTGGATGAGTTGCTGAAAGATGGTTTTGTGGAAATTAAAGGCGACAGAATCGTGCTGACAGAGAAAGGAAAGGACATGGCAGAGAGAATAATCCGTCTCCACAGGCTTGCAGAGAGGCTTCTTCTCGACGTACTTGGAACAGCAGAGAGTTCCGTAGAGCAGAATGCATGCAGGTTTGAGCACTTCCTGAGCAGGGAGGTGGAGGAAGCGATCTGCACACTTCTCGGCCATCCTGAAATATGTCCTCATGGGCGGCGAATTCCCAAGGGCAAGTGCTGCGAGGAGAGGGAAGAAGAGGTAAAAAGAGTGATTTACAGGCTGAGTGAGTTGAATCCCGGAGAGGAAGGGGAGATAAAGTACATAGCGGGAGATGAAAGAATTCTGAAAAAGGTTATAGCAGTAGGTTTGCTGCCCGGTAAGAAAGTGAAGGTCATTCGAGTCTTTCCCGGAGCCATCATACAAGCAGGCAACACTCAATTTGCGGTGGATGAAGAGATAGCAGAGACAATCTACGTTCTTAAAATTTGAAGAGTAGTGAAATGTAGAGAAATTACGATATGATGACCTTAAGAGGAAAGCACTCCACAGTTTTCGTGAAAGAGGGTGTTGCCAGAAAGGTTTTTCACCCGGAGTTCAGGTTTAATTTCTGGAAGGAAGCGAGGTTTCTGGCAGCTCTCCAGCCCTTTCATTTCGTCCCTAGGCTTTATGCCATTATTCCCGAGAAGCTAATCGTGGAAATGGAGTTTGTGGAGGGCGAAACCATAGGAGAGATCATACGAACTGGAGATGCAGACGAGATCAAATTTACAGCCCTCAGAACTGCTGAAATATGTAGAACCCTAGACATGCTCGGGATACAGAAGGAGGAGATGAACCATCCTGACAAGCATGTGATTGTGAGCTGGAGTGGTGAGAGTACAAAATGGAGTCCGGAATGTGTAAATGTGAAGCTGATTGATTTTGAAAGGTCGAAGGAGAGTGGGAAGCCATCAAACCTGACTCAGTTCATTGTATACCTCCTCAGGAAAAGGATCGTCGTTAATCGAAAGGATGAGATAATATCTCTACTGAAATCGTACAAAGCAACCTATTCTGAGGAGGTATACCGGAAAATTATCAATCTTTTGATGGAAAGCTTTAAGTAGTAGGAAATAAGAGGCTGAGAAATTAGATTTGGAGGTGGATTTAGTGGATTTTGAAAGTAGACCTCCCGTGGAGGTCGGAGACGTAAGAAGCGTAAAAATTGAGGCATTGGGAAGCGGCGGTGACGGAATTGCAAGAATTGGTGGATTCGTAGTGTTTGTTCCAGGAACCAAGGTTAATGATGAAGTGACTGTAAGAATTACCAAGGTTTTGAGAAAGTACGCTTTTGCAGAAGTGGTTGAATAAGTCAGGGTTTTGTCAGAGTTTTGAAATTATCTCGGAAATTCTGGAAATTTGTTCCTCCAGTTCTTTTATATCTTTTTTTAACTTCTTTATGTTCAGTTCGGCTCCCTCCCTCAGTACGGCGCCATACTGGGTGGGTTCGATTATTCCTGACTGCTCCAGAACTCGAAGCGAGTATCGTACCTTGTGACGGGGCATGTTCAGAAGTTCAGCCAGCTTGAAGATTCCTATGGGTTGATTTGATTTAACTGCCTCGAGAACTTCCAAATGCCTCAGGGCTATTTCAGCCTCCTGTTTAAGCTTCCTCAAAACCATGCCTTAATGTTCATATCAAAATATTAAAATGTAACTACTCAACTTCTAACCTTTAAGCCCTCACGACTCCTTTCTGACTCCGACATTCACATTACTTCACTCAACTTCTGTGCGGGAGAAAAGGAACGAGGAGAGCAGAAGAAACAAGAAGCAGCTCAGAAATATTACTGCGATACTAAGAATTGGATTAAAAAAGGCATATCCTGTTGTGCTCCATCTCAGCGCATCAACTGAGTACGTCAGGGGATTGAGCATGGCTAGGGCCTCTACAAAACTAGGCAGCTCGCTTAACGGGAAAAGAGCACCTGACAGGAAAAAGATAGGGAAAACAAAGAAGTTCACAACTATCTGGAACCCGTGGATGTCCCGCATTACAGTTGAAATGGCAATTCCTATGGATGTGAAGGTGAGAGCTGTAAGGAAGAGCAGCACAGGGAAAAGAAGAAGATTGTTTCCAGCTGGTCTGAATCCAATAAGCATGCTGACAGCCACCATTATCAAACCCTGCACGAAGGCTGTTGTTGCCCCTCCAAGAGCTCTGCCCAAGGCAATAGAGAATCTGCTTGCTGGAGACACCATTATTTCCCGCAAAAATCCAAACTGCCTGTCCCAGACTACTGAGACTCCTGAGAACACACCGGTGAAAAGCACCACCATTGCTGCTATGCCGGGAGATATGAAGCTCACGTAATCTATCTCAACTCCCGGAAACTCAACCCGTCTGAAACCCAGGCTGAAGAAAGCGAGAAAGAAGAAAGGCATGCCTATGCTGCCAAAAACCCTGCTTTTAGCCCTCAGATACCTTTTCAAATCCCTCAGCCACAAGACGTAGACTGCATCAAGTTCCCCCATGCTCATCCCCCGAAGTTGAGTCGCCTGAAAGAGTTATGAAAACATCCTCCAGCGTGGGCTTTCTGATTTCGACTCCTTTCACATTAACGTCTCTTAAAGTCCTCAGAACCTCCATAACCTCTGGAAGCACAGCTGAAGCGCTTTTTACATGTATTTCTATAGCATTGCCATTCAGGGAAATGTGGGTGGCTAGGCCAGTGAGGCCGTCTGAAACTGCCTTAAGCCTTTCGACGTTTATATCAGAGCTTTCAAAACTCAGAACTATGATTTCCTCTCCAATTCTCTCTTTCAGCGACTGTGGTGAGTCTAATGCTACTATTTTTCCATTCCGCATGACTGCAACCCTGTCGCAGAGTTTCTCAGCCTCCTCCATATAGTGGGTTGACAGTATTATTGTTACATCCTCCGAAATCTCCTCTATGTGCCTCCATATGGTTCTCCTTGTTGCCGCATCCAGACCGAGGGTAGGTTCATCGAGAATCAGGATGTCGGGAGAATGCATTATTCCTCTTATAACCTCAAGCTTTCTCTTCATCCCACCGCTCAGCTTTTTCACCTGAACGTTTCTGTAATCTTCGAGATTGACGAGTTCGAGCAGCTCATCAATTCTGCTCCTCCTCTCGTTAATGCCCATTCCATAAAGCCTGCCGTGCAAGTCGAGGTTCTCAAAGACTGTAAGCTCAATATCTAGGGTTGATTCCTGAAAAACAACTCCGAGCTTCTCTCTTACCTTTTTTGGGTCCCTTCTAACGCTGTACCCCTCCACAAATGCGTCACCGCTGGTGGGCTTCAGAAGAGTGCAGAGTATTTTCATCGTCGTCGTCTTTCCAGCCCCATTGGGGCCAAGCAATCCGAAAATCTCGCCTTTTTCCACTGAAAAGTTTATAGAATCAACTGCCACTATATTGCCAAATACCTTCACGAGATTCTTTACTACCACAGACATTTCAGCGGTGGAGGTCCTTCTCTTCCACTCCTACAACCGCTAGAAAAACGTTTGCCTTGACTGTCATTTCAAAATAGTTTATATCTGGCTCGAGAACAGCAAATTTCTTGGGGATAGGTATGCAAAGCCTCTCTCCTGAGCAATAACGGTACCTCCCATGTCTGTCTACCACAACCCTGACCCTGCTAGGGCGCTTCTTGTTTACGACGATAAAAATATTGCTTCCGTTGTTCTGTCTGACGATTTCCATAAGTTTCTCTGCGTTGTATTTTCTAAAGAGGCAGCGACAGATTTTTTCGGCAACGTAATTATCTACGTGAATTTCTGAGGAATCCTCATCCATAACCTCGAGCTCCAACATTCCATCATCAATTGGATAGGTAGGATATAAGCCTTTTCCTCTTTTCTATTCTTCTTTTTTACAATGTCTGTAAAATTACTATTGGTAATTAATCCTGATCGCTTTTCATCCTTTTAGGCCTCCATCTGCCTCCAAAGCCTTTTCCTATGAAATAAGTTTCTGCACTTCTTTTCCTTGACGCTTGTGGGGAGTGAAATTTTTTGAATCTAAAATAGGGCTTTAACTCTCTTTGAAACTTCCCGGTCTCCTCTCCCTGAAAGATCTTGACAACAAAATTTCCACCTGGCTTTAGAACTTCCTTAGCTATGTTGAATGCAGCCCTTGCCAGCTCGATACTTATAAAGTGATCCATTGACCACTTTCCGGTTATTTTAGGTGCGGCATCGCTTATCACAACGTCAAACTCGCTTCTAACCTCTTTTATCTTTTCAAGGGTCTCTTTCTTTGTTATGTCTCCTCTGATGAACGTTACACCTTCAATGGGGGGCATCGGGTTGATATCCACAGCCACCACTTCTGCACCGAGCTTTACTGCTACCTGACTCCATCCACCCGGAGATGCGCCGAGATCCAGAACAGAGTACCCTTTTTTGATAATTCCGAATTTGCCGTTTATCTGCAAGAGCTTGAAGGCTGCTCTGCTTCTGTAACCTTTCTTTTTTGCCTCCCAGTAGTAATAGTCCTGCCTGTCGTCAACTCTCCTGGGCTTCATTCAATCACCCTTAATCACTCTGACAATTACCCTTCGAGTTCTTGGACCATCAAGCTCCACGAAGAGCACCCTTTGCCAAGTTCCCAGCACAGGACTTCCACCATCCACCAGAATGACGATGCTGTTGCCCAGCAATGTGGCTCTCAGATGAGCATCAGCATTGCTGTCAATAATATCATGTTTGTATCTGGCTCCACGCGGAATGAGTTTTTCCAGCATCTTTTCAAGGTCTTCCAGTAAACCTTTCTCCCCCTCGTTAAGGATTATGGCTGTTGTGGTGTGGAGCGAATAAACTATGACAATTCCGTTTTGGACACCACTCTTCTGGACTTCTTCTACAACTTTATCTGTAATATCCACAATTTCAACCCGCTTACCGGTTCTGATTTCTATCATATTCATCATATTCATGGAACTCTGACGAAGTACTCTTTAAAACCTTCGTGCCCTTCGTGCCCTTCTAGCTTCTGCAGTCTAATCTCTCCAAAATCTATTCTGCGAATATTTTCTCCAATCCTTGTTACTATCGCAATTTCCTTTTTCTCAAAATCTATGGATTCAAGCAGCCCCATTCCTAGGTATTTGTCTCCATATAGTCCAACCAGGAGGCCTTTAAGCTCTTCAATGGACACAAAATTTACTTCTTGGACTTCAAAGATCTCGCAAAGGCTTTTAATCACGTTCGGCGAGGGCTTCTGAGGCGTTGAAGTGAAGACATTCAGAAAATCATATCCTCGTTCAGCATAAACAACAGAGTCAATAATCCCTTCCAGATTTATTTCTTCTCCGCTGAAAAGAGAAGTGTTTCCCAGTTTGACTTCCCCGGCCTCTCCAGCCTTGAAGACTCTTATGAAGCTGTCATTCAACTTCTCCCTGTATATCTCCCCCCGAATTTCACATCTCAGCTCTCTGCTCCTCCTTTTCACCACGAATGACTCAACCTGTATTGTGTTAAAATCGTCCAAGTAATATGGTATATCCCCAAAGCATGCAATTACTTCAGGTTCAAGAATCTCCAATTTTGCAAGCTTGTAGTCTCTCGCCTTCCTTCCTCTCACCCAGCCAGTGGAGTCAAAGATTGCTTTGTCACCTCTTCTCAAGTTCTTCAGTTTTGAAATGGCCTTCAGGCACAGACTTTCCCTTCCTGCAGGAGAAATGCTACCGATGAAATATCCATCATGCATCTGGAGCTGAGAGATGTGGAGAACTCTGTTGTTTGTGAAAGCGTATCCCATAGCACCGGGATGTGCAATGTCGCTTTGCCCTATATCAAAATCGAAGACATCTTTGCTTCCATCCATCCTGTTTACAAGGAAAGTGGCAAGGCTACTCTTTCCACTGTCCACGTCTCCGAAAATGAAGATGCTGTTGAAGTCTGACTTCGCCAGTTCCTCCCAGCTCTCCGGAATGGTGGAACCGTTGAGCCGGATGTAGTTACCTGAAATTCTGATAAGTGATTTTTCCAGAATTAAAATTGGGACGATTCTGCCCTTTGGAACCCTTAGCCTCTCCACGGAACAGCCAAACACCTCTGCTCTACCCTCTATCTCAACATTGGCCTTGCCTTCCACAAGAAGGGTTGAATTGGGAGTCTCTTCAAACTCCGTCATTGCTCCATCTGGATCATTACTCTCCTTAACTCTGGCTGGGCATCCATCAACTTGGTCAGGTTATAATCACCCATTATGGAGATGCTTAGACCGTCCATGTTCTTTACATAATTGTAGGCGGTCTGATTCCCTCTTATGAAGAAAACATTTGGCTCGGTGAAGTGCATGGCAACGACTTTTTCGTAATAACTGCCGTTCATGCGGTAGGCAACGGCATAGAAGTCCACGGAGACATTTCCAGACAGTATATTCTTCAACACATCTCCTTTGAATACCAGCATGAATTCAGCATAGCCTATCTGCGATGTGTAATTGATTATGTCATTGGTCTTTTTGCCTTCGTACACGTCTATAGCGTCGAGAACAGCTGGATATGTCCCTAGCAAAATCGGAGAAGTCTGGAAAACAGCAGCATATGGGCCATTGACACGAACTTCAAACCCATTATAATTTTCCTTGTCAGTGTAGGTGAAATAGGCTTTTTTTCTGCCGATATCTATCATGTAAAGAGTGTTACCGTCTGTGTAGTTGTACGATACCACCATTTCTCTGATAGATGCACCAGATGAGAGGGTAAAGTGCCTGAAAACTTGATCTTTAAATACATTTTTCAGGTAGGCGTTTGCGAGAATCATGAGGCTTGAATTTGGTGTGAAATTGAAATAAATAATCTCATCTCCACCTGTATACTTCAACAGCTCGGTTCCATCTCCCAGCTCAGCTTTTATCTCTCTTCCTGGAGAAGTGCCACCTCTGAAAGCGTAAGCGAGAACTGAACCAAGCATGATCAGTGCTAGAAGGAATGCGAGAAGTCTTGCTGATTTGTTCTGCATTCTGTCCACCATGCCTCTCCCTACAACCACTGGTAAATAAAATTTGTCTGTATTCTAGCAGAAGTGACCGAAGTGATTAGATGATGACATCAACCTGGCACGGATTAATCTCTATATTGAGGGTTGAGGTAAAATTGTGGGTATGGGCCGGTAAGGGTCAAATCACCAGTCATTGATCTCATGGAGGGTTTAATTTCATGGAAGGTTATCCTCACCTCTGAGCTCCGAAACCCTATCCTGCAGCATCCCGTTTATTTCCTCGAAAATTCTCTTCACCCTTCCCACGTCTAATCCCATTTCCAGAGCTAAGCTGTTAACTTCAACCAGATCAAAAAGTTTCGCACCACTCCTCTCCACTCTTTCATCCAACGCTTTCTTCAGCAGGTTCAGGAATTCCTCTTCCATATATGCATGTTGGACTACGACATAGTTATTGATTTCGAATTAGTTTTTCGTATTGGATTCCAAAGTCCAAAAAGCGCAAAAATTATATCCTGAATCCCGCAGCATCTTCGGAGGTGTTATCATGCCAGCTGTGGTTGATGCTGAAAAATGCACTGCATGTGGGACATGCGTAGATGAATGTCCTGTTGGTGCCATCGAGCTTGAGGATGTGGCTGTAGTAGATGCAGACGCATGTACTGAGTGTGGTACATGCGTTGATGTCTGCCCAAGCGACGCCATAACCCTCGAGTAATTCTTTTTTCCACTACATCTTTTTTTCACCACAAATTTTTTAATTGGCTGACGTAATTTTTTGGGGGAGACTTCATGGGAATCATACTCAGTCTGAAAAAGAGGTTCGGGTTTATTTTCAGGTGGATATTCAAGAAAGACAAAATGCGTATCGGTATTTACGGCCCACCGAATGCTGGGAAAACGACACTGGCAAACAGAATTCTCAGGGACTGGACGGGCGATGTTATAGGCTCGGCAAGCGAAATCCCTCATGAGACGAGAAGGGCGAGGCTGAGGGAAGGTGTAAAGATCGAGGTTGACGGGAAAAGCCTGACCCTTGACATCGTTGATACTCCAGGGCTGGCAACGAAAATAGACTTCCACGATTTTCTAAAATTTGGTCTGACTGAGGAGGAAGCGAAAAGGAGAGCGAAAGAGGCCACTGAGGGTGTTATAGAGGCAATAAAGTGGTTAGATGACCTTGATGGCATACTGCTGGTTATGGACTCAACAGAGGACCCGTACACCCAGGTGAACGTTACGATAGTAGGGAACATCGAAGCGAGGAACCTGCCTCTGCTGATAGTCGCCAATAAAATTGACCTTCCAAATGCATCGCCAGCCAGAATAAAAGCAGCATTTCCACAGCATCCCGTTGTCCCCATTTCTGCACTGAAGGGTCTGAATATAGACAGCCTATACAAAGCCATGGCTGAGAGGTTCGGGTGATGGGGATGGAGGGGGTTCAGCTTAATCTGATATCCAAGGAAAGGCTGGACAAAATGCCTTCCATGGAGAAGTTGAGGATGATTCTGGACAGTGTGAAAGAGGGCAAAATAGTGGTGCTGGAAAGCGGTTTGACGCCGGAAGAAGAGGCAAAGCTCATCGAGCTCACAATGCTCGAAATAGACCACGAAAATTTTGTGGGGATAGAGGTGGAGTCTTACCCCCACAGGGAGAAATCACTCTTCAGCAGGATATTTGGCAAGAAAGGAGGGAGGTTGACAGTTATCGGGCCTGCCAATCGACTGAAAACACTTTCCAAGCAGGAGGATTTAATAACTGCTCTGGTTCAGCTTGGTGAATAGATGGTAGTAGTCGGGAGGAGCTGGGAGGAGTTAGGAGGAGTTGTTTAGGGAGAGAATTAAAATTTTGGTGAAAAATAATGCCTCATCAATGCACGAAATGCGGAAAGGAGTATGCAGACGGAGATGTTCGCATACTCAGCGGATGCGAGTGCGGGAACAACAGGTTTCTCTACGTTCCCAAGGTTAAGAGGGAAAGAGAGGAGCAGGTAGAGGAGATCAAGGAGCAGCTTTCAGAGATGGGGATTGAAAGCGTCAAGATTCTGGCTCCGGGTATGTATGAGATAAATCTAGAGAGAATTCTCGAGCGGGATGAGATTGTTATTGCGCTGCAGGAGGATGGGAGATACGTCATCCACCTCCCCTCTCTTTTGAGGAGAAGGAAGGAAAAAAGGTAGAGAGGGAGGATGAATCTGTGCTCGGTAGAGCCTGAACCACAACGAATTTCACTCTTTCTACAGTCCTCCACTTATCTTTTAGGACTAATTTTTAAGCCCCCTCACCCCCAATCCTAAAAGCTTCACAATTTTATCAATCATCAAATACTCCTTCAGATAAACTCTATAATCCATTCTACCATTCACTTCAATCACACCAATCCTCTTTAACCCCCTCAGATGGTGATGGACGGGATTCAAATCCATATTCAGGGCTGAAGGTACGTCTTTAGAAGTCATGCTTCCATTTCTGTTAAGCAATTCAACTATTTTCCTCACCCACCCCTCTCAGATGCCCACTCCATCAAAGGTCTCATGGCATCTCTTAATTCAACCCCATTCTGAGTCAGTGAATATTCCACCCTTGGTGGTATTTCTGGAAAAACTTCTCTGTTGATTAGTCCAACCTCTTCTAATTCCTTCAGTCGATCTGTCAGTGTTTTGGGGCTTATGGCTCCCAGATTCTTCATAATTTCTCCAAACCTCAATTTTTTGTGATTACCTATTGTGGCAATGATTTGAAGTGCCCATTTTTTACTGATGACGTTTATAATACCCTCGGTTGGGCATAAACAGACCTCATTTCTTTCTTTACTTGTGCCGAGACAGTGAATTCTACTTTCATCTTCCATAGCAAGTCACTTTTTCTTTACTTCCTATATTACTATAAACTTGATAATTTAAATACTTTATTATTAATAACTACTACGGAGTATAAAGTTTTGGAGGATGAAAAAATGTGTGAAGAATGCATTACACCACAGCCCCGCAGAAAAATTAGGTCTCCATATTGTGGGTGTGGCTGTTTGGCAATCAGGCGATTTCTGACGCCAGAGGAAAAGATAGAGATGCTAGAGGACTATAGAAAGCAGTTACAAAAAGAGATTACAGGTGTAGGAAAAGCGATTGAGGAAATAAAACGAGAGATGAAATGATGTTGGTATTGGGTGGAGTTTACGCTCTATCCTATTTTTTGGTGATGAGGAGTGGGGAAGGTGTTTGAGGGTGTTTGAAGGTTATTATCCAACAAGAGGGTAAAAATGAATGTAAGTAATTCACCTAACTACGAAATGGTCACATCTATTAGCGACTGCTGTATGCTATGATTACAATACACGTCGGCCGCAATAAGATTATTGCACCGAAATTGGAGCAAATGGCAACCCAGAAGTCATCAAGTACTTTATTCCTAAAAACCGTGACTTCCCACACCATCATGGAATACTTTTTATACCCACTTTGTGACCCCTTTCCGAATGAAGGTGGCTCTTGGCGGAACCTTCGAACCGCTGCACGAAGGGCACAAGAAGCTGATTGATATTGCAATCCAGCTGGGCGGGAAAGACATAACCATCGGCATAACTAGCGATGAAATGGCTAGGATGCGAATAAGGAGCGTTCTACCTTTCGAAATAAGGGCTGAGAATGTGAGGCAGTATGTTAAGAGGAAATACGGCTTTGAGCCGCAGATAGTTAAGATCACCAATCCCTTTGGAAAAACTCTTGAGAGAGATTTTGAATACCTCGTTGTCTCTCCTGAAACCTGTGAAATGGCCATGAAGATAAATGAGAAAAGGAGAGAGCTTGGAAAGAAGGAGATAAAAATTGTGAAGGTTGACTTCGTTCTTGCCGAAGACGGCAAGCCCATCTCTGCTACCAGAATAAAGAAGGGAGAAATAGATCGGTACGGAAGGCTAATATGAAGGTCGTGAGAGTCGTTGTGGGCTCCACAAACCCCACCAAAATTGAGGGGGTAAAAAAGGCTTTTCTGCAGTATTTTGGCAGTGTTGAGGTTGCTGGAAAGGAAGTTGATAGTAACGTCTCTTCCCAGCCCTTTGATGATGAAGTAATTAGAGGAGCCATTAACAGGGCGAAAGCTGCCTACAGCAGCGAATATGACTTTTCCGTAGGAATTGAGGCAGGTCTATTCAGAATGAAGAGCACTATAACTGGATTTATTGACTTTCAGGTCGCTGCAATTTTTGATGGGGAAAAGATCAGCATAGGCTTCGGACCTGGGTTTGAGTATCCGCCTCAAGTCGTACAGAGCGTTCTGAAGGGCAAGGAAGTTGGAGATGTCATGGATGAAATCACAGGTATCAAAGACTTGGGAGAGAAATTCGGAGCAATTTACGTCTTGACGAATGGTATTATTTCTAGAAGCGAGCTCTCCAGAATTGCAGTAACCATGGCTCTTATCCCATTCCTCAACAGCCATGACTACTTTTAGCGTCATAACTCCCTTTGACCCTTGGAAGGGGAAGCTCTGCACATGCCAGCAAAAGTACTCATTCAATCCTTACACTGGATGCATGCATGGCTGCCTTTACTGCTATGCAACTTACATCCCAAACTTCTACCGATTGAGATTGAAAGAGAGATTGCTGATAAGGCTGGAGAAAGACCTGAAAAAGCTGCCTGAGAATTCGGTCATCTCCATGTCCAACAGTAGCGATCCATATCCACCCGTGGAAAAGCAGCTTGGAATTACCAGGAAATGCTTGGAACTCATAAAGGAACACGATTTTCCGCTGCTAGTCATCACGAAAAGCGATATTGTAGCTAGGGATGCAAAGTTGCTTTCCGAGATGAAATGCGCTGTGAGCATAACCGTGACGGGTTTCCGTAACGCTGGGATAATCGAGCCGGGAGCACCAGCAGCGGAAAGAAGAATTGAGGCTTTGAAGGCTATGGCAGAACATGACATTTCCACAATTTTGAGGTTTGACCCCATTATTCCCTTCATCAACGAAGATGAAGTGGAAGAAGTTTTATCGAAATGTGACTTTGTTGACCAGGTTGTCTCATCAACTCTGAAGCTCAGGAAAGACTCATTCAAAAGGCTATCCAGCACCTTTCCTGACTTGACCCCAAAATTCAGGGAACTTTACTTTATCAGGGGTGAGAAGATTGGAAATTCTTTCTACCTTCCTGTAGAGCTGAGAAAACAGTTGTTGGGGAGGATTGCACAAATCTGCGATAACATGGGAGTTCCCTACTCCTTCTGCAGAGAAGGTTTTAAATTTAAAGCAAGAAGTTGTGATGGTAAAGACTTGATAAATTATTCATAAAAAACAAGATATTTTTATTAAATGAATCATATGGAAAGATTTATTAAGAAAAAATGTCATCATAATAATCGGGATGAGGGTTATTGGCAAGTACTACAGACTTCTCGACAAGTACCTTCCAGAAGGGGATGTAACTCTTATTGAAGAATATGGAATGATTGAGGATGAAGAGCTTGTTGAAGATTACTGGATTTACAGGCCCTTTGTCAGGGCTGAGATTGTAAAAATTCTAGATTCAGAAGAATTGAGATACAGAGTCATGGAACCAACCCTCACGGTTGAAGAATTCGGTGTGCTTGAGGAACTTTATAAGGACATAGGAGATGTTTTGATTCTCAAAGACCTCACTATAGAGATTGAAGCAAAAGAGAAAATTCTTCTTTCAACTTTTAAGGATTTAATTGGCGAATACGGCATCGAACTCGATCTTATATTGCAATGCAAATATGTCTATTATCTTTTCAGAGATTTCCTTGGTTTTGGACCTATAGATGCTGTGCTGAACGATCCATATGTTGAGGACATACACTGCGATGGTTACGACATTCCCATTTACCTCAACCACAAAAAGTACGGGAATATTGCAACGGACATTAGATTCAGCGAGGAGGAGCTCGACAAGTATGTCCAAGCTCTGGTTCAGATGAGCGGGAAGCATGTGAGCCATGGTAATCCAATTATCGATGCAACCCTGCCTGATGGGAGTAGGCTTCAGGCAACTTATGGTATTGAAGTTACGCCTCGTGGCTCTTCATTCACCATAAGAAAGTTCACAGAAGAGCCTCTCACACCTGTGGATCTGATAAGGTTCGGCACCTACACTGCAGAACAGCTGGCGTATTTCTGGCTTGTTGTAGAACACAAGCTCAACCTGATGGTGGTTGGTGAAACAGCCGCTGGAAAAACAACAACGCTTAACGCCATCCTGATGTTCCTGCCCCCGGAAGCGAAGGTGGTGTCAATAGAGGATACCAGAGAGATAGCCCTCAAACATGAAAACTGGATTGCCGGAGTTACGAGAGAAGCAGTAACGGGAGATGAAAGGGAAATAAGTATGTATGACCTGCTGAGGGCCGCTCTGAGACAGCGACCGGACTACATCGTGGTTGGTGAAGTAAGGGGTAAGGAAGCCCAAACACTTTTCCAGGCCATGTCCACCGGGCATGCAGCCTATGCAACACTTCATGCTGGAGACATCCACCAGACAATTTACAGGCTTGAGACTGAACCGCTGAACGTGCCAAGAAGCCTGATACAGTTCTTGGACGTCATTTCCATTCAGACCCAGTGGACTAGAGAGGGGATAAGGAAGAGGAGGGCAAAAAGTGTTTATGAGATACTTGGCATAGATCCTAATGACAAGAATCTCCTGATAAATGAGGTTTATCGCTGGAACCCTTACACTGATGAGCACTATCCACTCAATCCGCTGAAAAAGCTTGAGAAAATCTCGATCATTAGGGGAGAAGATGTGGGCCAGACCATGGAGGAGCTAAACAGGCGTGCAGAATTTCTGGAATTTCTGAACAAGCTCGACATCAGAGATCTCAGAAATGTTACTTCCATGATTCACGCCTATTATCGTAACCCCTATGAGTCTTTTGATGTAATCATTAAAGAGGGCAGGAAATATGAGAAGGCTGAAGCAAAAGCCTGATGAGTTGGAAAAATTAAAAGTTTATGTACCCACTGCTCTCATCAGATATTACAGAAAAGCATACGAGAAAAATCCAGGGAAGTTCAGAGATCTGGAGAGATCGCTTGTAAGCGCCAGAATACCTGTTACAGCTCCGAAATATGCTGCAATTGTTACCTTTTATACGCTCCTCGTTTCTCCTCTGCTTGTCATCGCATCTTTATGGATTTCTGATGTGATTTATGCTGCATACACTTCTCTTTCTAGTTTATCCATTGGTGTGGGGTTTCCGATTGATAAATCAGCATTGGAGAGCGCAGTAAAATTCTCTTCAGAGATAATAGCTTTTATCCTCCTCTTTTATTTCCTCAGAACGGCATTGTTGAAGTATCCTTCCCTTTATGCTGCCCAGAGAAGGAGCAAGATAGATTCCACGCTTCCTCATGTTGTGAATATAATGCTGGGGATGGCGAAAGGCGGCAGCTCACCTCTTGAGATTTTCAGGACGATTGCTCAAGAAAGGGCAATTACCGGAGAGGTCGGAAAGGAATTTTCGATTGTTGTAAGGGATGTTGACTTTTTCCATAAGGACATCATATCTGCTCTTCGCAGCGTCGCCAATACGACACCATCTTCCAAACTCTCTGAATTTCTTGAAGACCTAATTAGTGTGCTGGAGGGTGGAGGGAGGCTGAGCGAGTTCCTCCAGTTCAAGTCATCCCACTACATAGAGGAAAGGGAAAGGTATCACGAGATCTTCCTGAATTCCATGGGTGTGTTGGCGGAAATTTACGTGTCGGTATTCGTTGTGGCACCCCTCTTCGCTCTGATTATCTTTGTGGTCATGGGAATGCTTGGAGAGGAAATCGAGAGACTGATGATAGCAATGGTGTACATTTACATCCCCGCTGGGGGAATTGCTTTCCTCTGGCTGGTGTATTCAATGGTAAAGGGTGAGAAAGTTGAGTGGACGGCTGAGAGACTCAGACCTATCACAATCAAGGCTAGGGTTGTGGAAGGTCAGCGGGAGCCAGGTTTCAAGGTCAAAACGGGTTTGGTGGCCCTAATCTTAAGAACATTTATACGGCTCAGAAGAACACTTAATCTCTCTCTATTTCTCTACAAGCCCGAGTATCTCCTTTACATAACAATACCGGTATCTCTTGCCTTGCTAGCCCTTAGCTTCAACCGGTTGAAGTATGAAACCATTCTGATAGCACTTTTTGCCATCAACGCCTTTCCGTACACCATTGCAAATGAAATCCGGAGTTTCAGGGTGAGAAGACTGGAAAATGAGCTTCCGGAGTTCTTAAAGCAGCTTGCAAGCCTTAATGAAAGCGGTCTGACAATAGTTGCCGCCTTAAGAGTCCTTTCCACAACAAACTTGGGTGCGCTCACCAGTGAGGTGATAAACATAAGAAAAGATATTGAGTGGGGAAAGCTTGTCACAGAAGCGCTTCAGAGGTTTGAGGCACGTGTTGGCAGTGCTGTGGTATCGAAGGTGGTATCGATTTTGATTAAAGCTCTAGAGTCGACAGATAACATAAAGGCTGCTCTTTTCACGGCTGCAACAGATGCTGAGATGTACCTTGAATTTAGAAAGAGGATGAGCAACGAGATGTTTGTGTATACCATCATAGTTTACATGACTTTCGCGGTCTTTCTTTTCACCATCGTTGTCCTTTCAGAAAATTTCATCAATATATTTACGAAGATTGAAGCTCCCCAGACGTTTACTGGAGCAAGTTTCACCCTTCCAGATGTGGAAATGCTTACAAGGCTCTTTTACCACACAACACTCCTTAATGGGTTCTTCAGCGGCCTTGTGGCGGGAGTAATGGGGAGTGGGAGTGTTAGAGCCGGTATAAAACACTCCCTGCTTATGGTGGTGGTTTCGTTGATTGTATTCCATTATTTCTTGGGGGTGAGTTTATGAGAAATGATGGGGTTTCACCCCTCATTGGCATGATTCTCGGCTTGGGTATAATTGTAGGTTTTATTGGAATCGTTCAGAACTTTTTCGTTCCAGAGTGGATGAAAGCTGAGGAGTGGGATCATTACGAGCTGGTTTCTTCCGAATTTTCATATCTTGCGAAAATAGTAGCTCTTTCATCAAGCACTGGAAGTCCTAATACCGTTACCATTGATATGGGGGTTAAACATTCGGATTATCCTTTTCTGTTAACCCCACCCGACACTGCAAGCTTTATAAAAGTTAGGGAACTTTATATTAATATCACATATTATGAGATATTCCCTAATAGGAGTATTGCCTTAAAACCAAAAACGCTTGTGCTTAACACTTCAGCCATCATTCTTAAACCCGATTATGTCTATCTGGATGATGTGGAGTTCACTTATGAGCATGGTTATGCCTTCAAGAGATATAGGAATGCGAATGTAACTCTAACGGATCAAAACATGTTCATAGGAGATACTGTGAACATCTACATAATCAACACAACCTTTGACTCTCTAGCCACAACCCAGCCGTTAAACTTGGTTTTTTCACCGCTATCCTATGGAGGAGTCATCAGCGTTGCAAATGCCACAATCCAGTTTGAGTCTCTAAACCCCAGTTATTGGGAAAGTATTGGAGCCGATGTTACTGGCAATATTGTTGAGGTTAATGTTACAAATGCTCGCCTGAAAATTGCTACAATTATGGTCACTTCCAGTGGGAGTAACATAACAACAACATCAGATATCTCGCCACAACTAAATGAACTTGTACCTCTATCTTCACAACTGAATCTCTTCGTTGGTGAGACTGAGAAGGTTGAAGTGATGGCAAGAGATCAGTTTGGTAATCCGATTACCGGTATAACAATTAATGCGTCTATCTCAGGAAATATAGGAAATTTTGATGGAAGTTTTGCGACTTCAGAAAAGACGGATGCAAATGGAATTGCAACGTTTTATTTCACAGCTACAAACGAGGGTCTCGGTACATTAAATTTCGAAGCAGAATCAAAGCAAGCATCACTTCCTGTAGAAGTTATTGACGTTAATACCAGTGTTGAGAAGAAATGGGATCAAGATAAATCCAATACTTCAGTCGTTGTGTCTCCTGATTTTGTGTGGACGGGCATATCAGGTGCCAGTAAGATTGTACTGAAAAATGCTGTGAGTCTTACTGGACAGGATAATAATAAATTTAATATAATATTCACTCTTTATAATTCAAGCACTTATTATACTTTTGGGGTGGGACTGAAAATAGAAGGAGACGAATATAAAGTTAAATCCAAAAAAGTATTTCTATATAAAAATGGACAGGAACTGTTCAATAACAAAGAGCTAAATTCCACCGCATGGGACAATATTTTTACAAATATTGGGACAGATATATTGGATGTGGACAATTACGCGAGCAGTGATCAGTCTTCGATTGAAACCTACCTTCAAGAGGTAATTAATTTCCTCCAGAATGCTCCGCCTTCTGATCCAGTAAAGCTCGCAGTGCAGAATATTGGCTTCCAAGAGGAGCATGGAGGTGGTGGCTGGAAAGTGGATATTCAGATTATATGATGTTAAATTCTGGTCAATCACATTTAGGATGACCTTTCAGAGCTGGCTGGTGCACTTAAAATTACTTGAAATTGGATAGACCAATTCTGATCAGGAGGCTTTAGGTTTTTTACCACTTCCTCCACATTATCTACTATGACTACAAAATCCATAAAGGCAAGCTAGGAAACCTACACTAAACTCGTTTGAAATTGCAAGTAAACTGCAGGTTGAGCTGAAAAAACCGGTCTTTATTGAGGAAGCCGTAAGTATCTGATAAGAACGAAAGTAAGCAATTTAGGCAGATCATGGGAAGTCAACGACGAAGAAGTCGAGAAAATCAAAAAGGCCATAGAAGGGGGTGGAACGCTTGGAAATAGTCTGTTTAGATGCTGATATTCTCATAGACTTTCTAAAGGGAAACGCTGTGGTTATAAAGGAAATTCAGCAACTTGAGGCTAAACATCAGCTTGTAACGTTGAAATTGTGCTGCAGTTAAATTGTTAGAGCAAAAGGTAAAAATGCCAGACGATTAGCATCTTTACCTGCACAAAACAACCTCAAACCTCCTCGCACAGTAATCGAGCAGGAATCTGAAGTCCTTTGCGAATTCCACTCCCACGACCACCTCTTCGACACCTCTTGACGCCTCCACGAAACCATCTTTAGACAGGTTAAGTTCTGAAAGCGTTAATTTGCCATAAGTGCCAACAGTCTCTGCAATGCTGCCGTTGGGCAAAACAGCAGCCCTTTTATACTGGCTTAGTTCATCAAATCTTAGTTTTTTGAATAGATTTTCAGGAATTATGGCAAAGCCTTCGTAACCGGTATCGAAAACGGCAAATGTATTTCCTTCATCAGGATACCTTGTTGAAAGCATAGGATTCTCCAGAACGATCTCTAAAACAGGTGTTCCATTGAGGAGATGTCCCACAGCGTGTCACCTCCACCCCCTTTTTATCAGGGGTCTGATGGTTCCGTGGAAATTATTCTCACGTCTCTTGGGCCCACTCTCTTCTCACGCAAAATTTCGGCGAGTTCATCAAGATTAGAGGCCTGAGCGATTAGTTGATCACCCATATATGCTTTAAAGTAAACTGTTTTCCGGTAGAGGGATGAAAAAGTAATTCTTGAGAGCATCCTCAACTACTTTGGATATGGCTCCTTTGCTGGAACCGTACATCTCTCTTACGATCTCTCTCAGCTTCTTTTCAGTCTCATCGCTGAGTGAAATGATCAGCGTTCCCATATAATTAATTATTAATTAAATAGTAATTAAATTTTTTGAATCGAATGGCTACATGCATAATTCAGAATAATTCTTGTATTCTGAAGATCCGCGATCTAATCTTCGAGCCTGAAATAATCCATTGGATAATCCCGTGTTCAAATCTCAATTACTTGTATTTGCAATACATCCGATAGAATCCAAAGAAAGATTGTACAGGAACTTTGTTCTCCGACAATCAAACGATTTCACAAAAATAAATACAGCTTTACAACATCCACCGCAACTAATATCTTTTAGAAATCCCATAATATCTACTATGCCAAAGGCTCCCTATGTTAGGGAGTACAAGCAGAGCAAATCCAGAGGAAAAGACTACATGATCAGATGTGATGGGTGTGGCAGGAAAGTGCCCAGATTCAAGACTTTTGTGGGCTATCGAGGCTTTAGAGTTGATTATGAAATCCAGAGGATGGTGGGGAGTAAAAACATCCACACAATAAGCATCAAAAGCTATTACTGCCCCAAATGTGCAAGGAATCTGGGAATTGTTCAGCCTGGGAAGCTTGGCAGGAGACGATAGGCTGCAATAGAAGTATATGGTGCATTGGGGCGCAATCATCCGTCACTTGGCAAATCCCACCTATCACTCGGATTTCGCTGGAGATATTTCTCCACCAGAACTATGTCCGGCTCCACACCAAAGAAGTTAGCTAGGCTTAGGATCATGAATAGCACATCTGCCAGCTCCTCTTCAACGTCGTCCTTGACACCTTTCCTTACAGCCTCTGCAAGCTCCCCTACTTCCTCAAATAACACAGCCAGCAAAAACAACTCTCCCGACTTCCTGTCTAGATCATAGTACCTTTTTTTTATTTCATCTCTCAAATCTTTCACACTCATCACACCTGTCAAGTCTGAACCTCCTGAAGGCGATTACCTTAAATACACTATAATCTTTTTTTTAATGCAATGCCTGAAACCTCTGAATATTACCAGCATGACTACATTGTTATTGGCTGTGGTGGATTTGGATTAGCGGTGATAAAAGACTTATCCAGAACAAACAAAAAGGTTCTTGCTGTTGACATCAATAGGGAGAAGGTGGAAGTTCTCATTGAACAGGGGATTGAGGCTGTAGAAGGGGATGCGAAAGATAAATCCTTTTTCGACCGGATTGATTATTCCAGAGTTTCAGCAGTTCTGATATTCACCCCTGACGATGACGTGAACACCTTTGCGGTTGAAGAGCTCAGAAAGAGGAGCATTGGAATATTCATAGTCGTCAGAGCTTCCGACATTAAAGCAAAGGAAGAGATGGAGCAGAAGGGAGCTGACTATGTCGTAACGCCTTATGAAGCGATGAAAAGTGTTGTTGTCAGCGCCCTGAAAAGGATGGAATCTATAAGGCGAGTCAAGAGGCTCCGGGAAGTTCTTGAGACCGTCAAGAACGGTAAGCTCGGAATATTCACTCACGACAACCCTGATCCAGATGCAATATCTTCTGCTATGGCTCTCAGAGAAATAGCAAGGCATTATGGTGTTGAGGCGGACATTTTGTATTTTGGTGAGATATCTCACCAGCAGAACAAAGCGATGGTAAATCTCCTGGAGATCTCCATTCTGAGTGCAGAGGATATAGATCTCTCTGCTTATAGGAAATTTGCTCTGGTGGATTCTTCTGCACCCGGCGTCAACAATTCAATTCCGGAAACAATAAAACCGAGCATCGTAATTGACCACCATCCCGCAGATAATGTGGAGGGTGAATTTGTAGATCTTCGGGACGATGTTGGAGCCACAGCAACGATTCTCGCTGGCTATCTCCAGGATTTGAAAATAGTTCCCAGCAGAACTCTGGCAACAGCCCTATTCTTCGGAATACAAACTGAAACTGAGGAGTTCAGAAAGAACACCAGAACTGCTGATTTTACGGCTGCAGCATTTCTCTATCCGTTTGTTGACCATGAGATGATTGAGAAGATGGAGGGACCAGCCCTCTCAACTGAAACTCTTGATGTACTTGGTACAGCAATAAAGAACAGACAGGTATTCTCGTCATTCGTGATCTCCTTTGGCGGCTTCATAAACGACAGAGATGCTTTGCCTCAGGCTGCCGACTTTTTGCTGAAGCTGGAAGGAATCTCAACTGTATTAGTCTTTGGAATTTTGAAGGATGTAGTTTATATTTCAGCGAGAAACAAGGATGTCAGGATAAATATCGGCGAGGTTCTGAAGAAGGCCTTTGGCGATGTAGGTAGTGCTGGCGGACATGCTCATGCTGCAGGTGGACAAATTCCTCTCGGCATTTTTGGAGACGTTTCAGACAGAGAAATGCTCTCAAAGCTTGTTACAGAGGCAGTGAAACGAAGATTCTTGAATGCTGTAGGAATTGAACACACACCTGAGAAAATCTGAAAGTCATCTCTTCATCTTCTCTCTATCCTCCCCATAATCTTGTCATAGGTGGTTCTCAGGTCCTCTCTTCCCACTGAACAAACGTGAATGATTGCATAAGCGATCTCTGGCATCTCTTTTCGAAGCTTTCTGGCAATCTCCTCTGTCAACTCATCGGCTTCTCTGACTGTCATGTCTCCTCTCACAGCTATATGCATGTCAAGATGGATGCTGTCCTTACCCATGTATGTTGCTATTATGTCGTGGACATTCTCAACCTCTCTGAACTCCTCCACAACACTTCTGACTTTTCTGTAAAAGGAGTCATCCGGGCTCATCCCCAGTAACATTTCGGCATTGCTCCTAAAAAGAATGTAGCCGTTGTATGCGATTATTAAGGCGATAATCATTGACAGCAAACCATCAACATGAGGGTAAAATGTGGAAAGAGCTATACCTATAGAACCGCCAGTGCCTGATATTACGTCGTTTTTCAGCTCGAATCTGGCAGCGACCTCCTCAGGTAGCTGATATTTTCTAGAGTATAGAAAGACAGCAAGCAAAACCAGTGTAGTGACGATCATTATTGAAAGGGCAAAGCCTGGCATGTAGACTTCAGATGGGTTGAGGAACCTTCTGAAACCCTCAACAAACAGCTCCAGTGAGACAACGGTGATGAAAACGATTCCTGCCACCATGGAGCTGAGATTTCTTGCCAAGCCATGGCCGAGGGGGTGGCCATAGTCTGCTGGTTTCTCCGAAATCTTTGATGCGTAATGCAAGACGATCAAGACAACAATATCCACAAGACTGTGGAGAGCTTCAGCCAGAATAACAAGGAAACCGCTAATTAAGTAGCCAACGACTCGGGCAGCGAAGAGAAGAATGTATATTGTCATCACTTTTTTAAGAAGCACGTGACCACTGAGACAAAGTGGCAAATAAAGATTATCCCATCCTGTTTCGGGGAGCAATTGGGGAGAGATACTTTTAAATACCCTTCCCGATAGTTGCCAAAGCTAAAAGTTTACGATGATGGGAGGCATGAATACATGAGCAGGTTGAGAAAGCTGCAGAGGAGAAAGAGCAATCCCAATCTTTCCGCTCTCATAGACACGTTGCTGGAGGAAGGAGCGAAAAACAAGGCTACTATATGGAAGGACGTTGCAGAGAGACTTGCAAAGCCAAGGAGACTCTATGCAGAGGTGAACCTCTCGAAAATCCAGAAATATGCCAGAGAAGGCGAGACGATTCTGGTGCCGGGAAAAGTTCTGGGAAGTGGTGAAATAGATAAGAAGGTAGATGTTGCCGCCCTTTCATTCTCTGAAAAGGCAAAATCAAAAATTGAGACTTCTGGTGGGAAATGTCTGACGATACTGGAACTTGTAAGAGAAAATCCGAAAGGAAGCAACGTCAGGATTATTGTGTGAGCTTTGTGAGGTGGTTTTAATGAGTGTTAGTGTTGAGAGAGTCATCAAAACTCTTGGTGACGACTTCGTTGTAATTGATGCAGAAAATCATGTTTTGGGCAGACTTTCAAGCATAATTGCAAAGCGTTTGCTTAATGGTGAGAAGATTGTGGTTGTGAACGCCGAAAAAGCTGTTGTAACCGGCGACAAATACATGGTCTTTGCCAGATACAAAGAGAAATACGACAGGGGGAGCAAGGAGAAAGGCCCGTATTTCCCAAGACATCCCGAAAAAATCTTCAAGAGAACTGTCAGAGGAATGCTGCCTTGGAAAAGCAGAAGAGGGAGAGAGGCTTTCAGAAGGCTCAGAGTCTTTGTAAGTGTTCCAAAAGAGCTTGAAGGCAAGGAATTCATTACTGTTGATGATGCTCTTCTTTCGAAAGTTTCAAAGACCGAAAAGTATGTGTCTCTTCAGGAGATCAGCAGATATTTGGGTTATGAGGTGAAAGCATGAAAATCGTTGTTACCAGCGGTAAGAGGAAGACTGCAGTAGCAAGAGCTACTGTCAGGCCGGGAGCTGGCAGGATAAGGATAAACAAGATTCCCGTAGAACTTCTGCAGCCCGAAATGGTCAGGATGACAGTTATGGAACCCCTCATCATCGCTAAAGAGCTGGCAAATAAGGTTGATATTGATGTTGTGGTTGATGGCGGTGGCTTCATGGGGCAAGCAGAAGCTGCCCGAACCGCAATTGCAAGAGGACTGCTGGAGTTCAGCAATGATGCAGAGCTGAAAAGAGTTTTTCTTGAGTATGACAGAACTCTGCTTGTTAATGACATAAGAAGAAAGGAGCCCAAGAAGCAGGGTGGAAGAGGAGCAAGAAAGAGGAGACAAACTTCGTACAGGTGAACTCATGTTTCCCATTCGTTGCTTTTCCTGCGGGGCTGTGATTGCCCACAAGTGGGAGGAATATTTAGCGAAGCTTAAAGAGGGTAAAAGTGCAAAGGATGCACTTAACGAGCTTGGGATAGACAGATATTGTTGCAGACGGATGTTCCTGACCCACAAATCTGTGATTGATGAATTTGCCCGATTTAGAGGGGCCGTAGGGTAGCCTGGTTATCCTCCCGGCTTCGGGAGCCGGTGACCCGAGTTCAAATCTCGGCGGCCCCATCCCTGAAGAGAGGTGATGATTACGTCGGCGAAAGTAAGAAGGATAACATTCCCATTTGACTATACAAGATTTGAAAAAGCGAGGATAATCGGGGCGAGGGCTTTGCAGATAGCCATGGGTGCGCCCGTTCTTATTGAAACTGATAAAAAAGACCCCCTTGAAATCGCAAGGGAGGAGTTTGAAAAGGGCGTAATTCCGATAACTGTAAAGAGGAGAAGAAGCAGTTTTGTGTGGCTTGAAAGACATGACCTCTTTTGAGGTGTGCACGAAAGACACGAGAGTAACGGGGTAATGAGGTGGTAATTTGATAATAGAGGATGTTTCTTACAGAATCGTATTTGATTCGAGAGGAAGAGAAACTATTGAGTGTGAAGTTTTTGCTGAAGAAGCTTATGGAAGTGCTATTGCTCCAAGTGGAGCCTCGACAGGCAGTGAAGAGGCTGTTGCAGTTGATGTTTATCGGATAGATGAGATTGAGGAAAGAGTATCAAAGGCCTTAACAGGATACAGCATTTTCGAACAGAGAAGTGTGGATAAAGCACTGAGGGAGGAAGATGGGACGGAGAATTTCTCCAGCATTGGTGGAAATTTCGCCATTACCGCAAGTTTGGCAGTGGCGAAAGCAGCCAGCGACTGGCTGGGAATTCCACTTTTTGCCTATTTGGGCGGCGTTCTTGCTGATGAACTTCCGTACCCTCTTGGAAATGTTATTGGAGGCGGAGCTCATGCAGAAGGCTCCACCAATATTCAGGAGTTCCTCGTGATTCCTGTTGGAGCTGAAAACTTTTTTGAAGCTCAGTTTGTCAATACGAGGGTTCACAGAGCTTTAAAGGATGAGTTCAAGAAGCGAAATATCTTTGCAGCCAAAGGTGATGAGGGAGCTTGGGCAGCCAAGATAAGCGATGAGGAGGCCTTTGAAATACTCAGTTCTGCCATATCGAGAGTTGAGGATGAGACTGGAGTGAAAGTAAGAATTGGAGTTGATATTGCCGCAACTGAGCTCTGGAACGGTGAGTTTTACGTTTATGGTGAGAAAAAGCTATCCCCTGACGAGCAAGTTTCTTTCATAGCCGAACTTGTTGACAGGTATGAGTTGCTGTATGTTGAAGACCCCCTCCACGAAAACGATTTCGAAGGCTTTGCCGAGCTAACAAGGTCGGTGGACTGCATGGTGTGCGGAGATGACTTGTTTGTTACCAACATAAAGAGAATTCAGAAAGGCATTGAAATTAGAGCTGCCAACACCGTCCTGATCAAGCCTAACCAGATAGGGACGCTGAGTGATACAATTGATGCGGTAAAGCTTGCTAAGAAAGAGGGTTGGGATGTGGTTGTATCCCACAGGAGTGGTGAGACTGAGGATGATTCAATAGCACATCTCAGCGTGGCCTTCAACGCAACATTAATAAAGACAGGTGTGGTGGGTGGCGAGAGAACGGCAAAGCTGAATGAACTCATCAGAATTGAGGAGTATCTTGATAATCCCAAGATGGTTGAGATTAAAAAGATTAAGAGGCTGTAAAAGGCTGTAAAAGTGGCTGAAGGTGATTTGAATGGCGAGAGAAAGCGATGCAATGATGAGAGAACCAGAAGAGGGTTATGAGTATCTGGTAGCTCCTGATGAATATCTGGCAGCAGGAGTTCATATCGGCACGCAGGTGAAGACGGGAGACATGACAAGGTTCATCTACAAGGTGAGGCCTGACGGTCTTTACGTTTTGGACATCAGAGTTCTGGATGAGAGGCTGAAGATTGCAGGGAAGTTTCTGGCGAGATTTGAACCGTTGAAGGTACTCGTTGTTTCAGCAAGGCAATACGGTCAGAAACCGGCAAGGATGTTCTCTAAGGCAACCGGTGCAGATTACGTTGTTGGGCGCTTCATTCCGGGAACCCTTACAAACCCTGTTCTCAGGGATTACAGGGAACCTGATGTCATTCTTGTTACAGACCCAGCAATCGACGCCCAGGCTGTCCAGGAGGCAACTGATGTGGGAATACCCGTTGTTGCTTTATGTGACTCTAACAACAGCATTGCAAATGTTGACTTAGTTATACCCACTAACAACAAGGGTAGAAAAGCTTTAGCACTGGTTTACTGGCTTCTTGCAAAAGAAGTTCTCAAGAACAGGGGCTTTACCGAATTCCACTACACTGTTGAGGACTTCGAAGCTGATCTTTAATTCAAATTTCACTTAATTTTCTTTTCTGAGGTCTGATACTATTTGATTTCAAAAAATTATCCACTTATTTTGCAAAACGCTTAGCTCCCGTTTACTCAATGGAACTCAGGGACGGGGAGGGGCTGGGTGGGCGGGATACATTGGGGTAATTAGGGTAAGGAAGTCTCAAAGTTAGGTAAAAGCCGTCACTGACTCGTCACAAGTACCAATCCCAGAACAATCAGGAGTGTTCCAGCCATCACCTTCGGCAGGTTCACCTTCTCGCCAAGAATCAGCACTGAGAGCACAACTGTAACCAGTGGATAGACAGAGGTTATTGGGACTGCTTTGGCTGCGCCAATAGACTTGAGAGCTCCGTAGTAGATCACCATTGCGATACCTCCGGCTATGGCTCCGGCTGTGAGGAGTATCAAGATGTTAATTCCCCGTATCCCCTCAAAATTCAGCTCCCGAATCAAAAGCGACAGAATTAGGAGTGAAAGCAGCGCTCCTGCACTTCTAACTATGTTGGCTGCTACTGGCGATATGGCGGTTGCGGCAATGATCTTGTCCAGCAGTGGAACGGTGCCCCATAGAAGCGCTGCCATGAATGCAAGAAGTTCACCCTTCATTTTATCCCTCCTTTCTATTACTCTACTTTTTACTCTAACCCCTCTGACTCCTTGTAAACTCGTACATAAATATTCCCGCTGCAACCGAGAGGTTAAGACTCTCAACCCTCCCGTAGCAGGGGATGGATGCAATCACATCGCACTGCTTTCTCACGGGCCTTGAAATACCCTTATCTTCTCCACCTATCACAATCGCAACCGGTGGGGTGAAGCTGACCTTCCAGAGTTCTTCACCACCAACCTCAGCACCAATCACGTAAAATCCAAGCTTTTTCAGCTTCTTCACAGCGCTTGCCAGGTTCTCTTCCCTAGCTACATCCACATGTAATGCAGCTCCGGCAGAAACCCTTATAACTGCTTCAGTCACCTGGGCAGACCTTCTTTTTGGGATGAGAACTCCAGCACAGCCGAAGAATTCAGCACTTCTCAGGCATGCTCCCAGATTGTGGGGGTCGTCAACACCATCTAGAATTAGAATGAATTTTCCTTCCCGGATAGCTTTTTCGATGATGTAGTCAAAATCTATGTATTTGATGGGAGCAACATCTGCAGCCACACCCTTTGATTCTGCAGGCAGAGTTGAGCGGGGAACATAAACAACGGGAATGCCCATTTTCCTTGCCTTGCTCTCTATGGAGGTTATTTTTGGGCTTTTAGCGCTTTTAGCTTCTCTTGCAAGGTATATCTTGCTTGCTTTCCCGGTTTTAATCGCCTCCAGTACACTGTTCACTCCGTAGACTTTCATGCAACCCAGATAGCAGGTAAGGATTAAGACCTTACCGCCTTATGTCTTATCGCAAAACTATCGCAAAACCTTTATCCTATCTGGCAAAACCATGGAGAGTGAAGAAAAAGGGGATTCGCTATGAAAGGGAGCTGATAAAGCTCCTGTGGGATAGCGGCTTCGCTGCTGTGAGAGTAGCGGGAAGTGGAGTAAGCATCTTCCCATCTCCTGACATAGTTGCCGGCGATGGAAAGAGATTTCTGGCCTTTGAGGTAAAATCCCGGAAAGGTTTGCCCCTCTACATCTCTAAGGAAGAAGTTAAGCAGCTCATAATGTTCTCCAACCTGTTTGGGGCAGAGGCGTATATAGCCTTAAAGCTCCCTAATTCTCCCTGGCGTTTCTTTGCCATCAATTCGCTGAGGGAGACGGAAAAGGGTTTTGTGGTGGATGAAGCAGCTTACGCTTCTGGAGCAGACATTTATGAGGTCACAGGGAAAAGCAGGCAGTTGAGGCTGGAGTGGTAGTCCGAAGCAATTTTCCTGTATTCCTACGCTTATTCTATAAATTCTAACAAATCAAAAAGCTTTATGTGGTTGCATGGAATACTAATAAAAATATGGGATTTAAATGGAAGTCTAAATGGTGGATATTTGTATTGGTAACTGGATTGGCTATCACTCTGATAGCACTGACTGGCTGCGTTCAGGAGGAGAAACCTCCAGAATTGAATAACAAAAGCAAGGCAAAACCCGAACTGAAAGCTTTCACGAATTTTTCCTCAGAAGAGGAATTAAGAGAATATCTGTCAAAGTCTCAAAGTGTCGGATATTCTTTCGGCATCTGGGGAGAATTGGTAATTACAGCGGATGTTGCAAAGGGGGGTGTTCCAGAGGCCGTTCCAGCTCCACGCCCTGCAACAACTCCAGCACCTATTCCCGCCCCCACACCTACCCCGGCTCCAACTCCAGGCAGGTATTCAACCACAAATGTGCAGGTTGCAGGCATCGATGAGCCGGACATAGTCAAAACAGATGGCAGAAACATTTACTTCTCCAGATTCTGGATGGGCTGGGTACATCCAGTCAAATTCGTCCCGGAAATGGGCGGGAATACAAAGATAATACTGGCATTTCCACCTGAAGAGCTGGAGAAGAAATTCGAGATCGATGAGTCCGGTCAGCTTCTTCTAGACAACAGCACCCTTATAATACTGGACTATGACCGCATTGTAGCTTATAACGTTTCAGGAAAGCCTGAGAAGGTATGGAATGCAGACCTGAACAGTAGGCTGGTTGCTGCAAGGCTTTATGACTCAAAGCTTTATCTAATCACCCGAAGCTGGATAGACTATTACGAGCCCATTCCTGTCAAACCACTGGTAATTAACGGAAAAGAGGTTATCATAGACTACACCAGAATCTACCACCCAATCGAACCCGTTTATGCAGATGTAACCTATAACGTCCTAATTCTTGACCCTGAAACTGGGAGGGTTGAGAACTCAGCTTCCTTTATCGGCTCTGCGGGTCAGTCGATTGTTTACATGTCTACCAGTGCCATTTACATCACCTACTTCCAGACGCCTGATCAGGCAGACCTGATGTACAAGTTTCTGAAGGAGAACAGAGATCTAGTCTCGAATGAAGTAATCCAGAGAATTGAGAAACTCAGACAGTATGACATAAGCAATCGAGCGAAGTATGTAGAGATACAGGAGATTCTGCGGCAATATTCATCATCTCTTGACAGGGATGAGCGGAAAAAGTTTGAAAATGAGTTCTGGAACAGGCTGATGAAGTACAGGGAAGAACATAAGAGAGACCTTGAAAAGACTAGGATTGTGAAGATGTCTCTGGATCTGAAACCTCTGGCAGCTGGCGAGATTCCGGGCAGGCTCCTGAATCAGTTCTCTCTGGATGAGTACCAAGGATACCTTAGGGTTGCTACCACCATAGGAGACACCAACGATCTCTACGTACTGGATGCAGACCTCAAAGTGGTTGGCTCCATAAAGGACTTCGGCCAGGATGAGAGGATATATGCTGTCAGGTTCATTGGTGACAGAGGCTACATCGTCACCTTCAGGCAGACAGACCCATTCTTCGTCATAGACCTCTCAGACCCAACAAAGCCGGAAATAAAGGGTGAATTGAAAATTCCGGGATATTCATCATACCTCCACCCCATTTCGGAACACATCATACTTGGGGTCGGGAAGGAAGGCAGCGAAGTAAAGGTATCTCTCTTCGACGTCTCCTCGCCAGAGAAGCCTGAAGAAATAGACAGGTACATACTGAAAGAGCACTGGTCGGATATATTGAGAACGCATCACGCCTTCCTGCTGGATAACAAGCACAAGATATTCTTCCTTCCAGGGGCAAGCGGTGGATACATTTTCTCCTACAGCGAAAAGCTTGAACTTGTTAAAGCAGTAGACATGCCGGCCATCAGGGCCATCTACATAGACGACTACCTCTACATAATCGGCGACAAAATCGCGGTCTTCGATGAGAAGACTTGGGAGAAAGTAAATGAGCTGGATTTATAAATTTTAATTTTTTATTTTGAGAGTTTGAAAATTGTAACTCAAGCATTTCCTTCAATTTCGATCAACTTTCAATTCCAACCTTGGATAATATTGCCTCTTTTGTGGACTAATCTTTAGAAATAAACGAAATTCAATCAGGTGAAGCCTCCAACTTTCTTGCAACAACTGTCACATATACACTTTCTCCTGCCTCTAAAAACTCTACTACATGGAAAGAACTCTCCTCAAGAAATGACTGAATCTCCAAACTATCGAAAGTTCTCAGCTCATGAGTCTCTTCGAATAGGTCTATGAGTTCTCTGTCCTTATAGATGATGCATTTAAACAGCAATGTGAGAAACCTTGTCTCCAGATTAAACTTGGGAAGAGATACTCTAATAGATTTCAAATCATCCTTTTCTCCCTCCAGAACACTTGGTTTAACCCCATGTGTCTTGAAGAATTCGAAACTGGGAAAATCGAATATGAATAAGCCTCCATCCCGAAGGTTGTTGAAGGTATTTCTAAAAAAGCTCTCAACTTCGTCATCTTCATGCAAATAGCCAAGAGTACCGAACAGGCAGGTTACCACATCAAAAGGCTTGGGCAATCTGAACGAGCGGGCATCGGCAAGTAATATGTTGGCATCAACCCCCATATTGCGGGCTTTCTCTCTGGCAAGTTCAACCATAACTTCCGAGTTGTCTATCCCTCACACTTCGTACCCTTTCTTGGAAAAATAGATCAGGAGGTCGCCAGTACCACATCCTATGTCCAGTATTGTTTTAAACTCTCTCCCAAGGAATTTCTTGGCTATTTTCTCCACGAACCTTGCATTTTCCTCTGTGTCGAAGGAACTGTAAATGAGGTCATAGTACTTGCCATATTTTTTATAAATGTCTGCAGGCGCCATTTGTTTAACTTATTCTGACGCTTTGTAAATGTATCTTACTGCCTAAGCTCTGTATAGCTCATACTTCATGCTCTCTCAGCCCCAGCACTCGTATCTCAAAACAGCAAAATTTTTATGACTATGTTAACCGCACCAGATTATGGTTAACCAACTGAAGTTCGTGCTGGCTGTAGTGATGGCAGTGCTAACAGCTTTAACAGCTCAGATAAAATTTAACATCTCAATTGTGCCCTACACCATGCAGAACTTCGCTGTCGTGCTCTCGGGACTCCTTCTCGGCCCCTTGTATGGTTTCATCTCTCAGCTCATATACATAGGCATGATTGCTATCGGCATACCGGCGGGAGCTGGATTTAAAGGAGGACTGGGCATCCTTACAGGGCCAACGGCAGGGTATATTCTGACATTCCCGGTGGCTGCAGCCATATGTGGCTACTTCAGAAAACTCTTCTGGAAGGAGGGGCAAAGAGCTGAGAAGATGGTAGTGTGGGCAGGGAGTGCTGTTGCGTTCATTCCGGTCTATCTGGTGGGCTTTTACGTATTCTACATGTTCGCTACCAGAGTCAGCGGATATATGAGCTGGAGTGAGAGTGCCGCTGCTCTCTTCGGATTTTCGGGACTTTCACCGGCTCTGACTGTTTTTATTGCTTCAGTAGTAATCTTCGTTCCTCAGGACTTTTTCATCGACCACGTTCTGGCCATTGCTGCTTTCAGTTACGTCTATCAGATGCTGAAGGAGAGGGGGATTGAAATCTGATCGAGCTGATAGGTGTTAGCTATACCTACCCGAATGGAGTGAAGGCATTATCGGGCATTGATTTCGTTGCAGAGGAAGGTGAGAAAGTATTCATTGCCGGGAAAACGGGGAGTGGAAAATCAACACTCCTCAGAATTTTTAACGGTCTGATACCTTTCTTTTACGGTGGAAAGCTAAAAGGAGAGGTGAACATTTTCGGGAAGTCCAGTGAGGATGTGAAGAAAGATGTCTTTTTCATCTCTCAGTTTCCCGACGAACAGATTTTAATGGGTAGAGTCAGGGATGAAATAGTCTTTCCACTTCTCCAGAGGGGCTTAGACTTTGAAGAGGCGGAGAAAAAGGCTTTGAAAGTGGCAAAGAAGCTTGGCGTTGAGGATCTGATGGAAAAGCGAACTGATGAAATCTCGGAGGGGCAGAAACAGATGGTGATGCTGGCCACCGCCTTGGCCAGCGGTTCAAGGGCAATTGTGCTGGACGAGCCTTTCGCCCACCTTCATGTTAGGAGGGCAAAAACACTTCACGAACTCCTTTTGAAAAGCGAGAATACCATAATAGCATCGGATCACAGAATCGAGCTTTCAAGGGGATTCAGAAAGGTCAGCATGACGGAACTTAATCGAGAAGTCAATCAGGAAGCCGACCAGTATGGTGAAGATGAATCTGAGCAGGAAACCGAATTTCAAGTAAAACGTAAAGTAAGTAAAGTTGTGGAGGTTGAAAACCTTCACTTCAGCTACAGCCACTCAGATCAACTATTCTCAGGTCTGAGCTTTGAAGTGAGAGAAGGTATGACTCTGGCCATAACCGGAGATAACGGGGTAGGGAAGACGACGCTTCTAAAAATACTGGCAGGGCTTTTGAAGCCCGATAAAGGCAGGGTAATGGTTCACGGGAAACCGAGTCTATCAATGCAGTTCCCCAACTATCACTTTTTCAGCAGGAGCGTTGCGGACGAGCTTGGAAACATCACAATCTTTGGACTTGAAAAGCTTGCAGGAAGGCACCCCCACTCTCTCAGTGCCGGCGAGGCAAAAAGAGTTTCTATAGCCAAGGCTTTCAGAAGCGACATCGTGCTTTTGGATGAACCCATGTGCGGTCAGGACACATCCTTCAGAGTGCAGCTCCTCAACGAGGCCAGGAGAAGAGGGAGGACCCTGATACTGGCAACCCATGATGAAAAGCTGGCTGCCATGTGTGATGAGGTGATTAATCTTGATGAGATTTGCAAAAATTGCAAGAAGGGCTCTTGAAGGAGGTGGGATGGAGGAAAGGACAGCCATCCTAACCTCAGCCTTCTTATCTCTCTCTGTGCTTATCTCATTCATTCCCGCAATCTCTTTTGCAGCCCTCATCCCTCCTCTTCTTGTGGTCAAAAGAAGAGTTTTTTACTCTTTAGCGGCAGCGTCTCCCCTCCTCATCGTCTTTTTCCTCACAACCCTTCTTCTTTCCGGCCTGGTCATTTCTGATTCTATTTCAGATTCCGGTCTGAATTCAACGTTACTCCCGGCACCGCTTTGGGCAGCTCTCACGTCAATTATGGCTGTTGCAGCTCTGATATCTGCCGGAACACTGCTGTTCACCGATAATCCGTCTAGAATGGTTGCAGCCCTGATGTTCTTTCGTATCCCTTTTCAGGCGGCTTTCAGCATAGCCCTTGCCATGAGGATGCTCCAGATGCTGATGAGAGACTTGGAAAACGTTTCAGCAATTCTTAAGATGAGTGAAACTGGCTTGGGATACTACAAAAAGCTTTTATTGGCAATCACTTCAGTTTCAGTGCTTCGGGGAATTGCAGTTGCGGAAACTCTTTATTCTAGAGGCTTTCCCGGAAATTTTGATTATCCTCTCAAAAAGCCTGAAGCCAGAGAGGTTATTTTACTGCTTTATTCATTTATTCTGTTCCTTTATTCCCTTAATTCTTTCTTTTGATTCTCTCTTTAACTTCATTCCAGTGCTGTCTTAGCTCCTCTTCGCTTCCTTTCCTCCTAACCTCCTTCCCCATCCACTCCACGAAACCGTGATTGTGGAGGTAGTCGGTGTAAGCGGCAGCTTCACTGACTATCAAGAAAAGGAATTTAGGGTCAAAGCCATATATTTCGACGGCAGCATCATAGGGTGTTCGCCAGTCTTTGTAAGCACGCCAGAAACTGATTGTTTTTTCCGTGAAGTCATCTATGTAGCTCAGGAAAACCTTTATGACAGGATTTCTGAAATCACGGTGTCCCGGAAACACAGTTTCGATTTGAATTGAGAGGAGCCTTTCAATGGTCTCCAAATACTGCTCAAGAACTGGAAGCCTTTCGACTTCATCCACCGGCTCGGGGGACTTGTAGGGGACTATTCCGTCAAGGACTGTATCGCCGGAGAAGAGAATGCCGTCTTTCAGCAGGCATATGTGGCTGAGGGAGTGGCCAGGAGCTGGCAGCACTTCAAAGCTCTTCAGTTTTTTAATTTCTTTTACTTCATTGCAGTTCTTGCATGGCTTTGAATACTGGGTGTACCTCTCCTCTGTCCTCTTCTCCATGATCTCTACCAGCTTTTCAGGCATTCCTAGATTGCGGAAGTGCCGAAAGACCAGCTTAAAATAACTAAACTCAGAATCTGAGATTCGCTCACACGCTATTTTGCTGGCATAAACTTCTGGGAAGAGGTATGCCATTCCGAAGTGATCTGCATGGCTGTGGGAGACCACGAGCTTAACGTCTTCGAAAGTAAGCCCCCTTTCCTCAAGTCCATTTTTTAACGCTTCAAAAGACTGGGGCGTGTAGATGCCGCAGTCAAAAAGAACTTCATCATCAATGAGGTATGCGTTGGTGTCCCCAGTTGGAAATGGGGAGGGGATTCTTATTCTGAAAATTTCCATAGACAGAGGTTGAACATGTGAAATTTAAATCCTACCTCTGGACTTTTGACACCTGATTGTTTCCGCTTATCCGAACCTGTCCACAAGGTACGCATGGAGGAGTGGCAGAGCAATTGTGACATCGCAGTAGACTGTTACAGCTTTGGCATCGCTTTTCAGCTTGCACCAGCTCTTCGCTTCCTCGAGCGTTGCCCCACTGAGTCCTCCCCACTGGGGAGAATCTGTAGTAACCTGAATTGCGTAATCGAAGCCTTCAGCCAGAAGCATTGCCTGGAGGGTGAAGTTCTTGGGAACCCCTCCACCGAAAATTGCTGTGCCAATTGCCCCATCCTGAAAGCACAAGTCCACCATTTTCCTGATGTCCTTTATTACATCGAGGATCATATCCTTACTGTATATCGAGAGGTGCAGACCGGCAATTGAATCGTGGAGAGTAGGAGAGAAAACAGGGACACCTTTTCTGGCTGCTATGTGGAGGAAAGACTCCTTGTCGGGCAGTCTGAGGCCTATCTCTCTGATGAATTCATGAGTACTCATTTTTCCATCCATTTCTTGGATTATGCGGGCAAGAAATTCTTCTATGCCCTCAAAGGCATCCTGGGAGACGAAAACATCATATATTCTGTTTATATTTTGCCGGGAAAGTTCTAAATCATTAGCTCTGGCATCACCTTTCTCGTGCCTGTACCCCAGTGCTTCTGCCACCTCATGAACGATGTTGGCCCCTGTCGTCACTATGCAGCTTGCAAAGCCCTTCTCAACCATATCTGCTATGATACTCCTCATCCCGGCAGGTATCAGAGCGCCAGAGAAAGCCAGAAAGATAAAAGCGTCTTTCTCCACCATCTCTGCGTATATCCTTGCAGCCTCCCCGAGCCTTCTGGCATTGAAGGCAGTATCAGCCATTGCCTCAACGAGTTCCGATATTCCCATGCCTCTCCTGACATTCAGTGGTTTAACGTTCACCATGCAGGGAGGTGGCGGCGTGGATTAAAGTTTTTTGTTCCTCTTCGTCAATTCCACCACATTTAAATAGCCTCATACCGAGCAATTTCTCATGAACAGGCGTGTTTTGCTTCTCAGCATATCTCTCCTGCCTGTTATGATTGCATCGGGGATGATCTACTCTGTACTGCCAATCTACCTCAACCAGGAGCTTGGAGCTGGGAAGGTGCAAGTTGGAACCCTCTTCACCTTAGGTGCACTAACAGGAACTCTCACATCTCTGGGGATCGGGAAGCTTGCGGACAGATTCGGGAAAATACCTCTAATTCTGTTCTCCCAGATTTGTTTCTCCGCTGTGATGATTCTGTACTCCTTTATAAATTCTTACATCTTCGCCTATCCCATCCACGTCTTTGAGGGCTTTGCATGGGCCAGCCTTGGAGTTTCAGCTCCAGCGCTAATAGCTGATGTCTCCAGAAAGGGTGAAAGGGGAGAGGCAATGGGCATTTACAATACATTCTGGGGGCTGGGATGGGTCATAGGCCCCATTCTGGGCGGAGGTCTGGCAGAGCTTTTTGGCTTCCGGATTATGCTTAGGGTGTCATTTTTGATGATAATGCTTGGGCTGGCTCTTTCCCTGATGCTGATCAAAGGGAACGTTATGTCTGGCCCATCTGAAGCCCCATCTGAAGTGTCCGAGGCTTAGAGGAGGTGTTCGGGAATCCTCTGCTTCACAATCAGGTCTCCGTAGCTTTCGGCTTCTCTCGTTAAGTAATGGTGGCTGCCTTCCACAAGCACTTCAGCACATCTCGTTCTGCCGTTGTACTGGCTGCTCATAGCGAATCCATATGCTCCAGCATCGAAAATTGCGATGATATCTCCCTTCTCAACCTTCGGTAGCTTTCGATCCTCCCCCAGAATGTCTCCGCTCTCACATATGGGTCCTACTATGGTGTATACTTCCTCCCCCTCTCTATCCATCTTGTTCGCAACAGCAATGCGGTGGTAGGCATTATACATTGCAGGTCTCAAAAGCAGATTGAATCCAGCATCCACAGCAACGAAGTTCTTGTAACTTTTCTTGACGGCATTTACTTTTGTGAGAAGGACTGTCGTATCTCCAACTATGCTCCTGCCCGGCTCCAGCCAGAGTTCTGGGTCAGATTTGAGCTCTGATAAGCCATTTTCAAAAACGGGCAAGAGTTTTTCAGCAAGCTGAGCCGGAGTGGGTGCACCCTTTCCTTCATAATCTATTCCGAGTCCTCCTCCAATGTCAATAAACTCTAGCTCCACTCCGATTTCCTCCACTTGCTTCGCTATCTGGAACATCTTTTCCAGAGCTTCTACGAAGGGAGAAATATCTGTTATCTGGCTGCCTATGTGGCAGTGAATGCCGCACGGCTCGACGCCTGGCAACTCGTAGGCGGTTCTGTAAATGTCAACTATGCCCTCCCACGGAATCCCGAATTTTGAGGTTCTAAGGGCTGTGGCTATCTTGGGATGGGTTTTTGCATCTATTTCAGGATTGACTCTGAATGCAATTCTAACCTCAGAATCTTCAAGAATAGCGGTTTCGGAGAGGGTGTAAAGCTCGTCAATGCTGTCCACGCTGAAGGCAACACCGCTCCGCACACCCATTCTGATTTCCTCATCACTCTTGGAGTTGCCATTGAAAAGAATGTACTCTTTCGGAAAATCGGCAAGCAGAGCAATATACAGCTCTCCGCCGCTGAATACGTCTGCGCCAAATCCGTTTGCCGAGATTATTCTGAGTATGGAGAGGTTGTTGTTGGCCTTAACGGCATATAGGAGCTTTGCATCCTTAAAAGCATCCTTATAGGCCTTGATGTTTCTCTCCAGTGTCGATCTGGAGGTGACATAAAGTGGAGTGCCGTAGCTTTCAACAAGCTCCTTTATGCTAACGTCCTCCACGAACAGCCAGCCGTTGCGAACAGAGAACATTTTTATCACCTTTTTCAGTAGGTTTTGGCCACTGCCGTAAGATTCCCGAGCTCTCCGCACACTGCACAGCTCCCTTTCTCCTGGAGTTCCATCCATTCTGGAATTTCTTCGAATCTCCCGAGAACGCTGCCTTTCAGAGCCTCTTCAACATCCTCACCGCATTCAAGGCTGTCGCAGAGGTAAATCAGGGCAACACCCTTACCAATCCACTCATTAGCGTCCTCAACACTCTCGAAAAACTTCAATTTATCCATCATTTTTCCGGTTGCCTTTCTCAACAACCTTTCCTTCATTTCTGCAGCCCATTTGCGTATTCTCTCTTCCGTTATCTCCTCAACCGACATCTTATGCTTTACCCTTTCATCCCTGAAGGATACAATAGCGCTACCTTCATCCACCTCTCGTGGTCCAATTTCCAGCCTCACGGGCACGCCCTTGAGTTCCCACTTGTAGTATTTAGCTCCGGGCCTCTCCTCGCTGTCATCCAAAACCGCCCTGAATCCCATGTCCGTTAACTTCTCATAAAGCTGCCTTGCCACTTCCATTACTTTCTCTTCGCTCCCCTTATACAGAATCGGGATTATGACTATCTGAACGGGTGAGACTTCGAAGGGAAGAACCAGGCCGAGATCGTCCCCATGAATGCTTATGAGGGCTGCTATGCACCTCTCTGAAATGCCGTAGCACGTCTGGTGGACGTAAGCGTGATCCCCATCGGGTGTTTCATATTCAATATCGAAAGTCTTTGCAAAGTTGTCAGCTAGGTGATGAACGGTTCCGATCTGCATTGTTCTGCCGTCTGGCATTACAGTATCGAAGGCAACGGTATAGGCTGCTCCCGGAAACTTATCCCACTCCGGACGCCTTATCACCAGATACGGTATGGCCAGGAAGTCGTAGAATTCCTTGTAGAGCTTTATTGCATCTCTTACCTGCCTCTCAGCATCTTCGTAATCCACATGGGCTGTGTGGGCTTCCTTGAAGGACGTAATCTCCCTCAGCCTTATCAGGGGGCGGGTATGCTTGGTTTCATAACGGAAAGTGTTTACAACCTGGTAGACTTTAAGCGGGAGGTCGGCATGACTCCTTATCCATAACTTGAACATGGGATACATGGCGGTCTCGCTTGTGGGCCTTAAAGCCAGCTTCACGTCAAGGGGGTCTCTTCCACCGTGGGTTACCCAGTAAACTTCATCTTCAAACCCCTTTATGTGTTCTCCCTCCTTCCCAAGCTCGGTTTCAGGGATGAGGGTTGGGAAGTAAACTTCATCATGGTCTCTGTCCATAATTTCCCGTAACTTCCCGTAAACAAGCTGTCTAATCTTGAAACCGAATGGGAACCACACATATAATCCTTTAACGGGATATCGAACATCCATTATTTCTGCTCTCTGAATCAGCTCATGATACCATTCTGAAAAGTTCTCCTTTGACGGTAAGGCCTTTGATGTAATAACCTCCATTTTAACACCCAAAGCTTTGCAGTAAGCTGCGAATATTAAATTTTCGTAGTTGCTATCAGAGGAGTGATGAATGTTTCGATGAATGCGGCCAAAAGCAGGATGGGGACGATTTTAGTGAAGAACTTTCTTATTGCAAAACGATAAGCTCTGCCAATGGAAACATCCTCACCCCTGACCTTCTCATAAAAAATTCCTCCAAGCCACACACCGTAGCTGGACGCCATTAGGACTGCAGGAATTTCGAATATTCCATGGGGTAGGAGGAGCATCATTACATTTGTCAGCCCAATTTCTTGGGACTTGACGAAGACCACCACACCTATGAAAAAACCATTGAGGAAAATGAAGAGAACGGGAAATATTCCGAAAAAGAAGCCAGTAAGCATTGCAAATAAGGATTTAAGGCTGTTGTTCAGGAATATAAGGGCAAAAAGTTTCAGTGGGTCCAGCTCTTTGATAAACTCGAACTGAGTAAAGAACTGGCCGACAACGCTTTGAGCGTTTTCAGGGTTAATCATTGCGGATATGTAACCAGAGAGGGCTGATACGAAGAAAAGCAATGTTAGCAGTGAGAAGTAAATCCACATTCTCATACTTTATTCCGTGTTTTTGGAGTTTATATATTTAAGGTGAGAAGTTTGTGATGGTGATGTGGTTTTTAGCCTACCTAACCCACTCTAGCCCCCTAGCCACTCTTCCTGTCTCATCCATCCCCTCCATCCCGAAATTATCCCCGAGTTTCAGACCGAGAACGTCATCCGCAGGGCATCTCTTATTCCTGGAGCAAACCCAAGAACCATCAGAACGAATTTAACGAATTCCCGCACATCTTCACTTTCATCTGATGTGTCTAACAGGTAAAGAATGACCAGAAACAGGAAGAACTTGGCGGGAACCATTATCCAGGGGCCGAAGGTGTTGATGAGAAAACGTGGTAGCACATGGAGCTCCCAGTAGCCGAGATACTGAATGCCGAGGAACGTGGCAAAGCCATCTGTCATCTGGGCGAACATTACAAGAGTGCTGGTGTCGTCATTCATTCTCTTAAGGCGTGATGCTATCAGCCGAAACAGAATTGTGAAAATTAAAGCTCCGAGGAGGCTTAATGGCAAAACCCACCAGTTGATGACTTCCAGCGATGAGAAAAGAAAAATGAGGATTATGAGGGAAAGAATTGCCCCGAAAGTAGCATGATATCGCCAGTAGTCCTTACCCCTTAATTTGAATGAAATAAGGAGTGATGGGAATGTAATTAAGAAGATTATGACGTAGATGAAGGGAGTCATGAAAAAGTATGAGATTGGAGGCTTCAGGAAGGCGGCGTCCTCCACAACTCTTACTGATGAGCCAAGGATGACGAAGGGCAGGTTTGAGATGGAAAATTTAATGTCGAAAGGAACGCCTGTTCTGCTTAAATATCTGAAAATGAGATAGACGGCGATTATCAGGATGATGGCGAAGGTTATGGTGTTGACGGGGTTGTAACCTTCTTTATAAATAATTGAGTCAATATAGTATTCTTTTATGAACTCCCAAAAACCCATGGATTTCGGGATGCTGCTGTATTTTTAAATGTTGCTATCTACTCTCATTTTTTGAGAATTGTTTATCCACCGGCTGTTGTTTTAAACGGGGAAATTTGGCAGCGTAACCAGTTTAGCTGGGTGTTTAATTAAATTCTAACTGAACACCTTCATTCTACTCTGTTGCTATCCAGTATAGCCATCAGCTCGCTAACATCTATCTCTCCCAGCCCTATGGCTGAATCAGCCGCTCCGTAAGATATGAGAAGCTTGTCATCAACAAGCTGTGCTCCACACGGGAAAACTGTGAAAGGCCTGTCACCATAAATCTCGTAGATCTCCTTTGGTTCCATAATGTAGTGGGGGGTTATGGCTGTTACTTCCATCTCATCGTTCATGAGTATTGAAAAAACTCTGTAGCTCTTCATTTCTCTGTCAACGCTGTGGAGGATCAGTAGGTATTCTTTATCGATTTTGACAGGTGGCGGTCCCCATCCAAGTTTGTCCTCAAATTCTGCTGGCTCCAAAGCAAGAGCGGTATTGGAAACGCTTATTTCCGTGAACTTCTCCGCTTCCAGAAGACTTTCTGGAACATCGCTCACCACCAGATAGAAATTCTCGTCTTTCATGTGGAGCCTGTGAAAGAGCTTGATGCCTTTCTTGGTCTCAACAAGGAATGCATCCTTATCGCTTATCACAAAACCTCTGGTTTCAGGAGGGAGTCTGAAAACACAGAGCTTCCTCCACCCATCCTTCTCCAGAATAACCGTTACAGGCAGGGTTCTTTCAGTTCTTATGGAGGGGTCGAAGTAGTTTACGGTTCTTCCGCAGTAAGTCATGAGCCTCCGTCCGTTTATCTCATACACCCTTGGGTCTTCCACACCCCACAGGTCGAATTTGTTATCGGGAAATACGGTAATCTCAGCGGTATAATGTCCTGAGAGGGTGTTGTTGAAAACATCCCTAACAGGCAGAATTATTTCAGCAACGGCACTGGCGTAAGTGAAGTATCCCAGGACAATTCTACCGTAAATTGTGATTTCACCACCATCAAGAATGAGAGAGGGATTGAAGACGGTAACAGGAGTATCCACCGGATATTTTTTGAGATGAACTCTGTCGGCAGTTATAACACCTATTCTTTTTACAATATCTCGGGTTTTGGGCTCCCTGCAAATTTTATCCTTGGGCAGCTTGCAGATTAAATCAAACATCTGGGAATTACATAGCTAGTACTTATAAAAATTTTACCCCGCTCTGTTATTTTTCAGTATTCTGATGTTAGGTTTGATATTTCCATTTGAAAGCTTCCAATTAAAGCTTCCAATTAAAAATCCTGAATCTCCGGGACGGAAGAGGGGCCAGGTGGGCGGGCTCTTAATTCAGTTCCACTCTTCTACTTCCCTCTCTTCTGAACGTATTCTTCAATCATGACCATGAACTCTTCCACATCTTCAAGGCTGTGTTCTACGATCTCCATAATGTATTTCATGTTTACCTCCCAGTATCTGTGAACGAGAAGATTTCTGAATCTTGCCATTCTTGCGAGCTTTTCAGCAAGTTCCCCGGAAATAACCCCGTGCTTTCCCAGCGTAATAAACATCTCTCCATATTCTTCAGCTCTCTCAAATCTCTCCGCTGAGATTATGTGATTTGCTATGTCTATACAAGCCTCCACTATCTCAAAAAGGGAGAATTTCAAAGCCTGTGAGTCCTTATAACTTGCCTCTATCTCTTCCGCAGATTTGCCAGTATATTCTTCCTGAATAAATTTCAGGTTTCTCTCGATAATATCAAACTTTGCCTCTATTATGTCTCTGTCTATCATGCTTTGAACCTCATTCTGTCGTATTCCCTGTAATGGGGAAGGAAGTCAATGTAAGCCTTGGTTACATAGGTTTCAAAAGCAATTCTGGCTTTTTCATCCCTTGAAAAGATGAGTTTTCCGTATCTCAAAACCTGATTGAGGAACCTTAAAGGTTTTTTGTTCAGAACCTTGTTCAGAATCACCACCTCTACACCTCTCAATCCGCACTCCCTCTCGATCTCCATCGCAAGCTCTATCTCATAAAATGCATTAACTTCAAAATCCTCTCTCACAAAAATTCCTATGTCCACATCACTTTTTTTGCCAGCCTCACCTCTTGCCGCTGAACCGTAAAGGTAGGCAAAGAGTATCTCGCTATGCCTTTCCAGCACCTCAGCAATTTCCATTATGATTATTCCTTCAATAAAAGAAATAAAAAGATTATCCCCTTTTTGGGAGTGTCTAACATCTCACCTCCTTTATTCTGACTCTCGACAAAATTCTCAGAGCGTAGTGAGCAACCCTAATAAGAATCGTAATCCTTGTTTCCCTTAAAAGGTATAGAATTCTTATAGATTCCCCACGCTTCTTTCTGTCAAATATCATATCTTTTATTATTCTGGTCCCATAACCTTTCCTTTTATTCTTCCTCGGCTTTATAACCAGTTAATATCTCTTACAACTACTCTATTTAGAAAAATCCTGCGTATTCCGCATCTCCGTGGAAGTATTCTCAGAAAATTTTTCTTAGCATCTTTCCCATCCATCTTTCCCCCTCAGCATGAGGAATATCAGGAAAAGACTGCCATGAACTTCAATTCCGTATATCTCCCCTACCTCCCTTGCTATGCTATCATCAAGAATTGTAATGCCATTTTTAGGGACAGAAGAGGGTTGGGTGGGAGAGATATAATTTGGAGAAAATTTAACAAAGATACCTCCACTAAAATACACTACTTTGCATAAATTTTTACGATCATTGCACCGTCGCTTTCAATTGTGTAATTGCCCGTTATTGCAGGAATGAGGCATGAAAATCCTTTCTTCAGCTCCGCCCTTTCTCCCCCACTTTTCAGAGTTGCACTTCCGTCTAAGCAGAGCAGCAGGTTGAATACTTCATCGGTGCTAGTTTCCATACTTCCAGCAACTTCCAGCACTTCAGCAGCAAATCCTGGTATTTCAAGCTTGCCCTTTTCTCCTCTGACCTCACTCTCGCCACTCCTGGCAAAATTCAGCGCCTTCATCGCTTTTTCAATCTGCACATCCCTGCCCCAGAAGTCAAAAATCCGGTAGGTGATATTGGAGTTTGAAGATATCTCCAGAATTCGAACGTCTTCGGCGGAATGGATTGTGCCGGCGGATATCATGAAGGTGTCGAGAAATTCTGCATCATACTTATTTAACCTTGAAAGCACGTCCTCTCTGAGCTCATCAGCTGTCGGATCTTCAACATCCTCTTTGAAACCAATATAAACCTTCCCGCCTTCTAGTATGATCCACCCTTCATCCTTTCCCGACTCCTCCTCGCCAAGTGCCCTCGCAATATCATCTGAAGGGTGCACCTGCACGCTGATCCTTTCCCTTATGTCTAGAATTTTCACAAGTAGTGGGAAAGAAGAATACTTCTCCACCAGTTTGCCCAGAATCTCTTTCTTTGCCACCGAAACCAGATCAGGAAATCTCAGTTTCCTGCCGTCAACCAAAACCTCGGAAGGTCTGGAAGGATGAGCTGAAAACTCCCAGGATTCTCCAATTTTCTTAAACACCTTCAGCCCTTTGAAATTTGCAATCCAGCAGCCGCCCCACACTTTTTCAACAAGATTCTCCTTTGCCTGAAATATGAATCTGGGCAGCTTCATGTTCGTGGTGTGGTGCTTTCTGAATATTCAATTTACGCCATAATTTTTGTGCCATAAAAGCCATAAAGCTTTTCTTCTTCTTGTTAACCTGAATACTGGCATGGCAAATCTGGAGGAGAAATTGAGGAAATCTGAGAAGGTTTTCATCGTGGGAATTGCTGGAGACAGCGGTTCGGGCAAAACAACCTTTGCCAGTGCAATCAGAGACCTGCTTGGTGATGATCTGGTTTCGGCCATCTCGCTGGATGATTACCACGTTTACGACAGAAAAACGAGATGGGAGTTGAATATAACTCCCCTTAATCCGGCAGCCACAAACCTCAAGCTTGTGGAAACTCACCTCATGCTCCTCAAAAAGGGTGAAACGATTAGGAAGCCCACCTACGACCACACCAAGGGTGAGCTTGGGGATTGGGAGGATTTTTCCCCCACTCCTGTGATTATAGTGGAGGGGCTCCACACACTCTATGACGGAATCCGTGACAAGCTGGATTTCAGAATTTTTGTTGATCCTGTGAGATTCATCAGGCGGAAATGGAAGATCAAGAGAGATGTGGAGACAAGAGGATATGATAGGGCGAAAGTCATAGAGGAGATCATCCGCAGAGAGCCCGATTACAAGCGCTACATAGATTTCCAGAAGATCTATGCAGATGTTGTTGTGAAGATCATGCCAACATCTCTTCAAAGTGTAGAGAGGATTACCTATCTTGCAGAGCAACCTCCAGAACTTTACAGAGTCAGGCTGATAATGAAAAGGGAGGACTTCAAGGATTCTGAACCGATAAGACTGGATATAGATCTTTCAGCCTTTGTAAGGGCAAGCGAGAAAGATTTCGCAATCGGTTTCTTTTCTGACTACTATTACGAGAAACCCGCCAGTTTCATTGACATAGATGGCCTGATGAATGTGGAGCTTTTTTCAACCCTCCTTGACACCCTCAAGAGAGAGGTTGGAAGGGATGTTAACTGGAAAGCAGAACGCTACGTCAACGCAATAGAGGTTGCAAGATTGCTGATATGCTGGCGTTTCCTTGAGATGGTTAGATATCAGCTGAGCTGAATTCTATAAAAATCAAATATATTGAGAATTTGGTTCAGAGATTAGTTATCTCTTCATAGATGAAGAAGATCGCTGAAAGAGTTGATAACCCGAAACCTATACCTGAAAATCATTCCTAATATTCCTAATAGATTAGTAGATCCATGGAACAATACTATAAGCGGAATACCTATTCCTGTCAAGGCCATAAGTATAAACGACAGAACTGTTCTAACTTTACTCTTGTAGGTATAACTACCGTATTTATCAATCTTATCCTTAATCTCATCAATCTTATATCTCATTTCAATAATAAGTTTAAAGAAATTGTCGTAGAATTTCGGTTCAGATTCTGTCATTTGAATAGATTCTCTCAATTGCTTCTCAGCCCATGCTGCACCCTGTTTTTTCAACTCCTCTATAGTTTTAAGGTCCGCTCAACTGACTCCCTATGCACTTCCTTCAAATGCTCAATTTTAGGGCGTAACTGATAGAGATACATTCTATAAACATCTTCGAAGAACCTATCGAAACGAGATATCCACTTAAGAAAGGATTCACGATTTTTAGGAAAATAATATCTCACAAAAGACCTGACGTTTACTGGAACACCATGCACATCCTCATAATCTCCTGGGGGTGAGGGGAACTCACGGTATAGGGCATGAAATAGATCTCGTAGAGCAAACTTCACCTCTAAATATAGTGCAGGCCCTGCGACTAATTCTCCATCTGTTTGAGTCCTTTCCTTTCTCTTTTTCTCCGATGCCTTTCTATACTCCTCCTATACCTCTTCTAAATAGGATTGCAAGACTTCTGAAGGTGAATCCCTCCAGCTTTCATTAGATAGAATCTCTACGTATCTGCTGATAGGAGGGCGCCACTGTGGAAGGGGATGTTCTTCAAGAATACTCCACTCAAAAATCAGCCTGTCAAGAGCCTGGAAATCCTTAATTAACATCTCACGGTACTTATCTCGCTGTTGTCGTAGATAGACTATGTAACTTGCATAGAACACCATAATAATAGAAAGTACAGTTGCAGACACACTGGCTAAAGTAGTGAAGTATTCCGTATATACGATCCACACTTCATATTAGGTAGCATGTTACTTTTGGTGTTTACTGATTATCAATTACTCATAAGAGCTACTTCCTGATAATTAATGTTATTCCTCATTTAATGAAAATAATTCATTAAGTCCCCAAAAAGAAAATGGTAAATAATGATAAATTTTATGGATTATTGCAGAATGTGAAAAACAAAAAGGATATTTTCAGAGACATGCAATAGATCCTCATGAACGTTGGCATTCTCACTAGGTGGAATGCCACGTGCGGTGTTTCTCTCCATGCTGAACTTCTTGCTGAAGAATTTTTCAAAATGGGGCGTAATGTGAGGATATTCGCTCCCCATATCCACACCGCCAACAGGTGGTGGCACCACAGAATTATCAGGGATGATGAGGACTTCGTCATCAGGTGTTACAATGAGCTCAGACCCGAAACCATGGCTGGTGGAGCTCTAGAAGAAGACAAAGTGCTTTCAGAAGATCTGGATCTCCTTATAGTTGAGTCATATACCAGCATTCCCTACTCTGACGTTGAAAAACTGGTGGAAAAGGTGGATGCGGTAACCATTGCTGTCATTCATGAAGGAGGGAGAGAGGACATACGCTATTCTGACATGAGCGTATTTGATGCTATTGTTGCCTTCGATGAGCGGTACATCAGGGAGATCCTCTATGATTGTGTGGAGAAGGTAAGAATAATCCCGTACCCCTGCTATCCCGTCAGAAAAGGCGAAAGGAGATTTGCAGAAGATGGGATGACCTTCTTCAGCTTCGGAAGGCAGCCCTACGCAGAATATGCAGATTTTATCAATGCTCTAGAAAAGTTCAACAGAAAGTATGATTTTGTTTACAGGGTTGTAAGATCTGATGGTTTGCTGCCATTCGAAAGGGAGTGGCTGAAGCAGGAGCAGAGGAGGCTGAGGGATACTGAAGAGGTTTACAGATACCTTCACTCCTCTGACATCCACTTGTTACCGAAAGGAAATACCAGTAAGGTTGTAGTATCCTCAACTTTCTACCAGTGCATCGGCTCACTGATACCGATAGTTGTGCCAGATACCAGACACTTCGAGCTTCTGCCAGACCATAAACCGGCTGTAGTCTATCATGATGTGGCCGATTTAACGAAAAAGCTGGAGCTCCTGATAGAGGATGATGCCTTCAGAAACAGAATCGTTGAAGCAGCTAGAGAATTCGTTGAGGAGTTCAGAAGCGATAAGATAGCCAAGAGATTCATAGAGCTCTACAAGTCACTGTCTGGCTGAGCCTAGCTGCAATTCGACATCTGGCAAACTTGATAAGATTTAGCATAAGATTTAGCAAAAACAATAAAATTTTATAGCATCTGTACCATCATAATTTATGGAAACACTGGTTCTGACCCAGCAGGAAGTAGAGTCTGTTCTCACCATGCGCGATGTTATGGAGGCCGTTGAGAGGGCATTCAAACTTCATGGCCTCGGCAAAACCCAGATGCCTCCAAAAGTGTATCTGACCTTTGATAAAGGGGACCTGCGAGCCATGCCTGCGTATCTTGATGGTAAAGCTGGTATAAAGTGGGTCAACTCCCATCCTGACAATCCCAAGAAAGGCTTCCCTACGGTAATGGCAGTACTGATATATAACGATCCCGAAACGGGCTTTCCTCTAGCAGTAATGGATGCGACGCACATCACCAACATGCGAACAGGAGCAGCAGGAGGGATTGCAGCAAAGTATCTGGCTAAGAAGGATAGTAAGGTTTTCGGATTCGTTGGATGCGGAATGCAGGCAAAAACTCAGCTTCTCAGTCTGAAAGAGGTTTTTGACATCGAAACTGTCAAAGCTTATGACATCAGCCAGGAAAAAGCAAGGAGTTTTGCAGACTTCTGCTCAGCTTTGGGCATTGAATGTGTGGCTGAGGAGGTCAAGGATGTTTGCAGGTGTGATGTGCTTGTTACCACAACCCCTTCCAGAAAACCCGTTGTGAAGAATGAGTGGATACAGGAAGGAACGCATATAAATGCCATTGGTGCTGACGCCCCTGGCAAGCAGGAGCTGGAGTCTGAAATCCTCCTGAGGGGTAAGGTGGTGGTGGATGACGTTCCACAGGCAGTGCACAGCGGAGAGATCAACGTTCCCCTCAGCCAGGGGGTTTTCAGGGAGGAGGACATTTATGCAACCCTCGGCGAAATCGTTGCCGGAAAGAAAAAAAGAAGAGAGGGGGATGAGATAACTATCTTCGACTCAACAGGCCTTGCAATTCAGGACATCGCTACGGCATCGGTAGTATATGAGAGGGCGGTTGAGAAGGGGCTGGGAATGAAGATTGAGTTCTTCAGGATATAGCATGGAGTTAGCGTAGGAATATGGCTTATAACACGAATAGCATATAACACGAGCTTACAAGTGAAGCGTATGAAGCTTGCTGCACTGATATCTGGTGGTAAGGATTCCATGCTTGCACTGCACATGGCAGCGGAACGGCACGACATCGCTTGTCTAGTCACAGCCGTCCCCGACAATGTTGACTCCTACATGTTTCACACTCCCAATCTTCACATTGTGGATGCCATAGCCAAATGCCTTGGGAAGCCTCTCCTCAAGATCCCTGTCAGTGGTGAGGAGGAAAAGGAGGTTGAAGAGCTTCGTGAAGGTATTGAGTGCCTGAGCATTGATGGACTTGTGATAGGTGGGATGGAGTCAGAATATCAGCGGAAGAGATTTGCTGCCATCTGCGAAAGGCTGGGTTTGGAGATGGTGGCGCCCCTTTGGGGAAAAGAGGCAGAATGGATAATGAAGAAAGTGGCTGAGAGCTTTGACGCCATATTTGTCAAGGTTGCTGCTTATGGGCTCGATGAAAAATGGCTGGGAAGAAAAATTGATGAGAAGGCCATTGAGGAGCTCAAGGAACTGAACAGAAAGTATGGCATTCATGTGGCTGGCGAGGGTGGTGAGTTCGAGACTCTGGTTCTTGATGCACCGCTTTACAAGAAGCGGATAGTTGTAAAGGGTTCAATTCCGAAATGGTTCGGTGATAGTGGAGTTTACGTAATCGAGGAATTCAATATTGTAGATAAAATTATTGTGTAGATAAGTAATACGGTATAATGGAATCAACTTCGATGAATTCAAGAAAGCAAGAATGCAAACAGCCCAGAGGTTCCGGGAAATTGCAGAAAACGGTACAACTCAGTAAAGCTTATTTATGATTTAGAAAATTTCCTTTAGAGGTGATGTAATGAAATGTGATGACCTCTTCTGCGGTATTAACCGCCCGAAGAGTTTGAATCCCGATGAAATGAGCGATTTGGAAAAGAAACATACTCCCGTTATCATGGCTCCCAGCAGTGTAAAGCTGGAAGAGCCCTTTGAAGTTAAGGTTGAACTTGGCAAGTATCTTGCTCATCCTAATGAATACGGACATTTCTTCCAATGGATTGAGATCTGGCTGGATGAAACATTCATTGCCCGATTCGATCTGACACCGAAATCATCCTATCCGGAAGTCTCCGTTAAAATTGCCATTAATCACGCTCATGAAGGCAGAGCGAAGCTTAAAGCTCTTGCCTTCTGCAATCTCCATGGTGTTTGGGAAGGTATTAAAGAAATAATTGTGGAGGAGTGATAGATTGAGGTACCAGTGCAAGATTTGCGGATATGTGTACGATGAGAATGAAGGGGACCCAGAAAACGATATTCCAGCAGGAACAAAATGGGAGGATCTGCCTGAAGACTGGGTATGTCCTGTTTGCGGTGCAAGCAAGGAGGATTTTGAGAAAATAGAGTAATTTTTATTTTATTTTTATTTTTAAAAATTCGAAACAAAATTAGGAATAAGGAGGTGAGTATTTTGCACGTTACTATTAAGCCCGGTATTTACTGGGTAGGAGCGGTTGACTGGAACGTCCGAGATTTCCACGGCTATCACACCCAGTACGGAACGTCCTATAACGCTTATGTGGTTAAAGGAGATAAAGTAGCCCTCGTTGATACCGTCAAGCATGGCTTCGAGAGTCAGCTCTTCGAAAGGCTTGAACACGTCGGGATTGAGCAGATTGATTACTTGGTGGTAAATCATGTAGAGATGGATCATGCTGGCTCTGTGAAGGCAGTCATGGAGAAGTTTCCGGATGTTAAAATAGTCACCAATGCTAGAGGGAAGATTGGTTTGAAGGAGGCTTACGGGATTGATGAAGACGTCATAATCGTAAAAACCGGCGATAAGCTTGAGCTTGGTGGAAAAACCCTCACTTTCATTGAAACACCCATGGTTCATTGGCCTGACAGCATGGCTACTTATGTTATAGAGGACAGGGTTCTTCTGCCAAACGACGCCTTCGGCATGCACTATGCCAGCAGCAAGAGGTTCGATGATGAATTCAGCCAGGAAGAGATGGGCAGAATTTTCTTTGAGGCTGCCAAGTATTATGCTAACATAGTTCTGCTTTACAGCAATCAGGTTCAGAAGGTTTTGAAGCAGATTGAAGAGCTGGGACTGGAGTTGGATGTTATAGCTCCCTCTCACGGCATTATATGGAGAGATAAAATCCCTGAAATTTTACAACGATATAAAGCTTGGAGCTCAGGGGAAGCAGATGAAAGAGTCATTATTATTTACGATTCCATGTGGCTCCATACAGAAGAGGCAGCATTTGAGGTTGCGGAAGGTGTGGTGGATGAAGGGGTTGAATTCAGGCTTTACAGGCTTAAGAATTCCGACTGGACTGAGGTAATGACGGAGATAATGATCTCCAAGGGAGTCATAGTGGGTTCGCCAACCCTTAACAGAGAACTTTTCCCCACCGTTGCAGGTTTTCTGGCGTACATGAAGGGATTGAAGCCATTCAACAAAGTTGCTGGCGCATTTGGAAGTTATGGATGGAGTGGTGAGGCTGTGGGGAAGATTGTCGACATTTTCAACCAGCTCAAGTTTGATGTGGTGGGGAGTGTCAGATGGAAGTACAGTGCGGACGAGAAAACGCTTGAAGAGCTGAGAGAGCTTGGAAGGAGCGTGGCTAGGAAAGTCAGAGGGAGTTAATATTTTGCTTAGGTGAGGTTGTCTGATTAATCCTCTCTGCCCCTTCCGACCGAATACAAACACAAATCACAATCCAATCATCTAATAAGAGATAACACTACAGCCTCCACCTCGCCCAACGAAGCAGAAATACTTCTTATTTCTTCCAGCTCAAGCTCTCCTTTTTTATTCAGCGAAGCATCCACAAACATTCCATCGCTAATGACTTTCCCGAATTGTTTTGGTGGAAGATAGCTCACCACTGCATATCTGCCGGGTTTGAACGCTTCGCTGTTCGTCACAACCTCCATTCTGAAACCGCAATCCACCACACATAGCCAGAGACTCCCCATCTCGGTTCTGGAAGTTATCTCCCCAGAAAAGTACCTTATGGCCTCATATGCTCTCTCTATCTCTCCCCTGCCCATCAGATTCGGGAGAGATGTGAGGTAATCCAGCCAGTAATAAGTCTGTTTCCACTGGAAATCTCTTTCAGCCTTCTCAATTGCTCCTTTTATGGATTCTGAAACTTCCACAATTTTCTTGAAATTCTCGAGCTTTACGATCTCCTCTGGAGGCATGTAGGAGTACTTAACAACCTGAATCTCACTTCCCAGACTCCTTGCAGCTGAAACCAGCTCTTTCCTTTTCTGCACCTTGACGCTGTTCAAAGCCTTCTCTAGCTCATTCACGGCCTTTTCAGCCAGCCTTATTCTGAAATCGGATGCTGTATCCACGATTATCACCTACTTGTACACCTTAAATTTCATCAAGTTCTCCTTCAAGCTCCTTCAAAAACCACTCCACAAATTTGAGATTCTCCTCTGCAATCTTTCTTGCTTCTTCCGTATAAAGCCTTTTTCTGGCCTTTTCTATTTTGCTGCGATACCACTCAACAGCTTCTCCTACACCCATCCCCAGCTTTCCCGCATACATGAAAACCCTAGCAATACCTATCGCTCCAATGCCGTCCAGTTTATCGGCATCGAAAAGAATCTTGGCTTCGATGCTCTGTGCATCAACATCATCCTCGCTGGAATGGCTTTTTATGAGTTCCTTTATCTTCTCAGTCTCCAATTGATTAAATCCAGCTTCTCTGAGGAACTCTTCTGCCTTCTGAGCACTTCTTTCTGCATGTCCGTCCTTTGCATCATATGTCTCCTCAACATCGTGAAGGAGAGCTGCGGCGGCTACAAGCTCTTTATCGCCGCCATAAGCTTCAGCCAGATGCAGGGCTCGAATCATAACCCTCTTAGCGTGATCGAAGCGATGAGCGGGGCTCTGCTGATTTTTTGACTTCAGATATTCCTTCACGAGATTTTCAAGTTTCTGGAGCCTTTCAGTTTTCATAGGTCTTCACTTTATGGCTGAACGACTTTTCCTGAGATGATCACTACCAGTTTGCTCCAGAATGAATAGGGGCCTGTTTCCACCACTCTTATATCCTCAAGCCCCACCTGACTGAACCAGGCAACACACTGCTGCGTCGATGGAAAAAGCATGATGCTTTCGGCAAATTTTCTGGCAAGAATGTTGTTGGGTTTTCTGGGGGCGAGTATTACAACCCTTCCACCTTCTTTTGTCACCCTTGCCATCTCAGTAATCCCTTTGACCGGATTGGGCCAGTATTCTATACTTCCCGCAGAAATTGATGCGTCGAAGGTTGAATCTCGGAATGGAAGATTCTCAGCATCCCCTCTGAAAAAGCTGGCGGAAGGGTACCTCTTAACGGCTTTCATCATCTGCTCAGGGGTTAAATCCACAGCAACGACGTTTTCCTCACCAACTCTGCTGGCAATCTCGTAAGTGGTGAAGCCCGTACCGCAGCCAACCTCCAGAACAAAATCTCCGTTCTTCACTTCTGCCATATCAACGACACAGCGACGCATATCGTCAGAGTAGAAAATAGGGTTAATTCTGTCGTAAATCTTGGAAAAATAACGGTAGAATATCCTGGCCCTCTTCTTATCTTCCAGAACTCCCATAATATCCTGTTAACTCTTCTGATGACTTTCTGTTGACCTTCGCTAATTCATTATTTGTCCATTACTCCTTGAAGTACTCTTCCAGAGGTATCTTGCCATGCTTGACGACTTTCATATTTATCTGGACGATGTCCCTGTTTATGACTCTACCACGAACCATTTTTCTCCTTCTCATTCCCTTTTCTCTTGGCTTGTATCCAATACCCCCAGAGAGCAGGATTCTCTTCCTAACTGTCCCGGGAATGTCGGGCCTTATTGGCACGCCATCCTTGTCACTTCCACCGGTAATCTGCAATTCGTAATCTGGTGGAAGCTCTACCAGAGTCCCGTTAATCACGTCTCCAACCTGCTTTCCAACAAGCTTGTTGGCGTGGGCTCCACTAACAACCTTCTGGTAAGCTTTCCCTGTTTTTGGATCGGAAATCACAACTTTAAACTCCATATTCACCACCTCTCATTTTTTCTTGGATTATCTTTCTCAGTTCTCTTATCTCTCTTATTTCTCTCATTATCTTCCCCAGAATGAATTATCCTTTCTTTTTATGGCAAGGAATTCCTCAAAGGCCTCTTTCGCCTCTTCACTCAGCACGTCTATCATGTCTCTCGTCAAGATTCTTGCGTGCTTCTCAGGAATGTCCACATATAAAATTTCATCGCCCTCAAGCTGCCTTCCGATAGTTACTCCGTCTATGGCTATAGCCACTTCGTCACCTTCCTTTGCAACTTGGATGTTCTCGCCACCCTTCTGGATGCTCCTGACGGTTCCAGCTGGAGAACCATCAGGTTTGATGAGTCTGACGTCTCTTTTCAGCTCCCCTGCCAGAACTCTTACACCAACAACTGCAGGTTTGCTGCGCCTGAAAATGAAATCTTTGAGCAGCTGGATTTTTGCTGGCTTGATCAACGCTTCAACCTTCTTTCTCTCCCTCGCCCTGATGGTTTCTTCTCTCCAGTTAACGACATTCTCCACCAAGTTGTATATTATCTGGTCAATAAAGAGTCTTACTCCGTATTTTGCAGCCTCCTCCTCCACTCCAGGCAATGTTTTAACGTTGAAGCCCAGAACTAGGCGATTAACATCATCGCTGTTTGCAGAAGCATCAACGATATCCCTCTTATCTATATCTCCCACCTCGGCCTTCTTTATCGGCACCCCTTCTTCTCTTAGCTCGTTTATGAGTGCCTCCAGAGAACCAAGGGTGTCAGTCTTGAGAACAACGCCCTCTTCATCGGTCTTAATTGCAACCTCTTCGTACTCCTCTTTGACCCTCTTCTTGAACTCCTCTAGATCCTCATCACTATATATTGCCTCGAACTCGCTACCAGCCATCACGTTCTCAAGGTCGGGAGCAACAAGCTTCACACCAGCAGCAGCGGTAACACTATCTACACTTCTGAATCTACTCTCCAGTCTTATTTCCTGTGCGGGTCTCGGCTTCAGGATGCCGCGGACGTGTGTAACAATCACATCCTTGCCGCTGGAAATGACAATTCTGTCACCAACCCTCAGCGTACCATCATAGAGGATAACGTCGCACGTGACACCCAGCCCCTTCTCCTCCTTAACCTCCAGTATCGTTCCCTTCGCTCTACCCTCAACATGGAGCCTGAGGTTCTCCTCCAGATAACGCTGTGCCAGTCCAACAAGAATCATCAGAAGCTCAGGGATGCCTTCTCCAGTCAGAGCAGAAATGGGTATAATTGCTACAGTCCTAGTAAAATCTTTGATTCTGTCGAATCTATCTGCTGCGAAACCGTACTTATAGAGCTCACCTATTAGCTCGTAAATCCTGTTTTCAAGGGTTTGCTGGGCTTTCTCTTCCTGCTGGGTGTAACTCTTCAGGAAAGGTGTGTCAGGAAAGCTCTGCCATCCTGGAAGCTTGTCGATCTTGTTGGCAGCAACGACAAAGGGTGTTTTGAAAGTTTTTAGAATGGATAAAGCCTCCTCCGTCTGGGGCTTGAACCCCTCATTTATATCCACAATCAGGATGGCAAGATCCGCTAAAGCCCCTCCCCTTCTCCTTAAATTTGTAAAGGCCTTGTGGCCGGGAGTATCAATAAAAAGAAGACCGGGAACATCAACCTTTACCTTCCAAATGTCTCTGCATATCTCTTTTACCAGATCTATGGGGATTTCTGTAGCGCCAATGTGCTGGGTGATGCCACCAGCTTCCTTTGCTGTAACTCTTGTTCTTCTTATTCTGTCAAGTAACGTCGTCTTGCCATGATCAACGTGTCCGAGCACTGCAACGATGGGTGTTCTGAGCTGCTTCGTCATGAGCTTCACTCATAAATCCACTCTTCGTCCATTCTTGGATATTCAAGTATTTCTTCTGCATCGAAAAAGAGGGAGATCTCCCTTTCTGCGGATTCAAGGGAGTCAGATGCGTGAACAACATTCCTCCCTATATCCAGCCCGTAATCTCCTCTGATTGTTCCAGGCTGGGCTTCAATGGGGTTTGTTGCCCCAACAAGTGTCCTGACAGCTCTCACAGCTTCTCTGCCCTCCACCACCATTGCTACAACAGGACCAGAGGTTATGTAGTCGATGAGGCTCTGGAAAAAGGGTTTTTCGATGTGTTCTGCGTAATGGTCTCTGGCAAGACCGTCCTCAATTTTGAGCATCTTTAAAGCCACAATTTTGAGACCCTTCCTTTCCAGGCGGCTTATTATTTCTCCAACAAGCCCTCGCTGGACGCCGTCGGGTTTGACCATAACGAACGTCCGTTCCATTTCATCACTTCCTTACTTTACTTACTTTCTGTAGTATTTTGTCCACTTCAGCTTTCTCGGGTTTCTACCCAGTTCTAGCATGTTCTTCTCACACTTCCTTGAGCAGAAGTGGAGAACCCTGCCATCTCTTCTGACAAAGATCTTGCCCGTACCTACCTCTATCTCTTCGCCGCAGAATGAGCATATCCTTCTTTCCATGAATCATCACCTACCATGATCACCTTACCATGAGCTTCTTGGCCTCTCTGGCAGTCTCCTTAATCATCAGTATGTCTCCAACTCTAACCGGCCCGAAAACATTACGGGTTATAATCCTGCCCTTATTCTCTCCGCCGAGGACTCTAACCTTCACCTGCGTTGCTTCACCATGCATTCCAGTTCTTCCCACGATCTCTATTACCTCAGCGGGCTGGATGTCTTCTTCTTCAGCCATCTAACTCACCTCTAATTCCTCTACTTCTTCCACCACTCTCTATCTTTACTTCCTGAGCCCGTTCAGTTTGGCAACCAGCGCCTCAAGCTCCTTCTTTGCCTCACCCTCGCTTATTATTGCCGCTGCCGCACAATCCACTTCTATGCCTACAGCCCTTCCCAGCTCATTTTTGCTCTTCACATATGTGTATGGAATGTTCTTCTCCTCGCAGATGAGTGGCAGGTGTGCAACAACCTCTGGAGGGTCTACATCCATTGCTATGTACACTAGCTTCGCCAAACCTCTCTCAACACTCTTCGTCGTCTCATTTGTTCCTTTTTTCACCTTTCCCGTCTCCCTTACTTTCTCCAGCAGGGTCAAAGCCTCATTTTGCAGATCCTCTGGAACCTGAAATCTTACATAAACCATCATTTCACCTCCTTCAGAGCATCATCATTCATCGGTTCTCTCTCCAGCATGACAGCGATATTTTAAACTTTTTGGTTAGCTTTTGCGGAGAGATGCTCTCTGACAGATTTGTTAAAAGCCACCTCTCCTATGGATTTTATATGTCTGGTAGCATCCAGAAGGGATTCCAAAGCAAGCCTGTAATAAACGTCGTCTTTCTCACCCATGGCCTTTAGAAGCTCTTCCTCGAGATCTTCCACCATCCTTATTACGTCCTCCGATAACTCCATGTCGCCTTCCGTGTAGGCTTTGAAGACCTTATTAAAAGTGTCGTAGACATCACCCAAATACTTCAGCAGATCGGTCTCCTTTGATTCTATGAGGTACTCGGCGTAGCCAGCAAAATCGTACATGGAATCTGCTATCTCCTCAAACAGCTTTGCCACCATACGCACTCCCAACATGTAGCGAAGCTCGTTCCATCTGGCCGGACTTGAGTATTCTCTTACCAGCCTATTTTCCAGCCTCACAGCAAGGAGATATAGCCTGTCGGTGTCGCTTTCCAGTTGTGCCACCTCTTTTAGTCCTTCCTTATCACCAAGTCTTATGCTGTCTTCAATGCCTTCAATCATTCCAGAAATTATCTGAGCCATTCTTCTTAAAACACCCTTGACATCTAGGTCTGGAGAGGTCATGCACCTGAGAACTACTCTCTTTGGACTGGCATCTATTATCTCCACTCCAATCATCGTTCTTACGATATCACTCAGCCTGCTGAGAACCTTTGCAGACATGGTCTTATCTTCTATGACAATCTCATCGAGCCCTTGGATATAAAGGGCATATACGTATCTCGTAAGGAACTTCTCGTCGTGTCTAGGAATTCTGTTTACGTAAGCCTTTACAACTTTTTCCTCATCAAGAATCTTCTTTGGCTGAATCCTTACGTAACCCTTGTCCACGATCAGAAAAAGCTCGTCTCCTTGCTCTAAATTGTTGGCTTTTACCCAATCCTTTGGCAAGCTCACCATGTAGCTTGATCCACCAATAAGCTGAAGTTTACGAATCTCGGACACGAAATTAGTATGCAAAAGTAGGAATTAAAATACTTTCGGTGAAATTTGTTATGATACGTATGGCTTCTCGTCGCTACCGTAAGTTATATCCTGAAGCATTTTTGTGGCAAGCCCTAACAGGAGCTTGTCTTCCCCTACTATCTCTCTAATAAGCATGAGAGAAGCAGATTCTTTCAATTCATAACTTCTCAATTCTTCCAGTAATTTCACAAGCCTGTTAGCAGTCTTAAATATCTCGGCCAGCCTAATTTCGTCATCTTCACTTATTTCTTCTTCATCCTCTTCAAACAGATCTAGTATCAGTTCCTCAAACTCATCCATACTGATTCACCCCACCCGGTTCGCAGATTTAAGCTTTTCGCTAAATCAATTTTACTAGGCATCCATCGTGTGAAATTTTGTATCTGGAAACTCCAGGCTTCAATTCGGGAATTATGCTGTCTTTAATGCCTATGTAGTAATTATCAACTTCAAAGAACATTTCCTCAGCTCTTTTTATTTTTATAATTACATCAAAAAGTTTGTCCATGAGCCTAGTTACCGCATCTTCATATGAGTTGCGACATGAAACTATAACAGTCGCCTTCTGGGGTATGGAATCAAAGATATCTAGTATATTCTTGACGATATCTTTACCGTAAATTTCTGGGATCATATACAGTCCCCTAAACACTATTAGGTCTTTATTATCGAGCCTAGAAAGGATGTCTTTGAGTTCTGAAAGTTCATCTTCTGGATCTCCAGTTGGTATATGGGCATAGAGATTGCCAAATGACACGCTACTCCTCTTGCCAATCTTTATTATGTGACTCCTGTCTAGGATAGAGGGTATTTCATCAGATACACCTGCTATGCTTCGATATATTTCGCTCTGTCTTCTGCATATGGTGTCTGAATATATGACGAAGAACAAACGGCGATGAGAAAAGGCGGGAACTATGTGGAAGAAGAGGAGGCTAATCATAGGAGCTATTGTGTCATATTCTATTTTTACTCTCCTGCCCTCTAGATGGGGAATTATTTCCTGCATTACAATCACTATAATAATCATTGTTAATGCAAGCATAAAAAGGTTTCGATTATTTAAGTTATACACAAAAAATAAATTTTTCTTATTATTTGATAAATATCTTTCTTCTCTCTTCAACCAGTGATTTTATCAGTTCTTCTACAAAATCAACCACTTCGATTTTATCCACTTCGTTAATAGGGACCCATCTGATTTCCTCTGCATCGCTTCCCGGTCTTACGTTTCCATCAACTATTCTGGCGAAAAAGTCTATTATCACATAATGAAACTTGACTTCACCGTTTCTGAAGATCTCTTCGCTGACACATGCAACGTCATCCACTTCAATTTCAACCCCGACCTCTTCTCTGATCTCCCTTTTCAGGGCTTCAATCAGTGACTCACCAATTCTCACTAGCCCACCTGGAACGCTCCACTTACCTTTGTTGGGCTCATTGCCCCTTTTCACCAGCAGAATTCTACCGTTCTCTATGATGACTGCCCCAACACCCACAAGAGGCCTTTTAGGGAATTCTCTGCCCATAGGTCTCACCAGCAAGTCTAGCAGCAAGTTTTAACGCCCTCACGTACCCCTCAGAATCCTGAGCTCTGCTGGTGTCGACGAAAAGGAACGGAAGACCAGCAATAGGGGCCCCATGCTCAACACCTCTGCCAAGCAGACAGAGGCTTCTGAAAATCAAGTTTCCAGAGATACCATCTGGAGCTATGACGATATCTGCCTCTCTGGCAGCATCCTCGATAACTATTCCGTAATGTCTGGCTGAATAGCCTTTTTCTGAAAGAAATGAAGCCAAGAACTCACCATCGGCAAGCATCCTGTCAACCCTCCTGCTTCTTCCCACATCACTCTTTCTGCCTCCAGAAAGAATTGCAATTTTTGCCTGAAGTCCAAGCCTCTTAGCCAGCTTTACGCTCTCTTTAGCCAGGAAAATACGATCAGAGAGATCTTCTCCTTCATCCACACCAACAGGGGCTAAAATGAATGGTTTACCCTCTGGAGTCTCAAGAAGAGCCAACCGAGCTACTTTTCCGTATTTTCTCAATTCTGGAATCAGCACTGAGGCTCTAGCTGTACCCCTGACTGCTGCATCAACCTCTCTGCTCTCCAGGAGTTCCAGCAATCTTCTCTCGGTTCTCTCTCCTTCATCTACAACTCTGACGTCAAAATCCACAGACTCTGCTGCCCTGTATACCTTCTCATCGTATCCTTCCCTCTCTCTGTAAACACCAATTGCAATTCTCGGCCTCATTTCAATCCCCTCAGCTCTACCAGCTTTCCGGCAAGGCCGTCAGAGACATATTCTACTGCTATGGCAGCTAGGAATATTGCCATCACTCTTGCAATTATGTCTGAACCGCTTTTTCCTAGCAACCTTATTATTCCTGCGGAATATTTGTGAGTCAATCTGACGGTGGTGTATACAACCAGAATAGCAAGTATTAAAAGGAATCTCTCCACAAAGCCCCCCTCGGATGCCAAGACGATTGCTGCGGTGATAGCACCCGGGCCAGTATAAAGGGGAAGAGCTATGGGAAAGACTGCAAGGCTGTCAATATCGGCGCTTTCAAGGCTCTTCTGTGCTAAGTACTCTCTCGATCGTTTTCCAAGGAGGATGTCAATGGAGACAATGAACAGCATAATCCCACCGGCTATTTTGAGACCGTCCAGTGTTATGCGGAAGAAATCCATTACAGCCCAGCCACCCAGTCCCATGAGTATCAGGAGTGATGCTCCAATCGCTGTGGATTTTTTTGAAATCCTTTCTCTTGCTTCATCATCCAGTCTTTCTGTCAGGGCTATGAACATTGGTATGTTTCCCATGGGATCAACGATAATAAATAAGGTGGTAAAGGCCGTTAAAAAATAGCTGATGTACTCCATACTCAGCCCCTGATGGAATCTATTGCCTTTTTAGTATTTTCCAACAGCTTCATGGCAGCTTCTTGGGATGGAAAACTGAACAGTCCGCAGTCAGGACCTGTGTACTCAAGAACATCCTCAAACCTTTCAACAGCATTTTTCAATCTTTTTTCAATCATTTCTGGGCCCTCAATTTCATCAATTGCTTTCAGGATCAGCTCAGGGTCTCCCCATGCATTAACACCGTGTTTCGAGTTGAATTCTGCGATTATTCCATCTATATCGCTTCTTGCTACACCAATTCTGAGCTTCTTGCTGTAGCTTTCGATTTCCTCAACATCAATAAAGTCCATGGCTTTGGGATTTTTGGCAGTTTCAATGCCGATTACATCTATTGAATCCACGTTGAGAATGTATGAATAGAACAGGGGGGAGTGGAGGTGTATCTGTACATCAGCATCAATTTCAAACTTCTCAAAAGCCAGTTTGAGCTGATCAACACTTGGCTGAAGTTCTGGGTTAGTTCCGAGAGATGGCTCATCAAGACTGATACAATCCACGTTAAGCTTTGATCTGACCGCATTTTTGGCAAATCTTGCAAGGGATTCTGCAATGTTCTCTAGGACATCGTCAAATATGGTTGCACCGAATTCTTTATAATAGAGTTCGAAAGGGCCGGTGATACACACTCTAACACTTCCACCATAATTCAGACTTTCTAGACATTCTAGCTCTCTGATTACCGCATTTTCTTCCCTTATAAGGAAAGCATCCTCCTGAAGGTCGGGATTCTTTATCCGCTCCAAAAACATTTCATTCATGTCCCTGAACTGGGGATAGTTTGGACATTCCACGCCAGCTTTCAGTTTCATGGCAAAGGCTCTCTGAACCATTTCCTCGTATTCCTTCGTGTTGAGGTTTTCCTTTACCCATTCTCTGGTTATTCCTTCAGGTAAAGGAAAGCTCCCTACATCATCAAATTTCATTTTCCTCACCTCTAACTTCATTCTTTCTCTCCATAATCTCTGCCCATGCTATTTTGGCGTCCAGACTCTCTTCGTCTAAGTCTATAGTCTCTGGAGACTCCCAGACTCTATTGAAGAACTCCACAGCCTGTTTTGCCAGCTCTTCATTTTCAGCCCAGAATCCCACCTCGTAATTTTCAAAGAGCCCGGTCTGAGTCAGGTTGGCTGTGGTGAGGAAAACCTCTCGCCTGTCCACAATCACAAGCTTTGCATGAATGTTATCGTTGAGCTTCACAGTTCCCTTAGGAAACATCTCCAGAAATCTTTTGAGGGTGAAGTACTGCTTTTTGTCCTCATAAACTTCTTCAAGGCTCTTGAACTGTCTCCGCTCGAAACTGGGCCAGGTTATAATTCTTACACTCACTCCTCTATCAATCAAGGGTTTCAGTTCAGCGGTGAGCCAGTCAGTGTAATATATGTGTGGGGAAGTAATAAGAACTTCCTCTTTCGCGTTCTTGAACATTTCCTTCATTCTGGCAACGATTTCACCGCTCCAGGGGGTGCTGGGGATTATTCCCATTTTCTGGTACTTCTTTTCCGCCCTATAAGACAGGAAAAGCAGACCGAAGAAGGCAACTGCAGTCAGACTAGCCCCCACTATGTTCAGGGTGAAAAAATTGATGACTTCTCCAAATTCAACATAGGCAAAAACTTGGTTTCTGGGTGTAACGAATGTCCATTCAACCTCACTCACACTGTTCAAGGAGTTGTAGTATATTTTGGAATTTGAGCTGACAGAAAGAATTCTGTATGCGTAGAAAAACTCTTCAGGGAATTTCAGAGAGATTCTTACACTGTCAACCCCTATACCACTTTGTATGAATGCTTCGGGGTATTCTATGGCGGTAAACCTGTAAAGTCCGCTTTCCAGCTTGTCAAGAAGATTGGGTAGGTCTCTCTGAATTGTAAGGTGGTAGGTTTCAGAAGGTGACAGCGTTTTATCGATTGTTATAACAACAAACTGGCGGCCATCTCTCTCCATAACTTTGTAATTGAAATAGCCGAATGGACGATCCCTAATGCTGTACTCTCCATAAACTGGCAGAGGTGGTAGAACTATGTGCAGTCTGACAGGAGAGGATTCATTTATGTTCTTGAACCTGAGGGTGAAAATGTCTTTTGTGAGTTCTGGGTTTAGAATTACATATTCTGCGTTCAGAGAAACGGTAACTTCAGCCCCTGTTTTCCCTGTCGTCAGTATAGTGGCAACCAGCAGTGTCAACAGAAAGATTCTCATCCTCACAATCAGTAATCAATTTACGACGGTTTAAAGATTTTGTCTATCCGTTGAGCAAGATTTAAATAGCCATCCTCATACGCCTGTGAGGGTGATGACATGGCAGAGGAACATGTGGTCTTTGTCGGAAACAAACCTGTGATGAACTACGTCCTTGCTGCTCTGACGCAGCTGAATGAAGGTGCAGGAGAGGTTACAATTAAGGCAAGGGGTAGGGCGATCAGCAGGGCAGTAGATGTGGCAGAAATTCTGAGAAACAGGTTCATGCCGAACCTGAACATAAAGGGCATAAAGATCGACACAGAGGAGCTTGAAAGCGAGGGAAGAAGTGTAAACGTATCTACAATTGAGATTGCCCTTGCTAAATAAATTTTAATTTATATTAATTTGCCAAATTTACTATTTTAAGCTGTTTAAATTTTTGAAGATTGAATTTCAATCTCACAAGAGGCACAATCCAGCGAAGGTGATGGAAAATCTCTAGGCATAGAAACCAATCAATCCTAGGTAATGACCAAGGATTAATCTCTACCTGAAATTACCACCTGAAATTACCCTCAGAACCTTTACTTCCCCCTCCTCTACTCTCTCGTCAGAAGGAACGGGAAGCCCGTCTCTCACTATAACTACCGTTTCAGGATTAATTCCTAGTTCTTTCAAAACATCTTCGTATGTTTTCCCTTCATCAACCTGCAAAATCTCCTCCTTCCTTTGAAAACCTAAAAATTTGATTTTGAGTTCAATCTTCTTCTGGTAGGAGTTCTTTTGCAACTTGCTTGAGATCTTGACCCCCTCCCTTTGTTTTGACCTCCTCTTTCAGATCATTCACATTCTTTGAAAGAAGTTTTTCTTCCTTGCTTTTTTCCTTTGACATCCCTTTTCTCCTGAAAAGCCTCCAGTTAAAACGCCTCATGATATCACTCACTTAATATTCTGTTTCCTTCCTATTAAATCCTTTTGTAGATCTCTTTCTAACATATATTAATTAATTTATGAATTATTTAAATACTTTTAAAAGATCGTTTCTCCCGGCTTTAATCAGGATATCCATCAACGCTCTTTTTAGAGGGAGAACTTCGCCTTTCTTGGCAGAGATGGGAAACACTCTGTGCTTCCATAAAGTCCAAGGAGGGATCATGCCAAGCTTGTCCACAATTTCATTAAGGGTTTTGGTGGGATTTTCAACTCTGTCCATTTTGTTTACAGCAAGAAACACATCGAATTCGAACTCGTTGAGGAATTCAAACATCTCTATATCTATCGGTATGTAACCTCTCCTCTCCCATCTCTCCACAACTTCTATGAACGATTTCCCATCCACAACCTGTACAGCGGAGATTATCCTATCAGCATTCCTCTCGATATAGTGGACTATGAAATCTTTGACTCTCTCATTAAACTCCCTGTCAACTCCTGAGATGTACCCAAAACCCGGAAGGTCAGTAATCAGCAAATCTTTGAATTCCACAAAATTGGGCTTGATTGTTGTACCAGGTCTTTTGCCCTTTCTGACATCAACGCCAAAAAGTCGGGAAAAGAGGGTGGATTTGCCTACATTAGAACGTCCGGCAAATATTATCTCAAGCTTACGGCCAGAGCCCATAGTATGCATTCAGAATGATTATCAAAAATCCACTCAGAAATCCGAAAACCAGTATGGCTTTTGGACTGATTTTTATCTGTGTTTTCTCCTCCTCAAAGTATCTCATTATTCCAGCGGAGGACATCAATGGAGGCGCACTATCCTTCTTTTTCTTTGCCATGTGCAAAGATTTATTGCCCCCAATATTTAACTTTAACCATGGGTTACAGAGTTGTCTTGATTTCGCAGGACGGCATCTTTACAGGAGAGCTGTCTGAGGCTGGCAGGCATTTTGACGAGAGGGAAATTCAGCCTGAGTATATTGCTTTTCCTACATTCTTCAACGCTCATGTTCACCTCAATGATGCGGTAGCACTAGATCCGCCACGCATGGCTCTGGATGAGATGGTAGGACCTGGAGGTTACAAATTCAGAGTGATTTGGGGGAGATTTCATGACATCTCTCATGCCTTGAGGGCAGCTCTTGATTTGAAGGACACATCTCATTTTCTTGAGTTCAGAGAAGGTGGGGAGAAAGCGTTGAGGGTTCTTGAGGCTGCAGGAGTGGATGGTGTCTTACCTCTGGCAAGACCGGGCAGTATTGAGGAAGCCAGGAAAATTGCCAGGAAAGTCAGGGGTTTTGCCCTCAGCAGCGTTAGAGATCACGATGTTGAATTTATCGAGGAGCTCAGAAGTTTCGCCAAGCGAAAAGACCTCATCTTTGCAATCCATGCTGGAGAGAAGGATAATGAGGATGTGGAAGGGGCTCTGAGCTTGGAACCTGATTTGCTCATTCATATGAACAGGGCAAGGAAAGATCAGCTCAGAATGGCCATGAATGAGGAGGTGCCAATTGTTTCATGCATCCGCTCCAATTTCTTTTTTGGCTTGGAGAATATGGAAAATTACGATATTCTGACAGAATACCATAACTGGATGATTGGGACGGATAATGCAATGATCTGCTCTCCATCGATTCTGGATGAGCTCAGCTTCGCATCCTTTGTGATGGGTAGGGAGGAAAACCTTTTTGCAGCCTCTTTAAGAGGCCACATTATTTTCGGAACCCAACCCCGTACAGCTCTTGTTGAGGTCAAACCATTCAGATTTTCTGAGAATTTCATACATACGCTGGTCAGAAGAGTTTCATCGGCGCATGTTTCTTTGCAGCTTCCAGCTTTTCCTGAGAAGTTTAAGCTGTGATTGATGTTCCGTTAGAATCTAGGATTATCGGGCCTCGTTTCACATCAACCGAGAAAGTTGGCATTCTATCAAATTCGAACCGATGAAGTTCAGGGACGGAGGAGGGGCCAGGTGGGCAGGATAAAAGGGATATAAATAAAATATACTGAGTAAATACTTCTTGCTGGCTCATCTATGCTAATACAGCACCCAAACTTCAAGTGGATTATTGAGGAATTGGAAAGTTTAAGGAAACACACCCGATATAGTTAAGAGAAAAGTATTTAACCAAGTTACTATTTGCTCTGGCTGAGATGAGGGCAGAAGAAGTAATGAACAGAAATGTAATATGTGCATCTCTCCCAGATAATAGGGAGAACGTGCTAGAACTCTTCAAAAAATACGGGATATCAGCCGTTCCCGTGCTGAAGGACGGAAAGCTTGCGGGAATAGTCACCAGAAAGGACATCCTGAGGAAGGTTGAGGAGAATCAGCTTGCTCTCCTCATGACTCCTGACCCCGTAACCGTTCAGACTACTGATAGCCTGGAAAGTGTTGTTGATATTTTCCTCAAGACTCATTTCAGGAGATTGCCCGTTCTTGAAGAGGATGAACTCGTTGGAATAATCACGATTAGAGACCTCATCAAGAAAATTGCCGAAACCGACATCCAGACACCTGTGGAGAAGTTTATTACCAATACTGTTGTATGTGTCTGGGAGGAGACACCTCTCAGCGTTGTTGGAGAGGTTATGAGGCTCAGCAACGCAGAATTCTGTCCGGTCCTCAACAGCGATGCTGAAGTTGTTGGTGTGGTTGATGAAAAGATAATGCTCACCGAAACGCTCATTGAAGAATTTCTGGAGCACACAGAATACTCATCCTCCAGTGATACAGATGATGCCTGGGCATGGGATGGTGTCAGGGATTATGCGGTCAAGTATTTCGAGGTGAGTGTCGTAAAATTGCCAAAAGAGCCTGTGAAGAAATTTATGAAGGATCCGGTCTTCGTTTATCCCCACACCTCTGTTTCCAAGGCAGCCAAAGAAATGGTGAAGAACGACATTGATTACTTGCCGGTTCTTGATGTAAACAACAGACTGATAGGTCTGATTCCTGATAAAAATCTCATATCTGTCCTTTTAGATGTTCAGAAGTAAGAAGGAAGTTAGGAACCACATCTGGGAGAAGATTGAACCCTTTGCCGATTTTCCTTTTCCTGTTAGAGGTAGGATTCCCAATTTCAAAGGAGCTTCAAGAGCCTGCAATAGACTCAGGGAGCTGAAAGCATATAGAACTTGCAACGCCGTCTTCTCAGCTCCAGATTCTCCCCTTAGAAAAGCAAGACAGATGGTTCTTGAAGACGGAAAATGGCTAATTGCAGCAAAACCACACTTGGAGGGACTCATCATCCTGAAAGATGGAGAGGCAAAAAGGCTAAGCAGCCTTACCGCCATGCTGAAGTACGGTAAGGATGTTACGCTCTGGGAACTCAGAGAACTTGGTTTGAGTGTTGGTATATTTCTTCAGGGCTGTGTTGCGGTGGATTTGAAGGGGAACAGAGTGGGAAAGGGTAGTGGTTATGGAGATAAGGAGTTCTGGATGCTGAAAGAAAGCGGACTTTTGGCCGAGGATTACGTATACGCTGTCGTCTGCCATCCCGTTCAGATTGTTGAGGGCTTAGAGAACCTGATGAGCGATAGAGATGCGAAGGTAGATGTTATCCTCACACCCCACGAAATCATCTGGACAGAACACGCAAAACAGCGTCTAAAACATCTTTTTTGACCTCCTCAAGCTCCCGCTCGGCATTGATTATCTTCACGTTCCGGGTTGTTTCACTCCACATATCGCCTATTTTCAGAAAATTTTCCCTCACCTTTGCCAGATAGCTCTCTTCTTCAAAAACTGTCCTGCTCCCCCTATTACCAACCCTTCTCAGACCCTCTTGTGGTGAAACATCAAGAATTATCACCACATCAGGCTTTGGGGCTATTTCCTCGTTCATTCTTCGTATCTCATCCATGTCAAGCCCTCTTGCACCCTGATAGGCGATGCTGGAGATGTAGTATCTGTCCATGATTACAACCTTCCCATTCTTCAGGGCTGGAAGGATGTTTTTCTCCACATCCTCTTTTCTGTCCAGAAGAAACAGCTTCAGCTCCTCTTCAGGGTCGAATCTCTTCTCAGCTTCTTTTATTTTTCTTCCGTATTCACCATCGGTGGGCTCTTTAAGCAGAACAACTGAAAAACCCCTCTTCTCCAGCTCATCCCTGAGAAACCTGGATATGGTCGTCTTCCCTGCTCCATCTATGCCTTCGATGGCAATAAGCATAGCCTGAATATTCGAAAAACCCTTAAATATTTAACTTATTATCAGCTCCATGCGGATTTCCTTTTATGGTGCTGCACGAACAGTTACCGGTTCTTCTTTTATGATAGAGGATTCTGAAAAAGATTTTGGAAAGTTTCTTGTCGATGCGGGAATGTTTCAGGGTGCAATGGAGAGAAGAAACTACAGACCTCTGCCCTATGACGCTTCCAGCGTTGAAGCCGTCATCATAACCCACGCTCATCTGGATCACGTTGGATTGCTTCCCAAGCTTGTCAGGGAGGGGTTTTGTGGTACAATAATCTCCACTCAGGCCACAAAGGAAATTTCTTGGTACATGCTTCAGGATTCTGCAAAGGTGCAGGAAGAAGAGGTTAAAAGTGAGGGAAAGAGGAGGAAGCGCAGAGGATTAGAGCCTGTAAAGCCCCTTTACACGATTGAAGATGTTGAAGATTGTTTCGATCTGGACTGGGAAATAAAGAAATATGGGGAGGAATTTCAGCTTGGTGGGTTTTCAGTGAAGTTCAGAAATTCTGGCCATGTACTCGGCTCAGCTTGTGTGGAGATTGATGGCATTGATGGTATCGCCAGTCTTGCAATCTCTTCAGACCTGGGAGAGCCTAGAAGGCTGATCATCCGGGATCCGGAGTTCCCTGAAGCGGAAGCAGTTGTAATAGAAAGTACCTATGGCGATAGGAATCACAGAACACCTGAGGAGTCTATTGAAGAACTGAAAAATGTTCTGTGGGATACGTATGAAAGGGGAGGAAACGTCATAATCCCCTCATTTGCACTGGAGAGGACTCAGGAAGTTCTTTACGCCCTTCATTTGCTCTACAGGAGAGGTGAATTTCCTGATTTTCAGGTTTTCCTTGACAGCCCTCTGGCCATAGACATAACTGAGATTTTTCTGAAACACCCCGAACTTTACGATGAGGAAGCGAGGAAAGAGTTTCAGAAAGGTAATCCCTTCAGCGTTCCTGGCATGAGGATGACGAGGTCGGTGGAGGACAGCAAGGAGATCAACGAGATTGAAGAGCATGCTTTAATCATAGCGGGAAGCGGAATGTGTAATGGCGGCAGGGTAAAGCATCACCTGAAGCACAATCTGTGGCGTGAAGAATGCAGCGTGGTATTCGTGGGCTATCAGGCTAAAGGAACTCTTGGCAGACAGATTGTAGATGGTGCCAAATTCGTCAGAATTTACGGGGAGAAAGTGGCTGTGAGAGCCCGAATTCACACGATAAATGGGTTCTCTGCCCATGCCGGGAAAGATTTTCTACTTAGGTGGGTAATGGAGAGTGGTGCGAGAAAGGCATTCGTAGTCCACGGGGAATTTGAAACCAGCCAGAAATTTGCTGCAGAGCTGAGAAAGCAGGGGATTGAGGCAATAATACCTGACTGGAGGCAGAAGGTGAACTTCTAACGGGTTAACTTTTATATTTTATCAGCTAACATCAGCCATGATTCAGGATGCTATAAGGATTGGGAAAAAGCTCGCCGAATATCGTCTGATAGATGGAGCCAGCGGAAATCTTAGCTACAGAATAGGCTGGCAGATGATTATAACAAAAAGTGGAGTTGTTCTCGACGAGCTGGATGAAAATTCCTTTGTTAAAGTAGCCATTGGGGAGGAACACCCCCATGCTTCCTCAGATCAGATGGTTCATCAGGCCATATATAAGAAAAGTGGGTTTAAGGCAGTTCTGCACTGCCATGGCGTGTTTAACGTGGTACTTGGATTGATTCTTGATGAAATAGTTCCACGGGACTTGGAGGGACGTATGTTCATAGGAAGTCTTAAGGTAGTGGAAGGTAAATTTGGCAGCAAGGAACTGGCAAGAAAAATTGGCGAAAGCGTGGCGGAGAAGGGAATTGCTTTGGTTAGAGGACATGGAATTTATGCAGCTGGCAAGAATTTTGATGAAGCATTTAAGCTTGCTAGTTATCTAGAACACTCTTGTGAGGTCCTCTACCGTCTCAGAGTGTATGAGAAGTTGGAGAGGAACAGGTAGTCTGATTTGACCAGCATGTATTGCCAGCAACCGGCATACCGAAATAAACCCTTATAAGAAATCCTTATTACTGATGATATTTCAAAAAGTTGTTTATGAAAATTACTGGGAAGTTCTTGCTCATACTCATTGCAGTTCTCGTTGCAACTCTTTTTGCCATGTGTATAGACCAGGAGTCTCAGGGAACTCAGAAAACTCAGGATTATCAAAATTATCAGCAAAATCAAAAAGTTCAGGAAGATAAAAAACCTCAGAATCAAGAGACTCAAGAAGGCAAATCATCCAGTAAAAAACAAATTACCTTCCCTCAATTCGGCATTTTCTATTATTATCACCCTCTGTGTCCTAACTGCCAGAAAATCAAGCCCTACATAGATCTCATGATGAATGTGACCGAAATAGATGCCTGTAACGTCGGAAATCTCTCTACCTGCAGCGAAGAATCTATTGTGATGCTCAAACTCCTTGATAGCCAGGGTAAGTTCTTGGGAGTCCCTACAATTGCTGTTGTTGAGGATAACAATGTCACTCTCCTTATCGGATGGAAACAGGCTTTAAAGCTTGGAGAGATAGTAGAGAAGCATGGCATAGCCCCTCCCCCTGTTATCTACAATAACAGTACCTATACAATTCAGGAATGTGTTGATTGCCATAGTGCTAAAGGGTTAAAGCCGCCCAGCACATTCAGTTGCACCTACTGCTGCCATACAGGAGAGCAGAGTGGTTAGAAGGGTTCAGGATTGAGGGTTAATCAACTTCAGGGTTAAATCCACTTCACTGTAAACTTTGCAGTTATAAAGATGATAATCGACAGAATTAAACCCAGTAAACCCGATTCGGGTGCCCATGCTTGGTGTCCAACCAGCCAGACTGGAGCATTAAATGTTACCGCAGCGAAAATGCCTATGAGGCTGTAACTTAAGTTGTATCCGAAATGCAGACCAAAGGGGAACCAGAGCGTACTTTCGGCTTCAAGAAAACCAACACTGAGAGCAACTCCTAACACGGTAAAGGTGACGATACCCATTGCTACGAATACGGCAGACATTCCAGAATTCACCATATTTGGAAGATGTAGAAGAGCCCAAAGCAGGGATGACAGGAACATCGCCTTACTTGTTTTCAGGTTTAGGCTGAATTGCTGCAGAAAATAGCCTCGAAATACGACCTCCTCAACTGCAACCACAAGAGCAATCTTGATCACCGCTATTAGTGACGATGTTATTGAATTTGAATTAACAATAGAATTGGGGCCCCAGACAATTGTAATCCAACCGCTGGCGTTTTCCATAATAGTTAAGATGGAAGGAAAGGTAAATCCGATGAAGATTCCGAGGCATGCATAGTTTCGCCAAGAGGAGATAAAGTGGATACCTAGGTCACGTACAGAACGTCTCTCCAGCATCCACAGCCATATACTTCCGGCAAGCAGCACAGAGAGAGAAAGGGGACTTAACCACGGTTTGTGGACTGCCAAGGCTATCATCACGAAAGCAATAGAGTAGAGCACAAGTGGTTTGGGTATTCTAGTCCTGTCGGGTGTCATGATCGGGGGCTGAGACTAATATCTACAGAAATTCGACCGTCTTGCCTGACCCAAGTATTGCTCAATCCAGAGCTCATGTTCAAGCACATATTCAATTTCCCCTCCACAAAAACAAAATTCCTGAGGCAATAAGAAATGTCCCTACGATTTTTGTGAAAGCGGTGAAAATTCCCACTATGCCGAAAAGTATGGCGACAGCGGCACCAATCATCTTCGTCCTGTCAAAGTACAGGAGCAGGGTTGGTATAACTCCGAGTACTGCACCGTATATCACTGATAGGCTGACCAGAAAAAAGACGAAGCCACCAGCCCCTTCAGCATTGCTGGCAATATTTAAGAAGAAGAGGGCGAAAATTAGCTGGGCAAAAATGCCTGCAAGCGAGACTTGCCAGCTTCTTATTTTCATTATCTAAAAGGTTTACTCAAAAATAAAAAATTAACTGGCTGAATTGCTTGTGCTGTTAATGCTGTCAGCTACCTGACGTTAGCCCTTGGCAACTCCCATTGGGCGGAGTCTGGCTACCAGTGTGGATATACCAGCTCTGTGGACGACATCCACAACTTCATCACTGCTCTTGTACGCTTCCGGCGCTTCCTCAGCCAGCAGTGCTCCCTGAGTGGCCCTGACGTAGATACCCTTTCTCTCTAGGCTCTGCCTGACTATATTGCCTCTCAGCCTTCTCTTGGCAGCAGCTCTGCTCATAATTCTGCCACTTCCGTGGCATGTGGAGCCAAAGGTCTCTTCCATGGCTTTTTGAGTACCTACAAGCACGTAGCTTGGAGTTCCCATGCTTCCCGGTATGAGGACGGGCTGCCCTATCTTATTGTAATCTGTTGGAATGTCATCCGTTCCATAGAATGCTCTCGTTGCTCCTTTTCTGTGAATAATCACTTTCCTCTTCTTTCCATCTATTTCGTGCTCCTCAAATTTCGCTATGTTATGAGCAACATCGTAGATGAGGTCCATTCCCAGATCGTCCCCGCTCATCCTGAAGATCTTCTCAAAGCTCTCTCTGACCCAGTGGGTAATTATCTGCCTGTTGCACCATGCGTAATTTGCGCTTGCTGCCATTCCGGCAAAATAATCTCTTCCTTCCTTGCTGTTTATCGGAGCGCATGCAAGCTGCCTGTCTGGCAACTTTATCCCGTATTTCTTGACAGCTCTGTCGAGAACCTCTAGGAAGTCTGTACACACCTGATGGCCCAGTCCTCTGCTTCCACAGTGGATCATTACCGTCACCATCCCTTCTTCCAGTCCCATGGCCTTTGCAGCTTCATCATTGAATATCTTGTCAACGTACTGCACTTCCAGAAAGTGGTTACCGCTGCCCAGAGTTCCGAGCTGGGGCTTGCCTCGATCCCTTGCTCTCCTGCTGACCTCTTCACCTCTTCCACCAGGCATTGCTCCTCCTTCTTCGCAGTGCTCAAGGTCTTTCTCTGTGCCATATCCATTCTCAACCGCCCACCTTGCACCGCTCACGAAGATTTCATCCAACTCTTTGTCGCTAACCTTCAGTCTTCCAGCACTGCCGACTCCAGAGGGGATTGCGACGAAGAGCTCATCAATGAGCTTCTTTATTATCGGCCTGACATCATCAATTCTGAGATTTGTTCTGAGCAGCCTGACACCGCAATTTATGTCAAAGCCAACGCCTCCTGGAGAAATAACACCCTCCTCTGCATCAAATGCTGCCACTCCTCCAATTGGGAAGCCGTAACCAACGTGGACGTCGGGCATTACAAGTGAAGCCTTATAAATTCCGGGCATCGTAGCAACATTAGCAGCCTGATCAACCGCCCCCTCTTCAAGCATCTCCATAAGGCGCCGGTTAATATAAAAATAAGCCGGCACATTCATTCCTGGCTTGTAGCCTTTTGGCAGTTCCCATTTATAATCGGTAATCTTCCTGAGAACACCTTCCATTCCTCCTCTTGCCATAAAATTCACCTCCTGCGTAATTAATTGTAACTCGAATTTAATACACTTTAACCCAACTGCACCTAATTACTTTAGCCGCGTTATCAAAAAAGGTAAAACTGATATTAATCTTTTCCACATGCTGGCTGTGGAGCTGTCAGTCCTCTTCAGTGGAGAGTTCGGAAGGCGTTTCGTAGCACACCTTGCATATCCGAGAAGCTGTGCATATTTTGGAGCATGCGGGATAGATGAATGTGATTACTGCAAGGACTGGGATTTTTCCAGCAATTTGAAAATGGCTCATGAGCTGGATGAACCTAGCGCATACGGCACGTACATCGATTATGTTGATTCAATCCTTCCTGAAATCCAGCAAGCTGACATCATGGTTGCCATAAATCTGCATCCCGATATTCTTGCGGAAATTCCGGCCATTATTGCTGAGAAGGGTTACAGACTCCTGATTGTCCCTGCTGAAGATGGAAGGTGGTGCCCTCCTGGCCTGAGGGGACAGCTTAAGAGAAAATGTGAGGAATACGGATTGTATTTTGCAGTTCCGAAACCCTTCTGCTCTCTCCGTGGCGATGGTGTTGTGAAGGAATTCGTAAGACAATTCAGGCTGGGAATGCCGGAGTTTGAAGTGAAGATAGAGGGGAACAGAATCGTGGAGGCGAGGGTGATAACCTCCGACCCCTGCGGAAATGCCTATTACGTTGCCAGAAGGATGAAGGGCCACATCATTGAGAGCGTTGAAGAGTTCTGGAAAGACATCCACCAGCATCAGTGTGCCTATCCATGCATGGCAAGTATGGACAGGGATGCAGAGCTGAAAGAAGCCCCTTTCCATCTGGCTGGCTACATAATGGTGTACCAGTTCAGCAAGGCATGCGGAATAGATGCCTCAGAGTTCGTTCCGGAGTATTTCAGGAGTTATTTTGGTTGATTTGTGAGCGGATTTGACGAACCTGAAACTGAGGAAAAGACTGTCACTGCTTATTCAGTGCTCTGGCAGATACAAGCATTGCAGAGGCGACGATGAGTGCAGCCCCAACATACTGTTTCGGTGTTAGTGTTTCAGCAAGCATCAGTGCGGAGAACATGTATGCAAAGACCCCTTCAAGTGAAAATATTATGGCAGCATCAAAAGATGTTGTATGCCTTTGCAAATGATTCTGGAGCATTTTGGCCAAGAATGTGGCGAAGAACGCTGTTATGGCAATTGCAATGACAACATCGCTGTTTAACTCCATCTGCCATCTTAGGGATGCCGGAATGGCTGAAAGAAAGCCGGTTGCAAGAACCTGAGAGAAAGCAAGCTCTGTGGGGTTGAGGGATTTTGAGTAGTGAGATATCATAGCGATTTCAGCAGCGAAGAATATTGCGCAGAGGAGAATCAAAAAGTCGCCAAAAGCAGCCTCACCGTATCCGCTTATGAGATATGCACCACTCAGGGCTGTAAAGGCCAGAACTGTATCAATTCCATCGATTCTCTCCTCGTACAGCAGCAGAGATATGAGGGGTGTGAATACAACATAGAGGGTTGTTATGAAACCGGCATTGGTAGCTGTTGTGTATTCCATTCCAACTGTCTGAAATGTGTAGCCCAAGAAGACCATCAGGCCTATTTTCAGGCCATCAACACTGAGTTTTCGGGCGATGGGGAGGAAAAAGAGAGATGCAAGAAGGAAGCGGACTGTGTTAAAGGAGAAGGCTGATGAAGAGTCCAGAGCTATTTTTATAACCGGAAAGGTGAGTCCCCATATCAGCGCAACAGCAACAAGTCCTAAATCTGAGTAGAATCTTTTCATAGTGGAGCCCTTTATAAATGGTTCTCACAGGTTCTCATTCTTGAAAATCCCTGAATATGGAGTTGTGTAATCGGTGAGCTTTATGAAGACTAGCTGTACTATTCTGGCGTTTCTTTTCAGCCATAACCCATCCTCGTTATACACTACCAGTCCAACCTCACTTCGCCCTGAATAGCCGGCATCCCAGACTGCAGTGAGAACGTTGGCACCGCTCCTTACTAGCGTTGACCTCGGCCTGGCAATAGCCATGATGTCTCTGCTCAGGCTGATAACTTCATTGAGATAGGCTCTGTAAACTCCTCTGGGCAGAAACACCCAGTCATCGCTGAAGGAAATCTCCTCCACCTCGGGCAGTTTTCTTTCAGAATTGTCGAAGTCTATTCTGCCAGCCCCCTTAATCCTTCCAATGGCCCTCAGGGTGCAGTCGAAGCCGTTGGGCTGGAGCTGAGTGCTAAGATCGATGTAGTCTTTTATCAGACCCTCATCTTTTATGCGCTTGGCAATATCCTTTGCTGTGAGAACGCTACCCATTGGTAGGTCATAAAATTCAGAAAAAGGTTTGATGTCCAGAACAGGAGAGCCGGGCAAAGCATCGAGCCCCTCAACCTCAATGACATCTCCCTCTATCTTCCTGACTACCACTGCAGTCATACCAATCCTGTTCGGCCTGTAGGGACTCCGGGTGGAGAAAACACCCCTCAAAGGTTGGGACTTGTCTCCCTTTGGATGAACTTTAAGGGCTTCTTCTGCAAGATGAAACTGATAGAGAATCCAGACTCTGTCACCTTCTTTCAGGCCATCAAGTGCCGGCAGGAACTCGTTGTGGATTCGGATTCTCTTTTCGTCGATAACTTCTCCAACAGCCTTCATGCTATCACCATGTGGCTCTTCAGTATTCCTTCAGTACCTTCCTTATTCCATTTGCTCTATTATTCCATGAAGTCCACGTAATAAGCGTCCACCTCGTCATATAGCTTTAACTTTTTCGCAATGTAAACAGCCAGAATGTGGGCACAGGCTTTTTTTGCCTTCAAATTTATCTGAAAATCGGGGCAGTCGCAAAAACTGTTGTCAACAACATGCTCTTCCTCGCCAACCACCACAAAGAAGTCCCTGTACCTCTTAACTCTTTTTTCCTTGAGGTAGAAAAAAGCCTTCTCTCCCCTCTTCCCGTGATTTATTAATAGGGCTCTGTAGAGCCCGTAGTCGAGCTTTCCCCGCTCAAGCTCTTTCGCAACTTCATCAGAAATCATTCCTCTTCGCTGCTATCTATCTCACTCAGAATCATGGTTGTGTTTATCGCATCCACGCCGTCTATCCAGTTGATAATCATAAGGTCTTCATCTGGAATTTCTATGTCCTCAGGCAGCTTCTCTCCCTTGAATATCTTCGCACCCATTCTGGCAATGGCATCGAAGGCTCCCTCTATATCTCCACTTGTCTCCTTCTGGACAGCTTCCTTTAAAAGAGCCTCAAAACTCTTCTTGCTGATCTTGCCCTCTAGAGCCAGAACAGCCGATCTGGCTATGACCCTCATGGCCTCGCGAAGGTACTCAAAGACGTCGTTCTTGAATTCATCGCCCAAATCAATTCTGGATGAGATGATATCTTCCATCTCCTGAAGCTCTTTTGCTGCATCGCTTTTTGTGATCTCTCTCTCTTTAACAGCCCTTATTATGTTAACACACGCCACAACGAAGTCTTCCAGCATCTGATCGAGCACCGACAGGCTTTCCGGGTCTTCAGGAACCAACTCGGTCTCCTTGATACGCGCTATCCAGTTGTTGAACCTAGTCTCGCTATAGTAATTACCCATCCTTATCTCCCTCCAACTCTGTCAAGTCTCGCCATGGCTTTATTTATTACCTTTACCCCTCTGTTTTTTGATGGGCATTAATGGTTTCAGTTCGGTCTCTATCATTCCTATTTTGCCCCCATTTTTCAGCCCACCCACTCAACTCCGCCGTCCAGATAATTGTGCAAGAGAAATAAATTAAAGGGAACAACACTCAGACCCTCTGACAAAGCCTTGGCAAAACCTTTAAAAATCCCTGAAAAATGATTTTTTAGTGCCGTCATAATTATCCAAAGCTGCCGGGGTTGCCGAGTGGTAAGGCGTCGGTCTGCTAAACCGATGGGCTCTGCCCGCGTGGGTTCGAATCCCACCCCCGGCGTGTCTCCTTTTGGTTCAACGCCTTTTTACACTGTTTTATATGCCTATAGGATCCACTATCACCCAGTAAAAACACTTCATTAATAAAATGATGTTAAACTACTATCTCACTAGCCATGGCATTATAGAGAAAAGATATCGTTGAGGAAAGAAAAGACGAATAATCATGAGATACATCTCAACAAACGTGTATTTATGTTACACTAATATAATCAAACAGTTTGGACATTTCTTTTAAATCTTTTTGCGAACTCCCTCAAAGTCCCTGCAATTATATCCATTGATTTATACTGCTTACTTTCACCAAATGTATTTCTAGTAATAAATACCAATTCTACAATAGAGGAAATATTTTTACCGGCTCTTGAAAGTTGTCCATCAAGCACTTCTTTTAGATACCAATCCCATTTTGCTGGATTTGGTGACCTCCTGTTAATCAAGATGTAACTAGCAACAATGGGTGCAAGATCAGGTCTCAACGAATAAACTCTTGTATTTTTTTCTGCCGAAATTGATTCTAACCCTTCCCAAACGCTCGGATTTTCCACTATCCTATTAAAAACATGTAGTGCTGCATCCCCTGTCACTTTCGCGATAGGGGTTTTATCTCTCGAATATAACGTTAATTCAGGTCTCTTTTTTTCCTTAAGCATGAGGTAATAATCTGGTGTTACATCCATTCGATTCACCTCCAAGAAATTAGATAAAGAGCATACTTGCTAAATTTAAGTGTTCCCTCTTCCGATGGATGTGTAACATAAAGGACATTACTCCTTTCTATAACGTTGTAGCCATGATCTGAAGTTAATAGGATGCTACCGTACTTAGTGGTTAATTGTAATACTTTCTCAAATATCTTTTCAATAGGAACTGCTTGAATAAAATCTCTAACATGAATGAATGATGAAGCATGTACAAGTCTATCGAAATAAGACAATTTGTCATTATAGGTTGCGTTAAAGCGTTCAGACAGTAATTCGGAAAATTTCTTGATCGTACCAAACTCTCCGAGCTGCTTTGTTAAATAACTAGTCACACCACCAATATTTACAAAATAAATGTTAGGAATAGTTGCATTTAATTTCTTCTTTTTTAGTCCTGTTAAAATCGTTATCACCTCTATGGGTGAAAAGCAGTCAATTACATAGACGGAATCGACCCCATCTATTTTCTTTTTAAGCTGCTTAATCACAAATTCGAGGTCAGAATACTCAACTTTTACTTCAAGAGCACCCAACAATTTTCTTGCAACCCTCACACCTTCGAAAAAGGGGTCAAATAGTATTCTCTCGTAAATGGTTGTTAAGTCCGGAATAGAGGTTTTCAAAAGTAAGACCTTTTCGCTTTCTTGTATACCAAAACCGGCTCTCAAAAAGGTTGCAAATACTAGGCGGTATATCTCCCCGATTTCAGCATTGGGAAAACTCTGGTCGATTATTTCTGAAAGTTCATCAGATATGGCTGATATCATTCTACCCGTGCAGATTTGAGATATTGAGCGATTTCCTGTTTTTCAACACTTCTATTTTGCAAGTGAAGCGTTAGTTCGGGAGCGGATTTGAACCTCTTTGCTAAGGCAAGGATAAATCTCATTATCACATCTAAGTCCTCCCTTTCGATTTTACCCATTTTTATGTCTATATTAAAGTCTTTAAAATTCATTGCTATACGTCCCCCTTCAATGAACCTTTCTTTCTCCTGAACGAACCTTAAGACATCACTTATACACTTTTCATCTGCTATTTGATAAATAATTTTCTTTGCATAATCTTTTTCCTCTTTCTCCTCTTTTACAGCAAACTTCAGCATGTATTCGTCATCCGGGGTTGTTAGCTCATGTAATGATTCAATAACAAACCTGTATTCCCCTTCTGTTTTTGGTAAAGGCACTTCAAATGCTAATTCCACACTTTCTCCAGTCTCTAATTTCCCAGCAGGATAAGATTCTATGAGACTTCCATCATCCGCATTCTTTATCCTTACTATGCAGTTACCAGTTGCACCCTCATTAATTACTTTTACCGATACCTTAACGATTTCACCAGGGTCGTAAAACAGCTTATATGGGGAGTACGAAACTTTTAATATCATTTTTGGCTCTTTTGGATGGTATTCAAATCTAATTTTCTTATCAGAACGATCGACTTTTATCCTGACTACTTTATCTGGGAAGTCAATGATTTTGTTATTTAGTTTGTTAAGTGCCTCATTGGCGAGATCCACATTAATAGGCAGAACACCATAATTACCCACTATGAAGTTTTCAAATACTTCCTCAAGACTTATGTATTCCTTCCCATTTTCTGCAACGACTTCAACTATTTTTTTGTATATAACATCTCTAAGCGCTCCTGCATTATCTTCAAAGCCTACTATACTGAGAATTTCCTCTAAAAACTTCCCAACAATGTTTGAGTACTCTTCAAGTTTTCCTGCGGATCTACCAACCAAGTGTTTAATTTTCTCATCTTTCTTTTTATAGAATGCATCTGATGAAGTATAGCATTTCTCCTGAACCTTATAGTAAATTGGTTTTTCATAGATTGATAAGATGCTGGCGATAATCTCTCTACCATTTCTAATCTGCTGCTGATTTGCAGAATTCCTTGCATCCCTAATCTGCTGTTGAATGGCTATACTAAGCTGCCTCATAATATTTTTCTCGTCTATTTCTTCTCGTTTTCTAATAATTTCTTGTCTTATCTCCTCAGAGTACTTCTTAATAACTTCTTGTTCTTCTTTCAGGTAATCTAAAAATCGTGCTGTTGCTGTGTAATCGATGAGAGTATCAACGGCAGTCTTTAGCTTAGATGTATTTGGCAATGCAACGATTAAAAACGGCGGTCTGTTCACTTCATTAAGAAGTTCATTTATTCTTTTCGTTATTTCATCCAAAACTAAGTCATAACCTCTTAATTCTATTGCGTTGAAAAGCTGCAAATCCCAAGGTGGGATAAGGACTATGTTAGGTTTATCAAATTCCAGAGACTGTAAGAATTTTCCTGAGACCAACGACTCAAAATCCTCTGTTACAATTCTGCTTTTATTTCCACGCAATCTTAAAAAGATGCCATATAATCTGGAGTTCCGGAGGTAATTCGGAACCCCCATTTCCTCAACTTTCTTCCTTTCCTCTATAATATGGGATTCCCTAATGCTAAAGATATGTTTTATTACTGATGGGAAGTAGTATCTGTCTCCATTTAAAGTCCGCTCCACTACCCTTGCACTTCGGATTTTTAATTCTGTTAAGGCATTTGGATATGATTCGAGGATATCGTTGACTTCATCACTTTTTGTTGTAGAGATGATAGATGCCTGAATATCTTTAACTGTAGTTCCATATTTTTTACTTTTTTCACCAAGTTCTATTAAAGCTAAAATATTTGAGGTTGTACCCTTTGATAAAATAACTTTGCTTATGACGTCAACAACTTTAGGATTGTTTGAGGATTCAATTGCTTTAGAAATATCGGAAAGAATCGAGAACCACTCGATCTGGGCAGCATCATCAAGAGTGTCATGTAATGAAGCCTGATTTAGGCTTAAAAATCTAACGCCTAGCGTAGGGACTTCTGGCTCTGAGATCAATGCAGATTTTGCAGCATCTTTTAATATACTGATAACGGTTCTAACATATTCAGTTCTTGGAAACTCCGATAGATCATGAACTTTCCTAAGTAAATTTGAAAGATCCGGAGAGAGAGGATAGTACTGCTTGATCTCTGATAAATAATTCTGAAGTTCTGTCTCATCATCAAAAACTTGATATTGTCTTAGAATTGACTCAATGTAGTCTATAACAGAGTTCTTTGCTTTTTCAATATCGCTTATAGTTCTAAAAACTCTAAACTTTGCAATTTCTATGTTTTGGCGTGGGCTAACTTGCAATGGGGTAGCTTCTAAACCACCTGTGTACCTCTTTAACCGTTCCCTCAAGTCAACTTCTATTAATGTTTTTAACCCCTCAATCTTCTTCGAAAAACTTTCGTCATCTGCATAGTACTTGATTTTACCATCAAGAGAACGCAAATCTTGCTCAGCTAAAGCATATACTATAACCAAGGATACCCCGATTCTCTGCAATTCTTCTGCTGCTGAGGATAAGAAGCTTATAAGTTTTCTTGCATCATCTATCAGCTCATCATTTTTCTGATCTTTTGCTGTATCTATTCTTTTAATTATCCCATAGCCGAGTTCATCGATAAGCAGAAGGATTCTTGGCATTTTTCCATATTTTTTCAACTCCTCGGCAAATCTTACAAAAAAAGCAATGAGCTCTGAGGGATTATTTGAAAGTTTGTATTCATCGTGAGTTTCGAAGAGGTTTATTAGAGTCCTTATCATCTCTGGATCCTTGTTGAAGGTTACATCTTTAGCATAGGCTTTAAGAAGCTCTACAAGTGTCTTCAATGGAGGCTCTTTATCACTAACATCACATGCAAGTACAACAGTTTGTCGAATCAGCTCTTGTTGTGGGATTAATTCAGGAGGCAATCCATCTAATTCACCCTTGCTAAAGATGTGCCATAGTATTATCATAGAATGGGTTTTACCAAAACCAAAGCCTTTAACCAGTGGAAATGGAGTTGTACCGGGTTTAGACAGTCCATTAGCAACGCTTTTTACAAATAGCTTAAGTGGATCGGTAAAACAAGTGTTCTCAAAGACATATTTAGCATTGCCAAATCTTGTAGGATGTTTTGAACCCAAACTTCTCATTACTGCAGCATGAAGGCTTGGAGTAAGTTCTTCTGGTTCATCAATCTCCAGATTGAATTTCACCACTTCTCCTATTGGGATCATGCTATCACCCTAAGAAGTCATCAAGACGAGTTAAAATTCTGCCTTTCGGTTTGACCTCTATTTGGACATCTCCTACTACTAAATGTGCTAAAGTCTCTGATATAATTTTACGTAGCTGCTCTGGCTCAACCTTAGCCAATCCCTCCAGATCTGAATCTGGAGCAGTTGCAAGCAATACCAACGCTAAGGCTGCATCAAATTCAATTTCATTTAAGTATTCTGCAAGGTTTTCATTTTCGGCTATTTCTTTAGCTCTTACAGCTGGCGTTCCACCAGTTATTGCTGCAAGATATGTCAGATAAATGGCTCTTCCGACAGGTGTTTTTAGGAATGTTTTAATATCTGTTTTTATCTTTCCAGTTGAATAATCTTTCACATAAAGAAGTTTAAATATACTATTCTCTTTTTTAATCAATCCAGCTTTCGAGAGACTTTTTTCGTCATATCCACAGAGTTTTGAAACCATTTGCGTAAAATCAAAGCTAAGCAAGAGGGGGTCGTCATACAGGCTTCCGTCCATCTTCACATGAGATATCATCCATAGGGAGAGGTAGGAACGAGAAGATGCATCCAACAGCAACCTTTTCTCAATTTTTTCAGTTAGAACAGATGATTTTTCTTCTTCAAATCTAATATAACCAGTCTTACTAAATATTCTGTTTAAGAGAGGTGCAAAGAACTCCCTTATGGCTAAAGTTATGGCCGGGGAGTAAAGCTCGTTGAATTTAACATCGAAAGGTAGCTCGTATTTAGTAATAACGCTCATCGCTGTGCTGAAGACAATGGCGATGGCATCTGCAGTCGTTATGTCGAGATCTTTGATCAGATTCCGGGCATCATCGACAGCTAATTTGACGGTATTTTCAAATTCCTCATTAATCAGCAGGGATTCAAGGACATCTGTGCTTCTTATTCCAGTTAGTAGCTTTCTTTCTCCTTTCTTAGCCACTATGGCTAAGGTAACTTGTTGTGCTACCTGATTTACCTGTTTTTTGTATCGAGTTGGCATTTCTGTATACAGCGGGTAAACCTTTGGAACTACATAGTTTGACTCATAGATGGACTCGCCAACTGTTTGCCAAGCTTCTGCTTTGGGATGGGTGAACCAGAGAATGAGGTAGCCATCATCTTTGAGCACCTTGTAAGTCTCTTTAACGAATTTTTTGAAAAGTTGGTTAAACCTTTCATCCCCATTTCCTTTCCTTGCAACCACTTCTTCATCTCTTGGCAGTGTTGGATTGCTGTAATCCCAGTTTTCAAGTTTTGAGTCCTTGAAGAGGATGGGTAAAACTGGCATTAGTGCTCTTCTTAGAATTGGCCAAAATAGTTCGCTTTTGTCGCTGTAAATTACCTGCTCGTAGTATGGTGGATCGACGTTTATCACGTCGATTTTCTCGTCTATTATCTTTGATAGCTGTGTTGCATCGGCTTGGTAAATTTTAACGTTGTTGTTTGGATTTTCTTTGAATTGGTCAGTTAGGAATCTTAGTACGGGAAGAATTCCGCCAGTAGTCTTTCCGTATTTTCTTTTTTCTGCTATTTCCGGTTCAAGTGCCCATTCTAAGCTTCTTTTTGGTAAAGTTACAACCATTTCTACGTATTCAGCCCTGAAGTCCATCGTGCTCTCCCCTCTAAGAAAAGGTGAAATATTTGCGTTTCCTCTATGCCAGGTAGTCCCAAGCATATTATAATTGGCAATTTTATCAATTGCAAAGACAATATAAAGCATTGCCGCGATCCCAAGCTCACCTCTCTCGTTATACAGTTCCAAAGCCCTCTCTGCAACGTACTTTGAAAGTTCAGCTAAAACCAGAAGTTGTCTCGGGTTAAAGAGCATGTACCATTTCGGCTTAATTTCGTCACCCACTAGATTTCTAAAAGTAGAGACCCATTGATTTTCTTCTGGAATTTCATCTAACGGAATGTAACTCTGAAGCTCGAAAATTTTGTTCGATAATTCCTTAAAGGCGTTTATGAGCTTCTTTCTCTCTTCTTCATCGTGATAAATAGCATAAAACTGGTTACCAACCTGTTTTACTAATGGGATATGGATTTCAAGCATCTTTTCTTCAAGCCCATTTGTAGGTTCCAAATCTTCAACGACTCTCTTTATTAGATTGGCATGTTCTTTAAACCACCTTGCAAATGCATGGTCATTTCCTCTTCCTCTGAGCTTGAATAACTGGTTGCAGTAGGGACATTCGGCAAAAACATCTCCTTTTTTCTTTACTTTTTTAAGTCTCCAATTTTGTGGCACATCTGTTGTTTCGACTTTGAACGTCTTATTTTCTTTATCAAATTCTATTTTCAGAAATCTATTTTTGAAGGACTCTTTTTTTGTTATCTCTGGGAAAATACCAGCTACTGGAATTAAACCATTGCAGTGAGGACATCTTACACCTCTCGCAAAAATGTAGTTTTCAGCATCACTATAAAAACCACCCAAAATTTCCTTAGCTTTCTCAATAAAATCTTTGGCCTCCTTTAACGCTAAATCAAACAATTCTTCACCATACTTTGCAGGAAATTCTACTGTGGCTTTTAGAATGAGGTACGCCACAGGATTGTAATCAATAGCAATCGTTCTAAAGCTAAGCCTCGCAGCCTCAACAGGAATTGAGCCTCCACCAGCCATTGGATCGAGAACCGTAATGCCAGATGGGTCAATATACTGACTAAGCTTTCCTATATGGGGTTGTGACATATAAATTACCTTTGGTCCCTTTTTACTCATTTTAATCTGATACAAACCAACGATTTGTTCGAATTCTTCCTCGCTAAAATCTTTTCCATTAACTTCAGCAGGTAATATTGCCGCCGTAGTCAATACTCTCGCCAATCCAGCTGGTCTTCTGGCAAACCACGTGTGGATGTTGTGAACCTTTGGATATGTTATTGAGCCTCTGCCAGCCTTGTAACCAGCTTCTTTGACTCCTATTTCATTAACCGCAACAAGATCGAACCCTTTCTCAATAAGCCTCATTTACTCACCTTCTCCAACCATGCCTTTAAACACTGAGCATAAGGTCCAAGACCTCCGCCACTTATGTATGTACCCTCTGCATTGGTAATTTTTTCAATATCACCAATAGCTTTTCTAAATTTCTCCCCAAGGCTACAAAGACTTCATCATACTCTTTTTCAAAAATTTTCTTTAAAAATTCGACATTCCTCTTCACGACCTCTTTAGGCACATCTTTTGGCCCAAATCCACTCCAGCTATCCTCTTTTGGCTTCTTGTAAGGCAACTGATCTTCAGCCCAAACTAACTCCAAATCTTCGGTAAGAACAAGGACGTCTACCTTATCTGACTTCAAATTCCTTCTAAGAACCCTGTATAGCACTCCATCGTATCTTTCGATAGCTGGTAGAGGTTTAGCATCGCTCTTCCTTCTGTAGCTTGGAGGCATGATGAGTAGTTTTCTTGACATCAATTTCGCGTAATCGATTAACTTAATTAAAGTTTCTTTCTTGCTTGCCCTTTATCATAAACTGAAAATACATATCTTAAACCACCTTTACTAATCTTTTCTAAGAAAATTTTAATATAGGATTATTGCAAATCAGATTCAAAAGCATTATGGTGGGCTTATGCCCCTAACTCCTGAAGAAAGAAGACGTTTGGTCGAAGAGTTGTTATTAGGTGAGGTTATAGGAGATATTAGAAGCGTCCCAGTTAGTGTGTCCAAAACCCACCTCAAACTCGAGAAAGACATTGAACCTAAATCTTTACTCAAACAAACTGCGCAGTTTTTGGAAGAGTATCTGTACACAAAAGACCCCAAAAAACTGAAAGAAGGCTTTACGGAACCAATTGTAGATGAAAATGAAATGGAGGTTTGGTATTTTAAGCAAAGCCCAAGAAAAGTCGTCATCCCGAAGGTCAAGTATCTCGATAAACAGTATATTAGTGATGTACTTCCACCAAATAGAGTCTATTTGTATGTAAGAGCAAATAGAAACTTAGTCGAAATCTATAGATTTGGTGGAAATGACGAATTTGCAAGGAAAGCAATTGATAAGCTTTTAAGATCTATAAAAAAAGCAGTAACATCATCATTTGAAACTATTCGACCTGGTTTTTCTCCTTCTGATATGTATGAAATTATGAGGCGATTAGGTTTGATAACATACATTAACGTTGATCCAATGGATAACGAGAAATTCTTTAAGGCAATAGAACGGGGATCGGGTAAGAAGCCAGTTTTAGAATATGCTGTCTCTGAAATTATGATAAAGGGGTATAAAATCACAAACTCCCCGAAAATTAGAGAGATATTGAGAGAAGAGAAGATAAAAATCACAGAATTGATTGGTGATATAAAATATCAGGGAAGAAAAATTAAAGTTTGGGTTAAAGATAGCGGAAAAATAACCTTCTTCCTATCCCCAACCATTGCAGGAACAGACGACGAGGATGAAATAAAAAAGTACGGTATTGACCTCTATGAAGAGCTCTCAAGGATCGAGGAGATGATGGAAGGGCCGATAGGCCTTGCAAAATGGGGTATAAAATGACAGTCAATTGGAATGAGTATTTTAAGAAAATCCTTCCAAATCTTTCTTCCATGAATTCGGTAATAGAAATTCTGAAAGCCGTAAAAGAGAGCGGAAGATACGAGCTTTTACAAATAATATTTCCGAAAATTAATGGCATTATCGGTCATCTTAAATTTGATGATTTGCCCTCAGATGAAGTTTTTCGTAAGATTATTGACCTTCTAAGTGATTTAGATCTAGAGGAGTTGTTAGATGTCTGTGCAGAATCAATTTTTGGCAACATCATCTGGCTCAACATGTTATGTGAAAAGGAAAACATAATCACGAACTCCAATATACATACTGTATTAAAAGTTTTAAATCTTAAAAAAATAGATGACGTGTGCTTCTTTCAACCCAATTTTGGAAAGAAAATCTTCCTACGCATCAGTGAAGGGATTAATTTGCCCAGAAATGAACTAAAAAAGGTCATAGATTCTTTGCTTATTTTATTTAGATTAGATCTATTAGAGAAGGACAAAGAACTTGTAGACTCATTCAGAACTCTCTACCTGGAGACAGATTTGCCAGATTCAAGAAAAATTCTACGTGAAATTGAAATAATTCTGGAGTCAGACGAGAGTACACTTATCAGTGAATACAACTCTATTTTCGGAGAGCATGTTCAGAGCATTGAAGAAGTTAATTGGAAACAATTTTTTGATTACTTAGTTGAAATAAATTGTCCTGTTTTCTTCGAACTCTCGAAAGTAAAGGTTGAAGGAGACAAATTTTACAATGGAAACTTCTTCGTATTGGTCTATAAGGACTTATCAGGAAATCTGAAATTATTGAAGCCCTTTTCCCGAATAAAGGTAGATAAAGTCCAAAAAATATTGGATATCAGCAGAAGTATTTGGGCTACTCCACCTGTAAGACCTGGAAAGATACTTTTGGAAGACATTTACTCTTTTAGGAACATCAGATTAATTTCAAGAGAAAATGCTTCAAAATTCATTTCGAGGGTCATAGACCTCAGTGAAGATGAAATAGAAGAAAAACTAAGAAAAATTGTAGGAGACATTGGCTCAACACCACATACATCCACAGAGGTAGTTGACTACTACACATACAATTTGAGAATAAGCAGTGAGGAGGATCTTAGAGAAGCTGGTGTAATAATAAAAGGAAAATCATTTGGTAAGCAGATTACACTAAAAAATGTGGCAAATCAAATTATTAAAGCTGTAACAAATGATAGATTTGACCTGATAATCCTAATCCACATACCACAACTTGCAGATGACGTTAGAATCCACTTTGAACGACTATGTTTGCAATTTAACAAAATGTATGCTATAATTGGTCCAGAAGACCTAACCAGATTGTTTTTAGCGTATAATGTTATTTAAGACGAATAAACATAAATATCAATAACTACTACTTAAGAAGATGCATTGATCTAAGCTAGTAGTTCGAACCAATCATTTTGTTTTTACCTCTATGGGTTTTTCGCATCTTGAGTTAGAACACCTCAAAATTTTCAAATCACGGTAATAATTGATAAAACGCCCGCATTCTGGGCAGAGAAATGCCTCGTGGAGTTCTTTGACACGATTACAAAAACTTTCTACTTCGTCAATAGAAACGTTTTCAGCCAGTATATTATTGTGGGAAAGGAGATTTCCCATAATTATCATTAGATCTAAATTTTTGAATCTTTCGAAAACATGTGCTTTGAACTGTTCATCTTTTATTAACTCCTTAACTCGTTTTTTGGCAGGATCATAGAGGTCTCCCACCGTATATCTTCCAGAACTCTTAAACGGCACAGGAGCCTGAGTTAGTTCACAAATTCTCTCAAGAAGCCATTCAAGATATTGCCTTCCCTCATTCCCCGCCCCAATCTTATCTCCTGAGACAATTTTTTCCTGTATTCTTTCCCACCTTGGCTTATAAGGTCTGATTATCGGTCCCGTGTCAACGCTCCAATCGACTATACTCAAATTCTTAAAGTTACCTTCTACGCCGTATGCCCTCTGAGCTGCACGTAATTGTTCATACCATACGCCATCGTGGGTAGTTATAATAAGCTGTTTATCTCCGAATTCCTCAATCAACAATTTGCAGATATTTTCTCTATGCCTTGCATCCACTGTGGTGACGACATCGTCTAAAACGATTAAAGAACAACTCTCATTAAACTTTTTCACAAATGCGAGAAATATACACAAACCCAGTGAGTCAAGGTGACCCTCACTAGTCAACGCTCTGGGATCTTCCTTTTGACCAAAAGATTCTATTTTGAGTTCTGTACTCGCTCTTTTACCAAGCGCCACTATAAGTTCGATATTCCTGTGGGGTTCGTTTGGATGAAGCAATGAGTAAAAACGTTGGATATCCCCTTGTATAGAATGGTAGATCTCCTGAACCTTCTGTTTTTTAACCTGTGAAAAAGTGGAATATATTTTCTCGGCAAGTTCGTAGAATTTTCTATAGTCTGCAAGTTCGGAGCTGAGCTTAGAGATGTCTTTAACTTTAATCTTTACTTGTTCAATCAAACTGATGATCTCCAACAGTTTTCTCTCTTCCTCCGTAAGCTCCATCTCTTCTAGTCTGGTTTTACATTTTGTCAGTATGGAACTTAACAATGTGTTGATTTCCTCTTTTTGCTGGTTAAATTTCTGAACTTGTATCCTATTTCTAAGTTCAGTAGCAGTTTCAATTTCACGCATAAAACTCCTCAGAAAATCAACTTTCCTCGGCAATTCACTTTTTTCCTCAGATAGTTCTGTGAACGGGTCGATTTTAGTTAGTATGGATTGCAATTCGTCGACCAACATTTCTAATTTCCTCTTTACCTGAACAGAAATTTCTCGAATCTCTGAGGCTCTTTCGGAAAGGCTACGAAGAATTCTGAGGCGCTCATGGAGTTTCGAAAGTAACCTTTCTCGATCAATTCTTTGTTCACATAGAGGGCAAGTGTCTCTCTTCTCTTTTTCTAAGATACTTTTACCCACTTCAAGTAGCTTGGATTCGAGCAAACTTAATTCGGAGAGATCAAAACCTTCTACTAAAAGCTGTTCTATCTTTTCATTGAGGTTTTCGAGTTCACCCACGACATCGTCTGGTTTCAATAAAGTTTCTAACGTACTTTTCACATCTTTTAACGTTTTAATTACCTCCATATTGACATCCTTCTTTATGGCCTTTAGTATTTCCTCAGAAACAGCGTCAAAGTCCTCAAAAGCTTCAATCTCGGGTAAGTTAGCCTCCCTTAGTATTTTATTTAAAGCCGGTAATATCTCCTCAATCTTTGTTATGGTCTCTCCCAAGCTTCTGGAAAGATCGGCAAACAGTGTGTCAATCCTACTCTCTATAGATTCTACCTCGCCCCTCAAATTATCACGAAGCCGCATCATTTCGAGTTCTATTTCATCCAGCCGTTCTATGCCGATAATACTCCCTATTGCTCTAAAACGGTCTGCAGGCCGGCTCATAATAAATGCAAGAATCTGCGACCTGCGTAGGATGAAGGTTCCTTTTTGAGTTACCTGGAAGTAATCCTTAAACTCCTCGGGTGGGGCTGGAGCTGAAGTAAAAGTTCTCGTCAAAGACACGTTACCCGGATTAAATGTTATTTCAATTCTCACATCTTCCGGACTGTAATGTACATGAGGCCCGTGCCGTTGTAAGGATAAACCCTTCACCCCCTCCAGATGAAACACTTTCCCTGTAAAGAAGAATTCAATAGCATTTACTATCGAGCTTTTCCCCGTTCCGTTTTCCCCCCGTATAATGACACTTTTTCCATCCAGTTCCAGCTCTAAATCTGGAATTCCCCTGAAAGCGTGAATATTTATTGCTTTAATCGTTACTGGCATCATTATACCCCCTTTTTATTACTTCAAAGATTCTCTCTTGAGATACTTCACCACTTTCCAATAATTCCTTCAATTTCTCAATAATAGAGCTAGGAATAGCTTCATCCTCACTTAATTTTCTAAAAAACTCCTCGAATATTTCCCCCTGAATTCCCATTCTATCCCCACCCTGTTGATCAGCAAATTCATCTGTTTAGCTTTTAAACTCTTTAATTTCCTCTCCTCTTTACCCCGATTCTAACTATATTGATTCTTTTGGCACGATATGGCATATTATGGATCATTTACAAATTTATTTTTTGTCCCAATTTAGATGATATGTAAATTTTATATTATCTCTAATTTAGGTGAGATGTAGGCATCTACACATACTTTTTATCTCCTCTTGAATTTTGCAAATAGCCGCTTCTTCAACAATCCTTTCCTTTATTCCTCATCGAGAGTGCAATCAAAATGTTGCGATAATTTACTTTCAACTATTTTAAAACTGAAATTCAGTAGTTTTTCAGAAGTTGGTTTGTCAATGGCCTCTCCCTTATGAACGAATCTGTTTCTTTTGTTTTTCAGATCTATCAGCAATTCATAACTCTCATCATCCAATTTTCCAGCCAAATTTAAGGTCTCCAGTATATGATCTGTTCCCCATTGAACGGGATTTTTGAGTTTCCTTTTCCTATCACCAATAACTTGCCGCTCTTTAATAAAATCCTCCCAAAGTTCAGACAAATACCTCTCAACAATTAACCAGTTGATTATGAAGGAGTGGGAATACTCTGAGTTAGCATAATGTGTGTAACCTTCTATCAGGAAAATCAATAACTCAGCCAGCTTTTGATCTCTTGCCACAATTTCGGCTTTATTCAAAATCTCTTCTATAGTCTCTTTAGGTACCTCTTTCCGTATGTAATAGAGAGTATCTCTCCTCCTTTCCATAAGGAGAGACCTCAAAGACGAGAACTGCCATGTGGTTGCGGTAATAGTTAAAGAGTCAGGATCTATCTTTATGTCAGCCAATTCCAGCTCCCTTGTAGACAGACAATCAATACCAGATATCAAGGCGATACCAAAGATCGTGTTAAGAATTCGAAGAGCTTCACTCTCATCTTCTGCTTCCACCCCCACAAAACCATCTGAATATACAACGAGCTTTTTGCCATTGAAATCGAAATCCAGTATTTTTGAGGGTGGCGGGTATAGTTGGCCAGAGAGCCTATCCCTAAAAGTCGTTTCAGGAGTCTCGCCAATCCAGATGGGCGGGTAGAAGTGGGCACCATAGCCCTTTATTTTAGGTTGAGGTTGGACTTTCTCTTGAACAGAGTCAGACTTGACCTTGCTGATCCTGACTCTTTGCTTAGCATCTTTGATAATCTTATTCACGAAATCCGCATAATCAAATTCGTCCACCCTACCCCTTACGCACCAGAACCAGCTGTTGCTATCTATAACCATCCCGCCCATGTGTTTTGTTTTGAATTCGGTGAAAACGGAGTCCTTGATTAAATTTAGAAAACCACTAAGTCTGGTTGCAAACACATCAGAGCGCTTAACTTTACCTGTCTTTGCGCCATAATATAGCGAATCTTTCGGTATTGGTTTCCTCCATCTCGGCTCGTTCATAATTTTCTCCATTTCGTTTATGAATTCGTGGCCATGGTAAGGCCCATTAATTATGATCTCCTTGTCAGGTCTGTCAGGATCGTGTGAAATGGCGATAATTTGGTATTCTAACGGTTCAGATAACCAGAATACTTCGATCTGGCATGGAGGGCCATAGTAATCAGCTTTAGTTATGAACGACCTTTCTTCTTCGCTCAATTTATCAAACTCGGTTCTGAACAACTCGATTAGTCGTATAAACCAGGTTCGTATTTCATGTATGGTTTGTTTGCTCTCGGATGTCATATTCTCATAACTCCGAAACCTCTCCCAAAATCTGGTTTTTGACATTAATAATCGCTTTCATGACCTTATCAATTCTCGGCGCCCATTCATCAATCTTGAAACTAGGATACCTATTTACCCAATCTTCAGGAAATCTGAAGTCTGCTTTTTCTAGTTCTTCCTTCAACAATGTCGCAACCTTAGCGCCAATCTCGCTTTCAGATAACCAGCCAAAATTTAGCTGTAGGGTGCCGTTTGAGAAAACAGTATAGATTGACCTTGTACCCAACAATGGGTGTTTCGCGTTGAAAGACCCTTTGGCGAGACCCGTTCCCCAACCCAGTATGAAATTTTCTCTTGAGAATTCGTAGAAAGCCCTTAGAATCTCAAAATCTTCTTCACTTAACCTATTTCTTGCGTCATCAAAGAAGCTTTGTTCGTCCCAAGTTTTTCTACGTGGCGACGTTTTTATTCTTGTATATTCCATTCCAAAGATCTTTGGTATCACGATATCAAAATCCCCATACCTATAGAACTCCAATTCAGCAGCGAAGATATCAAACTTGGAATTCTGATTTAGGTAGAGCAATATGTGTTTTAAATCCTCAGGAATCGTGTCCATCAGAACGACAAATATGAACCTTCCTTCAGCCAAGTTCTGTTTAATACCGCTGATAATGGAATCGACGTACTCCTTTCCAAATTCTGCCTCTAACTTCTGCGCTAAACCTACTCCCACCTGTTTTTCTAGCACTACATTCAAATCGTTCAAAAATTTATCAGGGTTTGTGGAGTACTTTGCCCACAAGCCTGCGCCGTATTCGAGTAGCTGGGCAATGACGCGCTTTTTATCGGGATTTTTGTAGAGTTTCGTTTCTATAATGTAAATATCACCGTCCTCGTCAATCCCTATAACATCCATTGAGCCAGTGGATTGACCAATATTGACTGAAAACTCTTTAACGAGTGTAACAAACCTTTTATCTTCTTTAATTTCTGAGATTGGTATAATTTCCGGGTTGCTGTGTATGTAATCTTGGAGATCTTGCTCTAAACTAATCTTTGATTTTTCAAGTGCTTTCAACACCTTTCCGTTCTTAGACACGATAACAACCATTCTAAACACCCCTATCTCCAACTTTGGCTTAATATCTGCTCTCAACTTTCCTTAAATGTACATTCGCATCGAATCGACTCTAACTTCCAATTTTCCTTGTTTCCATAACTCGTGTGGATTCTCGAGAGCAAAAAATTTCGGCTCTTTTGTTCCAACTTTGTGGACTACATAGATGTAATAGCTGCTACCCTGGCTCGCAGCGAACTTCCATTGATTTAGAGAAATTTCAAAGAAGTCTTTATTATCTTTAATCGTTGATTTGACCTCAATATATTTTTCTTTACCCTCTCTTACCAATTTGATATCATATTCCTTCATTGCATCTTCTTTGTGATTTAACCAATGAATCTCTGCCAAAATCTGTCCATGACGCTTTAACACAATCTTGCCTCCATCGTCAAGTTCTTCAATTTCTGCATCTTCGTATTTTTTCAGCAGATCCTCCTTAAGGTGAAGAAATACAAGTTCTTCACCCATACGGCCAACTTTTTTCCTATTTTCTTCACTCAAAGCACCGTATCTTTTACTCGATGGCTGCTCTATAGCATCTCTACTTTCGTGCTTAGTGGATAGGAATTCTATAAGTTTTACATCACCCTTCGGGCTTTCATCAAATTCTTCAGTTGGTTTTATGTATGTCACAGGTATCGAACTAACATCCACCTCACTCGGCTCGCATTCTGGTTTCCACACCTCACGTGATTTTTCTTCAACTTCCAGAAGCACACTAAGTTTAACGCTTTCATCAGATTTGTCAGCTTCCCAAGTATCTTCAACTGTTGACTCAATGAGTTCACTTTTTTGTTCCGATGGTTCGACGATTTGAATGCCCTCTTTTTCAGAAGGTCTTGCCCCCTCAGCTGGCCTCTTTTGTCTCTCTTTTTCCCCTCCTCGCAATGCAACTTCAAGAGTTTGTTCTTCAACGTGTTCAGACGACCCTTCTGTGCCATAAATCGCTTTTACATCGTCAATGTGCGACTTTAACACATTTTCAACCTCTTCTTGGGTTTCTACACTATATTCAGCCGATTCAGATGGTGAAGGTGTCATCTCAACTACTTCTGCAGGTGTTTCACTGATTTGCCCGCTGATTGATGTATCTTCAGTTAGTTCTTCAGTGGACACTGTTGGAGCCCCCTCTTCTAAATCAAAAGGAGGTTCCTCGACCTTCTCAATTCCCTTACTGAGCAGAAACTCCTTAACGTATTCGATTGGTCTGTCGAAGCAGTTACTAAATACCTCATCAAAATCCTTGAATGTGGACAAGTACTTAGACAGAGCATCTTTTATTTGGAATAACGCTGAGTACTCATTCCGCGCTTTTTCGTCTTTGATGTATATCGTATTTCTAGATTCATCGTAAGCAGCTGTTATTTCGACCCCACTGGTTATCTTTTCCCCATCAACTTCGTATACCATTTTAATTTTCTTCGCCTTTTTGACCTTTATTCCAAGGATCCTTGAGCAGAGGTCCTTTATTTTGTCAGTATCGATATCTAGCTTGCTCCTATAGTTCCAGATGGCAAAAACCAGAGATTCCTTTTTAAAGTCTATGTCGTAATCTTCTTCCCCTACTGGTATGCACTTGTATGTACTTATTTCTTCAATATCTGTAAGTTCCTTGAGTAAGACCTCATAAACTGAACCCTTGATGTTTCTGTCCCTTAGTCTCCCCGGAGTTCTAAGCGTCTTCTCTTTAATCTCTAGTAGTAAATTGGTGGCAATATCCCCATTTAAACAGTAGAATTCAATATCGGACTTTAGCACAAACCGGTGATTCAGATTTAACAGCTTGTCTGTATTTAAAATCTCGTTACGAACTTCATAGCTATCGGCGTTCAGGTATACATTCAAAACGAATGCGACTTCGGCATCGCTCAGAGGTTCTGTCTTTTCTAATAACTTGGTATAATAATCGATGAAAATCTTTGGGGGGATAATTTCTGGAATTCCAAGGACTTTAACGAAGAAATCCCTGAACCTTTCGCCGTAGTAGTCTTTAAGGGGCGTAATCATTTTTAATATTGTCTCCCGCTGTTGCTTTTTGCTAAACCCCTCCTCCCTTATCTGTGACGTCCAGCAGACTCTCTCGACTGGTACGAGTTCAACTTGCGTATCCTTCCAGATCGGTATCTTTTTTAGCTTCTCTTTTATCTTATTCTTCGATTTTTCGTTTTTACTCACTTCCAGATAGATCTTCCAGAGTATATCTTCTATTTCTTCTCTATCCCTACGATTTATTGCCACTTCCAGCCTTTTGAGTAAGTACTCAATATCGGGGGACCTATTGAGCTCTAGGAATTCTATTAAATCCGGTGGTAGAGGCAAGTTCTGATTAACGACAGGCAAACCTAATTTTCGATTGTCATCGGTGTTAACAAAAAGCTCAAGAGGAGAGCGGGGCTCACCGTTAGCATCTAACAACCAACACTCTTCTTTGAGCATCTTCCCAAATTTGCTCAATCCGAATAGTTGTTCACCTACGCTATATGTACCTATCTTGTAAGAATAAAGCAATCTTAATTTTAGGAATTGTTTATACTCTTGCTTATAATCTTGCCGGTCTCTAAAGAACATACTGACAAGATCATCGGTTCTCCCGAGTTCTTGCCAGTTTCTCAGGATCATATTGCTAAAATTGATAACGTAGTCTCTATCCTTTCTTCTGAGCTCTTTGATTATTTTGTCTTGGTGCTCCATTTCTCTATCAATTATTCCGAACACATAACCGGAAATTTTATTAGGATAAATATTACTATTATAAGGTTTTAGAGGCACACCTATAAAGAATTCAATGCTAAAATCAATGTTATTTTCTTCAATGAATTCTTTAAGCTCCTCTTTTGCTTTTTCAACAGGGTTTATGTTCTGAGATTTAGGTAACTTGATTATATTATCTTCATCATCTTTAACGTCCAACCTTTGTTTTACCCCCTGCCTCTCAAGAAACCGAAATATCATTTCCTTTTTGTCTTCAACGCTATCTCCTTCAATTAGCTCAAGAAAGTCATCCTCCAAGAAATCAGGTAATACGAACTTGGAGTCTTCAGAGAACCTTAAGATTACTTCCAAATCGTAACCTAAAATTTCCTTGAATGCTTTTGAGAAGTAAATCTCATTAGGTCTAAACCACTCGACTTTGTTCGGAGTGGACAACTTATAGCAAGGAAATTTCAATTTATCGAGTTTTCTTGGATTTTCTTTTTGTAGGTTAATAAGTTCAGCAAATAAGCTCCTCCAGTTTTCAGGGTTCTTGTTTATTTCTTCAACTAAAACATCTTGTATAGTCCGCAGGGTTAGTTCTTTAACTCCAATCTCCTCCAAAAACTTGAGAATTTCCTCGGCATCCCCAGCTTGCTTTATTTCCTCTGTCAGTTCTCTATCCAGCAAGTCGATGTATTTAATAGCATATTTCAAGTATTTCTCAGGAATTTTGGATTTAACGTAATAAATTTCCTCAACTAAAGAGATGGAGGTGAAAGCTTTCTCCTCTAGTAGTAAGAAATTTGCATTAGCAATGAGGGTCTTTACTTCTTCATCATTCTTGGGTTTACTCATCCAATAGTCTTTAATCGCTTGATAAAATCGCAACAGCTTTTCTGGTTCGGTTGGAAGAGAAGGATTATGTTCCAAATCCTTCAATATGTCTTCAAAAGTGAATTCCTCGATTTCTATATTGTGTTCTTTTAGTATCTTTACGACCTCAGGATGTGCTTGATATCGTTTGTATCGTCTGCGTATATATTTGTAAGTCTTTTTCTTGTCGAGATAGTTAAACAACCATTCGTCAGCATTTACCACCTCCTCTTTCCTGAAAAACACCTCGTTGACGTCCTTATATAATGAATAATCGATCAGAATGAGGGCGTCATTCTCAAACATTTCTCTTATGGCGCTGTGCAAATACGCAATTAGGGGCTCTTTTTCTCTATCAAACTCTGCCTTTTTGAGCCACTTATAAACTTGGAGCCTCTCGCTGTCAGAGTTAGCGTTCTTGTAGTATTCGATGACACGCTTTATGAGCCCTATAGCTTTCTCAATAAAGAGCCTGTTAAACTCATTCGTCTGATCTATAAAACGCCTGTCCTGCTCGATTACAAAATCAGCATGGATATTACAAGGTAGATATGTTTTAGATTGGGTAGGTAGGAATGTATAAAAGAGTCCATTGTACTCGTCATCAATTTCGTATTCATTCTTTATAAGAATAGATACTGAAATGGATAACTCGATTTCCTCAGGGTAGTCTTTGGATGTTTCCTCGTACCTCTCTCTTAGCTTGTGCCTTAAAAAGCGAGTGCTATGTTCTCTGTCTAGTTTTATATAATCTTTCTTTAATATAAAGTGGTATCTTTCAACTTCTGAACCATCCTTACTTACGATTACGTTCCACTTATCCCCACCTAAAAACTCTTTGCTAATCTCCTCGCACTTATCGTCGATTATGATTCTAATTTTTTTGATATTGCGCAAGAATAGTATTGTTTCCTTCGGAAAGTTCTTCAATTCCTCGAGAAAGATGTCCTTCCTATCTTCTTTTAATTCAAAGGATATTTTTGTGCCGACAGTGTATTCAACGTCATCTATACAGTCGTGGTCCCTGAATGGTACGCATATTGTATCTGATTTGTATACCCACTTCAAATAGCCAGAAGCTAACTTAACTTCGTCAGTATAATAAAAGACAGACTTAAACCCAATTCCGAAGTTCCCTATGAACTCCCCGAGCTTTTTGGTGCTTTCCCCTATAGCAGAAAGTGCTATGAACTGGTCTTTGGTAAATTCTTCACCATCGTTCTGTATTTCTACGCCATATCCAAAAACTTTTATCGTTATCTCTTCAGATTTGGCATCATCAGCGTTTTGTATAACTTCTCGAATGAGAAATTCTGGTTTGCTTAGGAATCCTTTTATAGCTCTTGCTACACTTTTTTGATACGCTAATTTTTCTGGATTATCGAGTTCAAAGAAGTTATGTCTTTCGTCGATAAGTTTGACTGCTTCTTGAACGCTTTGGATGTCGCTGTGCTTTTTACCAATCATCTCCAACCACCATTATTGGTTGTGATATTTAATAAGAATTATCCGAAAAACATTCTTAAATACTTTGTATACTCTGTTGAATTAGATGTGTGTTCTTGTATTACATCTCAAAGCCTCCCCCATCCTTCAACACCACAGCATTCTCAAAATTCTCCACAAACCAGTCTGGATTCTCTGTGTGCACCGGAATAACTACATCTGGATCAATTTTCTCGATCACCCACCTCAGATCGCTCTTCGAAGCATGGCCTGATGCATGATACCCTCTGATGAACTGAGGTTTAAGCTTACCCTCATCCAGCACCATCTCAAAGCCGTAAATTCTGAACCCGAACTCCTTAAGCCAGTTGTAAAGCCTGAGAAAAATATGAGAAAAAGCTTGGAAAGGGAGACTCTATAAAGCTACCAGAAGTGTTAGTTTAAGTAAAAGCTACCAGAACTTCCTGTAGTGTCTCAGAAATAACTCCTTATGATAGTAGTGCCCACTGTTGTACTGCCGCTTTCGTATACAGGATTACCACACAGCGGACACAGAAACCTTACCTTCCGGCAACCCCTTCATGAACTCCTCTAGTGCAATTATCAGACTGTAATCCTGCACTTTCTTCTCAAGTTTCTGACAGATTAACTTTGAGCTCTATTTCACCTCTTAAGTTGTGTTTTGTCTTAATTAAATGCCAAAGGCTCTAATGAGAAGCAAATGACATTCGTTTTACATCCGTAGGACGAATGCAAAAAGTATTAATAGGATTTAGCGTCAAATATTATTATGGAAGAGTTTCACAAATGGAAATTGGCGTGGTTGGAAGGAAGTATCCTCGGTTACTTGAAAGGAGACATACCTTCCCAGCAACTTATCGGGAGAGTAGATAAAGCTATCAACGATTATAAAATGGATAAAAGAGAGATTTTGGAACTTATTAAAAAAATTGTAGAGAGTCCTGCGTATCTGCCAAATATGAGCAAAGAGGAAAAGAGAAAGAGGGTTGAGGTACTGATTAAATCAACTGCTTTATCGAACAACTATATCACCACCAAAATAGGAAGTTACTCCGGAATCAAAAGGGGTGTGGGAGTAAGGGTTCCGCCTAGCATTCTGAAAGGAGTTGGATTGAAACAGGGTGATAAAGCTAGGATACAAGTTGACTTAAGTGGCAGGATCATAATAGGAAGAGGTATCGAAGGAATGTACTATGAGAGGAAGATCAGAAAAGGGGGAGTCATACGCATCCCAAATGAATTGGCAAGGCGGCTTGGATTGCTGGATGAGGAAACAGAAGCGAAAGTATGGGTTGAGGAAGAAAAAATTATTGTCGACATGATTAAATAAGCTCAAGGAATATATAGGACCACTGATTGAGTATTATTTTTGACTGTTGAACCAAAAATGCTTTGATTTTCATTACTAAATCTACGGTGAAAGTATACGATGGTGGTTGAAATGGATTTAGAGAGTTTGGAATCCATTGTGAACAATTTGAAGGCTGTGATGGAAATCCTCAGCAGTAGAGAATTAGAAGATAGGGTGTTGAGGTCCAGATACGCCGAGTTTCTGGTTGCGAAGGAGATGGCATCTAGGGGCTACGAAGTGCAGGTATTGGGTGAAAGATGGGAAGGCTTCAAAAGCGCCGACATTTACGTTCCAGAAATCGATAAGAGGGTGGAGGTTAAGTCCGGTGCATTCAGGATGGAAGAGGGTATCACAGTAACTTTTGCTTCCTTCGGAAAAGGAAAGCAGATAAGAAATGGCAAGTTCGATGTGTGTGTGTTCGTTGCCTTCGATGGCATCGAACCTGAGTTTTACGTTTTTACGCGTGACGAGCTTATGGAGGTTGCCGAGAAGGAAAGGAAGGAGCTAGCAGACCATCCTGGCACAAATCCGTGCCTGCTAGTTCTTTGCAGGAGCTACGAGGACTACGAAGAATACATGACAGGCATAAGAAAGCTCGATGTGGAAATCGACCTTCACAGGAATCCGGGGAAGTATAGAGACAGGTGGGACAAAAATTTTTGATTGACTTATCTTTCCAAGGTTACAATTAGAGATGTATACCTGTATGCCTATAAATCCTCCACTTCCTGATCGGAAAGAGGGAGTGGTGTGCATGTTCGCCTCCGAGTGGGAGGAGGAGCTTGTGTGTGAGTGGCTTTCCCTCCAGGGGTACTTTGTGGAGGTTAATGTCCCGCTAACTACAGGTGAGGGCGGAGGCAGAAAGGAGGCGGACATAATAGCTGTCAGAGTCGATGAGAACAGGCTCATCATCAAGCACGTAGAGATCGGGAGCCTGGCAGAAAGCTTTCAGAGGAACGTTGAGAGAGTAACGCAGAAATTTGATGAGGACAGGGTGAAAGCCGTCGTTAATTACGTCAGAAGCAGGTTTTCCAAAGCCTTGGAGGTGGATTACAGAAAAATCTACATCGCAACCTTTTGCGGGCGTCCTGCAGATCTGAGAAGGGAGTTGGGAGAGAGAGGCGTTGAATTTTTGCTGCTCAGAGAGCTGGTTGAAAAGGAGATACCGGAATCCATAGAGAAGTGGAAGAAGGATCAGCAGGATGCGGGGCTGGTCAGGAGGTGGAAGGAGGCAATGCTGCCCCGCAGCTACTGGCTTCTGAAAATGATTGAGCTGATGAAGGACATGAGTCCATTCTACACGAGATTTCCAGCGAATGAGGTAGGATGAGGTTTTATGGCTAAATTATGTATAATGAAATTGGACTCATCTAAGATGACTTAAGCTGGAAAGGACTGGTCGAGAATCTGACGAAATACTCATGAGGTACAGGAGCTAGTTGTGAGGTAGAAAATTTTATATGGATCATACAATTGAGCCGTTATGCACATATTTGATGTGTTAGCTTTACTTGGCATCATACTGATTTCAATTTCCATCCTCAACCTGAGCATTTACCTCCAGCCCAACAGAAAGAGTGTGAGGCAATTCGTAAGCAGGAATGTCAAAGAAACCATAATCTACGGCCTTCTAATCTCCTTCATCATGCTTTTTCAGTAGATGGTTGGGATCTTCCTGGCTTTAGAACCCAGCGATTTTGCTCGATTTCTGATGGATGCGGGAGCGGTCGGACTGTGGGGCATTCTAACATCCATTAACGCTGCTATGATCTATACTCTGCTTAAGAATGGTTTCAGGCCTGCGCTGTCCAAGGACTTCGTGGACATCCTCTTTTACTTTGCGGTCGTATATCTAGTGCTGGAGAAGCTTAGTCTGCCATGGATGGCTGTGGCCTTCGCGTCAACGGTGTTAATGGTGGCCATTCTGTACCTGCTGGTTACGCTAATCAGGTATTCCAGAATAATTGATATAATGGTGGAGCCCGTCAGCCTGCATCCGCTTGCACTGGGATTCAGGATATTCTCCGTATTTATTGGACTCCTGCTGGCATCGCTTCCACACTCATGCCAACTACTCCGAATCGATCTGAGTGGTGTTATTTAAGATTTTTATGTTAGACATCTCCTTTCGATCTTAATCGTTACTCAAGATTTTAGATTGATGAGGTTAGGAAATACTGTTTTAAAAACCAATTCAATTTCTCTTCTTTTTAAGAACGTAAATTACTACTTCTTGACCAGCATATCCTCTTCCAATGAAAACACGACCATCATCACCTATTTTTGCTTCTTTCTTGGTAAGCAACTCTTCATCATCGATTTCAATGGTAATTTTTGCCATGTTGGTTTGTTATATTGTTCCAAATAAATACGCTGCGGTTGTGTCACTATAGCACCACAAAATTTAAATAATTGGTGTTACTATAGTACCATAGATAGGTGAGAAGTATGGTGGAGTGCTCTGAACCCAAATTGAAGGAAGTCCTCAAAACCTACCGACCAAGCCAGCTCGACGAACAGCTCCTGACAGCATGTCCCTTCTATGAGCAGGACAGCAAAGAGCTAACATCCGCTTATAGACTTATCCACGAGATTGCCAAGTCGAGGATACTGGTAAAGCTCCAGATGAGGCTGAACGAAGTCTCTATCGTCAGCGAGCTCCCGCTGGAGTTTGGAAGGGTGGATGGTGCAGCAGGAAACAGGATTGCTTTGAAAAACAACAATGACGACATTATCCTCTTCATCGAGATCAAAACTGGAAGCATCAAGTTCGTTCAGCCAGCTATCTACACCCTCCAGACGAAAAAGAAGACCCTTGTTGCCGAGCTGAAGACTGGCGATGTCTTCGTAGTGGACATCGAGCTGGCTGAAGTTATTGTGGAGGAGCTAATAACGCATTTGAAGGAGAAGGACATTCTCAGGCAGCTCAACAAAAAGATTCCCGGCTCCGAGTGCAGGTACTGCGGAGCAGAATGCGAGTTCAGAAGAAAAGTCAAGGCCAATGGAAGCCCACTGAAATCTCTCCCCAACATCCTGAACAACATAGATGTAATTGTGGACAAAATAGCTGCTGAGATCTCAAAGGAGCTTAACACCAGATTTTGTCAGGCTGCCGAAGCTGCCTGACCATGACGGGCGACAAGATCGAGAAAATAAGGAAGGACGTTCAGGAACTCTACAAAGAGAACTCTGAACAAATAATCGCAGCTATATATGCAAGGGTCTCCTCGCCAAAGCAGATGAACAACTACAGCCTGGACGAGCAGGTGAGGATCTGCAGGGAGAGATGCGAGCTGATGGGGTGGAAGGTCAGGTACATCTTCAGAGACGTCATGACAGCTGAAAGCACAGACAGGCCCATGTTCAGGAAGATGATGGAGAAGGCGAGGCAGAGAAAGCTCTCCCGTCAAGGATTACCTGCTGCACACCTTACCACATCTATCCTGAACCCCTTCTCTGTGATTGCGTAGAGCCTCTTGTTGTACTTCTGGAACTCCTCGTCAGTTATGAGGACTGTATGCTCGGGCTCCCTTTGCTAAGAGTGCATGAGCCTCTAAGTGCCAGCTCTCTGGATTCCAGATCTTGATAAGAAAATGGAAAATTACAACTCAATCTGAATAACAACCCAACTCCTTCATCGAAACACTCCTCAGACACAGATTGCATGATTTGCAGTCACTCGCTTCAATTTCGTTTCGCATCCACCTGATCGGGAGGTATGGGTCTCTTATCAGCGGCCTGGCCATGGACACCATATCGGCATATCCTTCTTTTATCAGCCTTTCTGCAAAGGCCTTGCTCCTGATCCCTCCGACAGCTATGACGGGTATGCTCACCGCCTCCTTAATCTTCTTGGTAAACTCCTTGAAATAACCTTCACCACTTTTGGAAACATTCTGGCACACAACATTGTAACCGGTATGGTGCGCTGACTCAAACATTCCTCCGCTCACTTCTATTGCCTCAAAACCTGCTTTTTCAAGTAATTTTGCAATTCTCATCGCTTCATCGATTTCAAGACCGCCCGGAATGAAGTCGTTGGCGTTCATCTTAATCAAAACTGGAATTCTGGTTTTTTCATCTATACGTTCCTTTATGTCAAGAAGAATTTTCGCCCTCTCTTTACCGTATTCGTCTTTTCTGCGGTTCGTGTGGGGAGATATGAACTCGCTCAAGAGATATCCATGGGCTGCATGGAGCTGAACTGCATCAAATCCTGCTTTTTCTGCCCTTCGAGCGGCATCTCCAAATGAATCTATTATCTCCTCTATCTCTTCTTTTGTAAGCTCTCTGGGAGTAACTTTCATGACTGGATCGGGGATAGGGGATGGAGCTACCGGATTAAACGGGCCCTGCCTTCCGGCGTGGGAAATTTGAGCGACGAGTATTTGTGTTTTATTGACTTTCTTCACTTCCTCAATCATTTTCTTCAAACTGCTGACGTGCTCATCCCTGCTTATGCCCGTCATTTTCCTGTGGGCTTTCCCGTCATCCATGACGAACATGTGACCTGTGATAGCAACACCTGCTCCACCTTCGGCAAGCCTCTTGTAGAATTCGACGAATTTTTCCGTCACAAAACCGTCATCATCTGCCATGGATTCTGCTGTAGCGGATTTTACGATTCTGTTTTCAACTGTGATGCTGTCAAGTTCTAATGGCGAAAACAATACCATGAAGTTGTGGAATTTGACTAAAATTAATGTATTTTTCGTATCATGTTTTTGGCCTAGCTTGACCATGGTAAAGTTATACCTCCGAAAATCCTGTCCCAACTCTCACCTAAGACTTATATATATCATAACAAATAGTGAAATTACCATGTATGTCCTTACAATCGATATGTTACAGTATGATTGCCCCTTTGTGAATACCTCAGATGACTTGGATGTCTCATATTTCGGTACCTACTGGGATTTTGGGCCCAATTCGTTCATCATCCGGGGATACATAATCGCTAAGGATTCTGATGAGCTTCAGAACGCAATTTATGCGTTGCAAACTCAGCCGAAATTTCACAAGCTGGATTTTCTATCCAAGGAGAGGAACATAGCTTCCGTCAGGGTTGAAATAGATTATACAGATGCGATGAAAGCTATAAGGCGGAACCACGGCTACATCGTCGGGCCATTCCACGTCAGAAACGGAAGCGAGCTGTGGCAGGTGGGTTTTGACACAAAGGCAGATGTTGAAAGGGCTCTGCAGGACTTGGAGAAAAACAATCAGTTCGTCATACGTAACCAGAACAGGATTACCGTGGAGGACTTCTCCAGAATAATAAGCCATTCATCAATATTGGCCGACTTGATGAGGGCAATCGATGAACTTACTCCCACAGAGAAATCAATTCTGAAAGCAGCCATAAAGCACGGATTCTATGAAGATCCTAGGAAGGTGAACATAACGAAGTTGGCGAGAGAGTTTAGGATATCCAAGGCCGGAATTTCTAAGAACATAAGGAGGGCTGAGAAGAAAATCCTGACTCACATCGGGAAGATAATTTCTCTTAACAATGAAAGAGTATAGTTTGTGTGGGTGAGCAAGTAATTCTCATCAAAGTAACTTTTCTCTTTAATGTGCTTTAATGTGAAAAGTTCTGTTTGAGGTCAGAGCAGACCTGTGGTTCTGTGAACATGTTAACTTCACACTTTAAATCGTGATGTTATTTTAATGGGCCTCGGAGGTGATTAAAATCAGCCTGCGAGGCAATATTATCCTTTTAAACGGAGCAGTGATGCTGCTGGTTCTAGTTGCAGCACTGATGAACTCTTGGCAACTCCTTGGCTACTTGGTGGGACTCAGCCTGACTCTGTGGCTAATTACTGGAGCCATGAAGGAGAACGAGCTTGGGCCAGCTTTGTGGCTTGGAATTACTCTGTTTGTTTTCTGGGCTGTGTGTATATCTCTGATATTCAAATATTGGGCGGAATTCAGAGGACAATTTCCAGCGTTCACTATTGCCGGCATGCATCCCGGGTTCTTTGTATTATTCCCAGTGATGTGGCTGTTACTATTCATCCCGGGAACTCTCAGCTATGCCCTGATCTTTGACAAGTGGATTCTCAGCGAGGAGACCTGGAATGAGTTCAAGAAGAAGGTTGAGGGCATAGAGGGAGGTGAGGAGCAATGAGTGACCCTGTTACAGTGACTGTTGTCATCGGTTACTTCGTTCTCACCTTTGCAATAGGCCTCTACGCTGTGAAGCGTGTGAAGACTGCTGAGCACTATTTCGGAGCCCATAAGCTGTTTGGAGCAGTTGTGACTTCGGTTGCTGCCTTTGCATCCATCATGAGTGGTTTCGGTTTCATTGGGGGTCCTGGCCTGGTGTATGCCCTCGGTGCCACCTCTCTCTGGATAACTCTGGCTGCACCGATAGGCTTTGGTTTGGGATGGTTCATAGTTGGGAAGAGGATAAGGCTTATAGCGGAAGTTCGTCCAATAGCAACACTTCCTGACATCGCAGCAGCTAGATTCAAGAGCGAGGCCGTTAGAGGTCTTTTAGCCGTCAGCCTGGTGTTGGGAGTTATAGCCTATCTTGGTACTCAGGTTATGGCTGGCGGCTATGTGGTCTCAGGACTTCTCGGCGTAAATCTCGAGACAGCAATACTCATCATCTTCGGAATAACAATGGTTTACACAGCAATTGCCGGAATGGCTGCCAGCATCCTAACGGACTTCTTCCAGGGGCTAATAATGATCGTTGCAGCAATCGGAGTCCTCATATTCGCCCTGATGATGACCGGCGGAACAGAAGGACTTTTCACCACCATTGGCCAGAAGGACCCAATTCTGATAGACCCACTTGGTAAGGGAACCTGGGTTCTCGTCCTGATGTGGTACTTTGTGTTTGCTCTCGGTGGACTTGGGCAGCCCCATCTGGCAACTAAGTTCTACGCCCTGAGGAATTACAGAGACCTGAAGTGGGGAGCGCTCATCAGCGGTGGAAGCTACATGCTCTCTAGCCTCCTCTGGATATTCGTCGGCTATGCTGCCCTCTGGCTTGTGATCGGTGGCAAGATTCCAGCCCTTCAAAAGCCCGACCAGGCGGCGATAGCCTTCTTGGGTCAGCTTCCGGTCTGGATGGCTGCAGTCGTATATGCCGGACTGCTTGCGGCCATAATGTCCACAGCCAGCGGGTTCATATCCATTGGGACTGCTGCAATAGTCCGCGACCTGCCTTTGGCCTTTGGGAAGGAGCTTGAACACTCCAAGCAGGTCTGGTGGGGTAGGATAGTGACAATCCTCCTGACAGTCTTCGCAGTCATCTTTGGATACTTCGGGAAGTACCTCGTCGCAATCCTCGGAGCTCTCGGTTGGGGCTACTTTGCCTCTGCAACACTGCCACTTCTTGCCATTGGCTTAAACTGGAAAAGAGCAACCAGAGAAGGGGCCATAGCAAGCCTGACTGTGGCGCTGGTGCTGAACATAGGGTTCCTGATTTACGAGAAGGTTCTAGGGATGAAGTTGCCCTATGCTCTGCCAAGCTACGGAATCAGCATAATCGCGGCACTGCTAGTTATTATCGTGGTGTCGCTCTTTACGAGGGGCGCAGCAGAGGAAGATCTAGATCCGGACATAAAGGCAGCCATTGAGGCTTAATTTTTTAATTTAATTTATTTTAATTTTTGTTACTTTAATTTTCAAGGAGGTGGGAAGGTATGAGTGATTACTTCCAGTGGGTAAACGAGCTCTTCAGCTTGGATAAAGTCTATGAAAAGCCGGAGGTGCTTGAAGGCGTAAGAGTTCTGGATTTGACAATGGTCATCCATGGGCCTGAAACCACTTCACTACTGGCTGAGTTTGGAGCAGAGGTCATCAAGATAGAACCGCCAGCAATGGGGGATTTGATAAGGAGTGTCAGCCTCTGGGCCAGGTTCTGGAAGGAAGCTTCGCTGGGCGCCATGTGGGTAAATCGAAACAAATATCATGTTTCCATCGACCTGAAAAATCCGAAAGGGAAAGACCTTTTCATGAAACTGGTGAAAAAAAGTGACGTTGTTGTTGAAAACTTCAGGCCCGGAATAATGGACAAGCTCGGTCTGAGCTACAGACATCTGAAAGAAATCAACCCCAACATAATCTACATCTCTCTCAGCGGTTACGGGCAATGGGGTGAGCGGTGGGACTGGCCGAGTTTTGATGCAAGCGGCCAGGCCATGAGCGGCGCTTCAGCGGTTTCAGGCTACGAAGGAAGACTTCCCTTGAGATTCCCCCACTATCCTGGAGACTTTATAAACGCTACAGTAGGGTTCATGTGCGTTCTTGCAGCTCTTTACTATAGGGATAAAACTGGTAAGGGTCAGTACATAGACATAAGCCAAGTTGAGGTCTTTCCTAGGATAATGGATGCCATATACGCCTATGTGGCTCTAAAAGGGGAGAACAGGCCTAGGATGGGGAACAGAGACCCGAATTTGTCGCCAGCGAACATGTACAAGACAAAGGACGGAAAGCTGGTGGTAATCTCCGTTTTATCCAACAGGGAATTTGAGGGGTTATGCAGGGCGATGAACGCACAGCATCTCCTGGCAGATGAGCGATTTGCAAGCATATCGGCGAGGCTGAAAAGGGAAAATGCAGATGAGCTGGACAGAATCGTTGCAGAATGGGTTTCCAGCAGGAATCTCGAAGATATAATCGAAGCCTCCAAGAAATACGGCTTTTCAGCCTCACCTGTAAGAAGCAGCTTTGAAGTTTACCACGATGAGCATCTGAGGGCAAGAGGCAGCGTATGGTTCTATGACGATCCGGTGTACGGGGATATGGTTGCTGCGGGCAATCCCATCAAGCTCAGCAGGACTCCCGCCAGAATAAAGTGGTCGGTTTATCCGGTGGGCTACCATAACCGCTACGTCTTCAAGAGGCTGCTGGGACTCAGCGATGATGAGATTGAGGAGCTGGTTAAGGAAGGAGCAATATCCTACTGGGCGGACTTCATTGGCAGAAAACCTCCAACCGATTTCAAACCTGAGGAGGACCCGGTTTTCATGTGGTGATTGGAGAATGTTGACAGGAGGTGGTAACATGTCTGACAATCAAAAATCTTGGGTAGAATATGCTAAAAAGCTGACCGATCCGGCAGATGCGAGGTTCAAGGATGATGTGCTGAAAGACATTGTTGTTCTGGATATAAGCGTGGCACAGCCATCTGCCCATGTAACCTCATCAATTCTTGCAGAGCTTGGAGCAAGGGTAATAAAAGTCGAACCACCTGAGGGCGACCCGCTGCGTAAAATCTCGCCTTTCGGTGAGTACTACTTCAACAATACCGGCCTAAATTTCTTGGTTGAGGGCAGAAACAAGGAGTTCATCACACTCAACTTGGATAGAGAGGAGGGCAGGGAACTCTTCAAAAAGCTCGTCACACATGCAGATGTTGTAATCGAATCCTTCCCGCCTGGTTATGCAGATGAGCTAGGAATTGGCTATAGACAGCTCAGAGAAATCAAGCCGGACATCATTTACCTTGC
>MTMY01000002.1 GCA_002010215.1 Archaeoglobus sp. JdFR-37
TACCACGTTAAATCCGTATTTAGCCAGTTTATAGGCTGCTCCAAGCCCGCTGGCTCCGGCGCCAACAACTATGGCATCGAACTTCTCTTCCATCGAAGACCACTTTTATTCCCTTTTCATGGTTTCTGTATGGGTTCCGATTTATCATTTTAATTGGAGATACATATACCTTTCGGTTTCTTCTTTCCATTGTAAACATTTGTTCAATATAATTTCTTACAGACACAAATCTGAAAACATGGAAAGTTTCCAGATATTGGAATTGTGGATGTAAATTTTTACACAATGCTCAGTGGTGTACTCAGTTTCTTGGTACTCCCCATGAACGATCTCTGAAAGTCTGAAATGTGCAGCTGTTGAAAACACTTTTTTCTTGGTGGCCTTAAACCTAGCTTCAAAAAGATGTCCAACGAATAACTTTTAAACATTTACTGTATATCTGGATAGAGATTACCGAAAAAATTATAATGTTAAACAATGTTGATTAGGAGAAGCGATACTATGAGGGTTCAGAGAGAGATCCTTAGGGTGCTTGCAGATGCTGACAGGCCCCTAAGCTCAAGAGAAATTGCAGAAGAACTCAGGAAAATAGGCATATATCTGGATGCAAGGACCGTGAGGTATCATTTACAGAAGCTGGATGAGAAGGGTCTCACAGTCAAGCCGAAAAAGTACAAGAGGGTGATTACCGAAAAGGGAAGGGAGAAGCTGAGAAGGAGCCTAGTGTACGAAAGGCTTGAGGAGTTCTCTGAAAGGGTGGAATACAACATACACACCTCTACATTTTCTCTAGATACGCTGAAGGGCACTATTCCCACCAACGTGGCCATAATTGATAAGGACAGGAGCGGGGAGGCGTTAAGAATACTCTCAGAAGTAAGTCATGTGGGCGTCTCCACATCAAATCTCGTGGCGGTGTATGACGAAGGGGAACATTGCGGGGAGCTCTTGGTTCCTGAAGGAAAGTTTGCAATAGCCGTTGTCTCTAACACCCTGATAGATGCGATACTCAGGAAGGCTGGGGTTACAACAAAGCCAGAGATTGCATCTTTGCTCCATATCTGTGATGGGGAGGCTGAAGGCTTCAGTGAGATGATAAGCTACAAAGGTATTACACTGAGTCCGGGCTGGCTGATAATCAAAGCAGGGCTGACGTCCGTATATAAGCTGGCCACAGAAGGGAGCGGAGACGTTATTGCAGCCGTGAGGTCATTCAGCGTTTATGCCATGGACACAGTGAAAAAAGAGCTTAGAAGGGCTGAAAAGGCAGGAATAGGAGGTATACTGAGCATATCACCCCCACCGAATCATCTAAGCCTCCCTTGGCTATCCACAAGGAGGGGGGAGATTCTGATTTTGGCGGGTGTCAACTACCTTGCTCCCTTGGAGGAGCTTGGACTGAAGCCGGACATCAGGATAAATGAGTACTTTATAGATTTTACCGAGTTTAAGAGTATAGATAGTGTTGGTTGATTTTTTGTGGTGTACATTCGTGGTGTGGATGCTTAGAATCTTAGGGCTAAGTTAGGTTTATATGTAGGTGTGTGTTATGTAAGATGGTGATACAAACAGAAATTACATTGGACAGAAAAGTTTTCGAAGCTCTCTCGTCTGGGACGAGAATAAAAATACTCAAACACATCAAGACTAGAGGCATGACCGTTACTGAACTATCTAAAATACTGGGTATTTCTAAATCCACTGTTAGCCAGCATCTCGATAAGCTTGTGGAAGCAGGACTGGTTAAAAAGAGTGATGAGGGGAGAAAATGGGTGTATTATGAGCTTACTGAAAAAGGTAAGAAAATCCTGCAGGGCAGGCTTAGGGTGAGAATTCTTCTACACATTGGGTGGCTAACTCTGATTGGAGGCGTTGTTGAATTGTTGATGTTTATAAAATGGATGCTGAGCTTGCCATCTTTAAACTATCGCCCGATAAAGACACCTTATTTTCCAATAATAATTAATAATCCACAATTTTTAGTTGGTGTTGATTTGATTTTGATAGGTCTCGTTATAGTAATTTTCACTTATAGAAAATATAGGAATTTTCTTTAATCGTTCGTAAAAAACCGAACATTTTTGAAAGTTTTATAATTTTATTTTTGGGATTTAAGTATGAGGTGAGAGCGTGAAGTTGTATTTGCTGGGAGTCGGAAGCATAGGTGGTGTATGGGTTCTGCTTTTAGCACTCGCCTTCTGGAATCCAGGTGGAATTTTGAGCGATCCGGCGAAGCTGACCATAAACTGGACGGGGTACGAGGGACCAATAGAAGAGTACTACGTTTATGAAAGTGGAAAATGGGTTAAAAAGGAGAAACCGGTCTTGTGGTGGAAGTATGCCGATCTGAGAAGCGTAAAAGTGCATTTTCCCAATTCAAAACCCGGTTATGATAGTGTGGTTGGAGTGGGTGTTGCCATAAGGAGCTCAGCAGATGTTCCTACTTACGGAGGCTCCTTCGTAGACCCTGACAGGGGAGTGGTCTTCGTCTATGTTGGGAATGAGGAAGAGGGGAGAAAGGTGCTGGAAAAGGTAAATGGCAGTGCAAAGCTCGTTCTGCTTAAAGGAAAATACAGCTATTCGCAACTCAGAGACTGGGAGCGTGCTTTAACTGAAAAGGTCTCAAAAAGCGGGCTGCCATGGACGGGCACCGCTGTAGACGACACGATGAATAAAGTGTTCGTAGGTTTTGAAAAGATTGACGCTTCTTTGCTGAAAAAGCTCGAAAATATTCTCGAAGAGCTCGGAATACCGTTTGACGCCGTTGTGGTGCAGAAGCAGGGAAGGGTTGTTTTGAGCCTTCGAAGTGACTATATTCTCCCTAGTAGGGAGCATTCAAATTGAAAATCCTAATACGGGTCAATGTACTCTCGGCTTTATAGCAGAGAGGAGTGGGACTCAGGGATTTGTAACTGCTGGCCATTGCGGGGACGTTAATGATCCAATACGTTAATGATCCAATTTACCAGCCTGAATTCCTTGGTTCTGACCAATCCACGCTAATATTGCTGAGAGTGTGGAAGCAGACCCATCAGGTTCCAGATTTAGCGATTCTATGTGGGTCTTTTAGCAACTAATGCTGTATACAAAATCTACAACGAGTGGAATCCTTCGACTTCTTATGTCGTATTTAGTGAGATGCAATCTCAAACTCCTGGAATGTATGTATGCAAAGGTGGGATTACAACTGGTGAAACCTGTGGCCAGATAGCTTTAGTTGGAGAAACGGTCCCCCATCCTGAGTACAATACTCTTTATGACCAAGTTAAAGCCACATATAGTAGCGACGAGGGAGACAGTGGGGCTCCTGTTTACTATGATCCTCTTGATACATGGATCAGAAATTGGTGTCTTGAGACATACGGAGTGGCATGTAAGGATATCTACGGAGTACATTGGGGTTTGATAGACGGTTATTCAATTTACAGTCCGATAAGTGGTATTGAAAACGACCTTGGAGAATTGAGAACTAGTTAATTTTTAAATATAAAATTCTAAATTAAATTTTTTATCGTCTCAATCAGCAACTCGACAGCAAAATTTCGATCCTTGTTCTTATTCCTCAAGTAAATTTTCTCAAAACAAACTTAAAACTCAAACCTCGATCACCTCCAGAAAATCAATTTTCTTGAAGTCTTCGTCAAAGGAGACTTTCTTTTTTATTCTGTGATGTCTGTACGTTGCGGATATAAGCCCCTCATTGAGCAGTAGTTTTATTTTTTGATCTTGAACATCATTCTATAAAAAGAGGAAAGAAAGTAGATACTATTTCAACTGAAGCTTTGGGTCGGGTGGGCGGGCTAAATGAGTCGAGATATGGAAACATTATAATGAAACAATAATCCGCTAAACAAGCTGAAATAACTCTGAAAGATCACTCCACAGCCCTCTCCAGCAGCTCAACCAGATCAAGCACCTTTACCCCAGCACTGGATTCTCTGGATGCCTGTGCCAGATGCAGCTTGCAGAACGGGCAGCACGAGATGAGGACGTCAGCCATTCTTTGCGCCTCCTGGATTCTTGTTATGCCAATTTCCATTGCCAGCTCCTTAAACTGGGATTTTACGCCACCCCCAGCTCCGCAGCAGAAAGCATTCTCTCTACTCCTTTCCATCTCTACTAGCTCTACGCCAAGCCTTTTGATGAGTTCTCTGGGCTCATCGTAAACCCCCATGTGCCTGCCCAGATGACAGGGGTCGTGATAGGTCGCTTTCAGGTCGAGGGGCTTGAGGGACAGTTCGCCCTTTTCAATTAACTCGTTTACAAAATGAACCGTGTGGATGACCTCAAAGTTAAAGTTCAGCCCTTCTTCTGCGGCAAGTTTTGGATAGTCTCTTGCGATGGTTCTGTAACATCCGGCACATGTTGTGACAATCCTTTTAACACCTCTTCTCTCCCACTCCTGATAATTTTTGAGGAACAACTTCCTCGCAATGTCTTTCTGTCCCGTTCTCAGGAAAGGTGAGCCGCAACAGACTTCGCTCTGACCAGCATACACGAATTCGGTGGTTTTTGATAGCACATTCACCGTGGCAACAGCAAGCTCTTTCATTCTGTAGCTTGCTGTACAGCCTGCGAAGTAGAGTAGCTCTCCTTCTTCAGTGAACTCAATGCTCTCAGGCATCCACGAATCTCTCTCCTCAACTCTCTCGCCGTAGGGATTCCAGTACTTTTCCACAGCCTGCTTTAGCCTTTCATGAACCGGAAGAGGTGCGAGCCTTGATCTCACAAGCTCAGCCCTGCTCTCCTCCCAGAGGTCGATGAGAGGTATGGATGTCTGGCAAACCACTTCACAAGCACCACAGGTTGTACATTTGTAGAATTCCTCAACACCCCTCTCGTTGAACTGAAACTCCCCCAAAGCCTTACTTTTAAGCAGAAAGGTTCTTCCTCTAGGGGAGACACTTTCCCAACCCACAATGCTGTAAACAGGGCACACTCTGCAGTAATGGCATTGGGCACATATCAGAGCTTCTTGTTCCACTTTCACGTTACCCTTCATGCTACCGCCACCATTCACCGCGCTGCCATAAGCTCGGCAAGGTTCATAAGCCTAGGAACAACTCCTTCGGGGAAAAACTTCCCCGGGTTCAGCAGGTTGTGGGGGTCAATTTCTCTTTTGTATTCGTATAGCTCTGGAAAATCTTCCCTGTACCTGCTTCTATGACTCAGCCACAAACCATAGCTGTATTCCTTCCCTCCGAGCTTTCTGGCAAGCCTCAGCAGTTTCAGCACCTTCAGCCAGTGGAGTGAATAGGCCATAGTGCGCTCATCGGATGGCATAAAAAGCAAAACAGAGGCCCAGTCCTTTGAGAACCAGATTTCAAATCCGTGCCTGCTACCTGCAATCTTCTTTGCCTCTCTGTAAAATCCCGGAACATTATCTAAGGGGATTAAAGCCTCGAAGGTTACCAAACTGGGTCCCAGCCTCTTTATTCTCATGGGGTAGAAGCGATCTTCCCAGAGCTCTTCTCCAAGGCTGTTGCTCTCTTTGCCATTACAGAGAAGCAGTGTGTCCTTCTCCGGCAAATCAGTGCCCTTTACCTGATTTTTCATGGAGAGGAAGGAAGAGTTGATGAACAGCGCTGAATGTGCTGGGTGGTCGTCATCTTTTATTGACTTAATCGCCTTAACTGCATCCCCTATGCTCATATGCTCCGCATAAGGCTTATCTTCGCTGAAATCTCTGAGCTTTATCCTAGCATTGAGTATCAGACCTGTTGATCCGCACAGCCCCACGAATCTGTTCAAACCCTCATCTACCATCTTCACACCTAAGAAGTCGGCAATGGTCAGGGAAGCGACATTATCTGCTATCCCACCATACTTCAGGCTGCCAATTCCGTATCCGCCAGCAGCAATCCAGCCGCCTACCGTTGATGAAGGGGCACTTGTAGGATAAACTCTGAGCGACAAACCCCTTTTCACCAGCTCCTTCTGAATGTCCCACCAAACTGCTCCTGCTTCAGCTTTCAGCAGTTTTGCATCTTCATCAACCTCAAACCTGTTCATTCTTGAGAAGTCAATAACTATGCCGGCTTTTAGAGGAATTGCTCCCCCATAAGCAGACGTTGCTGCCCCTCTTGGCGTGATGGGTATTCTATTCTGCTTCGCAACTTCCAGAATTTTTAAGACATCTTCAACACTTTCAGGCTGCACGACGATGTCAGGGATGTTCTTGATAAACTTCATTATGAATTTAGGAGGAGTAGAGAGGTCGTGTGAGTAAATGAACCTCTGCAACATGCTTGAATCGTTTCTGATGCCCTGAAGAAGTGATGAGAGGGCAGTCACGTGAGTTGAGTCCATGATTGATTTTGAGATGTAGGTATAAAAAACATTGAGGGGGATTTTATGGTTCTAGACAATTCCAAATTTGAGAAGATTATGTCACCTTGCTTGCTAATTCTTTTACAAGCTTTTCCAAATCCTCCTTTGAGTCTGTATCAACCCTCTCAAATTCCTTCAGCGTCTCATTCTCCTCATCCGGACTCAGATAGGGATGCATTGCCGGAAACAGACCATCATCCTCCTTCACAATGTGGTCTCTCAGCATTGATGCATAGGCCAAAGCGTAATCCCTCACTCGCTCAACACTGGAAGCATTCTCTCTAATCTTCCTGACAAGCTCTCTGCCTCTAACGTGATCCTCTTCAAGAGTTCTCACGATTTCGAGAACGTGTTCCGGAGCCTTCTTTTTCAGCACCTCAAAAAGGATTTTCTCCTCCTTGCCGTGGTGGATCGCATCTGCATACTCAGAAAAGAACCTTGCAAGGTCTGAGTAGAGTTCTTCATCCTGAAAGCCGCTCTTCACAGCATTAACGAGAACTTCCAATGCCTTTTTTATCAACTCATGCTCCTCCACCAGCACCTTTGTAGCTGGATATTGATTTTCTCGGATTCTTTCGATGCTGCTCTTAATACTCTCAATATCTTCTATCCAGTCCAGATCTTCTTTAAAATCATCTGTAGAATCATCCATAAAAAAGAGTTTGACAATTACAATATCTCCCTTTTCCCTAACATCTAAGGTGTCAAAAGGCTCTATTCTCGGGCATGAGATATACTGATTAAATCTTTGGACCTGATTAGACAATTTCTGTAGGAGTAAAACATTATCAGGGGTGCTACATTTTACGGTTATTACTTCTCCAAATCTTAAAAAATTTAGTTCAAATTTCATAAAATTTAATTTTAAACAATTTTTAGTAAATAATCAATAACTAAACATTATTTTAAAAAATGAATATATTAAAATTTTTATACCATAAACGACTAAAGTAGTATATGGTTGAATACCTATCAGTTATTAGTTTAACTTTGTCATCCCTATCAACAATCCTTTCCATTGTAGCAATTCTTATTGTAACTTCCAACCATGCTGTTATTCAGCATTTGATTTACTCCAAGAAGGTTTTCTACGGAATAACTTTCTTTGCAATTGTAATGGTAATCTGGACGCTATCGGAACTACTACATGAAACTCATTTTTACCTTTGGCTCAGACTTCTGGACACAATATTAATTACAATTCTGACAATTTACGGATTGTTATGGATCTGGAGGATGGTAGACCGCCCTATACTCAAATTAAACCGTGATTTCCGAGAAATTATCCTATCACTGACGGTCTTCTGGATGTTCTGGGAAGAGGCCAAAAATTACGTCAGCACGAAAGTGATAGAAACCCTGACAGTAATTCTTGATCTATCAGCAATACCACTGAGCATATTTTTACTGATTTTTGCATCCATCTACCTCAATGAGTTGCTCAAAGGAAATATAGCCGTGCCTATGGATACAGTTCCTTTCTTTCTTGGTTCTCTGATTTCATTTGTATTGCTCAATTTTTCTTTTATAAATTATATTGTAAAAAATCATTTTGAACACTACGTATTTGATTTTGGAGCTATTACAATTTTTTTATACTATGAGATCAGATACATCTTTCATCTTTACACATTTTCAGCATCTGGTGGAATTTCTGAAAATTAGCCCATTCGAAGTTTAAATAAAACAAAGGATGGGTTATTACTTAAATTCCAAAATCAACCACTATTCTAGAGCTTCCTTTACAAGCCTTATGGCACAGAGGTCGCCACACATGCTGCAGGCATCGCTGCTTGATTTGCGTCGCATCCACACCTTTCTCGCCTTCTCAGGATCGATGGAAAGCTGAAACTGCTTCTCCCAGTCCAGATTTTTTCTGGCAACACTCATCTCGTAATCTCTTCTTCTAGCCCTCTCCTTCTGACCTTCTTTAATTAAATCAATGGCATGGGCTGCAATCTTTGCCGCTATAACACCCTCTTTAACATCCTCAACATTCGGCAGAGCCAAATGCTCGGAAGGTGTTACGTAGCATATGAAGTCTGCTCCATACATCCCCGCTATCGCTGCACCGATTGCTGCAGCAATATGGTCGTAGCCCGCTGCCACATCCGTAACTAGGGGACCGAGAAGATAAAGGGGTGCGTTTTTTGTTACGTACTTCATGGCCTTGACAGAAGTCTCAATCTCATCCAGCGGAACGTGGCCGGGTCCCTCAACCATTGCCTGCACCCCTGCCTCCCTGCATTTCTCAACGAGTTCTCCAAGCACTATGAATTCGGTGAATTTTGCTCTATCGCTCGCATCAGCAATGCAGCCAGGTCTGAAAGCATCACCCAAGCTGATAGTGACGTCATACTCTTTAAGCATCTCAAGGAGGTAGTCAAAGTTCTCGTAATACGGGTTCTCCCTTTCGTTGTGCATCATCCAGCCTATGGTAATTGCTCCTCCTCTGCTCACCACGCCAAGAAGCCTTTTGCTCCTCATCAGCCTCTCAACACTGACTTTATTCACGCCAGCATGAATGGTCATGAAATCTACGCCATCTTTAGCGTGTTTCTCCACCACGTTGAAGAAGTCATCCACATCCATGTCAACCACGTTTCTGCAATCTCTAGCAGCCTGGTAGATGGGGACGGTTCCGAAGGGAACATTGACAACATCCATTATTCTCCGCCTTATCGCATCTATGTCTCCACCGCTGCTAAGGTCCATGATGGCATCAGCTCCGCATTTCTGGGCGATGATTGCCTTCTGCATCTCCTCTTCCACGTTCACGTAGTCAGCAGATGTTCCGATGTTGGCGTTTATTTTGGTGGATGTCAGCTTGCCAATGGCTCTTGCACTGAACTCGTCATCCCGCAACAAGTTCCGGGGGATTACTACTTCCCCTTTAGCGATGAGCATGAGGAGTTTCGGTAACTCAATACCTTCGTATTCTGCAACTTCCTTCAACCAGTCCGGGGCAACGCCCCTTCTAGCGTATTCCATGAGAGTTTCCATAGCTGAGAGTGAGAGGCGAGATTATAAAATGATTTTCCAGCATTGAATGTTTAGGCTCAACTGGATTAACTAGGCACTGATTGCACTATGCTGTGAAGTGGACAACATTTACCAAAACCATTAAATAAACGATAATAATTAATCGCAAAGAAAGGTGGGATGGGCATGAGATGGATTCTATTGCTTAGCATTTTGGTTGTAGCATTGTTTGCTGGGTGTGCCCAGCAGGCTGAGAAACCCAAAGCGACGCCAGCAGAAACTCCTGCTGAGACTCCAGCACAAACCCCTGCAGAGAAGCCGAAACCCGAGGTTGTTACAGTAGTTATAGGAGCGCCCCTCAGCCTCTCTGGCAAATACGCGAAAGAAGGACAAATGTCGTTATGGGGTGTGAAAGCTGCAGAGAAGTGGATAAATGAGATTTATGGCGGTATAAAGGTTGGAAACAAGGTTTACAAAATAGAAGTGAAGTATTACGATGATGAGTCAAAGAAGGAGAATATTCCAAGCCTTGTTGAGAGGCTTATAACCTCAGATAAGGCCAACTTCCTCCTTGCTCCCTATAGCTCCGGCCTTACGCTTGCAGGAGCACCAATAGCCGATAAATACGGAGTGATTTACATGAGCCATGGCGGTGCAAGTGATCGCATCTTCGAGCAGGGTTACCAGTACGTCGTTCAGACACTCAGTCCGGCAAGCAAGTACCAGACCGCATTCCTTGATATGGTAAAGGAGCTTGACCCAGATGCAAAGAAGGTGGCAATGATCTATGAAGACAATGAATTCGCAAAGGCAGTCTTTGCAGGAGCAAGGGAACATGCCGAAAAGCTGGGCTTGGAAGTGGTATTTGACAAAACCTACCCAAAGAACCCCACAGATCTGACGCCCATACTCTCAGAAATGGCTGCTAAGGAGCCTGATGTAGTTATTGGGGGTGGACACTTCGCTGACGGCCAGCTTCTGGCACAGCAGATGGCTGAACTCAAGATAAACGTTAAGGCTATATCCATACTAGTCGCTCCTGCTCTGCCAAGCTTCTACGAGGCTCTCGGTACAAAAGCTGAAGGTATTGCAGCTCCAGCCCAGTGGGAGATCGGAGCAGCTTACAGCCCAGATGCTGCCAAGGAGCTCGGTATTGACTGGTTCGGGCCTACGCAGGATGAGTTCCTTAAGCTGTTCAAGCAGTTTGCGGGCAGCGATAAACAGCCCAGCTATCATGCAGCCGAAGCTGCAGCAGCCATCCTTGCATACGCCAAGGCTATAGAAAAGGCTGAAAGCATTGATAGCGATGCTGTCAGAAACGCAATGAACGATCTGGACTTCATGACCTTCTTCGGCAGATGGAAGATTGATCCAGAAACAGGAAAGCAAATAGGCCACGACATGGTTGTCATCCAGTGGCAGGGAGGCGAGAAGAAGATTATATGGCCGCCGTCAGCAGCAACATCCAAGCCCTACTATCCGATTCCAACTTGGGAGGAGAAAGATCAGGGCAAGCTGGCAGTACCTGAATAAAAATTTTTAAATAAATTTATTTTTTAAAATAGCTGGAGGAGCAATAATGGGTTTCTGGGAACAGCTAGCATCGAACTTAGTTTTTGGCATTCTGCTGGGCTCTGTATACGGGCTTGCCACTATGGGTCTGAGTCTCATATTCGGGGTTCTCAGGATTGTCAACGTTGGACATGGAGCCTTCCTGATGATTGGCGCCTACGCAGCTTTCTGGCTCTTTACCCTCTTCGGCCTTTCGCCAATAGCATCAATATTCATGGCTCTGGCAGTAGGTCTGGCTCTTGGGTTCATAACCTTCTACAGCGTAATCAAGAGGCTTATAGGCGCTCCAGAGCTATCAACGCTTCTTGCAACCTTTGGTATAGGACTTTTCATTGAAGAACTGGCAAAGCTTGTCTGGGGGCCGGATTACAGGGGATACAGCTGGGACACACCCTACATCAGTCTAGGGATTTCTGCAATCTCGTTCTCCAAGATTTACGCTCTGCTCGCCTCCATAGTCATAGCATTCTTGCTTTTCATGTGGTTCAAGAAAACGAAGCTTGGAATGGCTGTTAGAGCAGTGGTGGAGGACAAAGAGGGGGCAATGGTTTGCGGAATAGATGTTACCAGAATTTATGCATTGAGCTTTGCACTGGGCATAGCTTTAACCGTTGCCAGCGGGGTTCTCATCACCCTCTTTGTTCCCGTCGGTATAAATCCCTACATGGGTGGCGAATACACTCTGAAAGCCTTCGTCATTGCCGTGCTTGGTGGTCTGACTTCTCCATGGGGTGCCTTTTACGCTGGTTTCATTTTCGGATTGCTGGAAAACGGTAGCTACACTTTGCTGGGCCTCATCCCGGACGTTGAGCCTTTCAGCCTCACTAGATTCATAGCTTTCACAACCCTCCTGATAATACTGCTGATTAAGCCAACGGGGTTGCTAGGAGGTGAAGAGATGTGAGAGGTGTACATACACTCCTCATTATCTACGCCATCCTTCTGATAGTAGGTCTGACGGTTCCAGGGATGTGGCAGCCAGTAGCGTTTCTGATGTTCTACGTGGCTCTGGGTCAGGCTTTTAACATATTCCTTGGCCTTACAGGCTACGTAGATTTCGGATACGTGGCTTTTCTGGCTCTGGGCTCGTACGGGATGGCTATAGCAATGGATAGTTTATATCAGACAGGTCTCGGAGCAGCAATTCTTCCCATAGGTCTCCTTCTGGCGGCACTGATGTCCATCATGCTAAGTCTGGCTGTGGGAGCTGTTGCATTGAGATTGAGAGGGGCTTACTTCGCTATAGCCACCATCGGCGTAAATGAGGGCTTCAGGTACCTCATAGAAGGTGCTAGACTCTGGGGAGGCTCTGAAGGGATAATAATAACCGGAGCAATGAGGAAGATTTTTGGGAGGGAGATGGCCAACTTCATTTCCACAATGGTGGCAGATGTCCTAGTATTCGGCATAGGTCTCCTTGCAGCTCTGACGACCTATGTGATCATCCACAAAAGAATGGGATATGCACTGATGGCCATCAGAGAAGATGAGGATGCTGCCAGAGTTATGGGAATTAACGTCACTAAGTACAAGATAATGGCCTTCATCACCAGTGCATTCTTTGCCGGGTTGATTGGTGCCTCGGCATGGACGCTGAAAATGACCTATGTCTTTCCAAGCGATGTCTTTCTGATAACATATACGGTTGAGGCCATCGTTATCGTCATGCTCGGTGGTGCAGGGACGCTTCTCGGCCCCGTCGTCGGAGGAATCACCTATGGTCTGCTGAAGTACTACCTTTCCGTCATTCTGCCAGGATTCCAGCTGCTGATTCTTGCACCGCTACTTGTTGCCATAGTCGTCGCTTTCCCTGAGGGCATCGTGGGCTACCTGAAGGAGAGGGTCAGAGGAACCAGATTTGAGGGCTATATACTCTGAATATCAAATAACAGAGGTGATAGCATGTTGCTGAAAGTTGAGGACGTTACCAAGCGCTTCGGAGGGCTTGTGGCAGTGGACTCTGTAAGTTTTGAAATCAAAGAAGGTGAAGCCTTCGGGATAGTGGGACCAAACGGAAGCGGGAAGACGACACTTTATAACATGATAAGCGGAGTGTATCAGCCGGACAGCGGCAGGATAATCTTCGATGGAAGGGATATAACAGACCTTCCAGCCCATGCAAGGGCTCCGCTGGGGATTGGAAGGACTTTCCAGATACCCCGTCCCTTCCCTTCGGCAACCGTCAGGGAGAACGTTGCCGTAGGTGCAATGTTCGGCAGAGCCCAAGCTGATGTTAAGGAGGCAATGGAGATCTCAGATTATTATATAGAGCTTGTAGGACTCTCAGAGCAGGCAAATAAGGCTGCTGGGACACTTACGCCTCTTGAAAAGAGGCTAATGGAGCTGGCACGGGCACTGGCAATGAAGCCCAGGCTTTTGCTGCTGGATGAAGTTATGGCGGGGATGAATCCCAAGGACATAGGCAATATAATTGAGCTTTTGCAGAAGGTGAGGCAGGAAGAGAAGATTGCCGTTGTTGCTATGGTGGAGCATCTGATGCATGCGATTACAAAGTTTGCAGAGAGAGTCATGGTTATGCACCAAGGAAGGAAGCTGCTTGAGGGGCCAACAATGGAAGTTCTGAACGATGAGAGGGTTATTGAGGTTTACCTAGGGAAGAAGATTAGGGAGGGTGCTGAAGGTGCTGAAGGTCACCGGACTTGAATCAGGTTACGGAACCATGCAGGTTCTTTGGGGAGTGGATGTGGAGGTTGAGAAGGGAACTATTACAACAATTCTCGGCCCTAACGGAGCAGGTAAGACGACGCTGCTCAAGAGCATCATGGGTATCGTGAGTCCGTGGAAAGGGAAGGTAGAATTCAACGGAGAGGATGTGACATATCTGCCGCCACACAGGAAGGTGGAGAAGGGGATGACCTTGGTTCTGGAGGGCAGACACCTCTTTCCATATATGAGTGTTGAGGAGAACCTGAGACTTGGAGCATACACAAAGAGGGCTGAAGAGAAGATTGAAGAGTCTCTGGAACTGGTTTACCAGCTCTTCCCTGTGCTGGAGGAAAGGGCAAAGCAAAAAGTGGGAACCATGAGTGGTGGAGAACAGCAGATGGTGGCTATAGCTCGCGCTATCATGGCCAGCCCTGAGATAGTACTTATGGACGAGCCGAGTCAGGGGTTAGCACCGAAAATTGTGGCTGAGGTCTTCGACACGATATTGAAGTTAAAAGAAGAAGGCCTGACGATCCTGCTGGTGGAGCAGAACGTTTACGCATCCCTTGAGATATCGGACTACGGTTATGTCCTCCATGAGGGAATGGTGGCGTTGAAGGGAACAGTGGATGAAATAATTGAGTCAGAGGAGGTCAGGAAGGCTTACGTTGGAGTATAGCCTGGAAGTCTTGGAAATAATTCCCGTATTTTTCTCTCAATACCTTCTTATCGAACTTGCCCACGCTGGTTTTCGGAATCTCAGTCACAAATATAATATCGTCAGGCAGCCACCACTTGGGGAATTTCTCTCTGAGGTGATTTATTAGTTCCTCCTTCAGTTTATCCTTCAGCTCTTCTTTGTCAATTTCTGTATCAGTCTCAAGAATAACGAGAGCGAGAGGCCTTTCCTGCCACTTCGGATGGGGGACACCTACTACCACTGCCTCTTTAACCGTAGGGTGCAGCATGAGGTGATTTTCTATATCCAGACTTGAAATCCACTCTCCACCACTCTTAATCAGGTCTTTTGCCCTGTCAACTATCTTTATGTATCCCTCCTCATCCACCACAACGATATCCTCCGTTCTGAACCAGCCGTCAATGAATTTCTCGGCAGTTTTTTCTGGATCTCTGTAGTATTCCTTCGTCACCCACGGTCCTCTTACATAAAGCTCTCCCATTTCTCTCCCATTCCACTCAACTTCTCTCCTCTCTTCGTCTCTCTCTCCAACGACTTTCATTTCCAGTAGCGGAAGGGGCAAACCCTGCTTTCTCGAGTGTTCGTAAAATTCATCGCCCTCAAGCTTCATGTAGCTCTTAGGTCTGTTGACGGTGAGAACGGGGGTGGTTTCTGTAAGGCCGTATGTGTGGATGATGGTAATGCCAAATTCCTCCCTGAAGGCTTTAAGCAGGGAAGCGGGAGGGGCGCTGCCCCCTGTAAACGCTTCCTTCAGGCTGCTTATGTCATATCCCGGATTTTCCTTCAGGAAGTTGTAGATCATGAACCACACCGTGGGAACGCAGGCTGTGAAGTCAACTTTCTCATTCTGGATGAGTTCAACGTAATCCCTTGGCCTGGGATGTTGCCCCGGGAGAACCTGCTTGGCTCCAACCATGGTTGCTGCGAAGGGGATTCCCCATGCGTTGACGTGGAACATGGGGACGATGTGGAGAACGCAACGCTTTTCGCTGAGGTTCAGAGCATCAGGCAGAGCTGTTACAATGCTATGCAAAACGAGGTTGCGGTGGGTGTACTCAACGCCTTTCGGCAGCCCTGTCGTGCCTGAAGTGTAGGCCATGCCTGCAACAGTATTCTCATCCAGCTCAGGCCAGTCATAGCTCTTTGGTTTTCCTGAAATCAGCTCTTCATAGGCTATGGAGTCAAAGGAGGTATCATAGCTCTTTTCCTTCCCCATGACTATGAAGTGCTCAACATTTAGCCTGTCTGCAATTTGCTCAACAACAGGAATCTGGTCACTGTCAAGGAAGAGGACTTTGTCCTCAGCATGGTTGATGACGTAGGCTATCTGCTCAGCAGAAAGACGAAGGTTTATGGTGTGGTATGCTGCGCCCATGCATGCTGGGGCAAAATAGAGCTCAAGGTGACGGTGGGTGTTCCATGCCAGAGTTCCGACTCTGTCTTTCTCTGCAACTCCAAGCTCTTCCAGCGCATTTGCAAGCTGGCAGACTCTCTTGTAGAAGTCAGCATACGTGTAGCGGAAAATGCTGCTATCTTCTTCTCTGGAAACTATTTCTTTCTTCCCGAACAGCTTTCTAGCCCGCTGTAAGAAGTTCAGGAGGGTGAGTTGACCAAATCTGGAAAGACTTTCAATAGAAGTCATAATTAATCACCAAAGTTCCTGAAAAAATTCTGAAATAAGTAGTTAACGAAATTCTGTCGAGAATCTGTAACAGTTGTAACAGGTCCGTAACAGAATCTCAACGAAAGTTTAATCAATTCCTCGTTGTGCCGTGAGAGCATGGGTAATGGTGTGACTGGTATGACTGGTGATAAAAGTCTTGAGATGGATGGCCTGAAAGGCACTCTGGCTGAGAAAATACTTTCAAGGGCATGTGGTAAGGCTGTAAAGGCTGGCGATTATGTTTTTGCCTCCATAGATGCTGCCATGATTCACGATATTACCGGTCCTCTTGCCATTAAGGCGTTCAAGGAGATAGCAGGTGAGGATGGAAAGGTGTGGGATGCCAGCAGGATTGTCATAGCCTTTGACCATCAAGTTCCTGCTGATAGCGTGTCTGCTGCTGAAAACCACAAAATGCTCAGGAAGTTTGCTGAAGAGCAAGGGATACTGAACTACGACGTCCATGAAGGCATAGCCCATCAGATAATGGTGGAGAAGGGGCACGTCCTACCGGGGATGGTTGTTGTTGGAGCCGACAGCCACACCTGCATGTATGGCGCCTTAGGAGCCTTTGCAACAGGCATAGGTTCAACAGACATGGGAAGTGTCTTTGCTTTGGGAAAGCTCTGGTTCAAGGTTCCTGAGACGGTTAAATTCGTCATCAGCGGAAAGCTGGGGAAGCACGTTTACGGCAAGGATGTGATTCTGAAACTGATAGGAATAGTTGGGGCAGATGGGGCCAATTATAAGGCTTGTGAATTCGCTGGAGAAGTTGTGGAGAAAATGAGCATGAGTGAGCGTCTAACCATGAGCAACATGGTCATCGAGATGGGTGGGAAGGCTGGCATAATCCAGCCTGATAAAGTGACGGAGGATTATCTGAGAAGCATAGGCGTTGATTTCCAGATTCCTGAATGGCTGAGAAGTGACGAGGATGCCAAATATCGGACAGTTGAGCTGGATGTTACGGGAATGGAGCCCCAGGTGGCGAAGCCCCACAGAGTGGATAACGTTGTCGGAGTGGGTGAGGTAGAGGGCGTCAGAGTTGATCAGGTTTTCATAGGCTCATGCACCAATGGGAGATACGAAGATCTGAAGGTAGCAGCGGAGTTCCTCAAAGGAGAGAAAATAGCCAAGAACGTCAGGCTAATAGTGATTCCCGCAACCAGAACTCAGTACATGCAGGCTCTTAAAGATGGGCTGATTGATGTTTTTGTTGAGGCAGGAGCCATTGTTGAATTCCCAAGCTGCGGGCCGTGTATGGGAGGGAGCTTTGGGCTGATAGCAAGCGGAGAAGTGAGCGTATCCACTTCAAACCGCAACTTTGTGGGCAGACAGGGGAGTCCTGAAGGCAGAATATATCTGGTATCACCAGCCACAGCAGCGGCAACAGCAATCTATGGTGAAATAACAGACCCCAGAAAAGTGAAATAAAGGTGAAATAACTTTTAAACTTTAAGCGACATTCATCGGAAATTCAATTATTTTCATTCCAATGAAAAACTTTATCTTAACATATGTGTCAACATCAACCGTGCGGGAAATCGAAGTCCCCCACGAAATAGCCTTCATGTTGAGAAATAGGCTGAAACTTTACGAAATTCCATACGAGGATATTTTTATCACCAAAATAGCTGTGCCTGAAGAGCATTACGAAAGGTGCCTAGATATTATAGAGGATTTGAAGAGGAGAGTTTTTGAGTAGACTTTTGAAGGTTTAAGGGTTTTCTGTTCTGAATTTCGGTGGATTTTAGCTTACCTTGAATTAATGGAAAGGGGTCCCCATATCCCCATAGATACTAGTAGTTTTTCTTCTTCATAATATCACCACATCACCACACTATATCAACCACTAACATCTCAATACCACCGTACACCACCGATTACGCGAAACATAACTCAAAATAGGAGTATTTTCTGAAAAATCTTCTACAACAGTACTCTGCCATCTTATTTTGGAAAGAAACAACGGTTTCGCTTTAACACCAAGTCTCTGCAGATGTGAATAATAACTTCACTAAAATGGCAACTTCAATGATGACTTCAGTGATAACTTCATTCACCTCCTTCCAAATTTCCTGTAAATCACCAACAGTACTAAGAAAGAGATTACAATAACTGCACCACCTATGAGAGCTGCATTGCTTTTCTCCTTCACCACCACCTTAAACTCTTCCTGAAGGCTTGTCTGATCTCCTTCCGCCTTCACCTTTACTTTGTACTCGCTCGGCAGAGTATCTGATGGAATTACTGTACTGACTGTAACCATAACACTATCTCCCGGCATTAAAGCGGAAATCTGAGATGGTTCAGCAGACACGCTCCAGCCTGATGGAACTTCAGCATCTATCCTCAGATTGGTGACTGATGCACCTCTCCCTGAATTCATGAGGAGGAACCTCAACTCTACCACTTTTCCCGGTTCTGCTGTTACCAAGTACCGTCCCCCAACAGGTTCCAGCCTCAGTACATATTCTCCTCTCAGGACTAGTATGATGGTCTTCTCCATGTCATAATTTCCGTCAGCTTTCACACTCAGATTGTAGCTTCCCGGTTCAGCGTTGTAGGGAAGGATAACCTCCAAATAAATCTCCTTTGCCTCACCACTTTTTACAAAAACCTCAGAAACCCCTTCAACTGACTCCTGAGATTCCTTGAATCTGTAATAGAAGTTTTCCGGCAAGCCATAAACCTTGAGCTTAAATATGTCATCCAGATATCCTTTATTCTCCATTCTTAATCTGAAAGTGGGATTTCCGGTTCCAAGAGTGAAGGATAATTTCGGATTTGCTACAACAAGTTCCGAATAATAGGGTTTCTTCTCCAGCACTATTGTTCCCAAATCCTTAACCTTCCCTGCCTTTACCTCTACATCTTTAATTTCCTTGCTGAAATACCCATTCTTTATTACTTCTATACTGTAAACTCCCTGTGGAAGCTCTACAACAGCCTCTCCCTCTGCAGAAGTCATGAAGGTTTCTTCAACCGCTCCTACTGCCCTTACCTGTGCCGATTCAACAGCTCTGCCATCTTTACCAACAACTTTGAGCTTTACTTTTCCTTTCTCACCTTTGTGGGTTTTGGTTATGTAAACAAGAATTTCCGTCGTTTGGTTATTCATTTTGGGCTTAACGGCATATTCTCCCACATCAGCCTGGCTGTCCGTCTCAATTTCAAGGTTGAGCTGTCTCGTTTCGCCTGGCTTTAAAATAAGCCTATATACCTCAGTCTCACCATCAAGATATCGCCATGTCCAGTTCTCTGGGACAGTACAAGACAAATTCACCTCAAGCTCTGTATTGACCTTGTTTTTTAGCTCAATTGGAATCGTTACCTTCTCTCCAGCTTCAACCCTTATGCCAGAAAAGCTTGGGGTTATTTCTATAGAAGTTTCAGGCATTCTTACTTTAATTCTGAGGGTCGTGGAGTCAAGAGCATAAACCCAGACGGTGTACTCCTTCTCCTCTGCATCCCTTGGCACTTCAAGCCAGAACTCAATTATCCTGCTCTCTTTGGCATCAAGCTGTATCCAGTTTACCTCCTTTCCATTGTAGAAAAACTTCCCACTGAAGCCTTCAGGAGCTGTGTAGCTGAGTTTAACAGAAGTTTTCGTTTCATAATCATTGGTGATTGTTAGCCAGAACTTCAGAACTTCTCCAGGAACCGCATTCACACCCTTCACATCACTTTCTATAGAGCCTACAATTAGCAAGGCCGCTAAAAGGATGACAATAATCTTTACATTTCCGGTGGGCACCATTTACCACTCACCTTTCTCATATAGCCCTTAATATAGCCCTTCATACAATATCCATCCTCAGGAATTTTATATAGCTCAAAATAAAGAAAATTACTGGCAGCGCAATGAATCCGATCAGATTTTTGGTTGTGTCTTTGGTCTCAAAAATGGGCCGTGTACCGAGAGATGAGAGGAGAGCAAGATAGTTTGTTGTTGGAGAGAGGATTGAGAAAGTATCAGATACTGCCCGCTTTTTCTTCCAGTACTCATCTCTTTGCCTTTCATACTCCTCCCATAGTTTTTTCGCTTCCTCATTTTCAGCCGGCATTTTTCCTTCATCAATCTTAACTACCGGAGCACTCCCTCCACTTGGTGGAGGGACAGGCATGCTGGGGGGTGGAACTGAAGGAGGTCTTGGTGGTGGTCCAACAATGGATTGGGCCACAATTTCCCCAAATATCGGTAAGATTGCCATAAAAAGAATTAAGAATCCGAATGCTATTATTAGGGCAGTTCCAGAATTTCTTGCAATCGTTGAAGCGAAGAGAGAGATGGCAAAGAAGGTAAAGGTGTATGCCAAAGTCAGCACTCCAAATTTGAATACATCAACTACATCAGAAAAGGAAGGATAAATCCCGTAGAGCAGGAGAATGCCCAATGAGATCGTCAGAATCAGAAAAATCGCGATGCTTAGTGCAGCAAAGGCTCCAATGGCTTTACAGTTTATAACCGAATCTCTGTAAACCGGGTGAGATAATAGAGTTTTAAGCGAGCCTTCCTCCTTCTCTTTGGTGACAAGGTCGAAGCCCATAAGCAGTCCAAGAAAGGCTCCAAAAGTCATAAAACCAAGGCTGCTGGATATTCCAAAAATAGAGACGAAAGGTCTCTCCATCCCGGCAGTATATGCGTTATAAAATCCTTGAACTCCCTGATAAACAGTGTACACTGTAATCAACAGAATTACACCTGCAAGAGCCAGAAATCTCTTGCTGGAGATCTGGTCTGCAAACTCCTTTTTGGCAACGATTGACACGCTCAACCTATACCCTCCTAGCCCTCCTGAATGATTCTAAGATATATTTCCTCGAGACTTGGTTCCTGAAGGTGCAGCTCTTTAACAACGTAGCCCATTTCAAAAAGCGTTTTTGCGATTTCTACTCTGCAGTCCCTCTCACATTCCAGAATATACCGCCTATGTCCCTCATCATCCCCATCAACTATCTCTATTCTCGATGCAAATGGTTTTAAAACCGATTCATCTTCAAGCTGCGGTTCGGTCTCAAGGAATATTTTCATCGAATCATTGAGGTTCTTCGTCAGCTCTTTTATATCTCCTTTAATTATTAATCTGCCTCTAGATATTATTCCGATGGTCTTGCAGACCGCCCTGACTTCAGAGAGAATGTGGGAGGAGAAGAATATTGTCTTTCCCTCCCTTTCCAGCCAGGTAACGAGTTTCCTGAATTCTGCTGCACCTTCTGGATCCAAGCCCGATGTTGGTTCATCCAAAAACACAATTTCAGGGTCGTTGAGTAAAGCTTGAGCTAAACCAAGCCTCTGCCTCATTCCCCTGGAAAAACTCCCTACCTTCTTATCCGCCGACTCCGCCAGACCGACAATCTCGAGAAGAGTATCTATCCTCTCCCTCACATCGTCAATTTTGTAGAATTCAGCAAAGTAGGTTAAATTCTGCATTGCAGTCATATGCCTGTAAAATCCCACATTCTCAGGAAGATAACCGGCAATTTTCTTAACCTCTATGGGGTTTCTCACCACATCTATCCCCGCTATCCTTATCTCACCAGAAGTAGGCTGAATCATTCCCATGAGAAGGTTGATGGTTGTGGTCTTACCAGCTCCGTTAGGACCAAGAAATCCGAAAACTTCGTTCTTTTCGATGTGAAGATTGAGATTGTCCAAAGCCTTAATCTGAGCGTAGCTCTTGCATAAGTTTTTTGTCTCAATCATTACACTTGGCACTCCATTAAAAACACTATTTAAATTTTTTCAATATGTTAGTTTATATAAAAATCGAATCTGGGTAAGAAGTAATATAGGAAATATTAATTAAATCAAATTCAAACTAGATTTAAAATATTTAAATTTAAAAGATTGTCTCAGCAGGACCTTAGTAGATACAATTATATATCAACCACGAGAGAAATCTTTACAAGTTGTTAAAGGGAAATATGGTTATATGAGTAGTATTACTGCTGAAGTTGCTGCCCTGTCCGCAACTTTCCTGCTGAACCTTCCATTTGGTTACTGGAGAAAAATGACCAGAAAGATGACAAAGGAGTGGTTCCTTGCCATTCACTCTCCCGTTCCTCTGGTGTTTTTGACTCGACTTCTTGCAGGTGTTTCTGTATCCCACATACCCTTTTTCATATTCTCATTCTTCCTAGGCCAGTTCACTGGAGGAAGAATACGGGATATGCTTGGGAGGAAGTACAGGCAGCTCAGCAAGTGCATGATAGTTGACTTAACTAGAATTATAAGAAAGGATATTAATGGGACCTTTGATTTTATTAATTAAAAAAAATATAAAGTAGAACAAAATTTGCTATTTCCTACGCTTTACCAGCAATGCTATCCAGACCATGGCTGCCAGAGCAACAGGGAGTCCAACAAAAGGTGTAGCTTTTGGCTGACTTTTCTCTGGTGTTTGCGCTGTTTCTGAAACTTGCTGGGTCTTTGCAGCTTCAACCATTGCCTCAAGCTTCTTTATTTTGAGTTGCGTATCATACCATGCCTGCAACCTGCCGTATTTATCCATCAGTGTATCCACAATTCCATTCCAGTGTGCCCAGTCGGGACCCATCATGCTGGCCCCCATCCTCCATCTCCTGCCGTCATGATGCCATATGTAGTACCACATGAATTCCGGAAATTCGTCGAGAGAGTTGCTGTCATCCGCCAGTCCCTCCTCGTATATCTTGTATAGTAATGCTTTGGCTGATTTTGCAACCTTATTGTAATCCTCTACAACCCTGTCGAACTCGTCGAAGTACATCTTCACCCACCTGGGGCTATGGCATCCCTGACATACCTGCATCATATTCTTCCTGTTCTCCTGTGCTTTAGCCTCATCTGGACTGTACTGCCCAATAGCAACGAGATTTGCAGGATACCACTGAGGAGTGCTTATCTTTGGTTGAAGTTCCCAGTAAAGCCTTTCTCCAACATCGTGGGTTGTTGGCACTCCATTAAAACCACTCATGTGGCATATAGCACACGTCGGAGCGGGCGTATTCTCAGGAGTTAGATCCTCCTCCTTCAGGAAGCTCTTGTCTTCCAATGAGAAGAATATGTTCCCGTGCTTACTCTCTTCATATATCTCCATCTGCGGATGGTCGGGGCCGAGATGACATTGTCCACACGTTTCAGGTGCTCTTGCCTCTTCGATGCTGAATTTGTGTCTAGTGTGACATGAAGCACATGAGCCCGGCACTCCGTCAGGGTTCAACCTGCCAACTCCGTTGTTGGGCCATCCCTTCACTATCTTTCCTTCATCATCAACTATTACTGCACTCCCGTGGCATTCCAGACAGTAGAGGATGTTTCCATAACCATCTAGTTCTTCTCTCAACCCCAGTCTGTCCATCATCCCGCTAGCAGGATACAGCGGAGTTACTCTGCTTCTGAGATCTCCATATGGATTATTTTCCCTCATTATTTTTTCAGTGGGCGCCTCACCAGCCTTCAACTTCCCCTGATTTACCAAATCATTATACCAGGGCTTGAACGGTCCTATCAAAGCTGTCCATGCATGTTTGCTGTTCATGAATTCCCGAACCTGCTGTGCATGGCATCGTTCACAATACTTTGGAGACGGGACGGGCGTTATGCGGTTTCCATAGTGAGTTACAACACTCGGATCATCATGTCCCGGAAGCTCACCATGACAGTCCAAGCAGCCAACGCCTTTCTCAGCCATCACTGAACGCTCATAATCTGCCACTATCCCCGGAGTGAGAGATTTATGGCAGTTGATACACTGTTCTGTGGCCTGAACAACACCTATTGTTAACAGAAGGGCTGTCAGAAACACAATGGCTCGCATATTACCACCAAATTACTATGATATTCGTAAATTTTTAAACTTTTCGATTTTTACAAAACATTAGTATCTTTTTGTTTTTTTAATCATACACTTTTTGAAAAATAAGTTATATCGAATAAATTCTCAAAGATTCAACTTTTCACAGATTCAGGGCGGAATCTGGCCGTTTAAAAAATCAGTATATATCACCAGATACTTTCCATGGCCTCAACAAAATTACGTTATCCAACAAAAAAACTGTAGAGTTCTGAGATCTTCCACGCCGCATCCAGCTTAAATCCTGCTTTTTTCCTTATTAATTTCCATAAAACACTATAACTGTTTTCTTCCCTCGCAAGTTTTAAAACAGCATCCATCAGCTCCTGGTTCTCTTTAAGAAAACTATACGCTTTACGGGGCGAAAAGTGAAATATCATGCTGAGTCTTCTTGCGTATTCAAGTTCTGAGCAGATCTCCTTCGCTACTCTGACGTCGTACTCCCTCAATTCCATGTCACCATCCATCACCCTTTCAAGCACTTCACCGCCAATTCTAGCACTTTTAACAGCGTAGTATATCCCCTCACCAGTAAATGGGTCAGCAAGAGATGCAGCATCCCCCGTAAGCAATATACGATTTGTCGAAAGCTTCGACACTCCATCAAATACTGGAAGGAGTGAACCATACCTCTTCTCACTCACAACCCTTCCAGCAATTTCCTGCTCTTCGAGGAAATAGTCATAGTACTTTCTGAGTTTCTTTGTCTTACCTCTCAGGCTCCCAATTCCCACAGAAAGCACATCTTTTTTAGGAAAGATCCACCCGTAACCACATGGAACCGATCCAAAATCAAAGTGAAGGTGTCCGTTATATTCAGACAGCAGTGCTTTTTCAACGATGAGCTCACCATCTAGTAGCACTGCAACCCTCCGTCGTAGCTTCAACCCCGTACTAGACGCGACAATGCTATTCGCGCCATCTGACCCTACAGCAAATTGAGAATAATAAACACCATCTCTGGCCACAACTTTTACTCCCCCCTCCTCTTCCCCGACTCCTGTAACCTTCTTTCCTTCTATGATTTTCACGCCTGCTTCTTTGGCTTTCTGCATCAGATAATGGTCAAACTTATCCCTCATAACCAAATAAGCAACAGGATGATTTGATTCAATAATAATACTATCTTCTCCCCTGAACGTAAACCCGATTTTGTATATGTCTCTTTCCACCACCTCTTTAAAGTCGCTGCCAATTACCTTTTCTACTTTTGCAGTAACTCCTCCACCACATGGTTTATACCTAGGGAAGCGTTTTCTGTCTATAGCAATAACTCTGAATCCTTTCCTAGCAAGTTCATAAGCAGCCGTAGCTCCTGCAGGCCCTAATCCAACTACGATAACATCATACATCTTTCAATCACCTACAAAGCACAGTGAAGTATCGTCTGAACTCGAAATTGGAAGTTAACAAATATCTGAATAAATAATCTCGAAAATATAACTGCAGCATATCTAGGGTTATTTTACATCAGATATAAATAAGTTGTTCGAATTGTATGAAGATTTAAATTCCGGAATAGCTATTTAAATTAAAAATTTAAATGGAACATTGCAATACCACCAGCATCAAAATTTCGCCACCATACCACCATAATTCTTAAATATCCAGCAATTAGTGTAAGATTTGCCGACGGTCATAGGGGTGGGGGAAACACCCGGTCTCATTCCGAACCCGGAAGTTAAGCCTCGCCCCGTTCCGCGTTGTACTGTGTTCCGAGAGGGCACGGGAAGCGCGGAAACTGTCGGCCTCCCTACCCATGTTTTTTAAGATTAATTGTGACCCTAAGTTTAACTGTAACTCTGGCTGCAACTTCGAAAGCAATTAATTCTCCCAGACCAACTCTTTATGTGAAAAAGGAGCTTGAGATTATACTTGAGAAACTCGAAGGTTTCAGAACTCCCAAAATTCAACTCGAGCAGTACGTAACTCCACCAGCCCTTGTAGCTGAGATGGTTGTAACTGCTAAGCTTATGGATGACCTCGAAAACGTTGTCGACCTAGGCTGCGGGACAGGGATTTTATCCATAGCTGCAGCAATGTTTGGTGCTAATGCTGTGGGGTTCGACATAGATATAGAGGCATTACGTACAGCCAAGAAAAATGCTCGAAAAATAGGAGTCGACGTGGATTTCGTCCAATCTGATGTCCGCACGCTTTGTCTCAGAGACTTTAAAGGCTTTACTACCCTAATGAACCCCCCATTCGGCATTCAGGTGAGAGGTGCTGATAGACCTTTCTTGGAAAAGGCCATGGAATTCTCGAAAGTTATCTACACTATACATTCAGCAGGGAGTGAAGAATTCGTAGCCAAGCTGGCGGAAGAGAGAGGATATGTCATTACCCACCTCTGGAAGTACAGCATACCTTTGCGGAGAACATACTCCTTCCACGAAAAAGCATTTAAATATATACCTGTGGAGGTATTCAGACTGGAGAGGAAAAAAGATGAAGTTCGTAATGCCCGGAGATAAACTCGGTTATGCTGAAGAATATGCAGCAGGAAAAGGAGTTTATGAGGAAAATGGTGAGCTTTTTGCCTCAGTTGCTGGAAAAGTAGTTATGAGAGACAGGGTAATCAGCGTTGAACCCGTAAAAAGAATACCCGAAATAAAAAAGGGAGATGTTGTGGTTGGGAGAATAATTGACCTCCGCAACTCTCTCGCTCTGGTGGAAATAGCCAGAAAAGAAGGTTTTGATAGAGAGCTCATGCACACCGGCCTGGGAGCCATACACATCTCCAACGTGCAGCCTGGATATCTGAAAGACATATCAACGGCTTTTGGGTACAGAGATATTGTGAGAGCCAAGGTTGTAGATGTTGAACAGATGAAGCTTTCCACCAAGGAAGAGGGAATGGGTGTGATAAAGGCTATATGCAGCATTTGTAAGGAAGGTCTTGTGCTGGAAAAAAACAAGCTCGTCTGTCCGAGCTGTGGAAACGTTGAAAAAAGGAGAGTATCTCCTGAATATGGTAAAGGAAGGTGGTGAATGTGGAGATAAAGGTGCTTGAGCTTACAGATGACTACATCAGGCTTGTGGTGAAAGGGGAAGACCACACACTCCTCAACCTCCTCACCCACTACCTGCTGGAGGATGAAGAAGTTCTGCTGGCAAAATACCATATCCCCCACCCTCTCACTGGGGAACCGGAGCTTGTTGTCAGGACGAACGGGAAAAGCCCGGTTCAGGCAATAAAAGAGGCTAACGAGAGGATCATAAAGGCCACTGAAGAGCTGATTTCCCAGATCTGAGGGTTGATTTTGTTTGCGGTAACTCTCTTTTTAAATGGATCTTTATGGAGATTTAAAATGCCGGGTAAAAACCGGAAATTTCGCCACTTCATGGGGATGAGGTTTGATGAGGCAGTAAATTTTTTCATTAAAACACTCGAGAAAATGGGGTTCATCGTTGAAGATCTGGACGCTGACGGAGAGCTCATTAGAGCTCATAAAGGAGAGATCGTAGTGTCCATACGCTTCAAACAGCTCCAGAACGCATTTATGCACATACCCCGAACGGAAGTTCTTATAGAAGCGCCAGAATATGTTCATGACACCATCAAGCAGCATATAATGCGATCAAAGGCTGGCGGTTGAATCGGATTTGTTCCCGATTCTAACGGCATACAGCTCCTCAAAAAAGAGTTTTTTCCTTGCCATGATTCTGTAGTCAAAGCCCTCCTCACGAATGACTCTGAACACTTTATCGGAAGTGTGGGAAGAAACTATGACTATTGCCCGCCCCTTATTGCTCATCACCTGCCTTAAGCCCGTAATGAACCTCGTCAAGACCTCAATTCCACCTTTCCCACCATCAATTGCTTTTTCCAGCCAGTCACCCCTCTTTTCCCAATCTTCCAGCTCGAGATAAGGTGGATTGAACAGAATAAGGCTGAACTTCCTGCATATTCCTGTGAAGAGGTCTGTTCGTATCACTTCTAACCCTTCTCTTTTCGCCGATTTAACGGCCAGGGGGGAAATGTCAGTTGTAACAATCTCCCTGCAATGCCCCTTAAGACATGCCGCAACGTATCCGCTTCCCGTACCCACTTCCAGAACCTCGTCATCGTCTTTTATTTCCATAAGGGCTACCTCTAGCAGAAGCTGGGAATCTTCGCCGGGAGGATAAACGCTCTCTTCCAATTCGCCCGCCCCCTTATATCACAGCTGAATCGCTCAGCTCCGCAAAGGTTTCCGGACTTACCTGCTCCGGCCTCAAATCCCTGAGCCTCTCTGGCAAATCAATGGTCACTCCTTTTAGCTTGCAGAATTCCTCGACGCTCTTTCCGAGCTTCTTCCTCCGTCTGCTGAACAGGAAAGTTACGAAGTCCTCAAACAGCTCTCTGTTCTCCACCTTCAGCTCTGGCTCAGGGTAGAGTTTAACGATGGCTGAGTTCACCTTTGGTCTCGGTATAAAAGCCCATCTGGGGACGCTTTCGACTATTTCAGCTCTGCAGTATGATCTGGCAACTACACTGAGCCTTCCGTAATCCTTGCTTCCCGGTCTGGCCACAAGTCTTCGGGCAAATTCCATCTGATACATCACCACAGCAATCTGAAAACGGCTTTTAAGGAGTTTGAAGGTAAGAGGAGAGGAAATCTTGTAGGGTATGTTGGATACGAACTTATCAAACCGTGGGAAGTCAATCCTCAGGGCATCAGCGTGGATGATTTCGAATCTGCCACCTTCGATAAACCCTGAGAACTTTCTTTTCAACAACTCCACCATTCTGGAGTCAATTTCGATTCCTATAACCTTCCCGGCTTTTCTCAGCAGGTAGGCTGTGAGGTTCCCCGTACCGCATCCGACTTCCAGAACGGCATCATCAGCTGAGAGCTCCGCATAACGTGTGATCCTCCTCAAAACGCCCCTGTCGACAAGAATGTGCTGGGATTTTCCTTTAAAAAGCTTCATGGTCTTTTCAGTGTATAATGGTTCACGCAGTAAACAGACGGTATTTTATGTTGGGCTGCCTCAGCTCCTCGATTATCCTGTTTACAATGAGCTTTTCTGGATGCTGAAGCCCTTTTACCCTCTTTGAAATGTCTTCAAAGTTCTTAAAGGGCTCCTTTTTCCTCTCATCAAGTATGGCCCACATGGTCTTCTTGCCGATTCCCGGAAGGAGCTCAAGCTGGTGTAGACGGGTTGTTATGGACTCAGATTTGTTGAAGAATTCCACAAACCTCTCTTCCTGCTGCTTCACGATGTGCTCCAGAACGAAGGGGAGTTCACTCCTGGCTGCAGGGGTAAGATCATCATACCTCAGCCTTCTCTTTATCTTGTGTACAGCATCTCTCTCCCCTTTACCGATATAAAGTCTGTCCATAACCAAGGGATTCGCATCCTTCTTCAGGCTGACTTCGAGAAGGGTGAAGTATTTGTCCCCCACAACCTGGGCCAGGGGTTCACGCCTGTGCAATGGGCGCTTGTCATCAGGGTGACCATATGGCATGAAATCAAGTACGTAGGCGTAATCTTCCATCCGCTCTCTGTCTCTTTCCCTGACCCTGGCCTTTCCCTCCATTCGCTCATCTCCCGAAAAGATTATCTTGAAAAACTATTTAATTCTTTCTTCAAAACTCAAGTACATTTTCCCATCGAAAACACGCTGTCAGTCCCGTTTTATCTGTATTTGTCAATAACGTCCAGAATCTCCTGAATCTGCTCAGCAGTCACGGTATACCTTTCCTTTGCATAAATTGTCCTGATCTCATCGGGAACGGAAGGCATTATGTCAACTAGCTTTACAGCCAGATCTCTCCTGCCAACCTGGGGGAGTTTCATTAGCTCCTCAACAAGCTCTCTTGCTCTATCGGCAGGAAGTTTGGAAAATTTTCTGAGGTGGAGAAGGGCTCTCCTGGTCTCAAAAAGCAGTTCACTTCTTTCCTTCCTCTTTTCAGCTATTTCCTCCAGGATATCTTTAGCTTCAGATATGGTAATATATTCGAATTCGATAATCTCCTTAAAGGACATAAAAAACACCTTTATCCTGCCGGTTTCAGGTGTTCGGGTCTCACAATCAGAGTTTTGTATTTGCCACCATCCCTGATTTGAACCAGGTATGCTCTCCCCCTCTGGCCGATGACCTTCCCTGTCCTTCCCTGAAAACGGGGATGGGGCATTCCTTTGTGAACACCCGAATCAATATCGATGTGAACCATCTGTCCAATCTCAAAGGTTTGCAGAGCCTTGGCTATAGATATTCTCTTCTCCCTCACATGTTTTCTGAGTTTCCTACCGGATTTAATTCGTAAACCGTGTGATTTCCAGCCCATTGACGTCACCTCGACTTGCTCAGCAAGAATACCTGAATGGATATTTAAGACTTCCCATGATAAGTTGTGCCTTTAGTTCTGCCGTAGTTTTGCTGTTACAATATATTCCTTTAACTCCTATATTCTTCTAACCTCCCCATCTTCAGCCAGCTTCCCCCATCTCCCATATCTCCTCTATCCCCCATATCTCCCTCGTCCTACCTACTTTCTCAATCTCTCTTCATACTTCTCAGCCTGCCCCAAGAAAATATCAATATCCAGCCTCCCAGCAGTAAAACTTTTCTGATTGCCGGCATCGAATCCCAAAGCACGGCTTTCCAGGAATCGTAATATGTCTTCAAATCAACCAGCTCTGGCAGTTTCCACCTTCCGTCAGAGTATATGGCTGTCTTTGGATTTTCATATTTTTTCGTGAACTCGTTCTCCTCCTTACCCGGATAATCAACCCAGAAGTGGACAGGAGATATGTGGAAAGAATACGGCACACCTTTTTCTTCAAGAATTGCTGCAAGCAGTATAGCCCGGCTTTTACAATCGCCTTTCCTCTTTTCTACAACTTCTGCAGGGGTGGGAAAATACCAAGGAACTCCATATACATTGAAATCGTAGTCGTATTTTACATACCCTACAACGAACTCCTCTATTTTCCTGGGATTTGAGGGTAGTCGGTTCATTTGTTCCCACTTTTCCACTGGTAGAGGGTGTTCAGAGCTTACTGGTGGGTTGAAAAGTCTGTAAACACTCTCAGTTAGAAGGAGGGGATTGGGATAAAGCACCAGTAAAGTCCAGATGAGGGCGAGAAGGATTTTTCTCCTCAACCTCACATGCCGAATAATCCATCGCGAGGCAAAAAGGTTTTGGGGTGGTGAGGTAAGAGAGGACGGGGAAAAATATCCTAGGAGAGAAGGCATATGCTAAAATCCACCAATCTAATCCTCCGGGGACTAGGACAGCATGTACGTGGGAGACCGGTTATCCTTGCACATACAATCAATGCCGAATGTAATCTGAAGTGTCCTTTCTGCCCCTTCTGGAGGAGAAAAGGAGAGGAGATGTCGAAGGAGGAGATTTTTGAGTTCCTAAGGAAATGCAGAGACTTCGGCATCACTGTTTACAACGTCTGGAGTACCGAGCCCCTTCTGAGAGAGGATTTAGGAGAGTGCTTGAGGTTTGCGAAATCCCTCGGAATGGTAACGTTTGTCATAACCAACGGCACTCTGCTGAAGAAAAAGCTGGAGGAGCTCAGATACTGCGACTATTTGGCTGTCTCAATTGATGGGATGAAAAGCTACCAAGAGCTCAGAGGTGGAAATCTGGATGAGGTACTGGAAGGAATCGTCATGGCTAAAAATGCCGGAATACGCATTTCCATCAACTGCGTCCTGAATGGCATGAATCTGGATGAAGTGGACGAGCTTGTAAGGCTTGCCGAAAATCTGGGAGTTGGCATCCTTTTTGAGCCCGTGCATGAATACGGGAGCATTCCCGATACTGTCTGGGAGGAAATAGGAATAAGGAACCAAGACAAATACGTAAAGACGGTCGACAGGATAATAGAAATGAAAAGACATGGGAAGCCCATACTCAACTCCTTTGCGTACCTGAGAATTATTCGCAATCTGAAACCCGAGTTCAGATGCAGAGTGAATGAGGTGATACTCCACCTGGGATTGAATGGGAAAATTGAGAGCTGTTCAGGGGTTATAGGAGATTTCAGAGATGACCTGGATGAATTATGGAGTTCGTGGAGAAGAGAGGCAAAAAGTCTGGCAGAAGACTGTGAGGGCTGCCTTTTTTCCGGATACGTAGAGACAAGCCTGCTTTTCAACTTCAATTTGAGGGTTATGTGGAACTACCTGAGGTGGCTGTAACAGCTGGGAACTATCTGATCACCTCATAAATCCTTATCCAGCCTTCTTTGTAAACAAGCTGGAGCCTGGTGGAATTTCTGACAACATTGAGGATTCTGGAATTGTAAATCTCCTCAATGCCCACGTAAACGTAATCGACCCCGTATTTCTCCAGAACCCTGTCCATATCATCGGGATTGTTGAATGCTGCCTTCACGTCCTCCACTCTTTCCCATATTTTATCTACCTTTACTCCATGTCCGTAAGCCCAGTTTGCGTACCCCAAAACCCTCAATCTCCCTCCGATCATTGTAGGAGGAGAATGGATAGATGGCCAAGTCAGGAATACGGCTTTTTCTGGCGTATTTTCCCTCACCCACATCCCGGCCTGAAGCTCATCCTTGCTGGCAGCCCCGTAATCCGTGAGGTTCCAGAGGACGACGTTCAGTGTTGAGAGTGTAGAGAGGACCAGCAGAACGGGAATGACAATCCTGAATCTTCTGATGGTTGCCAAGAACTGCCCGGATAAAACGCTCAGCGGAATCCAAGCTATGAGGAAGAACTTGTACATATCCCAGGGATTCGGGGTGAAAGAAGGTAGAAAAGAAAAGAGGAGCATTACCGTCATCCACAAAGCCATCAGCTTCCATCTTTCAACCTTTACCACCATCGCAGCCAGAGCCATGATTAGCGGCAAGCCCAGATTTGCGAGATAGTGCAGAACAAAGTTCCCTCGAACGTATTCGATGACCCAGGGCTTCTTGAATTCCGCACCGGATGACAAAAAACCCAGATGAGGTATAAAAAGGAGGACAAAAACGGCAAAGGGGAGCAGGAGCCTCAATTCTTTTTTCAGATCGTGCAATCCTACGAAAGCCGAGAGATAAATTGCAATGAAGACCAGAATGGAGAAGGTTGAGAGGACATGGAACGGCAGCAGCAGTCCGGTAATTATTCCCGAAAGCAGGATGTGATTCCTTTTCTTCTCCTCATAGCCTGAAATAAAGAAGTAAATTGCGAAGACCAGTCCCGGCAGTCCCACAAGCAGCGGTCTCTGCTGCAATAGATTGTCCAGGATAGGAGGGAGATTCAACAGCCCGTCGTAATCCATAACGTAACTCTGCTTTGGGTCGAAAGTTCCGGAAAGTATCGCATCAAACAGCCATAAATATGTAAAACCCCATCCAAAGACGGCAATAATTCCTGAATAAAGTGCTGCTGTTCTGGATGATACTTTGAGGGTGAGTGCATACACACTGAGGAAAAAGAGCGGGAAAAAGAGGGAGTTAAGGTAAAGCATCAGCCTTGGCTGGTAACCCAGAGGTTTCTCCAGAATGGCAGTATGAAGGCCCACGAAGTAGTGGTAGCGAAGAGGGCGGCCGGCAAAAGACGGTTCCTGAGGCGGAAAGTTCCCGTTGTTTATGCTTTCGACGATTTCGTAGTGATAGGGGGTATCCTGCCAGTTTGAACCGGTGAGGACGATGTAATCTCCCTTATCGTACCATAGGCTGTGATATAGAAGGGCGAATGAAAATAAAAAGAGAATGAGAAAAACCGCTCCTTCAACCACCTCTTTTCTTGTAATTTCCGGCCTTTTAGCCAGCAGTGCGGGAAGTAAAAGCATGAAGACGGAGATTTTCAGTGTTGCCAGCGAATACCCCATGAGAAGGGAGAGCAGAAATATCAGCTGGGTAGATACCAGAACGCTCATAAGAATGTACAGCGCCAATTTCCCTGAAACATCTCTGAAATACCTCTCCACAATCAGGTAGCCGGGCACAAAGATGGTGGATAGAAGGAGTGAAATGAAGAGGGCGGTGTTTGACAGGGTTGAGATTATTAGAAGGGTTGCCAGCAGGACGATTTTGAGATGGTGACTAAACATATTTGTTAATTAAAAAATTTTGAATATAAATTTTTTGTTAGGCTACTCTATCCAGGTCGTGAGCCAGTAGAAGCCGTTGATTATTTCCAATTTTTGTTTCATCGGGGTAGCGTTCACTGGTTCCACAGTAGGCACATCGTTGTTCCACTTAATTGGCCACCATTTGTAGCCATCATAATAATATAGATACATGTTTTTGAACGTATTTTCACCACAGGGTTGAAACTGGCTGGCAGTTCCAGCAAAAGCTTCATGAGATACGTCAGCTTTGTTATAGATATCCAAACCAACTAAACCCTGTCTTTTTAGATTGCCATCCCAATACATATAAACCAGTGATTTAGTCGAGGTATATGGGTAAAATATTATTTCAACGGTATGTTGACCGGTAGTTGTAGTCGAGTGGGCTTGGAACGGTTCAGTTGCATCACCTATAACCGTAAATACAGTGTGCTGAGGAAACTCTCGCCAATCCCTCACCACACCAATTTCTACCCATGTGTCGACCCCATATTGACCACCCATATGGGTGGGGTTAAATAGTGTCTATGTGTTCCACTTTCTGAGACGCTCAAATCGCCGACATCAATTGTTAGATAAATTCTAGAGAAATCTTCATTGATGGTTTGCATTGTAACACTTCTTTTCTCATCTGCAGCTATAATTACCTCTCCCCCATTCTTCTTCCAAAGATTGTCATGAGGTGGTTGTTCTGCCAGCGCTTTTTGCATTCGTTTCATCACTTCTGGTGAGAATTCCGAATAAACATACTCCTTTCCTCCTGAAAGATAGCCCTTGATAAGGTCCTCTGCGTACTTGTCACCGAGTTGCTCTTTTGCAGCTCTTATTGCCATCTCTGCCTTGAGAATCTCCTCATTAGTTAAGCCCTGTCCTTTTAGTGCTTTTCTGACTTCATTAATCTTCTTTTCAAATAACCTGTTGCTCTCAACGCTGTCAACAGTATACGCTAATGCAGATGCTGTTAGTACCAACATCGCCACCAAACCTACAACAAAATTCCTAAGCTGCATAAACACATTATGAAAAACAGATATAAAATTATTTGTATTTTGGTAGGTTTTACCCTAACAAAATTTAGATTTGCCTAATTACCAAAACCTATTTTAATTCTTGTTATATTTTAAAGATTATGGAAATCATTAAATTTGATACAAAAAGTTTTTACGCTCTATCCTCTGAAAATAGAATCAAAATACTTAAAACTCTGAAATCCAAGCGTATGACTCTTTCTGAACTGTCAAGAGAATTGAATTTATCCAAAACGTGTGTTAAAGAACATCTTGATGTATTAATAGACACAGGATTTATTAAAAAACTAGATGAAGAAAACAGAAAATGGGTTTACTATGAACTGACAGATAAAGGCGAGAAAGTTGTAAAAAATAATATAATAAAAATTTATATTGTAATCATGTTTTCCGCATTAATCATAGGTTCAGGGCTATATGAGCTAAATAAATATATAAAATCTATAGAAATAAAATCTATATCAACTCCTACCCCCACACCCATACCAACTACAACACCAATACCTTCAACACCTCCCCTACCAGCAGAAGCCCATATAATTGCAGGAGTGATTTTATTAATAACTGGATTGTTCCTTTTGTCCAGAATATACTCCCAAAGGAAATTATGATTTCCATAGAACTTACAAGACTTCCTTTTTCTTTCTACTGCTTTCTACACCTCCAGACCACCCTCAACCGTCACAACATCCAGCTTCTCCACTCTGCTTTCCACGCCAAGCAGTTCCGCAAGACTTGGCTTCGTCCTGCCCTCATCTCCGCTTACCAGTTCTTTGATGTAAAGACCGCTTTCAGCTTCAATCTTTATGATGGCAATTTTTCCGCGATAATGCAGTAACTCAGCCCTGTAAACCCTCCTTTTCCTTACCAGATTTGCTCTTCTGTGCTCAACTCTCCTAGGTGTTCTCTGGCTTATCACAACTTCCAGCCGTTTCAATGCTCCTCTTAGAGTGTTTTCATCAATTTCTCTGTCAAAAACAACCTTGGCTCTGTAAATCTTCCTGAATCTTCCTTCTTTCAACCATTCCACATGCTTGGGGTCTGCAAAGGAGAGATCGAGTATCTCTATTTTCCCCCCTGCACCATTATTTATCCTCTTTCTGAGTTCTTCGAGGTCGATGCATCTTTTTCTGGGCTCTCTAACCTCCACAATGAAAGGTCGGCCATTGCCCAGCATTCTGGCATCAACGTCCTCTCTACCTGCTCCATGGAGAAAAGCCTCTTTTCCATGACATACCTCAAGAACTGGAGTGATTATAAGCTCTTCAACACTTGTAAGGTACTTCTTACCTGTGAAATTACAGAGCTCGCATCCCCGACCCTTGCACGCGCCGCAAATCCACCTGGTCTGTGGGATGTTTCTCACCCTCTTCTTGTATCTGCCGTAGATATAAAGAGGCCTTACAATTAACTCCGAATCAAGGGTTTCAGGGGAGAAAATGACGGTTATGTCGGGTTTCTTGAATTCGGTTGTTTTTCCAAGAGCAACGGCGATTTTCGCCCCAATCTCCCGATTGAGCTGAAATTTGATGCTCCTATCCTCTTCCACCCCATATTTCTCCGCCAGATAATCTTCCATGGCCTTGACACTGCCGTTAAGCCTGCAACCCACCAGAAATGTATTGAATTCATATTCGGACAGCTTCTCAATTATTCTGGACGCTATCTCTTCTGTTTTCCACAGTAATCCACCACATAACAGGCATTCTTCGCCTTCGACACTTCTAGCTTCAATTCCGGTTCGAGCAATGCATTTAGAGCATAACTCCAGTTCAGAAGATTTCAGCTTTGCACCGCTCACTCCATTCATTTAACCACCCAGAATTGTATGGACGGTTCTCTCCACAAATATGCTGAGCAAAGCCGTGACCAGGCCCATAACCACCATTTTAAGAGCCGAAATCATGAGGCTCCCCCTTGAGATTTTTCCAAGATATATCCCAATCAAAGACAGACAGAAGGTTGTCAGGGCTATTGCTGTCATAGTTGCGGAGAATACGCTGGCTCCAATGTACAGTGCCACAACAAAAGGAAGAACAGGCACAATGCTACCTGCCACCGTTGCCATACCATCCGTGAGGCCGCCAAGAATTGCCTTTTTCTTAACCTCACCGTAGATTGTTGTATCTTTCATTTCCCTAAGCATTGATCTCTCTATCTTGGATATCCTCATTTCCTCCGCTGCCCTTTCTGCTGTCAACGCCCCGAATAAATTCGAGAGGCCGTTTGCAACGCCTCCTCCAACGCCAGCGGTTATGATGATGGTAAACTGGGCACCTGATGCGCCTATAACCACACCCAGAGTGGACAGTGCCCCGTCAATGAAGCCCCTTATGAGTTGCCTTTCCATCAAACTCCCTCCCTCTGTTTTCTGTCAAGTTCGTAATGTACAATTACGATGCAGTGATCCGCCTGCAGTTTTCTTGTAGGTATTGAAATAATTTCCCTGCATCTCTCTTCGATTACGATTTCCATATCTTCTCTTACCCCTATATGATCCCCCAGTATAAAAAGGGAGTTTTCTCCAAACCCAACATCTCGGATGTCTTTTCCATCTTCTCTTAAATAATATACCTCGTATTTCTTAATCAGTTCATCCAGCAGCTCTTCCAGAGACTTTCGGGCAACATAAACGCCGGGTGTGCTCTGTTTCCAGCCCTTATCCACCTTGACTGTGAGGGCTTTTGAAAGTATCCCTCCAATATTCCTCTCATCCGGTGCCATGTACCTCACCTTCCCTCCCACCACCCTAACAGCCTTCGGCGGGTCGGGAGGGCCCAACAAAAGAAGGTACACCTCAACGTCTCTCCTCACATCATGGGAAAGAAAAAGGGCTGAAGCTATGCACCTGCACATGATATCCATCCGCCCAGCTGAACCCGGAAGGTCGTTCAGATTAAGTTTTCCGGTTACTGCTCTGTTTCCAACAATCAGAAAAGCTCTCTTATTCCCCATCATATTCGAAAATGTAAAATAGGGGCAGTTTTTAGCTTTGCCGGTGATGACATGAAATTGAAATATCTGGTTGCAATTCTTTTGATTACAGCCCTCTTCCTGGGCTGTGCTGGCGAGAAAAAAGAGGCTGCGACGCCTACTCCTGAGAAAACAGCGATGCCCGAGAGTACACCTGAGAGTGCGCCAAAATTCAAGCTTGTAGAGCCAGGAGTTCTTACGGTAGGAACGGATGCCGCATATCCGCCATTTGAGTCCATAAACGAGGTCACAAATGAATTCGAGGGCTTCGACGTAGATCTGATGAAGGAAGTGGCGAAAAGGATTGGACTTGAGGTCAAATTCGTGAATGTGGCATGGGAAGGGATAATCCCCGGGCTTGTGGCCCACAAGTACGACGTTATAGCATCTGCCATGACGATAACCGAGGAGAGGAAGAAGCAGATTGACTTCAGCGATCCCTACTTCGAGGCCTGGCAGGTTATAGTGGTCAGAAAGGATGACGACAGGATTTCAAAGGCTGAAGACCTTGCAGGTAAAATAGTGGGAGTCCAAATTGGAACCACCGGCCAGTTTGTAGCAGAGGACCTGGTTAAGGAAGGAATAAACTTTGAGATCAAGACGTACGACACCACCCCTGACGCTTTGCTGGACCTGAAGAACGGAAACATTGACGCCTGTATAATTGACAACGGTGTAGCTGAGAAGGCTCTGAAGAATAACCCTGACACGTATAAGATTGTCGGAGGTAAGCTCAGCTACGAGGAATACGGAATTGCAGTGGCAAAGGATAACCCTGAGCTTCTGAAGGCCATAAACCAGGCTCTGAAGGAAATCAAAGAGGACGGAACATACGATAAGATTTACCAGAAGTGGTTTGGCGAGTAAAGTGTTTAACCCTGCTTTTATTTTTTATTTGAATTAATTGTGTGAATTGTTTTGTGCTTTCTTGCCATCTCTCCAATCTAAATGAAGTTAGACAGTGAGTTTAGTCGCCGTGTTTAGCTCATTCTACCAATTCCCTACTTACAATTTCACTATTTTACAAAAGCATCACCTGCCCAGTGTCACCCTGAGTCACAAATTAACAATCTAACGCCCGATAAAGCGAACATTTATATTCCCATAATTTTTCCGGCTTAAAGATGGCTGGAATAAGCCAGTTTGACCCCCAGCTTTTTGTAAAAATCCTTCCAAGTCTGGCATACGGAGCGTATATTACCGTAAAGCTCACTTCCATTTCCATTCTCCTTGGGCTCATCCTAGGAACCATTCTAGGGATGGGCAGAATCTCCAAAAACCCCCTCTTCTTCAGCATCTCCACATCTTACGTTGAATTCATCAGGGGCACACCCCTTCTGGTGCAGATAATGATTGTCTACTACGGCCTGCCAGCAATAGGCCTGAATCTCCCAGCAGAACCGGCAGGAATTTTGGCTTTAACCCTGAACAGCGGAGCCTACATCGCTGAAATCATCAGGGCGGGTATTCAGAGCGTTCCTAAAGGCCAGATGGAGGCGGCAAGGTCCCTGGGGATGACATACCTGCAATCCATGAGATACGTCATATTTCCACAGGCATTCCGAAACGTTTTACCAGCTCTCGGAAATGAGTTTATAGCCCTGCTCAAGGACTCATCCCTTCTCTCAGTCATAGCAATAGCAGAACTCACAAGGGTTGGGAAGCAGATATACTCCACAACCTTCAATGCTTGGACTCCGCTGCTGGGCGTAGCCCTTTTCTACCTTATGATGACTCTTCCCCTTAGCAGACTTGTAAATTACGCCCAGAGGAGGATTGGTGGTCATGAGCTTGCTTAAAATAATTGATCTCCACAAATATTTCAGAGAGAATCACGTTCTCAAGGGTATAAACATGGAAATCAAAAAAGGAGAAGTGGTGGTGGTAATTGGCCCTTCTGGAAGCGGGAAATCTACTCTGCTCAGATGCATAAACAGGCTTGAGGAGCCAGACAAGGGGAAAATAATCATTGACGGCGAAATAGAGATTACCCACCCGAAAGCCGACCTGAATAAGATCAGACAAAGAATAGGAATGGTTTTCCAGCAGTTCAACCTCTTCCCTCACCTCACAGCCCTTCAGAATATTACCCTTGCACCTATTAAGGTAAAGAAGATGCCAAGAGATGAAGCTGAAGCTCTTGGAATGGAATTGCTGGCAAAAGTTGGTCTTGCTGATAAAGCCCATGAGTACCCGCATCAGTTAAGTGGAGGGCAGCAACAGAGGGTTGCCATAGCCAGAGCCCTTGCCATGAATCCCGAGATAATGCTCTTCGATGAAGTTACCTCTGCTCTGGATCCTGAGCTTGTCAAGGAAGTGCTTGACGTCATGAAGCAGCTGGCAAGAGACGGCATGACCATGCTTGTTGTTACCCATGAAATGGGCTTTGCAAGAGAGGTTGGGGATAGGATCGTTTTCATGGATGAGGGGGTTATAGTTGAGGAGGGTAAGCCTGAAAAGATTTTCACAGACCCCCAGAATGAAAGGACAAGAAAGTTCCTCAGCATGATACTGTAGTCTGGATTATCCTGCTTCACGCAACCTCCAGCGGGTTAAAAAGTAAAAGTTCTTATACCCCAGCCTTCGGAAGGGCACAGCCAGAGGTGATGAAATGAGTAGTTTCGTTCCACATAATATACCGGCAGAACCTGTTCCAGCCATCGCTTTTGGCCTCGGTCTCATTTTCGTTCTGGTTCTGGTTCTCCCTTTCAGAGTCAGAAAGGTGGAGGAGAACCTTGAGCCCTTCTTCTTCGTCATGGGGATTTTTGCCGTTACAGTCTCAGGTCTGTGGAGTCAAGAGCTGGTGAAGGAAGCAGTAATTGCTCCAGTAAGCATCGGCGGTCTGCCAATAGGCATATTTCAGGTTGTTCTTCTAGCTGGGCTGTTCATTCACTTTTTCAATCGACAGATTTATTCAGCAATTCTTGCACTTCTGGACAGAATAGGGCTGAAAGCCTTTATCTTCATATTTGTTGCATTTCTCGGCCTCATCTCAAGCCTGATATCTGTGATTGTCACAGCGGTCATAATGGCTGAAGTGATTGCAGCGCTTCCAATTGACAGGAAGAAGAAGGTGGAACTGACCATCATTACCTGTTTCTCAGTAGGAATGGGTGCGGCCCTTACACCAGTAGGTGAGCCCCTCTCCACTATTGCCGTATCAAAGCTCAAGGGAGAGCCATACCATGCAGACTTCTTCTTTCTGATTAACCTCCTCGGAATCTACATCATCCCCGGTGTTCTTGCACTGGCGGCCTTTGCAACCTTATACATCTCAAGAGGGGTTAAGGTGGAAAAAGCAGAGCTTCCCGAATACACCGAATCCCTCAGGACGGTGATAGTAAGAGCTCTAAAGGTCTATCTTTTCGTTGCTGCTCTGGTTTTCCTCGGAGGCGGTTTCACACCCCTGATAATCTGGTACTTCACAAAAATACCGCCAGCGATTCTTTACTGGGTCAACATGATTTCAGCCATCCTAGATAATGCAACCCTCGCTGCTGCAGAAATCGGCCCATACCTTGAGATTCACCAAATAAAAAGTGCTCTGCTGGCTTTGATAATATCTGGAGGTATGTTGATTCCAGGAAATATCCCGAACATCGTCGCTGCCGGGAGGCTTCGTATAACAAGTAAAGATTGGGCAAGGCTGGGCGTTCCTCTGGGTCTAGTAATAATGCTGATTTACTTCGTTATTCTGATGATCTGATATCAGACAACATTTTTGAATTTTTAAATTCTTGTGATTCCTCTTTCCAGAATCAAATAGTTTCTGTTTTCGGCACTATTTGGAATCATGTCATCAAATTGCTCCGTATCATCTTTCAATTCTCACTGGCAGGAAGTACTCATATCTTCTGCCAGCTATTGTGGTGAAAAACCTGTGTATCTTTCTAGCGTTCAGATAGAGACTCCAGATTGATGCATCGCTGTCGTAGTACTTTTTAACTTCATCATAGGTAAGAGGCTCAATACCTCTCTCCCCGAAATAATCGCTGGCAATCTCAACCAGTTTCGGAATAGCATCACTTCTCCTCTCCTTGAATAGATTGGCGATTAGGTCGACAACCACAAGCCGGAAATCGAAGTACCTATCGAGTATCTCCTGGAGAAACATTTTCTTGAGAATTGTTCTCAAAACTGGAGGTGCAGCTCGCAGAAAAACCTCAGCATTTATCTGATGCTGTCCATTTATTCTGACCATGGGCGTGCTTGTATCAAAGTAATGAAGCTCCTCATCCTTTAGAGCCCAGTTGGATATCTGCCCATCAATCCCTATCTCAACTCCCTGATTTTCTTCGTTGAATTTCCAGACTTTCTCAAGCTCTTCTATGATGTCAATGAAAATCTGAGTTATATCCTCATGCTGATGGATGATTTTATTACACACTTGAGAAGGGTTAACCTTTTCCTGAACGATGTAAAGCACAGCCTTTCCATCTTTCCTCAGGACATAAGTGGCATGGCTCTTCAGCAACCTCATCCCTGCATTCCTAAGAAGAGACTCATAGTAATCGAACAGCTCAATGTAACCCTTTACTTCTTCCTCTGATTTGAAATTTGGAATCCTCTTGAAAGCAAACCCTGCATACTCTGGAATTTCGAAGACAACACTTATCTCACCGTATCCGAGGACGTTTATTCTGTACTTGCTTCTACCCCTTGAAGGATCAAGGTTCTCCTCAAAATCCAGAAGAAAATCTTCGGGAATCATACGGAATCATACCAGCATTCTTATCATTCCAAGCAGGTCCTTTCTCTGAGATGCAAACTCCATCACCTTTTGCAGGTGCTCGAGAATATAGCTTGCGTGCTCCCCTCTGATTATGAGGGGTGGCAAAAGCTGAAGCACAGATGTATCGTTGTTGGCATAGACAGCAAGGATCCCGTTCTGATAACAAGCTATAGACATGAGCGGGCCGTAGGCGGGATCACTCATTTTAATCCCAATGAAAAGTCCTTTCTGTCTTATCTCCTCTATAAAATCAAACTCGTTCCTCAGCCTGTCAAGCCCAGCTGAGAGTCGCTGCCCCATTTCCACTACATTATGGAGAAACTCTCTGCGACTGATGATTTCTATCACCTTTTCCGCTACAACACATCCTACCTCAGCTCCACCGAAGGTTGACACGTGGATGAACGGATTTTCCATCATGAAGTTGTCAAACTCATCTCTGAAGCAGGTTGCAGATATGGGATAAACTCCACCTGACAGGCCCTTGGCGGTGACAATCACATCGGGCTCGACACCGTAATGCTCTATACACCACATTTTTCCAGTTCTCCCAAGCCCTGTTTGCACCTCATCGAGAATCATCAAGGCACCCTTTTCATCGCAGATCTCCCTCACTCTCTGGTAGAAGTCTACTGGCGGTAAGGGCATGCCAAGGGTGGCGGGAATGGTTTCGAAAATCACTCCTGCTGTTTCGCTGTCAACAGCCTTTTCCAGTGCCTCCGCATCTCCAAATGGAACTTCAACGAAGCCGGGAGCTAACGGTTCGAAGAGTTTCTTATACTTTTCATCTCCAGCAGAAAGAGCAAAGCCGGTGTGACCGTGATAACCGCCTCTGGCATAAACAATCTTTTTTCTTCCTGTATAACCTCTTGCAAGCTTTATTGCAAAATCTACTGCTTCTCCACCACCAACTCCGAACACAACTCTTTCCATTCCCGGCATGGTTGAGAGGAGCTTCTCAGCCAGGGATGCGCGATGTTCGCTGATGAGGTGATGGTTTCCGATGTCCAGCTCGTCCAAAGCCTTCTTGAAAGTTTCAATTATTTCAGGATGTCTGTGACCCAAGTTAAAAACGCCACCATTGCAGTGGCAGTCCATTATCTTCCTGCCATCCAGATCCCAGTACCATACTCCCTCTCTTTTTGCAGGGACGAAGTCTATTCCTGCAAGGCTGAAGAATCTGGCTTTTGCAGGAGAAACGTGTTTTGCAAAGGAATTTATGACTTCCTGCTTGGACATTCTTCCGGTAAAGGTCATAATTTATGCATTTATTTGTAGGATATAAGTCTTGTTTATAGATTGCAGTGTCTAGTCGATCCGTAATTGCCTTTTACAAGAGCCGACAACTAGGTTCTCTTTGCGCAAAGCTTACTGACATCCAAACCAAAAAACAAATGGAATTCTGTAGTAAAAACATGATATAAAATCAAATGAAAAGGCTTTTTATATCCCACAGCAACCGGGGATTCTTCTTTACAAGCTCAAGAACCAGCTTTTTCACGCTCATCTCGCCAAGATTATAGCCTGCAATGCTTCTTGCCAGTTTGTTGAGGGTTTCGTCATCCATTTTTATGAACTTTTGCTGCAGTATCTTGTTCCTGTGAAGGCTCTTTCCAAAGTCGTTTTTCCATAGCTCATCATACTTCCTCAGCATTATCGCCGAGAAGTCTCCTTTTTCAACGGCCTCTTTCGCAACCGTTCCGGCGAAGTAACCAGCTTTCATAGCATTTGCAATTCCTCCACCAGTAATAGGGTCTGAATGTCTAGCAGCATCTCCAGCAAGCATCACATTATCGGCCACAGCAGTCTCTATAGGTCCTTTTACCGGCACTCCGCCAACCACAACTTCCACTACTTCTCCTTCGGGGAAGACCTCTTCCATAAATCTGTCAAGATACTCTTTTGGGCTCCTATCGGCCATTGACGGGAGTACACCAATCCCTACATTAGCTGCAGAATTTCCCTTGGGGAAAAGCCAGATGTAACCACCAGGAGCGATGCTCTTTCCCAGCCAGAAGTACGTGTATTCGGGGTCGAAGTCAATTCCCGTAACTAGATACTGGACGCAACTCTCTATTTCTCCAAGCTTAAGCGTCGTGTCTATGCCTGCCCACTTCCCAACCCTACTCTCCACACCATCGCATCCGATGACTATCTTTGTTTTAGCATTAAAATTCTCACCCATACTCCTCATGGAGACCTCAACGAGCCCATCCACTCTCTTTATACCTGTAGCAGTGGTTTTTACTAGAACATTTGCTCCAGCCTTAGCCGCCAATCTTGCCAGATGTCTGTCAAATATTTTCCTCTCAAGAACGAAGCCAACCTCGTTGCCTGCCATCTCTTCCCCCATCACGATCTCAGTGCCGTCGGGAGCGTACACCTTTGCCCCCACCACTTCAGCAGCAATCCAGCGTCTGTCTATCTCAACAAATTGCTGAATTGCCTCCTTGCTCACGCCCTCGGCACACCTAACTGGAACACCTATCTCCTGCCTTTTCTCAATTAAAAGAACGTCCAAGCCATTCTCCGCTGCTGTTTTTGCTGCGAGGCTTCCTGCAGGCCCTGCACCTATTACAACAACATCGTAATCAGTCTTCATTCTTCAACCTCCAGTGCCTGCATGGGACATGTCTTTACACATGCCATACAGAGGGTGCACTTATCCTCATGAATCGTGAGGAACGTTTCAACCAGTTCGTTTGCATCGAACTTGCATACAGCAACACACGCTCCGCAATAAGCACATCTGTAACGGTTTATTGAGATGCGCCGCATAAGCAAAGTTCAGCAGTTAATTAAAAAAGTTAATCCTTTGTGCTTTTATAAAGTACTTACAACTCCGTTATAAAAAAAGAAAAAAGATTAATCAGCTTCTGGGGGTTTCATTAGATACGCCAGAATCAGTGCAATCAGAGTCATTGTGCCTGAAGCTGCGTACGCAACCTCGTATCTGCCGGTTATGTCTCTGATGAACCCTGCCAGCTGAGGTCCAAGCAGACCAGCTGCACCCCATGCCGTGAACAGCACTGCGTAGTTAAAGCCTAGGTTCTTAGCTCCGAAGAAGTCAGCACAGTATGTTGGCATCAGTGCCAGAACACCACCGTAGGCGAGACCGACCAGTATAACTGCAATGAAGATGCCTGCAACTCCAAGAGCCTTCACCAGTGCTAGGAACGAGTACATCATTATGGTCATCAATGCAGCATCCAGCATCAGTGCGTTTCTTCGTCCTATCTTGTCTGAAAGGCCTCCAAAGCCCGGTCTGCCGAGACCATTGAAGAGTGAGAGCATGCCCACAGCAATAACACCTGCTGTGGTTCCCATCATTGGTAAGTCTGCTCCGTACTCCTTAGCAACAACTTTCATGTGGCCTATTGTCAGCAGACCAGCTGCAGCCATGAACCAGTACCAGAACCATAGCATCCAGAACTGCTTCGTCCTGATCATCTCTCTCCATTCGTAGTCCTTATGGGCAACATGAACCTTGGCCTTCTCGGGCTCCTCGGCTGGTTTTGGTGGAGTCCATCCCTCAGGCACCCAGCCCTCCGGTGGGAACTTAAGCACTGCACCAGCAGCAGTAATAACGATCAAGAAGAGAATACCGAGATACAGGAACGCGTAGCTCCAGCCAAAGTTAAGTATCAGTACAACCGATGGTGGAGCTAGGAAGAGAGCTCCCATACCGAAACCCATCACGGTCAGACCAACTGCCAATCCTGACTTATCCGGGAACCAACGTCGTGCTATAGGAATTGGCACGTTATACGCCAGCCCTATACCGAGACCACCAATAATACCGTACCACAGATACAACCAGTATAATGTCCCGTAGTTAAATCCAACTCCTCCTCTCTCCTCAATTATTACTTTCTCCAGCGTCTTCTTGTCATTGATTACAAATGTCTTGCCATTTACGGTTACTTCCTTACCCAAGAACTGCTTGCTGGTTGGGTCGGCAAATATGAACTCCGGATCGGCAAAAGCTCCTCCGAAGCTTGTCATTATCCATCCCAGAGCCAGCAGAACTCCTCCTACCCATACCACTTTCCTTGGTCCCCACTTGCCAAGCAAAAGTCCGCCTATTAGCATACCGGGTGCGAAGAACGCGACGACCAGAGTAAAGGCTCCCGAAGACATTGCTCGAGTCCAGCCAAAAATGCTCTCAAGAGGGCCAATGAACACTGACCAGCTGTAGATGACGCCCAGCATCAGGTTTATCAAGAACCCCGCTAGAAGGTAAATCCATCTGTTCGTAGCCATATCACCACCTCTTTTTTAACGATTAAACATAAACGAATTGTCATATTTATAATTTTCTGAACCATAAATGAATTTTGTAAAATATAGCCTTTTTGTTCTCTAGTATCAAAACTCTTAAATACTAAGATACCAATTAACTAAATTAAACTAACTATAAATAGTTATCGGTATAAAATACCGCAATCCTTAAATATGAAAATTGTATGAATTAAACATGTAATTTCTGGGAGGTGTGATGTGTGACAGAAAAAGATGTTGAGCTATTTCACCCAGAGAAGCAGATTGAAGTGCAAAGGGAGATCTGGGCCAATCCGGCAACACTTGGATTGATGGGCTTCGCCCTGACAACAATGGCCACAGGACTTCACAATGTGGGATATTGGGGAGCTGGACCGACTCTCGCCATGGCACTTGCCTTTGGTGGAACTGCACAGTTCTTCGCTGGTGCCATAGCCTTTAGAAAGGGTGCAATGTTCCCCGGCACCGCCTTTTGCTCCTATGGTGCCTTTTGGTGGTCGCTGTTCTTCATGCTCTTCGTCCTACCGATGGGCGGTGTGAAAATCGATGCAGCCCAAGAATTCGGGTTCTTCCTGATGTGGACATTGTTTACACTGCCGTTCGTAATTGCTTCGATTAAACATGGAAAACTTTTGTTCATTCTGTTCGTCCTGCTGGAAATAGCCTTCATACTGCTAGACTTAGTTACACTGGGAACCCTCAGTGCAGTGGCAGCTGGATGGGAGATATTCATAACTGGCCTGCTGGCCTGGTACATCGGCGCCGCAGATCTCGTCAACCACGACTTCGGAAGGGAAGTGCTGCCCAATCCATAATTTTATTTTTAAAATTTTTTAAATCTTTTAATCTTTTAAACAAACTCATCTATTGGCTTGAGTTTAGTGAATTCGAAGATCGTTTCATTGGCTCTTACATCCGGGTTGTAGCCCAATTCAAAGAGTGGTGCAAAGTAATTCAAGCCAGTAACAACGATTAGCTTCGCCCTTTTTCCTTCATAGATGCCAAAACTTTCTCGTCTCGGCATGATTACTGCCACAGCTCCTCTGATGCCCCGAGCATCTGCCAGATACAGCTCCCTCTCAAGTATGTTCATCATGTGGGGAGATACCTCCTTCACATCGGCAATTGAATATCCGCTCCCTTTTTTGACGATTTCCAACACAGAGGTGTACCTCCCCCTCAAAAACAGTACAGAGGGGCTTATAGTGGTTCCACTGTAGCTTATGAGCTCCACCAGACCACGAGGCTTCAACCGGAAATAATGGAGGAGGCCAGCAGAGGATGACTCAATATCTATTTTTATATTTTTGGCTATGACATCATAAATTGTATTGGAGACAACAGCAATCCCAACTTTTTCCTCGGGAATTTCGGTGAAGCCAATTTTCTCCCCCTCATCAGCCAAGGTGATGAGGTCGGAAACAACAAGATTGGAATCGTAAACTTCCAGCATAATTTTGAGAGTTTTTTCCACCAGATCCTTATCGATTATGACTATGTGAACTGGCACAGTTCCCTTCATTTTATAGAGGTCGAAGGTGGACATGAACACCTCTAACTGAATGATTTCCTTGAACCCATCAGTTCTGTCAAAAACCGTACTTTTTTTCAAAAATTCTATTCCCAGCTCAGTTATTGCTAACGTCTCCTCTGTATTCGTTGCCAGCCCTTCATTCACCATTTCTCTTATGACTTCCTTTAGCAGTTTTCTATCAACATCAGGATTTACCTGCCTTAGATCATTAAATATGTCCTTGATGGATGCCTTCACACGTTTTTCCAGAATTTTTAAAACTTCGATGAGGATTACGTCTCTTAAATGCCCTCTGTTGACTTTCATAATCTGCTCACCAATTTCAAATTGTCATAGTTAATACAACACCAATTAATACTAAACCTTTCCTATCATTAGCCTTTGTCTTATTAGCTTCTGCACTACCAAAACCCAAGGAAATAATTTAAAAAGATTCGTCTCCTTGTTCCTCTGAATGCTAAGAAGAGAGAAGAGACTTGAAAGAAAGATCGCCAAGGAAAGAATATCAATTTTACTGAATATGGCCGATAAAATGAAGTTTGAGGATTATGCTCTTGCCAGGAGATATGTGGAACTGGCCAAAAAGATTGCCATGCGCTATAGAATCAGAATTTCAAAAGACCAGAAGAGGAATTTCTGCAAGAAGTGTCTCTACCCATATCGTCATGACAGGGTTAGAGTTAGGGTTAGAAAATCCAGAGTTATGATTACCTGCCTTAACTGTGGATTTATTCGACGAATTCCCATCAGACCCATCAAATCTTCTCAATCTAAAAAAATTAATGAAGTTAATAAAAAATGAAAAAGTTAAAATAGTAGTCAGAAAAGAGGCAAGTAAAATAGAGGTTGGTGAAAAGAAAATGGTATCCGAAGTTGTAAGGGAGAAAGCACTTGCTCTGGCAAATGCAATTCTTGAAACAGAAGAATATAGGGATTTTGTTGCCAAGGAGAATGTTCTCAAAAATGATGATGAAGCACAGAAACTGTTGTTAGAGTTTCAGGAGAAACAGCAAGAGTTTATTGGCAAACAGCTTTCTGGTGAAGTTGATCAGGAACTTCTGGGGCAACTTACTGAAATTCAGACCAAACTCAACAGTAGAGAGAGCGTTGTTGAATTTATCCAGTCCTACAACAAGCTTCTTGACATGCTGGGTGAGATTGGAGATATTATAAGCGAGACGATCGATCTTGATTTTGGAGAAGTTTATAGGGCCCAGCCAGGCTAGATGGCCTCAACAGGTCTCGTTTTTCTAATATCTTCTTCTATTTTTAAAATTTCTCTAGAATATAAACTGCATACTTCAAGAGCTATCCTCTGAACATCGTAAACTCCCATCTCCGTCAGAGATGCATACTCTTCGCTTTCAATGTTAATACCCAGATGTATCTTTGAGGATACAGGAGAGACTGTCGCAACACTCACACTCAATTTTTTCCCATTCCAGAACATGTCGCTCCCTTTTATCTCTATTTCTCTTCCAATGATTTCCTTCGCCATGTAAACTAGTAGTCTCTGACGGGTGGTGATCAGTTTCATACTAACATCATCGAAGTGCTCCACTATGAAGTGAAGCATCTTAGGAGAGTAAATTCTCTCCCCCTCAACACGATCCTCCATATCCACCATGTGATTTGGTTGAACGTCACACTTGCCAATAAACGCGATGATACAATCGTCTTTTATCCCAAAATTCCTGAAAGCCCATAAAGAAGCAAGTTGTGAGCCATCGTACTCAATTTCCTCTTCTAGGAAGACCCAGTCCATGACTTCCACCGTCTTCTGGCTCATAAAGCAAGTATTTAAGAATTTTGAAAAATTTTAAATCTCAATTGTTGAATAAAACTAATTTAAAACCGACTTTGAATAATACTAATAACGAAAATCTTATTAACAATTGCTACAATATCGATTTCCAATAACAAGAGGGGTGATAAGTTGCACATACCCGACGGTTTTCTGGACCTGAGTATAGCCGCCATCTTTTACCTAATGACCATGTCGGTGGTTGGATTTTCTTTACTGAAAATGAGTAAGCAGAAATTCAACGGAGCCCTTATTGGTATCGTTGCTGCAGCAATATTTGCCGTCCAAATGCTCAACTGGCCTATTCCGGGTGGCACCTCAGCTCATTTTGTTGGCGGTGCTCTTGCAGGAATTTTGCTGGGTCCATATGCTGGCTGCCTTGCCATGACGCTTGTGCTAGTCATTCAGGGGCTTGTCTTTGCTGACGGTGGTTTGACTGCTCTTGGGGCCAACATCTGGAACATGGCTGTTGTAAATGTATTCGTTGGTTATTACATCTACAGAGCTCTGGAGAGAACTAATAAGAGTGTTGCAGCCTTTGCAGCAGGATGGCTGGGCATTACAATGGCAGCCATATTCACTGGCATGGAAGTGGGCCTCTCTTCATCTTTCAAATACAGCCTCACAACGGCAGTAACGGTAATGGGGACGTGGCACGGGATTCTCGGGATAATAGAGGGCATAATAACCACAAGTGTTGTGACGTACATAGCCAGCATGAGACCAGATTTGCTTGAAGGTAGGGCTGAGACTGCTCCGGGAAAAATGGCCTACGCAGCGATTACAGTGATGATCGTTCTTTCACCACTCTTCGCCTATACTGCAGAATTGGTTGGGTATTCAGAACCGCTGGAGAATGTTGCAGAGATGCTGGGTGCTGAAGAACACCCCATATACGAAGGATTGCTCCCTGATTATACTGTACCAGGGCTTGATCCATACATTGGGACTATAATATCAGCGGTGACGGGAGTCGCAATTGTTATGGGTATAGGATACGGAATGAGAAGGTATGCATGAACTCATAGAGAGGAGCATAAAAGAGGCATCGCAATATTTTCAAAATTTTTTTATACATGATTACGGAAGGCAAGGCTTTTTGCACATGATTGATGCTAGAATAAAACTTCTGGGAACTTTTTTGCTGATTGTGTTAGCTGTATCAACTTTTGACCCTATGAAGGTCGGGGTCATTTTTGTCTCATCTCTTATTCTGGCTGCTTTTTCCAGAATCGGTATTAAAAAGGTTCTGAAGAGGATTTGGCTTTTTACCCTATTTTCTTTCATAATAGTTCTGCCCCTCACCCTGAGCTTTAGAGTTGAAGATTTGCTATATGTTCTTCTCTTCACCCTCAGGGTTGCCACATCTTTGATAGCAATTCAGGTGCTCATACTCTCCACACCTTTCAATGACATCGTTTATGCCATGAGAGGTCTCAAATTCCCCAAAGGTTTTGTTTCGACCCTCTGGCTGGCATACCGCTACATCATTCTGATGTTCACCGAGCTCATGAGAGTGATGCTGGCAAGAGAGAGCCGGAGAATGACAAAAGGAAGCCATATGGATTTGTGGAGGAAAGGGGGGGAAAGCCTGGGTTTATTTTTCATCAGAACATTTGAGAGAGCTGAGAGAGTTCAGCTGGCCATGAGAGCCAGAGGTGAGAAAGTTGTGGCAATCAAAGGCAGTTTTACCCGACTTGATAAAATATATATCCTCTTTATGGCAGCAGTAACCCTCTGGTGGATGGCAATATGATTGGAAGTACCATAAATGCCATCGAAGCTGAGAACATCAGCTACATTTATCCTGACGGAACCACAGGTTTCAGGGATGTCAGCTTAAAGATTGGAGAGGGTGAAAGAGTTGCGATAATAGGAGCCAACGGTAGCGGGAAGTCGTCGCTCCTGATGGTGCTCTCTGGTCTCCTAAAACCAAAAACAGGTTACGTGAGGATATACGGTATTGAACCCAATAAAAAGAATGTGGAGACGATAAGGAGGATGGTGGGTGTTGTTTTTCAGGATCCAGATGATTTCCTTTTCAATCCCACAGTGAGAGACGAGCTGATGTATGCTCCTCTTCAGCTCAGCTGGAGCACAGAAGAGATAGAAAAAGCAGTAAAGGAATACTCTGAAATCTTTAATCTCCATGAGATTTTGCATAAGCCACCTTTCAGGCTGAGCGGTGGAGAGAAGAAGAAGGTTGAAATTGCCAGCGTTATGATTGCAAAGCCCAAGATTCTCTTTCTGGACGAGCCCACGGCAAATATAGATGGCAAGGCCAAAAGGAAGATTATGGAGCTTCTGAATGATTTTAATGGTACCCTCGTTTTAACATCCCACGAGCTGGAAGTTGCCAGAAAGTTATGCGGGAAGGCAATTGTGATGAGTATGGATAGGAAAATCATGGCGGAAGGCGATATAGGTTTGCTGGATGATGAGGGTCTTCTGGAAGATGCCGGAGTGCTGTAGGGAGGCACTATACATACCGTGAACCGAATTCTGAATCAAAAGCATAACGACAGGTTTTTATTTAACGATAAATAATGACCCATCAATGCTGGAAAAAATGTTCTATCCTGAATCTGTTGCAGTTATAGGTGCTTCTGCCGACTCCCGAAAGCTCGGCCATACAGTGCTAAAAAACATAATTGACGGAGGATTTAAGGGGAGAATTTACCCCATTAACCCGAAGAGTGGGGAGATTCTGGGTCTAAATGCTTATCAGAGCATTCTTAATGTGCCGGATGAGATTGATCTGGCAGTGATTATCGTTCCGGCAAAATTTGTTCCCGGCGTTATGGAAGATTTAGGAAGGAAGGGGGTAAGAGCTGCTATAATAATTACAGGCGGTTTTAGAGAAGCTGGCAATGAAGAGCTGGAGAATCAGGTGCTGGAAATCGCAAAGAAATACGGTATAAGGGTTGTTGGGCCCAACTGCCAAGGCATAAATAACACCCACCATCAGCTCTGCGCTTCCTGGCCCCTGATAACTTTGAAGGGGAGAATTGCAATAGCATCTCAAAGTGGCACCGTTGCTGCTGCCCTCGCAGACTGGAGCCAGGATGACGGAATTGGCTTTTCAACCTTTGTCAGCCTTGGAAACAAGTCAGATGTTGATGAGGTTGACATAATAGAGTTCTTTTCAGAAGATGAAAACACGGCGGTCATAGCCCTCTATGTGGAAGGAGTAAGAGATGGCAGAAGGTTCATGGATGCCGCAAAGATGTGCAGGAAACCCATAGTGATTTCGAAACCGGGAGTGACAGAAAGGGGAGCGAAGGCTGTTGAAAGCCATACTAAATCCATGGCTGGCAGAGATGCTGTGTTTGAAGCAGCATGCAAGCAGAGCGGGATTATAAGGGCGGAAAATCTGGAGGAGCTTTACGATTTTGCCAAAGCATTTGCGTATCTAAGGCCTTTTAAAGGAGAAAGGGTGCTTATAGTAACCAGTTCCGGCGGTGCAGGGATTCTGGCAATTGACGTGCTGGAGAGCAATGGGCTGAGAGTTTTCGAGGCTGATGAGGAGCTGAAGGCTAAGCTGAGAGACTTGGTGCCTGCCCACGCAATCCTCGACAACCCAATCGACCTGACAGGAGATGCCACCGCCGAGATGTATCTGAATGTTGTTAAGGCGGCTTTCGATTATGCGGACGCTTTCCTGCTCATTTTCGGTGACCCGATAGAAGGGGCTGCCGATACCGTAATTGAGACAGTCAAGATGGCAGATGCCGCAGAAAAAACGGTGGTTGTTGCTTTCCTTGGGGGTGCGGAGGTAGAGAAGGAAGAAGTGGCGAAGATGCACAGTCATGGCATACCCGTTTTTCCTACCCCTGAAAGGGCTGCGAGGGTTCTGGCAGCTTTAAAGAGGTGGGGTCATTGAGCTCTGTCTTAAGTTCTGTCTTAAATCAAAAGTATAATCGTGAGAGGTGGTATCATGCATGAGGTTATCGAGAAGGCTTTAAAGGAGGGGCGATATCCAACTGAACCTGAATGTAGAGAGATGCTGAAGGAGTACGGCATTCCAGTTCTAGATTATGCCATCGCAAGGAATGAGGAAGAGGCTGTTAAGGCTGCTGAAAGGATTGGATATCCTGTGGTCATGAAGGTTATTACTGCAAGAGGAGAGCATAAAACCGAGATTGGTGGAGTAGTGCTGGACATAAGAGGTGAGGATGCTCTTCTGAACGCTTTTCTAAGGCTAAGCTCACCAATGGGTGTTCTGATTTCTCCGATGGTTAAGGGTATCGAGCTCCTGATAGGTGCATTTCAGGATGAACAGTTCGGTGGCGTCATCGCCTTCGGAACCGGCGGAAAGTTTGCAGAGGTGTATGAGGATGTGGCTTACAGAATTACACCTGTGGATGCGGAAACGGCAATGGAAATGATGAAGGAGACGAAGGTTTACAGAATTCTCACGGGATTTAGAGACGTTGAGCCGAGAGACGTCAAGCAGATTGCTGAACTGCTGGCGAATCTATCAAAGCTCGTGGAGGAGAATCCGGAGATAAAGGAGATAGACCTGAACCCCACGTTTTCCTTGCCTGAAGGAGTATTTGTGGGGGATGCACGGTTTATTCTGTAATTTTTCTATTTTTGGCGAATTACATTACCGGTTATCCAAATTGTCAAAGATTTGCCAAACGCAACACTTACCTCAGCAAAATCACCGCCAGAAACAGGGCTGCAACCCCTAATAACCCCAGAACCAGAGGAGGATATCTAAAACCAAGAGATGATGCCAGCTCAGGGATTCCGAAGGCAATCATTAATGCTACTATGCCGAGCAATAACGAGTATCCCAGCCTTAGGGAGAAGATTCTATCTGTGCTAACTCTATGAACTCCATAGTCTCTTGCTTCCACCTCTACCTCTGCCCCAATTTCTGCAGCTTCTTTGACAGCCCACCAAGAGACTTCTGAAATAGAGAACAGAAGCACCACGGGAAGTAAAGCAGATTCTACTCCTCTATAAAGGGTGAGAAGCTGGTAGAATTCAAAAATATATCCTATACCGACGTAATCAGCTAAATTGACAATTCCCTTCACGAACTCGGATCCATAGAAGTACGGAATAAGATTTAGGAAAAGGAGAATAGAGAATAGTGGAAAGTTGAAGGGCTTTCTGTTTGCGAAAATGGTGATGACGGGGATTAGATAAAGAATTTCCGAGTAGGGGATGAACTCCTTTAACGGTGTGACATATATGGCCAGCTCAGCCATTATGAGTGATGGGAGTGAGTATTTTATCCTCTGCCAGTTCATCTTGCTTATCTGACTCATTTGACTTACTTGGCTGATCTGGCCAATTGAAGTCATCTTGCTACACTCCTCAAAACCCAGTCAACGGGCTTTGAAATCTCCCATTCCACCACATCCGCCATCCCTGAGAGAGACGAGATGAAAGCCCTCCTAACACCATCCATTATCCTCGCCCCGTATCCCTCGCCCCATTCAAATTTCAGGGAGATTATCATCACCGGTAGACCTCTCCTCCATATTCTCCTGAGCCTAGCAATTCCCCTGCCGGGCTTCAACTTCTCAACCCGAGTAATCAGGATTACCAAGGGCTTTTCTGCTATCAGAAACGGCTTGCATTCCTCAAAGGCCCTTTCGAAGCTCTGAAATTCGTCGCTCACATCCGTCAGCAGAAGCTCTCTGGCAATTTTGCTGAACTGCCTAGTTCCACTGTCAGGATAGACAAGTCTTTTCGCCCCAATTATGTACATGCCCAGCCTGTAGCCTCGAGATGTGAAGTAATAGGCCAGAGCGTTGGCAGCCTCAACAGTAGCCTCCAAAAAGTTTCTGTTTGACTCGCCGTAAATCATGTAGGGGTTTGCGTCAACAAAAATCCATACTGCCTTCTTCCCCTCGACCTCAAACTGATTTACCATCACCTCCCCTTTTCTGGCAGTCGCTTTCCAATTGATGAACTTCACCGGATCGCCGGGAGTGTAATTCCTGATCTCCCTAAAGTCTGTTCCCGGAACGCCCAGCTTTGCAATATCCATTTCTGGAAAAGGCTTTCTGGCTACTCCTCTTGCCAGCCTTACCCTCTTTACGCTCCTCACCTTATGCTTAACCTCAAGCTGGATGTCCAGCTTCTCAACGCCTTCCCTGAAGGTCACCATGAGAGGGTCTTCAAAACCCCACCTGAGCCTTTCCAGGCGGTAAACCCCCCGTCTGGTTGCTATGGCTCTGTATCTTACTTTGACATCCCTTAGTATGGGTATGAAACTGGTAATAGTATTGCTTCCATCCACCAGCTCGAAAAACTCTGGGAGCTTGTGCTCGAGTCTGAGTAGCCCAATACCATAGGCCCTAACCCTCACCTCCACTTCAAACTCCTCACCAACGTACTTCCCGCCCGAGATTGCATAAGATGTAACTTTCAGACCAAAGGGTGTGGCTATGGAAGATACCAGCATGAAAACCGGAATGAACGCAGCAAGAATTAGCTCAGGGATGAGGGTGAGTACTGCCAGAACCGCCAAGAAGGTTCCCAAGAGAGAGAGTGAAGCAAAGCTGTGCATTACCTTCATTTTTTCTTAACTCCTCATATCAGGAGCCTTGGGAACTTCAACCTCCCTCAGCACTTCCTCAACAACGCTCTGTGGCTTCACGCCCTCTATTGCATACTCCACGTTCAGAATTATCCTGTGAGACAAAGCATCAACAGCAACCCTCTTCACATCATCCGGAATAACGAAGTCTCTGCCCTCCATGGCTGCAATGGCTCTCGAAATTTTCAACAGTGCAAGCCCGCCCCTGGGACTTGCTCCTATCTCCACCAGCTCGTTTTGCCTGGTAGCCCTCACAAGCTCTGCAATGTACTTTAGAACGCTCTCATCAACGTATATTCCCTCCACAATTCTCTGCATCTCCCTGAATTCTTCCAAGCTAACAACCGGTATCACGTCATCTGTCGGATCGTCCTTCATCCAGCTTATCCTTCTGCTGAGTATTTCCACTTCTTCGTCGACGCTTTCCGGATATCCTGGCGATAAGCGGAGCATGAAGCGATCCATCTGGGCCTCAGGTAGAGGATAAGTCCCTTCCTGCTCTATAGGGTTCTGGGTGGCCATGACGAAGAAAGGCTCTTCAAGCTTCATGGTGTCTCCTTCTATGGTCACCTGTCTCTCCTCCATAGCTTCCAGCAGCGCTGCCTGAGTCTTTGGCGGGCTTCTATTGATTTCGTCTGCAAGCAGCACATGGGTGAATATAGGGCCTTTAACAAGCTGAAATCCGCTCTGCCTCCATACCTTCGTTCCGATGATATCTGAAGGGAGCAAATCGGGTGTGAACTGTACCCTTCGATAGTCTGCTCCGATAACTCTTGCAAAGACCTTTGCCAGCAGGGTTTTTCCCAGACCCGGGTAGTCTTCAAACAACACATTACCGTTGGACAGACAAGCTGCCAATACTTTCATCACCATCTCTCTGTCTCCAACGTAAATCTCGCAAACCCTATCAACTATCTCACGGCTTTTTTCCAAAAATTCCATCAAGTCCAAGCTTTATCCCCTCCTCATCAATTCTCTTCATCATCTCAAATACCTTCTCTTTCCTCCTCTTCATGTTCTTCTGCTGAACTCTCCTTTTCTCCCATCCGAAAGCCAGTTTTGATGGGAGTTCATCTGAATGATCAGCTACAGGCTGGATAATTCTGGCAATGCTCTCAAAATCTCTGACCTCAGATAGGACGGCAACAACTGCCGAGAGCAGCAGCTCTTTCCTGCCCTCTTCGATGAATTTTTTAATGGCGTCATCCAGCACGTGAACCGTTTCGTCTCCCCTCAGGAAAATTCTCTTCCGGTGCGGTTTGAAGGGCTCGGGCTCTCCAACCTCCACACTTCCTTTAAAGCCTGATCTGAAAGAGAACAGCACGGCGAGAACCACCAGCCACTCAATGAGCATTCTGACTCCAGGGTAAGGTATGAGTGGCCTTAGATATCCAAGATAAATTCCCACAAAAAGTGCGCCCGAGAAAATTGTCCTCCTCTCCCTGAACATAAATTCTAAGACTTCGCTTCTCAGGTAGTACTGGAGGTACGTAAAGGCCACGAAGAGCGTTGCAATTGTTACTGCCATCACCACCTCACTCTTCAAAATCCCTTCTAACAGGCGATAAAGCAGAAATGAGGCAGCTATAAGGGATGCCATGCTTATAATAGGCTGATGTCTCCATATTTCCACGGAAGACAGGGAGAATAGAAGTATGAGAGCGATAATTTCCATTTTCCTAGCACTGAAGATGAGATAAGGTTCAGGATACAGAGTGCTCAAGTTCAGCAGAATCAAATCAGCAAGGAAGAAGAGAAGTATCCATGAAACTGCGGATTTAAACTTCCTTGTTCTTTCAGAAAGACCCAGCACCGCAGATATCAGGCTGAGTGAAGCTATAAGAGCTGTTTGCTGCATGTCAATGGCTAAGGGTATGTAAGGTTGAAGGTAGGGGGATGCGAGGTAAACTGCTACAACAAGTAAGGCCAGCAGTATTTCCTTAAACATTCAGCTCCCTCCTGAGAGCATTCACAATTTCCCAGAACTTCTTAAGCTCTTTTCTGCCGATGTCTATTCTACCGTACTTTGCTCCTTCGAAGAGGTCGATTACTCTTTGTTTGACTTGCTTGCCTGTCTGCTCATCAAAAGCACCACCCACACCAAGCATTTCCAGAATTTCCCTTGCCGTCAGATTTTCCAGGTTGATTTCTCTCTTCCTCCCCACATCTTCCACGAATCTGGAAAAGATTTCGGCAATTCCTTCTGAATAGGGCATTATTCTGAGCTCCATGGTTTTAACCTCTACCACCTTCCCCTCAACCAGCCTTTCGGCCCTAAGCAAATAATCTCCTTCAGAAAGTGTCAGCTTGACCTCAAGTTCCTTCTCTTCTAATCCTAGTGGCTTGACTTCTTGCTCATTTTCTTTAAAGCCAGCTTTACCTGCCAGTATTGCCCTTACGACGCCTTCTCCACCATTGATTATCCTGACCGCAATCTCTTCTCCCGGCTCGTAAATGGGTGGTTCATCGTAAACAAACTCCAGAAAGCTCCTTCTTTCCTTCAGCATTCTGGTTACAAGATATGCTGCTACAGGAGCCGGGATTATGAATATCCAGAAGGGGAACGGCTTCGGTATTTCCTTTGAGGCCGGGAGATACTTTTCATTACCCTCGAAGTATACCGAATCTCCTTCATACTCCTGAAAAACCGCAAAGCCCTTGGCATACTTCCTCTGGTTTCCCACCTTCACAAAACCCTCGGCAGGGTTGCCTGAATCATCGTATATTCTCACCTCCAGCTTACCGTCAGCCTTTACATCCAGCTTAACCCTTGATTTGACAAAAATCTGAACCTCAGTGGAGTAGTTTATTTCCGGCAAAACAATAGTGGCTTTTTGCTTTCCAAGCTGAACATTCTGAGCTTTCTCAACCCACATTCTGAAGCTGAAGTTTCCGGCAGTGGCATAGCTCTCAGCTTTGCCAAATTCAGTCTGAATGATTACTGAGGTGCTCAGCCCCTTGCCATTAAACCTCACAACTCCACCACTTTCCCAAACTTCTCCCCTGATTGCCGTTATGTTGGTCAGCTTCACCTCAACCTCGCCAACTTCCACCTTTCCAGTCACTTCAGCCGGAAGCCTGAAATCATGCCCCTCATACCTGAGCTTGACCTCGTGCACACCCCTGCCAAGCTCTAGGGAGATGTTGAAGCTTCCGTTTGTTGTGCTAACAGTATGGAGTAAAAAGCCATCAACGTAAACCTTTATCTCGTCATCCAGAGGTGTCCCGTTGTGGTCTATGAGCATTCCCGAAATAGTGAGCTTCCCGGTGGATATTCGAGGGATGGCAGCATCAATCTTCGTTGGGCGATATATCCTCACCACTGGGTCGCTCCAGGATTCTTTGTAAACCAGACTGCCAGTATAATGGGCCAGAACGTGATATTCTCCGGCCAGATCAGGAACTGGAAGCTCTCCCTGGAAGATGCCGTTCTCTACTGGAAGCAGGCCTATAAGGTCCCCTCTAATGTTCTTGTCAGGAGTTATGTAAATTTCCACGAAGCCTGAAGGCCTTCCCGTTTCTGCTGCCTTTGCTTTAACCACACCCTTCAAAGTGAAATTCATCCCGGTTCTGAGCTCGCTTTCAATGAATGTGATTTCGGTTGAAGTTGGTATCTTCTTCATGTTCCATGTGGGAGTTGGATCAACCTCCATCCATCCGTTCTCCATCATCACTTCCGCCCACATGTGGGCCTGATCCTGAAATACAGTCTGATTGTAGCTCACCGGCTTGGCAAGATAGCCAACAACAGCTCTCGCAGGCAGCCCTATGCTTCTGGCCATAGCAACGAAAGCTGAGGCGAAGTGCTTGCAAATCCCAGCTTTCTTGACGAAGAGAAATTCGTAAACTGGATGCTCGCCAAAGGTTGCAGTAGGATCGTACTCATAATTTTTTTCAAGAAATAGCTCTATGGCCTTTATCTTCTCGTAATCCGTCTTGGCATCCTTCGTCACCTTGAGTGTTAGCTTTTTGATTTCTTCAGCACCATAAAATCTCATCTCAGTGTATTTCCGGTATTTCTCGTCGTCCCTTAAAGCATTCTCCGAATAGTCAAAGCTCACAGCCACACCCATATAAGGCATCGAGTAGTTTTCAACAAGAAAGGACATGGTGTCAGCCTCATAGCCCGCATCTGCGGTGTTAAAGATTGTGTAGGTCGGAACCGGGATGTGTTTCGGGAAAGTTGCAATGGGTGTCACCCTGAACCTAGTTATTCTCCCGGGGGTGGGGGAGGGCTTATCAGCGTAATCCCCTTCCTCCTCCACCCAAACCCCATTGGCATACTGATATGCTGTAAAAAGGCGGAGGTGGTTTGTTTCATTGTTCAGCCCCTCCACAAAAAATATCGGAACGTGGGGCGGTGAACTCTGGGAGCTAAGATTTGTTAAGCCACTGTCAGACGGGCTAAAGCTGGAAGGGAGTGGCGCAGCCTCTGTTTTGCCAGCAGGCTGGCTTCCAAGGATACCTGAGAAACCAGAAGGGCTGAAGGATATTGATTTTATGAAGCTGAGGAGTAGAGCTATAGAAATTATGAGGAGAATGAGTCCCAGAATTCTCCTGGTCTCGATAAAGAAGGATTCTTTCATTTACATAACAGAGTGGAGATATATATTTATATTAATTGCTCTGACTTTTGCTCCGACTTTAATTGCCCCATACCTACTCTGGCTCTGAATTTGAGTGTTTGTAGAGTGATTCATGGAATAACTATCAACTAAACCCCGGCCATTCTTCTGATGATTTTTACAAAATCTTCAGCATACTCCTCAGCCGGAATGCGCCAGAAGTTCTTTTCCCAGCGCTTCAGAGAGCCTTTTATCTGATAGTATCGTCGTTTCTTCCGAAGTTTGAAAACAACATATGTCAGAAGCGATCCCGTCAGAATAGCTGGAACGGAGAACACAGGAGGTAAAAAGGCAATTAAAAGCAAATAAAACCAGAATATGCCTATGATGACAATAAATAGAGATTTGTCAATGTTGTACTCCTCAATCAGGTCAAAATCCTCAATTTTTGAGTAGGGGAGCTCTACAAGCTCAGGAAATTTATCCACAAATACTCCCAGCAACCTCTTGTTGGTGGCGAAAAAGTAGTAATCGTAGATTGTCGGGATGGCTGCAACATTATACGTTGCTGTCCACGCCTCTTTCCTGTAATGGAGCCTTGCAAGAACTTCTTCGTCTGGGTCCATTGCCTCTTTGAGGATTTTTTCTACTGCATTTTCCGACGCTTTTTCTGGTGCGTCCATTTATACCATCTTTGTTTTGATCTGATAAAAATTGTTTTTTCTGGTGATTTAAAGGATTTTATCATTCAGCAAAAGTTTTAACCCAGCTGAGAAACAAAAATCGTGCCATTTGCAATCATGGTTGCCGGCACCCACAGCAGTGTTGGGAAGACCACTGCTTCCCTCTGCATAGCAGCAGCCCTGAAAAAGAGGGGGTTTGCTGTTCAGCCTTTCAAGGTTGGCCCCGATTTCATCGATCCCACCCACTACTCCTTCTGCAATCCTACTGTTATTCCCGCTGTTAATCTGGATGTTTTCATGATGGGCGAGGAAGGCGTTGAGCAATCCTTCAAAAGATGGCTGTCAGACAGCGACTTTGGAATTGTTGAGGGTGTTATGGGCCTCTACGACGGCTACAAACTGACCACCTTTGCTTCTTCAGCCCACGTGGCAAGGATTCTCAGTATTCCCGTAATCCTAGTTATGGATGTGAAGGGCATGGCAAACTCAGCTCTGGCAGTGTTTAAAGGCTTTAAAACCTTTGAAGACGTTAATATCGCTGGCGTTATTTTCAGAGGTGTCAGCGAAGCATATTTTCAGCGGATCCGCAGGCTTTTCGAGAACGAAGGCGTTAGAGTTTTCGGGTACATTCCCGATAACGATGCGCTGAAGATTCCCAGCAGACATCTGGGCCTGAAGCTTGGTATGGAGGTTGAGAAGGACTGGAAGGCTTTTGCTGAGACTGGAGAAAGCTATCTCGACATAGACAGAATATTGGAGGCGTCTGCTCAGGTTGAGGTGGAGGAATATTACAGCTCTAAAGCTGGAACTCAGACAGCTGATGCCCCAACAATAGGCATACCCTTCGACTCCTGCTTCGCCTTCTATTACGCCGATAATCTTGACGTGCTGAAGAAAATCGGAAAGCTGGAGTTCTTTTCACCCCTCAAAGGGGAGCTTCCTCAGTGCGACGCCTATTACATAGGCGGAGGGTATCCCGAGCTGTATCCGGAGCTCTCACCATACGCAAAAAAGTTCGCAAAAATCTGTCAGGACGAGATTCCAGTTTACGCTGAATGCGGAGGGATGATGTTCCTGGCCAGAGAGATAAGGAAAGATGAATCTGGATCCAATTCACACTCAGAGTCCAAATCAAAAATAAAAATGGCAGGTGTTCTTGACCTTGACATCATTTTCACCCAGAAACTTCAGGCACTGGGCTATGTAAAGGGTGAAATCATCAGGAGCAATCCAATTTTCCGGTCTTCATTCAGGGGGCATGAATTCCATTACAGTTATGCCGAAGCTGATGATGATGTGGTATTTGCTTTCAAGACTGACGGAAAGGGAATAAAAGGTGGCTACGATGGGGCTATGGTTTACAAAACCGTGGCAGGATACTCCCACATCCATTTCTTCTCAACAAAAATTAGCATGGAATGTAAAAGAGGATGAAACAGTGTCTGGAAGTCCATTGCCCCTCTCTCCGCCCTTCTTAATCAATAATTATCCGATTACAAAATATTAAAAAATCCGGCAAATGGCCATAAAATAACAGAAAAAACCGGTTTAGCTCAAAAATGACATGAGAATTTCTAAATAAACTAAATCTGGACAGTGGTGCTTTTTTTATTTTGCCTGAGCTCTGTGCAAACTCCTTCAAATTGGGCGAAAACTTTAAAAATCAATATACTTTACGATGTTTTCGAGTCGAATCGTAGCTTACCGGTTTAAGAGTGTAATTTCCCGAATAAAAGGCCGTAAGGCTGCTAAACCGTCAGAATAATTGAAAATTCCGTAAAGGTGGTGAAAAAAGATGGGTGATGGCGATGATTGTCGGAAAGCACATAATTGCCGAATTATATGGAGTTCCAAAGGAGTTGATTTCATATGAGAAGACAGTCAGAGACATCGTGGAGGAGGTTGTAGATGCGGCTGGATTGACAAAAGTAGGAAGTGTTTACAAGCAATTCAATCCCCACGGCGTAACAGGCATTGTTTTGATTGCCGAGAGCCACGTAAGCATCCATACCTGGCCGGAGTATGAGATGGTGAACCTCGATATCTTCACGTGTGGGGACATCAAGAAGACAGAGAGGGCATTTGAACTGTTTTTGGAAAGATTTAAACCAAAAGAATACCGGCATTATGTTCTTGACAGGGGTTGAATGTTTGTTTGTTAAGAGGTTATAGCGATGATGCGAAGAATAAGAAACCAGATTTTTCAGGCACTGCTTTCTGGAGGGGTGTCAGGTCTGTCAGTTTACAAGCTCATAGACAGCCAGGATTCCTCGCTTCCCGAATTCTTCCAGCTCCTCCACCAGTTGGAGGATGAAGGGCTGATTGCACTGGAAGGTGGTAAAGTATCCCTGACCCAGAAAGGCCTGGAATTATGCAGAGAAATGAACATCAAAAGCACAGACGTCTCATGTCAATATTGCGGAAGAACTGGCTACTCCATTGCAGGATTTTTCCAGGAGGTCCTTAAAACCTACAAGGAGATTTCAGCAGAGAGACCCGAGGCAATTGAGCTTTACGATCAGGGCTTTATCAGCCACGAGGGGGTCATAAGAAGGGTTGAATTCGTCCATGAGAGGGGAGATTTAGCTAATTCCAAGATTTTCGTGGTTGGAGATGATGACCTCTTCAGCATAGCTGCAGCTCTAACAGGTATGCCGAAAAAGGTGACTGTTGTTGAGATAGATGAGAGGCTGGTTAATTTCATCAACAAAACCGCAGATGAGTACTCTCTGCCTGTTGAGGCAAGAGTTTATGATGTGCAGCAAGCCTTTCCGGATGATTTGAGGGGCAAATATCACGTTTTTGTTACGGATCCGGTTGAGACTCTTCCCGGCCTAAAGCTTTTCCTCTCCAGAGGTGTTTCCACACTTGAAGGGCCTGGCTGCAGCGGTTATTTCGGAATAACAACACTAGAAGCCTCAAGGAAGAAATGGTACGAGATTCAGCGGATGATACACGAAATGGGTTTCATAATCACAGATCTCAGAAGGAAGTTCAGCGTGTATCCGCAGGAGGAGAAGAACTTCTTCCGTTTCCAAGAGAAGCTACCTATCGTGAGAAAGCTTGGGGCAGAAATAGACCACAACTGGTACACCTCCACCCTCTTCAGAATAGAGGCTGTAAAGGAGCCCAAGCCCATTGTAGAGGGGGAGATGATCATAGACGAGAAGGTTTACAAGGACGATGAGAGCTGGGCCACCCCCTACTGATTCTTTTTTACTTCTTTTTACTTCATTTTCTCCTTTTCCCCATTCCTCGCTTCCCCTTCACGATTAACTTCACTGATCCCTTATTCTCTTTTCCAGAATTTTCACTCCCAGCAGAAGAGAGGCTGCAGAAACTGCTGCATACAAGGATATCTCAACGGGCAGGAAATAAGATCCCGCTGAGACTCTTGCAATTAAACCGGAGGGCATGAAGGGGGAGATGTAGAAGAGGGGTAGCAGCGAGACTATTGTTAAGGAGAAGATCAATTGTGCCCTCTCCCTATCTCCACTGAGACTGGAGAAGCAGGCTACTGCTACAAAGAGGGAGGAAATTGAGAGGGTTATCACCAGCACCAATATAGGTCTGGCGATGTCTATGCCATTTATCATCAGCAGAAGAATCCATACGGGTGTCAGAAGAGCTGATAAAGAGAGAGCCGCCGCAACCTTCCCCATCACAATTTCCCATGCCCTCAACGGTGTTGAGAGTAGAACATGAGCGGTCTTGCTTTCCACCTCTTCACTGATGAGGTCTATGAAGAGTCCGCCTGCACTAAGAGCTGTGGTAATGACAAGGAGAGGAATCAAAACCATGTATATGAATTTGAAGGATGCAGATATTCCGTTAGGCTCTTCTACCTCCTTCATTTCTGGAGAGAAAACCTTAATTGGGATTTTCCCTGGAATTCCGTTCATGCTTCTGAGTTTTGCCTCATACTCCATCAATTTCTCCCTCAAATACGAGGTTGCTACTATCGCCACAACTTCCTCCTTAGGGAGGTAAACCGTTACGAAGTTCTCGGAACTGTTTTCCTCAGGCAGCAAAACTATTGCATCTATTCTTCCTGCATAAAAATCCTCAAAAGCTTCATCCAGGCTACCATATTTCTTCTCAGGCTTCAAAACACTTGCTAGGACGGGGGCATCTCCCACCAGTCCAACCTTCGCCTGATTTGCTGCCAGGAAGGTGGGATTATACAGCACCAGCATTCCAATGGTTATTATGGATGCAAGCCCAGCAACAAATAGTTGGAGGAGTACTATGCTCACGAATGTCTTTTCTTTCAGGGCTGATCTGATGTCCTTTACCATCACGTTAAGCCAAGACAAAAGTCACCACCCCGAGGTTGTAGGCGAAATGTAGTAGGGTTGCAGCCACGTAGGCCAGCCAGTACCCCTTTGGATTCAGGCGAATCAGGTAGCTGAAAAGCAAAAGGGTAGAAACGTGGAGGGCAAGGGGTAACACCAGCATTCCAGCCATCATAGCGTTGCTGAAGATACCAGCATCAACAACCACCAGCAATTTCTCAAAAATCAGGAAAGTTATGCCTCCAACAACCCCTGCTTTCCACCATTCCAGTCCATTCCTGATGGCTGAGTGCAGAGCTACAGTCTTGAAGAACTCCTCTACTGCGGCGATGGTCATGAGGAAGAATGGGATGGAGACGTGAAGCGGAAAGGCAAAGAGGGTGGTTGCGAGCATGAACTCTACCATGAAAATAGGTGCTATTGACAGCCCCATGTAAGCTATGAGCGAAGGGTATCCCGTCACTACCCGCCTGCACGCCTCCAGAAACCTCTCTACAATTCCACCCTGATACTCAAGAAATTCAGCATCCAAAGCTCTTACACATATCAGGCTGATAAAGATGAATGCAGCAAAAAACTGGAGGGTGGAGACGAAGTATTCTCTGAGAGTCACCGTTTCTCCTTCGAGGTTTGAAAGGAGGAGAGTTATGGGAGAGACTTTACTGAAGGGCACCGTTCCTGCAAATATAGCAGGGATGAACAGGTATCCAGTTATCACAAGAGACGATACCAAGATTAGGAACGTCATCTCCTTATAGCTTCTTGAAAGCAGGGCAAACAGCGTCTGGATGGAGAATAAAAATAGAAGTGGAGGAAGAATGTAGAGTGCTGAACTAGGATTTGCCAGAAGGATTGATGAAAAGAGGACGAGAGAAGTGGATAGCAAAAAATAGGGCAGCATTTTACCCAGCAGTATGTCTCGGGGAGAAAGAGGCGTTGAAAGAAGAGACACAAGCCTCCCGCTGAACCTGTCTTCTATAAATGAGGAGGAATAAACTTGAATAGCGAAATATGACGGGAGGATCAGGAGAAATGCATAAATCATCTTTCCCATGAGGCTCGGTGGCGAAAAAGTCGATGGGGTCGTGTATCCTTTCTCACCAAAGATGAGCTTTCCAACATCAAAGGTTCTCTTTTCTCCTCCCGATGGAATTTTAGGCTCCGGGGTGTGCTCAGGTATTCCGCTTTTCTCCTTGGGTTTTCCAACTTCAGTTTCACCTCTCTCAACAGCCTTTCTGACCTCCTCAAGGTTGACGGTGCCAGAAGGGGTTGCGATGTGCCCACGATCCACGTAAACAGCCCTAACAAAAACAGGATACGCTTTCTTTCCATACCTCTGATACAGAAACTCCTCAAAATCTGATCTTATAGCCTTAATCAATTCCTCAGTTGCTGCAAGAGACTTTTTGCTGCCAGAGGTGATTACGTAAAGAGTGCCATCAAAACCCAAGTAAACATCTGCATACTCTTTTTTCACCGTTTCTCTCCCTTCTGGTGGTTCAGCATGGAAAGTTATGAATCTCGAATCCTTCAACTCTATTTGAGTGGCTGCGGTGTACATCATGTAATCGGATTTAAAGCCTGAAAACGACATGATGGCTGAAAGGGCAGCGAATGTTATCAGGAGGAGGAGCAGGAAGGTGAACCTCTTTCCGTACTTCTTTCTTGATTTCTTTATCTCCAGAAGGGTTACTTTTAGCATCAAAATGTGGTCAAAACCACTAAATATATGTTTAACCGTTATTAATCTTGTGCTGAAAGTTGAGGGTTTGAGAAAGGTTTATGGCGATATAATTGCCGTTGATTCCATCAGCTTTCACCTTGAGAAAGGAGAAATCCTCGGACTGATCGGTGAGAACGGAGCTGGCAAGTCCACAACTCTCAAAATGGTTTCGGGGCTTATAAAACCCGATGCCGGGAGAGTGGAGTTTTCTGGGAAAGAGCTGTTTTCCAATCTGAATGAAATAAAAATGAGAATAGGGTACCTTCCCGAATTCGATGCCCTCTATGATGGGATGACCGCTAAAGAATACCTGATGTTCTTCTCTTCCCTCTATGGTGTAGAGGGCGCCCAAGCTGAAGAGAGAGCTGAAAAGCTTATGGAGATGCTCAAAATACCTTCCGATCGAAGACTCGGGGCTTTCTCCAAAGGCATGAAGAGAAAGGTATCCATCGCCAGAACTCTCATGCACGATCCAGAATATCTGATATACGATGAGCCTACCGGCGGGCTGGATCCGGGCACATCCCTTTTCATTGCCGAATTTCTTGGTGGGTTGAGAGATGAGAAAAAATCAATCATTTTCTCCGCCCACAACATGTATTACGTGGAATCGGTCTGTGACAGGGTTGCAATAATGAAAAAGGGTAAGCTCATCTATTTCGGTGATATTGACGAGCTAATAAAAGCTGGCAGAAAATACGTGATCGTTTACTCTGAAAATGGCCGAGAGGAGAGGATGACCACTGAAAGTATTGATGAACTTAATAGAATTTTGAGGGATGTAATTTCCTCTGGAGGGAAAATACTGAAAGTAGAGCCTGAAGTCATGAGACTGGAAGATGTGTACTTTTCTCTGGTTGGGAAATAAGTGGAATATAAGTGGAATGACTGGGTAAAAGATATATTACATGTGATGTAAAACAATTCCAAAGGAGGTGATGGTGTGGCGATGGATCCAGTATGTGGGATGGAGGTGGACGAGAAAACTGCAAAGTTCAAAACTGAATATAAGGGGAAGACCTACTACTTCTGCGCCCCCGGCTGCAAGTTCATGTTTGAGAGAGATCCGGAAAAATATCTTAAAGAGGGTCCTGTGGGGATGGAGTGACGTGAAGAGTTTGGTCAGTGACGGTCACTGGCAGTAGTTGATGCTAAGTGTTGCTAAGTGACATTAAATGCACTACCATAAAATGCAACATTGTTAAACATTACTTTTTCACCCCCACCCCTTTATTTCCTGTGGAACTATCTGTAGAGCTACATGGATTATGCGGGCCTACCCCAAAAACCCTCTTATTTTTCCTGCCCTCGTTACAGCTTCTCTAGGGTCTCCTCCCATAGAAAGAGCTTCAATAACATCTGAAGTTGCCCTCAAATGCTCTTCATCTGGCTTATAATCAAAGAACTCTAGAGCTCGATTTACATCGTCCTCTAGAGGGATGATTTTAAGGCTTTCAGGATTGTAACAGGACAAGGCTTTTTCCATGACATCTTCAAAGCCTCCAAAGTGCTCCATGACCGCTTCCAGATCTTTATCTGTAAAACCAGAGAACCCTATGAGTTCTGGAGGAAATCCGATGGAGTAAAGAGTTGCACAGAAAGTTATGGCTCTAGGTAACTTAACACCATCACCTCTCGCATATCCAAACAGTCCGATATGGAGTTTTCTCATTCTTCTTCTTGGTATATAACGGCTGAAGGAGTTTACAAAGTTTGCAACAGCAGGTATTCTATCCCTATAGGACTTGCTCATTCTTTCAATAATTTTGATTATGCTTTCATCGATGTGTTGCGGTCTGCCAAGCTTCCTATGCTTTATCCTATCAATTGCCTTTCTAACAATATCTGGAGGATAATCATATTTAAAGGCTGACTGAACTGTGAAGGTTAAGACTGAAGTATATTCTTCAAGAACGCCCAGATTCTCAGGGGTAAGGAAGCCTCTGAAGGGTGTGGTTCCGACACCTATTATTGGATGGACATCGAAATTATCAATTTCAGAGAGTTTTAGCAGTGCTATCTTCGCAGCAAGAGTTGCCGGGATGAATCCATAATTCAATGCTGGATCCGACCTAGCAAGAAAAACTCTTATCTCCTCGAATTTCTTGTCCCTCATATATTCCTCGAGGATTTTGTGACATTCCAGCATTACTGGTATATCCTCAAAAAGTGGAATTATGCTTATTTCCTCGGGTTTAAATTCCCCAAGCCAGTCTCTGATCCTAATTCCATCCCTTAAGTATAAGTCCCCTTTACCCGCTACAAAATCCTTATAGTAATAAAAAATCCTGTTGAGTTCTTGGGAATTTGTAACCATTGGAACTATGACCTCAAAGATGGGGCATACTTCTTCTCCATAAAACACCTCAGCGGCATCGTAACTTCTAGGTATTATTTCCAGAGTTTCAGGTAGCAGCTTTGCTTCAGTAGCCTCTACTGAAGGATTTGGGACCCTTAGTGTAATTCTAACATCCTGACCCAGTTTATGAGCTGAGAAAAAGTCGGGATAATATGTCAGCAATTTTTTGACTACAAACTCGTCTACTTCCTTACCCTCACAATCCCACATCTGCTCATCACAGCCCAGATGGGAGAAAACGTAGTAAGCCTCCCTTATTTCATCCTCGCCATCAAAATACTCCCTGTTAACGAAGAAGGGCATGGTAACATTATCAGGATGTTGCGTGCTCATAGCCCTTGGAATTTTCGGAATCATTGTTGGTTTATTTTTTGTAGGACACAAAAGAGTTATTGTGGGATGTTAGTAAAGTGTACTAATAAGAACACATCGGAATGTATCTCTATATCGATATTTGTGTGGTTTGTTTGAAGATTACAATCTTGAGATTGATTTTGTGTAATGTCATGAATTACTACGAATAGAGAATTGTAGCGAATTCGTAAACCACAGCAGTAACCAATGGGACTGAGAAATTATCGTTTATGTAGTATTTTCCAATTTTAGTAAGCTTCGTTTCCACAATAACAGCAATAATGGTTGCTAGAAACGCAGCGGGGAGAGATATGTAAATGTATGCGCTGATAAATAAAATTACGAGTAGTGATGAGAGTAACATAGAAAGTGGTGCAATATTTTTCCAAATTTTTTTCACTATACCAGCAACTCCATCTCCAGCGGATCCACAAGCAATTGCTACAAAACAAGCTTGAGGTGAGAATAGCAGAGTTACCGGTAGCATAGATATGCCAAAGTAAACATATGCCCCAACACCACCCCTTTCATAACCTCTCAGGATCCACTTGGGGAAAATCTCAGTTTTTCTCCTTAAAATTTCCAGAAAAATAGCGATGAGAGTTAAAAAAGCCACGACAGTGAATGTGGTCCAGCGATCAGTAAAGATGTAAAATGGAATATAAGCCAGTCCCGCTAAATGAATCCCCTTCCTTAGTAACTCTCCTTTTAGACTGTCTTTTATACTATCTGCGTTACTCAACAGCGATTCTCTCCAGCTGACTAGAAACATTCCAGATTAAAGTTCTGACATGCATGGGTATGTTTGGATCCGATGATATTTCTTCGAGAATTGAAATGGCAGATGCCGCTCTTACAGCCAAGCTCTCCTCACCGTGGAGAAGGTTCTCTTTTATCTCACTTGCAGTCTTTCTTATGTTTCTGGGAACTGTATCATCATGGATTATTCTATCCAGAACCTCAAGAACACTCTCTGGCACCTTCTGCCCCATGCAACCACCTCCTGAAAACTGAATGTTTTTATTTCTCTGTTGTGCAGTAAGGGTATGGAGGATAAAAAAATTTCGGAAGCAGCAAAAGCACTCGTTCGCGGTGCAAAAATGTTATCACAACACTGTCCAGAGTGTAAACTTCCTCTTTTCCAAGAAGGTGAGAGAGTTTACTGCCCATCATGCGGCAGGGATGTGGTGATTGTATCCGACGCTGAGGATGTTTCTGACATTTCCAATAAAGTCGAAGTGCCTATGACAATTTCAAAAAATGCTGAAAGAAATTTGGAGAGACTCATTGATGAATTATCAGCCAAGCTTCTAGAGTCGAGTTATAGTGAGATGAGAGAAATCCTCGATATTATGCTCAAAACTGTAGAAATTCTTAATAAACTGAAGAAATAAATAAATTTTTCGAATCGTCTTTTAACCATAACTAACCTGAAATGATTAATACAAAAGATGCAGAATACTGGTTAATCAGCTTATATTCTAACTAATTAATCTTTTTGTTATTTTAATACTAATTATAATTTATAATAAAATAGTCTATAAAAATTTGAAATCCGTACTATTTAGCTATTGAAGACTAAATAAAAAGAAGGAAAAGTTTAATAATTATAAAGGGATTTATCCAGTATGGATATTGCCCTAATCGGGAAGATAACAGCCGTACTAGGGATGATTGCATCACTCTCTCTGCTTTATTTCTTGGGTACAATGAAAGACGAAGACTTCGATAAAATGATATGGTATTGGAACTCTTTAAACAAGCACTTTATCCTTTCAGCTATTGTCTTCATTATGATTTGTATTATGGAACTGCTAGAACTAATTTCAAACTTTACGGGTTTTAGGATTGGTAACTTTAGAATAGCATATTATTCTATAATATCCTTTACTTTGTTTGTAATCATACTGAATATTGTGAAGATAATTACAAAAATTGAGGGATTAATATCAAATCTTGAAAGTTCTATGTTTTTTAGCAGATTTAGTATAATATTACTTTATATTATTGTCATCTTGATCTCTGTCGATCATGTCAAGGATATTTATCCTATTTACTACTTTGCTGAAATCTTTTCCGAGGTAGTTTATGTTCTTTCAATCCCTATCATCATCCACATTGTTTTTAGATCAATCAAGTACGATAAACTCATTAGGAATGGGATAATAGTTGTTCCACCACATATTCCAGCAAAGTTTCTTGGCGTCGCCACTTCATTTATTCTATTCTCTGCAGCTTTTATAATGCTCCTAGCCGGTAATGAGAAGTCCTATGATATTTTGGAGTTTGGTGCTCTAATTGCTTTTGTATTAGCGGGGGATTCTTACAGAAGGGATATGGATAAAGCTCTCAAGTTGGTGAGTTCAAATCTCCACAGGAAATAAAGGGGTGGGGGGCAGTGGGTATCAGGTGTTTCACTGTGTTATAGCTGAGTTAGAGATTAGTCAATGTGCGGGGGTGGGTGTTATAAGTAAGTGGACAATCAGGTATGAAGACTTTAATTACTCCCTGATTATTCTGAAAATGACCGTATTTTCCGGGTCAGGACATTGCAAAACCTCGACAACATTTATCCAGTCTTCAGGTGGGGTCTCTCTATATGCGGCAGTGATATATGGAAGCAAGGCTGATATTGCGTATATGCAAAGCCTACCGGTTATGACCGGGTCCTCAACTTCTATTACGTCCCCTTTCTGATAACCTGCATAACACTCTCCTCTGACGTTTTCCACTACGATTCTCAACTTCTTCATGATTGTACGTTATGATATCTCTTCTTAAGGTTTGGCATATTGTGCTGTTAAGTCTGGATTGGAAGGTAAAAGGAGCAAGATAACAAAAACTGGAAAGTTTGAGATCCAAAACCTTGTAAAAGTTAAAAAATCGAATTCCCCGAAAATCAGGGCTGCTTTATCTCTTCCGGTCTGTAATGTTTGGACAGCTTGTCCAAGAAATCCTCAAAACTTATCGTGTTAAGAATGCTCCAGTCGAAAGGTTCAGCATCTCTTTCCTCAATGTAGAGGGCGTTTGTGGGGCAGACTGCTATGCACGAGCCAAACCCGTCGCAAATCTTTTCGTCTTTCAGATGGGCTTTCCCATCTACCAGCTCAAGAGCATTGGTAGGACAGGAGTTAACACACTTCCCACAGCCAATGCAACGCTCAGTATCAATTGCGATCATCATCCTCTTTATCTTGGTCTTTATCTTGGCCATTCCACATCCCTCGATTTATATTCATTAGATTGGGCTGATATAATTATAGCTCGTGAGACGACTTAATCAACCTCACATAGCCTCACGTAGCATCACATTCCCCTGTGAGCCTTCATTTCAGCTTCCATCATTTTTTCATCTACAACTCCCGAATAGGGCTCCACTTCTCCGCTAACTCTCACGATATATTTTTTGATTTCCATTCCCTCTTTTGCAGCCCTGTCCACCATCATGTGGATGGCGTGGCAGCAGGGAACCTCCATGGTGTAGACATCGATGCTCTTGGCTGAACCCTCTTCTAGGATCATCTTCAGCTTCTCGAAAACTCTCTTCGGATCCTCAAGCATGGGGCAGCCGATAATTATTGGCTCCTTGCCAAATCTCTCTGCCAGCTCTTTGTTCACCAGTATTGCGCAATCTGCAGCAATCGTGAGCTTCTCATCCTGCATGAATGGCGCTTTCGGGTGTACCAGCAATATTTTCACAGGCCACTGATTCATAGTTGGACATCTGCCTCCAAGCACTTTATATATTTCCCCTAAGATGTTCAGCTTAAGCCCCTGTTTAAGTCATTATTTTCTGCAGATCTCCACAAAATTTCTGTAAAGCTCGTTTCCATACTGGCTGTGATACACTTCTGGATGCCACTGGACGCCGTAGATGGGCATATTTTTATGTTTCATGGCCTCAACCTGGCATATGTCTGATTCTGCCAACCTGACAAACCCCTCGGGTAGCATTTTAACCTCATCCATGTGGCTGGCCCAAACCTTTATTTCCTCTGGAAAGCCATCAAACAGGGGATCATCCTGAATAATCCTGACTGCAACCTCTGCATAGCCACCTATCTGACCTTTCCCCACTTTACCACCAAAAACATCTGCTATGAGCTGGTGACCAAGACAAATTCCCAGAATAGGGACATTGAGTTCCCTCACGTACTCCCTGCAATTTCCCACTCTTTCTAGGCTGGGACCGCCACCTATAACCAGTCCATCCAGCTCTTTAAGCTCATCTACAGGCGTGGTGTTCTGGATGAGCTTTGTCTCAACCTCCATGTCTCTGAGCATTCTGTGAATCAGATGATTGTACTGGCCGTAGTTGTAAACAACGTAAATCCTGACCATACGAGAAAAGGAGAAGAAAGGAGATTATATTAATTTTTTGAATCCCCTTTCACCATTGTACTTCCAAAGTACTCACTTCTCCATCTGGGACACAGCAAAGAATACAGCGAAGACGATTATGAATGTCCATATGGAAGCGGGTATGCCTGCCGGAGACAGCTTGAAAGCAGATAGCGTTACTGACGTTGTGAAGCCAGCAATCAGCGTTGCAATCCCTGTAAACTTTCCACCTTTCCAATGGAAAATTCCCAGAATCAGGGGGAGCTGACTCAGCAATATGGTGGATGAGAGTACAGAGAGCTCCACAATGTATCCTGGCTTTGACATGGCAAAGAGAGCCACCAGGATTGTGAGAACAACAACGGCCATCTGGCCAGCCCTCAAGCCACCCTCTCTCACGACATCTCTGGAGATCATGGAGGAGAGGCTGAGAATTATTGAATTTGCGGTTGTTATTGCTGCCGCTATGATGCTGAAGGCCACCAGCAGTGAAAGCCAGGAGGGCATGAGAGTGAGCAGAGTTGGCGTAACATCGTCTCTGTAAGAAATGGCTGGGAATCTGTCAAGGGCGGTAAGCACCCTGAGTTCCAAGCCAAGGAAAGTGACAAGGATTGTGTAAATCAACCCGAAGGTGCCGAAGAGAATAACCATTCTCCTTAAAGCTCTGGGATCCTTTGGTATGAAGAGCCTCTGTAAAACCTGTGGGTTCGTAAGGGCGAAGAAGAACCATGGGACGCTGAGGGCTGCGAACTTCATGGGTGTCCAGATCTTGTTGGGAACATAAAGGAGCTCTCCGAGCCTGCTGACTTGGGACGTAAATTCTGACTCAACACCAAAACCCCAGAAATAAACCCAGATAACGGTAATTACGGCTGCAGACAGCATGATTATCCCCTGAAGGGCATCGGTCCATGCAACCCCCCTTAAGCCTCCTATCAATGCCCAGAATGCAATCAGTATTGCGGTCACAGCAATGGCAACCTCATACTGCAAAGCCCCGCTTTTTTCCAGAAGAAGTGAAACCCCAATCACCTGACTGGAGGTATAGGGAATAAGGGCGATGAGGGAGATGATAGATGCAAGCACTGCGACCTCCTTTCCGTATTTCACAGAAAGCAGCTCAGCGGGAGATACCACGTTATGCTCCTTTGACAGCCTCCAGATTTTCGGGGAGTAGTAAGAGAGGAGGAAAAGCGTTCCGACTAGGTAGAGCAGCTCAAATCCTACTGCTCCAACACCACTGGCGTATGCCAGACCAACAAGCCCCACCATCATGAAGGCCGAATAGGTTGTTGCGGCGTAGGTTAAAGCTGAAATCACACCTCCGACATTTCTGCCAGCTATGAAATAATCAACATGTTCTGAAACTCCGTATTTCCTGGCATAGAATGCGATGGCACTTCCGGCGATGGCATAGAAGAGGAGCAGAATCAGGAACTCACTCATTCACCCACCTCCCTGAGGTCAGAGCTACGTAGATTAGATAAAGAGCAGTCGCGGCTACCCAGTAAATGTATGTGGTCAGGTCAGCAGTTTTAAAGGCCACAAAAGGCAGGAGCATTGCCAGAACAACCACAACACCTTCCAGCACCCTCATCGAACACATGTTCGATATATTGCATAAAAGGTTTTTGATGCCTTGGATGCAATTCCTGAAGTAACTTAGCTGGGCAACTCTCTATTTTTATAACCCTGATATAGTTTATTAACCTGCCCCCGTCCCTAACCCTCATATGTATAATATTCTCCGAAATGTAACAGACTTTAAATCAACCTGAGATGAAATTCAGGGAAGGGGGAGGGGGTGGGTGGGCTTAAATTATTTGGTTAATTAATTATTATAGGTAAGAATAAAATGTCTGTTAGAATTTGGACGGTAACTGAAACTAATTCAGAACACCTCTCAGGAAAGCTGAAAAGTTTAAATACATCGCAGCAGAGGCAGAGCATCATGGCGAAAGAAGAAATCCCTCTTCCTGAGGTTAACATAGGAATGGTTGGTCACGTTGATCATGGTAAAACGACCCTTGTTGCTGCTTTAAGCGGGGTATGGACAGACAGGCACAGTGAAGAGCTAAAGAGGGGCATATCCATTAAACTCGGATATGCGGATGCAACCTTCAGAAAATGCCCCAAGTGTGAGCCACCTCAGGCTTTTACTACTGAAAAAAAGTGCAAAATTCACAAGGTTAAAACAGAGATTTTGAGAACTGTGAGCTTTGTTGACAGCCCCGGCCACGAAACGTTGATGGCCACAATGCTGAGTGGTGCGGCCATCATGGATGGTGCAGTTCTGGTTATAGCTGCCAATGAGAAATGCCCCCGCCCCCAGACAAAGGAGCATTTAATGGCTCTGGAAATCATCGGGGTGGACAAGATAGTTATTGTTCAGAATAAAATTGATACCGTAACCCATGAGAGGGTTCTGGAGAACTACAAGGAGATTAAGGAATTCATACAGGGCACAATTGCCGAAAACGCCCCCATCATACCCGTTTCTGCCCAGCAGAGGGTGAATATAGATGCTTTAATTGAGGCAGTTGAGGAAACCATACCAACTCCTGAAAGAGATTTGGACTCTCCGCCCCTCATGCATATAGCCAGGAGCTTTGATGTCAACAAGCCCGGTACAAAGCCAGAAGGGCTGATTGGAGGTGTCGTTGGAGGTAGCTTGGCAAGAGGAAGGCTTAGAGTAGGGGATGAGATAGAAATAAGGCCAGGCATCAAGGATGAAAGGGGCGTTTACAACCCTCTTCATAGCGAAGTGGTTGGGATAATGGCCTCTGGCAGGAATGTGGAAGAAGCGACGCCTGGCGGGCTTATTGGAGTTGCCACAAAACTGGATCCCTACCTAACGAAGAGTGACAGCCTTGTGGGAAACGTCGTTGGCCATCCGGACAAGCTTCCTGAAACCCTCAATGACTTCTCCATGGACGTTCAGCTCCTTGAGAGAGTAGTAGGGACTGAAGAGGAGCTTAGAGTTGAGAAGATAAAGATGAACGAGCCTTTAATGCTCAGCATAGGCACCTCCACAACCCTTGGCATCGTCACATCAGCAAGGGATGATGTGGTGGAGGTAAAACTGAAGAGGCCAGTATGTGCCGAGAAAGGGTGGAGGGTGGCAATAAGCAGAAGAGTTGGCTCGAGATGGAGACTCATAGGAGCGGGGACAATAAAGTAAGTGGTAGAACAGCCAAGAAGGAAAGAAGCACACTATGTACCCCATGTGCCACCATCGACACCAATGTCCTCATGTACATTTTTCTGAAAAAGGTGGATGTGTTTTCGCAGCTTAAGGAGATGGGCTTCAGAGCCTTTGTCATCCCAAGGCAGGTTGTTGAAGAGCTTGAAAGACTCACCACAGCACTTGCAGGAAAGGAGAGAAAAGCCGCAATCTTTGCATTGAACATCATAAAGAGTATGGATAACTGTCAGGTTGTGGAGGTTGAGGCAGAGGGAACGGATCCAGCCCTTCTTAAAGTGGCTGAGGAATATGGCTGTACCCTAATAACTAACGATAAGGGGCTGAAGAAGAGGGCTAAGGGGAAGGTAGCTGTTGGGTTTTTGAGGGAGCTAAACAGAATTGAGGTAGAGGAGGTTTAAGTTATATCTCAGCTCCTGCTAGCTTTAATCCCCGCAAGTTCTTAATAAGTCGAGCATCTTGCCCTGTTATCGGCCAGCCATATATCCAAAAGCTTCAGGTTTTAAATAGCCGTTGTGTAGGTAAATGTTCTAGCGACCACATTCCCAGATACCACAAACTTCATAAACCCTTTTGGTCTGAGAGGTAACGATTTCTTTAAGGGCCCGTGGCTCAGCCTGGTTAGAGCGCTCGCCTGATAAGCGAGAGGTCCGGGGTTCAAACCCCCGCGGGCCCATACCAATTTTGGTTCATGTTCAGAGTTCTGAGAGTTCTTCTTCCTCTTTATGCAACTCTTTTAGCTCCTTTAGCTCTTCCAGATCCATGTCCCTGAG
>MTMY01000033.1 GCA_002010215.1 Archaeoglobus sp. JdFR-37
AATCTTTCCTTGATTTTTTCCGACTAAAACAGGCTTTCTACGCTTAGGACACCAGACCAAATGGTATTGGATTAGATACACTTTGTTTCTTGAATGTTGATGATTGCCCATCTATAAACAATTTAGCTATTGATACATTTAAACTTATCGATAAAGATACTTACATCCCCTAATTCATCCCCTCGTTGAAACGAGGGGCTTTCTTAGATAACATGTTTGGGCTTCCGTCCTTAAATGTTTCAAATAAGAATAAAAATTGGAGGAGATAACATGGGCGGAAGCCAAGTGTATGTAGGGGTGGATGTACATAAGAATTACTCCTGGGTATGTGCAATGGATGAGGAGGGCGAAGTCCTTTTCGAGAAGAAAGTGAGATCTGAAGAGCTCGAAGATGCAATTAAAGAGATCCCTGGAAACAAAGTCATCATCCTTGAACCAACTACAATAACGATGCCGATAGCAACAAAGATTCATAAAGCTATGAACGTTAAGCTCGCACATCCTTTAAAAACTAAGCTTATAGCAGAATCAAAGAAAAAGACAGGCAAAGTAGATGCAAAGGTTCTTGCTGATTTAGCAAGAGCAAACTTTTCTGCCTGAAGCTTATCTACCACCAGACGATATACTAGAGCTAAGAGAAATAATCAGGGAAAGAGTGAGGCTGAAAAGACTATCAGTTTCGATAAAAAAACAGAATTCACTCAATTCTTGTAAAGAACGGAATAAAGATAGACAAGCCATTTACGAAAGATGGAAGAGGAGAACTTAGATCTATGGGAAATAAGTGGATAGATCGCTACTTAAGAATTCTTGAGAGAATAGAGGATGAGATAAATGAGATAGATAAGGAGATCAAGAATATATGCCTTATGAATGAGGAAATATCAATTCTGCTTACAATTCCAAGAATAGGCTATTTCTCAGCTCTATTAATTTACGCAGAAGTTGGAGATATAAATCGATTCCCAAACTCGAAAAAGTTGTGCAGCTATGCAGGCTTAGTTCCAACTGTTAGGCAATCAGGGAACAAGATAATCAGAGGGAGAATAACGAAGGAAGGAAATAAGCTGTTAAGATGGGTTCTTGTTCAGTGTGCTCATATGGCTGTAAGGAAGGATGAAAAGTTCAAACAGTTCTATGAAAGAATAAAACACAGAAAGGGTCCTCAAAAAGCTATAATAGCTACAGCAAGAAAACTACTAACGGTGATTTATGCATGCTGGAAGAATAGAACTGCTTACGATGAGGGCTGAAACCCGGAATGTCGCTGGATTGATTAAATCCGTTTCTTAGATTGGGTTAGGCCCTCACCGAACGACTGTTAATGTGGGGGAACCTCGGATGGAAGCTTGTCGATAAAAAGATAATAATAAGAATAAGATGATAAAAAGAGGGTGAGGGTTGGGGTTGAATAAACTTTAACTACTAAATACTATCACCTTTGGTCGGAAGCCCAACATGGAAGCGACGTTTTGTAAAAGAAAAATCTCCTTTCGCAAGAGAAGGTATGTGGGTTACTTTCACCTGTAATGCGAAATTCTAAAAAAGAAAAACTTCGATCAACTGTGAAATCTCTCCTCAAACGTGGCTTCTCGCCTTCACTGTTCGTCTAATCTTATTTCCAGATCTAGGAGTGGAGCATATTGCTGACTGCCAAAGATGTCGGTTTCACCTGGACTGCCACTTGGCTTAACTCTTCGAATTGTGAACTTAATGGCGTTTGCCGGATCGAACTCCACGAAACTGATGATCCGCTCCTCAGGAATCCCAAACAACTGTGCAATAGTCTTTTTATTCAACACTCCACTTTTTTTAACCATCATGTAGTTATCTGGATTGCTGAAGATTATGTCGAATGTGATGCTGTTAACTCCAGCATTCTTGCTTCTTATCGTTGTAGCCAACTCAACCAATCTTTTCACAGCCATCCAATCACCTCTAAACCTCCTCAAAATGTATCTCAAACAGCTCCAACGGGTCTGAAACCGGAACCAAGTGGTTAACTGTCCATTCGTATGCTGGTTTTGTCAGTATCGCTTCATCAGACATCATGGCTGCAGTTCCCGCAGTTCCTTTCACATCTGGTAACCTAGCGTAGAATGTGTTTCGAGCAGCCAATGTTGCAATTTCTTTAGCCTTTTCTGCAGTTTCTGCAACACATTCGACAATCAAGCAGATCTCATGAGGTGAAGGATTCTTAATCGGCTCCAGGTCTTTCATCACCCCGTTGATGCCATACAGGTGGTAATATAGCTGGTATGAGTTGGTGGAATATCTTTCTTCAACCTTCTCCCTTGACCACTCAACAACCTTGTCTATATGCTTGATTAAGTATGGGTCTCTGAACCCAACTATGCATATGCATCTCTCACCTACTTTTCCTGCTCCCTCAAGCTTTATTTTCAGTTCACTCTCTATGAACTTGAAGCCCGTCACCCTTGTTCTTCTATAGTCAATCTGCTCATATATGCATTCACTCATGTCCAGAATGCCTCCCGGCACCCTTTCGTAGTACGGGTCAATTCTTTCATACATGCTATGGCTTGCTACAGAAGCAACTGTACAGCGCTGTTTTGGATGCATGGGCTCAACAATAACTTCTCCCTCTCTTACATACCCCATCACGCTTTCCTTGCCCATAAAAGGCTCGGCACAAAACGACGCGCACTCCAGAACTTTTCCCGCATAAAATGCTGTTGCTTTGGATAAACCCTCCCAAATGAGGGGGGCAGCGAAAATTGATGAATCTGAACTGCGTCCCGCGATTATAACATCCGCACCATTGTCCAGTGCATGGATTATCGGTTCGGGACCCATTACTGCAACTATTGTGTCAGTTCTATCCAGTATCTGTGGAGTCAGGTCTTCAAAGCCATCCAACCCCTCAATTCTCACTTCGTTTAGAATCTGCTTGATTTTGTTTTTATCCTGCTGTGAGTATATGTAAGCAAGGTTGAAGTGTAAGTCATTCTCTTTTGCAATATCCTTGATTATCCGTACAAATTGGTCAACACCTCTGTTTGTTCCGGTATCTGAAGCGCTTCCTATGATCATAGGGATATCCAGTTCTCTGGATGCTCCGAGGATCAGCTCCAGATCGTGTTTTTGCCAGATTTCGGGGCTGCAGGGCTTATCAGCCCCCAAATAATACGGGCCGATATCAGCACTTCCGGAGTCTGCAACAATATAATCTGGCTCTTTGCTAACTCCCAACAGAAAGCTACCTTTTTCTAAAGGGGTGAAACCCAGATGTCCAGTAGGTGACAGTATTTTAATTTCTTTCAACACCACACCTCCTATTAACCTCGCTTTGTAACCGAAATCGGTTTCAGTATTTAAATCTTTGGAAATTAGCTTCCAAAAGATTGAAAAATAAAAAGATTAAATTTTGAAGATAAATGGAATAAGATGTCCATTTAGGAGTGCAATGTTATTTTAAAATTTTGTCAGGGGTCTTCATCTTGCTTATTTCAATCAATGTGGCGTTTATAGTCAATTTTACATTCATTCTTTCTTCGATTAAAGGAGCAAAGTAATTTCCCCCTCCAAAAACGATTAATCTTCCTTTGCTTGCATCCGTGACGTCGATTCTCTCTATTTCGGGTGTTATTGCAAAAAGTTCGATAATGCCATCTATGCCTACTTTCTTTAATTGGTTAACAGTGCTTTCAACGACATCCGAAAAGAAAAAAGGAAATCTTTTGATTGCTGCCGTGACATACCCATTACCTGTTTCTGCAATCTTCCTCACAGATGTCCACCCTGCTTTGATGAACAACTCACCTGGGCTTAAAGTAGCCCCATTATGTGTTATCAGCTCCACAAATCCCACAGGTCTTTTATCTCTGATCTCATAAACTCCTGCTGCAATTGATTCAACAAATATCCCCTTTTTACGGAGTACGCTGTCATATACTGTAGTGGAAATGCAACCCAGTCCTACATGGTCTTCAGGCACACTGTATTCTCCAAGACTCTCTTCTTCGTCACTCACGGCAATCAGCGGTGAAGGAAAAACGTTCAGAGATGAAACGGAATTGATAATCTCCACTGCCCTTTCAAAATCATCTTTGGGCACAACAGCCACATTTGCAAGAACTGTCCCTTTACCAGTCTCAGGGCTAAAGGTGCTGCTTGAAATCATTTTCTCTACCTGAATGGAGGGCATACCAAGCCTCTCATAAACCATTATTCTTTTCAGTTGTTCGAGCCCTTCAGGTGTTATAACGCACCCCTTCCTTCCTATCTTGACGATAAATCCGAGCTCTTCCAGCTGCCTAAGATGGTACCTAACCGTTCTGGAGTCAACGTATACCTTCTCCTTATGGAGAATTCTGGCTATTTCGATTGAATTGGTTAGTTTTGATGACATGGAAATTATCTTAAGTATCTCTACCGCGGTTTTCGGAAGATCGCCGTACTTCTGAGTCATCATCATGTTTTTGGTCTTTTTACTATTAAAATTTTATTAAGGATTCGCAATTCCAATTGGATCGTTTTTCATCACTTCAGTTATTGGAAGTCAATTACCAAAAAGTTTTAATATTATCAATGATGTTGAACCTGACGTCGCTGGAGGTGGTAGGATGTGTGAAACTCGAATGGACGGCTACATTGAAAGAGAAATTCTTGTAGAAAATGGCAAGAGAACACCGATCTCAGTGATATCAAACGTCATCTCACTTTTCCGGAGGTGAGAGATTGGACACTCTTTTAGGAATCCCTCTACCGATACTCTACATTGTACTGTTGCTAGGAATAATTGCTGTACTGTTCGTTGTCTTTAGACGGCCGATATACGAAGTGATGGCTCTCTCGTACGTTCTTCTGATAGTGTTCAGTGGCAGGTTCGACATATTCCTGAAATATCTGATAAAGCCTTCGACCAGTACCCTTTTCTATGCAATCGTCGGATTTCTTCTGCTTGCCCACGTCTTCGGAGAGACTAAGGTTATTGACAAGATAATAGGGATAATACTGGCGGCCGTTGGCAGATTCAGGGGTGGTGCTGGATACGTTAGCCTTTTTGGTAGCACATTCATGGCATCTCTCTCTGGATCAGGTCCGGGTAACGTTGCCTCAACAGGAGTCTTCACGATCCCATCCATGATACGCACAGGCTTTCCAAGACACCTTGCAGCCTCTGTTGAAATGGCATCAAGTGCCATGGGCCCTATGATTCCCCCTTCGGGAACAATCTTGCTTGCTTTCGGAGTACTTGACGCATTATATCCAGAGATGTTCTCTCTTTCTGAGTTCTGGCTGGTGGTATGGGGGATCGGAATTTGGTTCGTTCTCCAGAGGCTGATCACTTTAGTCTCAATGACCTACGTATATGATGTTAAGCCAATACCCAAGGAAGAACTTCCATCGCTGAAAGAGTCGCTTAAGGATAGCTGGTATGTCTTGATACTTCCGATAATGATATTCCTGCCATTCCTGATAGATGCAACGATGAAGGATCTCATAATAGGCAGAATAGGGGCTGACGGAGCCAAAGCTTTCTCTAAGACCGTGCTGTTCTTCACACCACCCGTCACAATGGCCTACGCAATTCTGATCTCGCGCTCAGAGTTATCTAAAGGTGGTCTCTTCAACAACATTGCAAGAATGTTCAAGAACTCGTACCACAGTGTTGTACCGGTGTCACTCACAGTTTACTTTGCATACTCCATTGCCTATGTATTCAAAGAGCTAGAGCTGGGACAGGCTGTGAATGCCGTCATAGAGCCATTGAATCTCAGTACCGTAGCTCTTGTGCTTCTGATAGTCTTTCTGGGCGTTGTACTCGGAATGGTTCTTCCTGGCAGTTCTCAGATAGCAATACTTGGTCCAACGCTGGTTACACTGCTGGTTGCAACGGGAATGAGCCCAATTGTGGCAGCAGCAATCTTGCCGGCTCTTACAGGTGCTCTGGAAGGTATGACTCCGCCATTAGCATTGTGCATGTATGTGGCGATGGGAATAGCTGGATCTGGATTTAAAGAGACAACAAAGATAACCCTTGTGTGGGTTGGAGCCCACGTCATCGTACTGCTGCTACTGTTGCTGGGCCTTCTGCCAATTGCTTTCGCATGATAGGAGGTGATATCATGAAAGAAAAGACTGAAGAAATTGTAAAAGGAGTCTTTGGGGCACTTCTGGGGATTTCGATGATCTCTGGATTGCTGGTATTTCTCATGATACTTGCTGCTTTCGTAGTAGGTGGAGAACCGGGAGCATCTATCGCCACATTTGCTTGGAAGCAGATTGTTCCGACATCCATTCAGGTTGCGACACTTGGAGTAATTGTAGGATTCCTGATATTCTACATACGTGGCGAGCATACTTTGAGAATATAAATTTCATTTTTATTTATTAGTAAATTATGAATCTATTATTGTTGTATCCAATTCAAGTTCTCTAATCACCCTTGCAAAGATGGGAAAGCTGAGCATTCTGAAGGAACTTTTTGGCGAAATAACTATTCCAAAGGCAGTTTGGATTGAGGTTGTTAAGAAGCTGAAGGAGGAGTATGGCTAAATACGAGCTCGGAAACATACCTGCAGAACATTGAGATAAGATAGATTAAAAACACAAAAATCACTTACTTGGACACAGTTCTTAGAAGAAAAAATAGTCAGGAAGCAGTACTGCCTCTAAAATCCTTACCAGCACATGATTTTTCTGACTGCACCAACCACCTCATGAAGTGACTGTGCAACTAAAACCCCTACACCTCTCAATGCTTCTATCTTGGACTCTGCCGTCCCTCTACCACCTTCGATGATTGCCCCTGCATGGCCCATTCTTTTGCCTGGAGGGGCAGTTATTCCTGCGATGTATCCTACAACAGGCTTGCTCATTTTTGTTGCGATGTATTCTGCTGCCTCCTCTTCAGCACTTCCTCCGATTTCACCGATGAGTAGAACCGTGTCGGTTTCATCATCTTCGTCGAACATCTGGAGAACATCCCTGAAGGCCAGCCCTGGCATTGGGTCTCCGCCTATTCCGACGACCGTTGACTGGCCAATTCCTGCCATAGTAAGGCTCTCGGAAATCTGGTAGGTGAGTGTTCCACTTCTCGAAACTATCCCTAGCCTTCCGGGAGTGAAACTTCTGTCTGGAAGCAGGCCTACCTTAGATTTCCCTGGACTGATAACTCCAGGGCAGTTCGGGCCGAGAAGCATAGTTGTAGAGCTTTCAAGCCTAAGATGAATCTTCATTTCGTCGTAAAGTGGGATTCCTTCGGTGACACAGACCACCAAATCAAGTTCAGAATCTACTGCTTCAAGAACTGCATCGTATGCAAACTTGGCAGGTACGTAAATTATCGACGTGTTTGCCCCTGTCTCCTCAACGGCCTCCTCCACCGTGTTGAAAACGGGAATCCCAAAAACGTCTTCTCCACCCTTTCCCGGGGAGACTCCTCCAACGATCTTTGTTCCATAATCAAGCATCCTTTTAGTCTGAAATCTCCCCTGAAACCCGGTAATCCCCTGAACTATTACTTTCGTGTTTTCATCAACCAGTATTGCCATTCAGATACCTCCTGCAATCTCCACGGCTTTTTTAGCTCCTTCTTCAATGCTGTCCACCAGATATATCTCGGCTCCTGTCTTTTCTGCATATTCTTTGAGTAATTGCTTTCCGAGTTCCTCATTTGTTCCTACTAGCTTGATGACGTGCGGAACCCTGCCAGTATTTTGCATAGCCAGAATTATTCCTTCAGCTACTTTTTCACATCTCGTAATCTCAGCGAAGATGTTTACGAAAACGACCTTCACGTTCTCATCCTTAACCACATGCTCCAGACACATCTTCATTTTCTGAGGATCGGCCAAACCCCCTCCTGTATCGAGGAAATTTGCAGGCCTGCCCCCCATGAGCCTTATGAGATCCATCGTCGCCATGGCCAGTCCGGCGCCGTTGGCAACGATTCCTATGTCTCCTTCGATTTTGACGTAGTTTAGCCCTTTCAGTATCGCTTCCCTTTCGAGTTCATCAACCTCTGTCGCATCCCTGAGTTTTAACAGCTCAGGGTGACGGTAAAGAGAGTTGTCATCGATGTTCAGCCTTGCATCTGCAGCAACGAATCCGGTATCTGTTAAAACAAGAGGGTTTATTTCGGTAAGCTCGGCTTCAAATTTGAGAGCTATTTTGCAAAGGTTTTTGACTATTTTCAAAAACTCTGAAACCTCGGAACTGCTGAACTCTGCTCTAAACAGCGTTTTTCTCACCTGATAATCCTGCAAACCCCAGAGAGGGTCGATGTAAATCTTAAGCATCTCTTCAGGATATTTTTCTGCGATTTCCTCCACATTCATTCCGCCCTTTTTACTCAGAATCAATGCGGGTCTCTTTCTGCCCTTATCTATCACATAACCGACGTAGTACTCCTCTTGGACATTCAGAGCTTCCTCAACGAGAACCTTTTCAACTTTGTGACCTTTTATATAGCTTCCAATAAGCTTCTCAGCAATCCTCTCCGCCTCATCGGGACTCTCTGCCCTCTTTATTCCTCCAGCCTTTCCCCTGCCACCGACAAGAACCTGTGCCTTGACAACAACCACTCCACCAAGCTCTTCAGCTATCTCTCTGACCTCTTCAGGGGTTTCAGCAAGTCTCCCTCTTGGAACCGGTATGCCGTGCTCTGAGAAAATTTTCTTTGCCTGATACTCGTGAAGCCTCATAGTTTCAGCTCCCTTCTGAATGCCTGAAATCCCGTTATTGCCCTTCCCAGAATGAGCGTGTGGATGTCATCTGTTCCCTCGTATGTATAAACGGACTCAATGTTTGTCATGTGCCTTATCGGAGAGTAGTCGAGGCTTATTCCGTTGGCTCCCAGAAGCTCTCTGGCAGTTCTCGCACAGTATCTTGCAACTCTGAGGTTGTTTTTCTTTGCGAGGGATACCTGCTCTGGAGTGGCCTTTCCCTTATCCATGAGCCTTCCGAGTCTCCAGGATAGCAGCTGCCCCTTCGTTATTCTGATGAGCATATTCACCAGCTTCTCCTGAACAAGCTGATAGCTTGCAATTGGCACGCCGAACTGCTTCCTCTCCTTTGTATAATTCAGAGCAGTCTCATAGCAGTCCATGGCTGCCCCTATCGCCCCCCAGGAGATTCCGTATCTGGCCTGATCAAGACAGCTCAAGGGAGCTCTTAAACCGAGAGCTTCGGGCAGTCTGTTCTCTTCAGGGACTCTACAATTGATTAATCCTATCTCTCCAACACCTCCAGCCCTCATCGACCCTTTCTTGGTAATTGCATTCTGTTGGAACCCCTTCACCCCTCTCTCAACGATGAAGCCCTTGATCTTTCCGTCATCAACATCCCTAGCCCACACGACAGCTATATCTGCTATATCTGCCTCCGTTATCCATGTCTTCGTCCCGTTGAGAACCCATTCGTCTCCATCTCTTCTAGCTGTTGTAGTCATTGAACCTGGATCGCTGCCATGATTTGGCTCAGTAAGGCCGAAGCATCCGATCATCTCTCCTTTCGCAAGTCTTGGCAAATACTTGCGCTTTTGCTCCTCACTTCCATACTTCCATATTGGATACATCACAAGCCCGCTTGTTACAGCTACGAAGCTTCTCAGAGCACTGTCAACTCTCTCAACTTCCTGACAGATTATCCCGAAGGTTGTATAGTTCATCCCCGGGCAGCCATATTCTTCTGGAATAAATGCGCCGAGCATTCCGAGCTCTCCAAATTTAGGCCCGAGCTCTCTGAAGTCCAATGATTCCTCCTTGTGCCAGGCTTCGACGACTGCATCTTTAACTTCCTTTTCAAGAAATTCTCTGACAGCACTTCTTACGAGCCTCTCTTCGTCGGTTAGAAGCTCATCGATGTTGTAAAAATCAACCCCTCTAAACACCACTTTACTTCACCCACTTGTGGCTGCATTAAGAATCAATATATATAATTTTTGGAAGTTAACTTCCATTTTAATCAGTCAATTAAGCCTCATATCCTTCATATACTTTTAGAGCAATAGGACGCTATAATATAGAAATAAGCTCCTCTAAACACCATTTTACTTCATTTTATTTATGATAATATTGAAAATTAATGCAAATAGTTTTCGGAAGTAAATTTCCATATAAGATACTTTACAAAAATCGCAAAGAAAGCTTCTTCGAAACGAATGGGTGATAATCCGTATTGGCTGAGCTGTCACACCTCAAACGGAACTTTTTGTCTCTCGGATAGAACTGCTCTTTGGTTACATCTCTAATTGAGATCACTTGAAGTGAAGGTTCTTCGCTCCAATACTCAGTAGCTCTCCCAACCTCACACCCTGATAGAATTAAGGTTATGTTTAGTTCTAATTCAAAACATATCACATCTTCGACAGGAATGTAAAAAAGTTAATATATTGGACGTTGAAAGTAAATTTGGTGGCTGAGATGATCAGTGAAATCTCAACGCTTTTCGGTATGCGAGTATATACTGATGAGGGAAGATATGTCGGAAAGATTCAGGATGTAGTGATAGACGAGGAAAAGAAGATGATTAAGGGCATCGCTGTTGTTGAGTACAATAGAGCTCTGATAGAATCGCGGGCACAAGGAGTGATACTGCCATACGCTCTTGTCAAGGCTATAGGGGATATAGTTCTGGTTAAAGATGTTTTCAAGAGAAGGAGGAAGAAACAGGAAGCGGAAGAAGCTGATGAAGTTGAAGCATCTTGAGCTATATTCTCTTCTCTTAGCTCCTCTGCCATTTATGGTTCGAGTTGATGGGCGCAATTTTTCAAAAATTCTTTCTGATTTTGAGAAGCCGTATGACGAGAAATTCGCAAGAATCATGGTGAACTCAGCTGTAGCAATTATGAAGGAGTTCAACGCAACACTCTGTTACATTTTCAGCGATGAGGCAAATTTCTATTTTCAGCATGAAATTTTCTCCCGAAGAGTGGAGAAAATCAATTCTGTGATTGCATCAATGTTCTCGTCAAGCTTCTCTCTTGCAATAGGTAAGCCAGTGAGCTTCGATTCTAGGATAATACACGTTCCAGAAAATCTGCTGGTTGAGTATCTTTCAGGCAGGCAAAAGGAATGCTGGAGGAACCACCTAAACGCCTATGCATTCTATAAAATGCTGGAGAAAGTTAAGAATAGGAATGAGGCTCAAAGGAGGCTCACGGGTATGAAATCTGCACTCCTTCACGATTTTCTTTTTGAGAGAGGTATAAATCCTGCCAGAACTCCTGCTTGGCAACGAAGAGGAATACTGATTCACTGGGTTCAGGAGGAAAGGAGAAAAATTCATCAGGGAAAAGAAGTGGTTTTTACCAGAAGGGTGTTGAAGCAGAACTGGGAACCACCACTTTTCTGGACAGAAGAAGGAAAAAATTATCTTTCGACGGTTACTGGGGTAGTTGGAAATGGGTTATAATAAGGCAAAAGGGCTCGAAGGGATTAGAAAGAGCTGAGGTAGTTGAGGTGAAGGGATGGTAGTAGGCATTGATGTTGGTGGTACGAACACCGATGCTGCGATAGTTAAGGATGACATAACCACAATAAAGCTCCCCAATGAACAGGGGATTGAGGGAGTTCTTGCCGTCATAAGTAAAAAAGTAAATTTAAAGGATGAAAAAGTAATAGTTTCTACATCACTTCCACTGAATCTAGTTCTCAGCAAGTTTGATGAGATTTCCACCCTCACACTTCTTGTTCCGGGCCCCGGTCTAGATTACAGTAGTTATGGTGTAATCCTCAGAGGTGCAGTCAACCACAGAGGCGATGTGGTTGAGGATGTTGACGTGGCAGAAATACAGAAGATTCTTTCTGGGCTACAGGCAGAGAACGTGGCAATTGCGGTTAAGTTTTCTGTAAGAAATCCAAAATTGGAGCACGACATATTCAGATTAGCAGAGTCATATTACGGAGAGACTAGAATTGCCCTGAGCCACCATGTTGGTGGTATGAACTATCCTCTGCGGATAAACACTACAGTTCTTAATGCAAAGATAATGGAGACCGTGCACAACCTCACCAGCAATATTCGAGCAATGGCTGGAGATTTCTTCTACTATAAAGGAGATGGTGGCATAATCCCATTCTCAATAGCTCTTCGCAATCCCTCCGAGCTTTATAACTCAAGCAGCGCTGCTGTGGCCATAGGTGCTCATTACCTAAGCAGAAAAAAGGATGCGCTAGTAGTAGATTTTGGTGGTACAACAACGGACTTTGTGATGTTGAAGGATGGAAAGCCCGAAATCGATGAGAGTGCGATAATTGTAGGGAAAAAAACACTGGTGAGGTGCGTAAAATCAGCAAACATTCCTTATGGTGGAGATTCTCCTATAGTTGATGGCGGATTGATAAAGGGGAGAAAAGACAATTCTCTAGCCTTTGGTGGCAGGTACTTCACGATTACCGATGCCCTCAACTGCATGGGATGTGAAATAGGAGACTACAGAGCTTCCAGAAACTATCCTGAGGAATTTGAGTTACCGCTTCAAACGTATCTCGAAATGGTTGCTGAGATAATAAAAAATAGCAGGGCTGAGAGGGTAATCGGAACAGGCTATCTCGCCAGATATATGGCGGATGTGCTCCATGACACATTCGGAATTCGCATGGAGGTCCCACTATATGCTGAATCTGCTAACGCAATTGGTGTAGCAGTTTCCAGAATCAGCCTCACCCTTTACGCAAGATATGACTTTGAGAACAGGAAAGTTGTGTATAATGGTGAAATTGAAGGGGTTGAGACTCTCTCCAGAAATGCAGATGATGAGGAGATAATAGCCATGGCGGAGGAGAAGCTGAGAACCATGGCTATGCAGTATGGAGCGGATGAGGAGGATGTGAAAGACGTTAGAATTCTTTACTTCAACTCCTTTGATGTTGTCAGAGGGGGCATAATGAGAGGTAGAATTGCAGATGTTGTTATTCAGATAGAACCCGGAATTAGGAGTGATATAGAGGTGGTTGTTTGACCACAGGTATAGTTTACCACCGCCGCTACTTGGAGCATGAACAAACGCCAACCCATCCTGAGAGGAGAGAAAGACTGGCATATACCATGGATCAGTTTCTTGAAGAAGGTATTTTTGACTTGGATGAAATAATACTTCTTGAGCCCTTTGAAGCAGATGTAGAGGATGTTCTTGAAGTGCATACCCCTGAATATGTGGAATTCTTGAGGAGAGAGAGCAGGAAAGGTGGAATAATAGATTACGACACCAACATCCCCGTCGGAGTTTTTGAGAATGCATTGCTGGCTGCAGGAGGGGCCATAAGGGCCGCCATGGCAGTGAAGGATGGTGAAGTTGATAACGCATTTGCCATGGTCAGGCCGCCCGGCCATCATGCAAAACCATACACTGGAGCAGGTTTCTGTTACTTCAACAACATGGCAATAATGGTTAGATGGTTACAGAAGAACGGTTTCAGGAAGGTGCTGATAATTGACTGGGATGCACACCATGGAGATGGTACTCAGGAAGTATTTTACCATGATAACACTGTTCTTTTCATCTCTGCCCATCAGATGCCTCTGTATCCTGGTACAGGCTTCCCACATGAGCTTGGAGAGGGAGATGGAGAAGGATATACTATAAACATACCTCTCCCACCAGGTTCTGGGGATGAGGTGTATCTTTATGTATTTGAAAAGGTTATTGAGCCTGTAGTGAGGGAATTCAAGCCAGATTTCATCTGCATTTCTGCTGGACAGGACAATCATTTCACAGATCCGATTACGGGGCTTGCTCTGACAGCTAGAGGGTATGCTGAAATTATGAAGAGGGCCGTCGATCTATCTGAGGAACTCTGCAATGGGAGACTCGTGGCGGTTCTTGAAGGAGGGTACAGTGTTGAAGCTGCCCTTCCTTACACAAATCTAGCAATTGTGACTGCCATGGCTGGACTTGATACCTCAAACATTAGAGAACCCCCAAAATACCTTTCTGAGCTTAGATGGCGCAAAAAAGAGTATGCCGGGCAAAAAGCAAGAGATAATATTATGGAGCTCATTAGACTGCACTCTAATTACTGGGAATGCTTTAGGAAATATCTAGAATCACTGGGTTAGTGGGGTAAAGTGATAACCAGAAATTTAATTAGAAGTTAAGTTTAAATACTCAGCTATACTCGGGTCTTCGGGTGATTATATGGCAAGAAAACCTGCTAGGATGTTCAGGAGGATCGAAAGGCCCTTCACAAGGAAGGAGTACATAGATGGTGTACCTGGCACCAGACTTAGGCAGTTCGAGATGGGTAATAAAACGGCCACCTTCCCCGTTAAGGTCACACTTGTGGCAAAAGAAGCCGTTCAGATTAGAGATACTGCTCTTGAGGCTGCTCGTATTGCAGCCAACAAGTTCATTTCCAGAAGAGTTGGTTCAAGCAATTATTTCCTAAAAGTCCGTATCTATCCCCATCACGTCATTAGGGAGCACAAAATGGCTGTAGGGGCAGGAGCAGACAGAATTTCCCAGGGAATGAGAAAGGCTTTTGGAAAACCAGTGGGTCTGGCTGCGCGAGTATTCCCTGGAACAAAGATTATAAGTCTCTGGGTAAAACCAGAGAGCTTTGACTTTGCCAAGGAAGCGTTGAAGAGGGCAAGCATGAAATTGCCAACACCAACAACAATCGTAGTGGAAGAAGGTGCTGAATATCTAAAAGGTAAAGTTTAAAAATTAATTTTAAAAAATTTATTTTACTGCTTCTTTTGACACAACACCTTCGAAACATCTTTTCACGTGTTCTTCTGGTGGTGGAGATGTCATTAGGCTGACAACTACGAATATTGCTGCGGATATGGGTAGCACAACCACCAGCGGGTCAATGACAGTCCATGGTAGTCCAACGATTGTAGGCTTCCCGAATAAAGCCTGACTTATCCCGAGGGGCTTTGCTTCAGATGCGTGGATGAAGGTAAGGTAGAACAGGGCTCCGAAGAAGCCAACCAGCATGCTTGAGATTGCTCCTGCTTTTGTGGCTCTCTTCCAGAACAAGGCTCCTGTAAAGGCTGGAAGCGTTGATTCTGCCATGAGTGCAAAGAAAATTGCCGTCCCTCGTGCAATTATGCTTCCTGGTAGAATGTAGGCGAGAACTAGGCTTATGAACACGCCTATGATCACAGCAATTCTAGTAATATGCACTGTGCTCTCTCCTCCAGCTCCCAACTTGATTCCCTGCTCATAAACATCCCTGCCCAAGGAAGAGCCGATGGTGAAAATGAGGCTTCCAACTGTAGACATGGCGGCAGCAATCAGTGTGATCATGAAAAGAGCCACAAACCACTCCGGCATGAAGGCGTCAATGAAAGTTGGAATTATCTTGTCTATGTTCCCTCCTGCCACTGCAATGGCTGGCTTTCCATACTTCTCAAGGAAAAAGACATTGGACAGGCTGCCCACTATGAAGGCTGTTCCAGTCATCATGAACACAAAGAACGCCCCAGTACCAACAGCCCTGTTGAGGGATTTGGTACTTTCCACAGTCATGAATCTTATTGCAAGCTGAGGCTGTGCTAGAACACCTATACCCACACCTAGTATCAGCGTTGAAACAAGAATCCACCATGTAACTGATGCGAATTCAGGCATGGCGTGCCATCCGGTATGCCCCGGTAACTTCCCTGACTCATGGAATGCCTTTATTGCCACATCGGCAAATCCAGCCAGCTTTTCATGAGCTGTCGTGAAGCCGCCAAGGATAGCGTAGGTAGAGAAGAGCAGGAGTACCATTGAGAAAAGCATTATTGCACCGTTTAAGGCATTGGTGTAGGATATGGCTATTAAACCGCCGTAAACCACCCAGATTACCACGACTATGGCGATAATGAGTAGCGCTATATTGTAATCTATGTTGAGGGCCACTTCGAAAAATCTCGCCCCCCCAATTATAACAACTCCTGCGTAGAGGGGCATGAAAAGGAAAATCACAATGCCTACAAATATCTGAATGAACCGGGACTGATAACGCCTCGCCAGAAATTCAGGATATGTAAGGGCTCCTAGGTTCATGCCCATGCGCCTTACCCTCTTACCAAACAGCACGTAAGCTATGAAAATGCCGACTAGAATGTTGAGAACTGTAAGCCATAGCAATCCCAGACCAAAGAGGGCAGCGGCTCCACCGAAGCCAACGATGGCGGATGTACTTATGAATGTTGATCCATAATCCAGAGCCATGATTGCAGGATGTACCTTCCGCCCAGCGACCAAATAATCCTCGGCAACTCTGGTTCGCCTGTAGCCATACCATGCAAGATATGCTACAACAAGAGTGTACAAAACCACAACAAAACCCATTACTCTATAGTCAACCACGCCTCACACCTCCGAGTTCCATTTGAGAGCTGAATACGCTATACATCCTGCTACGAGAACTATACAGAGTATATAGGCAAGACCTACCCATACATCCAGTCCACCTAGCAAACCCATCACCTCCGCTGTGGGAACGCTTACGAAATATATACATTGCTACAGTGTCTCAAAGTCTCAATTTATCAATCCAGCTTTTTCAATCTTTATTCATGTGGGATATGCACTATATATGGTTTTCGTTGTAAAGTATTAGACCACTAAATCATACCAAATTAAACTTCATAATTTGTTGTGATTTTACAATGTTAAATAAGTTGAGCTGTCTAAGATTTCACGAAAAAAATTGTCAAACCGGATGAAAACTGAACTTTTATCATTGACAAGTAGTGTATTCTGGCAGAAGTAAAACTCAAATTTGAAAAAATATGGAGAATTACCGAATTACTCAGATTTCAAAAAGTAGTCCTTAAACTGCTCTTTCAGAACTTTCTTGTCGAATTTACCCACACTCGTCTTCGGAATGCTGTCTGTGAATATTATGTCATCTGGTAGCCACCATTTTGCGAATTTTGGCCTCAAAAACTCTATAAGCTCCTCTTTTGTCACTTTTCCCTTGTACTCTGGCTTAAGCACTACAAATGCCAAAGGCCGCTCCTGCCATTTGGGATGTTCAACACCAATTACTGTTGCTTCAGCTACAGCTTCATGTCCCATAAGGGCATTCTCTAGATCGACACTGCTAATCCACTCTCCACCGCTTTTTATAACGTCTTTGGCCCTGTCGACAATTTTAACATAACCCTCTTCGTCCACTACAACAATATCCTCTGTCCTGAACCAGCCGTCGGTGAATTTCTCAGCTGTTTTCTCTGGATCCTTGTAGTATTCCTTAGCTATCCACGGACCTCTAACCAGCAGTTCACCCATATCTCTGCCATTCCACTCAACCTCACTGCCATCATCCTTCACGACTTTCATCTCCAGAAGAGGTGCAAGAACTCCCTGCTTGGTCTTCAAGTCGTAATATGCAGCATCGTCAAGCTGCATGTAGCTCTTGGGTCTGTTGAGAGTTACAAGAGGCGTTGTCTCTGTAAGTCCATAGGCATGAATTATCTCGATGCCAAATTCTTCCCGGAAGGCTTTGATGAGGGCAACTGGAGGAGCAGATCCACCACTTATAACCTCTTTCAGGCTGCTGACATCGTAATCCGGATTCTCCTTCAGGAACTGGTAAACCATCAGCCATATCGTTGGCACACCTGCTGTGAAGTCTATCTTCTCGTTCTGTATCAGTTCCACAAGATCCTTTGGGGTTGGGTGGGGCCCTGGAAACACCTGCTTGGCTCCAACCATTGTGGCAGCGAAGGGTATACTCCAGGCGTTGGCGTGGAACATTGGTACGATGTGCAACACATTGTTTTTCTCACCGAGACCCATCATATCGGGAAGAGCAGCCACTATACTGTGCAGAACAAGACCTCGATGGGTGTATTCAACGCCTTTCGGCAGTCCTGTTGTGCCTGAGGTGTACGCTGTCCCGGCAGTCTGCCACTCGTCCAGCTCAGGCCAGTCGTAGTTCTTTGGCTTTCCTGAGATGAGGTCTTCGTAGGCGTAAGCAGGTTCCAGTTTCGTGTCGTAGCTCTTCTCCTTGCCCATAATAACATAGTGTTTGACATTCAGCTTGTCCTTCAGTTTCTCTATCAACGGAACCAAGTCCGAATCAATGAATAGAACCTTGTCGTTGGCGTGATTGATTATGTAGGCGATCTGCTCGGGAAACAGCCTGATGTTAACTGTATGATAAACAGCTCCCATGCAGGCAGGAGCGAAGTAGAGCTCCAGATGGCGATGGGTGTTCCAGGCGAAGGTGCCAACTCTATCATCCTTCCCAACATCAAGCTCTTCCAGCGCATTTGCCAGCTGGCAAACTCTGTTGTACATCTCGCCGTAATTATATCTGAAAAAGCTCCCGTCCTCCTCTCTGGAAATCAACTCTTTTTTCTTATACAGCTTTCTGGCCCTCTCTAAAAAGTTTTGCAAGGTTAGGGGATATTCCATCATTTTATTCACCTGCCGGCAATTTTATAATTAAAATTACTAAAAGTTTGCGCTATGAGGCAGATTTTGAGTTCAGAATTTAATTTTAAACTGTCAGCAAATTCCGTTTTTCAGGAGCTCTTCATAAGCTCTGACGTTTCTATCTGTAAGAGAGTAATTCACATTCTTATATGCTCTAATGCTCTCAATGTCCATAGTTGCCATAACTAATTCTTCATCAGTCTCGCTGCTGTATTTGGCTAGAATACCTTCGTGGGAGACTATCACGCTTCTGCCCACAGTTTCTTCTCCAAGAAAAGTGTAGCCAACACCACCGGCTTTTATTATACCATACGCGTTGTCAAATGATCTTGTAAAGTATAGACAGTACCTCAGGTTAGATGAAGGAAGCTCAGAGCGCTTGAATGACACAACCGGATTCAGAACAATCTCTGCACCTTTTAAAGCTGCAACTCTGCATATTTCTGGGTAAAGAATGTCTGCACAGATAAGTCCAGCAATTTTTACGCCTCTAACGTCGAAAACCTTCAGTTCTTTGCCACATTCAATCCCGAGCTCCCGCTCACTCTTTGTGGGGTGGAGTTTTTCTTGTACTCCTACAAGCTCTCCCCTGTCGAATATGTGGAGAGAATTGATATATCCTCTTCCACTGGCAGATTCCATCAGTGCATTTCCAGCAACAACCATTGAATACTCTCTGCTAACTTTTTCCAGCCAGTCTATTGTTCTAAATGATGTTTCCAAGCTTGTGTCTCCAACTTTGTAAGAAAAGTACTCTGGAAGAAGTACAATCTCACACTCTTGATCATTGGCCTTTGAAATGAGTTTTTCAGCACTTTTAAAACTTTTTTCAGTCCCACAAGCACACTGAATGGCTGCAACCTTAACTTTCATTGCTGCAAAAGTGTCAAAGGTAGTATTTAACTCATTCTTTGACACAGCTTGACAGCTCACTTGGGTTTTGAAACATTTTAAAACATAGCTAAAAAACTAAAAAAGTAGGGCTATAAGTTTCGGAAGAATAGCTATGCAGTTCTTTTGACTTGGGTATCTCTCACAGATTTACTTTCTGGTATCCCAGAATAAATCCGCATGATAGTCGGTATTGCTATTGCTAGGTATAATGCGTGTACAATCAGTCTGAGCCATTCTGCTTTCACCGTATATCCAAAAAGCACTGCGAAGATACTTCCAACAATCCCTTTGTGATGGAACGGTGAACTTTTGTCTATCCCGAGGTCATAGGCAGGGCTGGCCAGCCATCCCAGTTCTATGTCCTTCTCCTCAGCATATTCAATGAGTTCATGGACACCGTATCCAGCAAGACCTCCAGCAATTAGGATCAGCAGTATACTCGAGTAGTAAAAGAACCTTCTCAGGTCGAAGCTCATTCCAGCCGCAGAGATACCATACGACAGAACAAGTGCCATTATAACTCCAGACACTGCCCCCACTGCAGTTCCCACTGCATCTCTGGCGGCGAATGGAATCAGAAACAGGATAGTCTCTATAACTTCCCTCACAACGAAAACAAAGGATGCAGCTGCTATGGCCAGGGACCCTCTACTGGACTCTACCCTCTTTTCCACATCTTTTCTGATTTCTCTACCTTTGATAGCCATCCAGTAGACCATGTATGTAAGTACTGCAACTGCCAGAAGCGATGCAACCCCTTCGAAAAGTTCCTTATTGCCTTCTCCAAGCCCGCCATATATCACCATCACTGAAGCGGCAATGACTGCCCCTACCACCAGTGCTGCAAGAACCCCATAGATAGCACTTTTCACGAACTGCTCCCTTCCAGTCTTTTTGAGATATGCTATCAATATCGTAACCAGCAGCAACGCTTCCAAAGCTTCTCTAAATGTTATAACCAGTTGTCCGATCATACCTAACACCGTTAAGTTAGGTTGCCCTAAATTATAAAAATTTTTCGGCTAGCCTAATGTGGTGGTATTCAACTGCTCAAGAACCTCTCCAAGTCTTTCAAGCATCTCTCCAAAACCACTCCAATTTCCTTTTCCAGCTTCTTCCATCGCCTTACGATAGATCTCGATTGCAATCTGTACAAGATCTTCTCTTTCGATTCCCTCTACTTTTTTAGCTACTTCTTTTTCTTTTTCCACTCCAAAAATATCTGATATCGCCTCGTCAAGCGTTGGCCTCATCACCAGAACATCATTGTAAGCCACTATGACGCCCCTTAATTCTGGAATCTGGGCATTTTCAGCACGGAGATATACAGGTTCAACGTAAAGGATAGCGTTTTCAATAGGTATCACCAGCAGATTCCCACGTATCACTCTCGATCCTGACTGGCCCCAAAGGGTGAAGAGCTGAGATATTTCGGCATCCTGGTCTATTCTCGCCTCTATTTGCATGGGCCCATACACAAGCTCACCCTTAGGGAACTCGAAGAGCAGAAGTTCTCCGTACTTCTCATCGCTTCTTGCAGCCAGCCAAGCTATTACGTTGTCCCTGCCTTTAGGTACAAAAGGCAACATAAGGAGAAATTCAGGTTTATCTGAGTCAGGGAGCTTTAATATAACATAGTACGGCTCCATGTCTATCCTCTTTTCTTCAAAAAGCTCTTGCGGGATTTCCCAGACATCTTCTCTGTTGTAAAATGTCCTGGGCTCTTCCATATGGTAAAGGGAGAGGATCTCAGACTGGATTCTGAAAAGGTCTTTCGGATACCTTATATGTTCTCTGAACTCCTCAGGCATGCTGTCAGAATAGAGCTGAGGGAAGGCTTTGCTTAAAACCTGTATTACAGGCTCATATGCCACGATATAATAGCTAACGCTTCCGTTGTATGCATCTACGAATATCTTAACTGGATTTCGAATATAGTTTATGCTTGCTCCTTTCCAGTATATTTTCTGAGAATATGGAAATCCGTTCAGACTAGTATATGCATCTATAACCCAGTAAAGCTTCCCGTTTATCACTGTAATGTAAGGATCATCGTCATATTGTAAATACGGTGCGAGGGTCTTCACTCTATCCATGATGTTTCTGTGGAACATTATCTTACTCTCTTCAGTTATGTACTTGGACAGAATCAGATTAATGTCGCCGAAACGGGTTGCAAAAAGAATCTTCTTGAGGGGGGAATCCACAGGGACGCCTCCTATTCCTGAGTAGGTTGTAAAAACATTAATATCACCTTTCGGGTAATCGAACTCTTTCTGGAGAGTTTTCACAACAATGAAATCGTTTGTTAGTTCCCCGTAGTATATCTCTGGCCTTGTAACGTTGATCTTCCCCATCGGAGGAATGTCTCTGATTATTAGTTCAGGCAACCCCTCCTTCGAAACACTGTTGACCGGGGCAGCTACAACACCGTAGCCGTGGGTGTAGATCAAGTGAGTGTTAAGCCAAGTTTTGGCTTTAGCTGAGAGGAGGTCCGTAGACAACTCCCTTGCGGATATCATAACTTGGACATATTTGTGGTCAATGTAATACCTGTCAACATCAACGTCCCTAATGGTGTAGTATGTCCTTATTTGCTGTACCTGCCTGAAAACACTGGCGATGGGGCGATGATCCCAGAGTCTGATGTTCTTGATAGTTTCTTCATTCTTTCCTATTTCCTCTATGCTCAGATTACCGGTAGCAGAATAGCTCTTCCGTTCTATGACATCTATACCATAGGCAGCTCTTGTAAAATTGATGCCATATCCTATGTATTCCTCTTCCATAACCAGCTCATTTGGCTCTACACTGAACTTCTGAACAAGAGCAGGTGGGACATACAGAGTAAATCCAGCTATCAGCAAGATTACAGCGGGAATGGCTATGAATTTTATTTCCCTCTTCGCTGCTAAATAAATCGTTATAGGGATAGACAGAATACTTAGGGCTGCCAGAGCCAAAAGCAGTGGAATTTTGATTCTGACGTCAACATAGAGGGCTCCGGCTACAATTCCATGCTGGGAGGTAAGTATTTCGAACCTACTCAGGTAAAAAAATGATGCAAGGATTACTAGGAAAAACGATGCCAAAAATGCAATATGGGCAAAGCCTATCTGTGGGAAAATCTCTCCTAACTCCTCCAAACTCCTCACCCATCGGAACAGGTAGCCATAATAAGCAACGCTTAGAATAATCGACAGCATTAGCACTACCGAAAGAAGGGAGATGAGTTTGGCATAGAAGGGGAGCTTAAAGGCGTAAAAAGATGCGTCAAGTCCAAAAATTGGATCACTTATATTAAAGTTCTCTGATTTTAGAAAGTAAACGAATTCCACCCAGTTCAATGAGAATGTGTAGGCCAGAAACATGGAGAGAAAGATGTCAACCCATACTGGAATTTTGATGGATTCTCCTAGAAATTCATAACTCGCCTTCCTCAACATGAGGTTGTTGATGGAGAGAACCATAAAGGATACTGCAAAGAATAAAAGAAAGTATTCAAACCTGTAAAGGAGCATAGATACAAAGAGAGATGCCATATTAAGGGATTCAAACCAGAGATACTCTGTATAGAGCTCAACAGACACTTTAACAGCGATAAGAAATATGATGGGTAACAAAATGGCGAGAACTACCACCCTGTCAATAGGGGCATATTCTACTTTTTCCATAAATTGAAAGTGTTTTTAATCCTTCTAAAACCTTCCCCTAATAAGAGTAACTCAACTCTCAGGATTATAGGTGATCACGTTGAAGACAGGGTTGTTACTCAGGCAATGATTCAGGCAGAAGGCTTTGATTCAGTATGGCTGTATGAATGCGATAGCAAAACAGTTCTTCGATATTGGAATGGTGATTTCTCTGAGAATATGTATCTGAAAAAGAATATATGCTTGGTTGTAAAGGGAGAAGGCAGAGTGATGCTGGATTTTTCATAGTCCAGTCTTTTTCCATTCCTTTTTCACATTCCATATTCCATGCTCCGCAATAATTTTTTAAATTCCGCCCTCCATTTCACCTTTCACCATGCTCAGGCTAACCATCGCTTCAGCCTTCAAGAGCAAGGGAAAGCGGAAGATGACAATGAGTGAGCTAGTCTACACTCTCAGCCTAGATCTCAAATGGTTCTCTCACGAAATAAGCAAGAAAGTTGTGGAGCGGGCTTTGGACATGGGGATTATTGTGAAGGAAAATGGCGATGTTCTGCCAGCCTTTGACCTTAACGAAATAAGCATCCCGCCCAATTTCAAACCAGACATTCGAAAAGTTCTTTCGAGCAGTGTTTTCGATGAAGTTGTTGCAGATATAAGCTTTAAAATCGGGAAAACGGTGCCAGAGGTTATAGCAGAAATCAATCAGCTTCAGGAAAAGTTCAACTACATGTTGGAGATTGAAGTGGTTGCTCTGATTCTAGCCAAGAAACATGGCATAGATATTTCTCCGTATCTCAAAAGAATCAGGAAGTCTGATGAAGCTCCAACAATCTCTGACCATGCTTAAACTTTTTATCCATGAATTATGAGGAATATGGAATATGAAAATTCGAAGAATCCTTAATCATCCCGCTCTACTGGATAATGGAAGAAGAAAGACTCTAATTGTTGCTGATCTTCACATAGGGATAGTCTCTTTTCCAGATAAGGTTGTGGATGATGTCGTCAGTCTTGTCAAATCCACTGGAGCGGAGAGGCTGGTGGTTGTTGGGGATGCGAAACATGACGTGGGAAAGCGTTTTGTGGAGCTGAAAGCCTGTCAGGAGCTCGTAATAAAAGTTGAGTCTGAAGGGGTGGAGGAGGTTTTGTTCATCAGGGGAAATCACGATGGAGGGCTTGAAGCTGAAAGGTATTTCATCGAAGGTGATACGGCCTTTTTCCATGGACACTTCATACCCAATGAAGTTCTTGAGGCAAAACGTTTTATTATTGCCCATGCTCATCCTGCAGTCTTTATAGCGGATGAGGTATCGGGCTTCAAAGAGAGGGTCTGGCTTGAGGGTTTTGTGGAGATAGATGGAGAGAATAAAGAAGTAATCGTCATGCCCGCTTTCAATGAGCTGTGCAGCTCCACAGCGGTAAATATTGAGCGTCCAGCAGGGACTCTTTTCAAACTCTGGGACTACTCCAGAGCAGAAATAGTCCTTCTAGATGGAACCTATCTGGGAAGAGTTGAGCAGGTAAGGGTATGAGGGTTAGGGCCAAGCTCTGGAGGATTAAAAATAGTAAGGCTGTGTGTCACCTCTGCTACAACCTCTGCCAGATTGAAGCTGGAGAAGCGGGTTTCTGTGGAGCAAGGTACTTCGATGGCAGAGAACTTGTAACGAAAAACTATGGTGTAATTTCGGCTATTGAAAACAGACCCATGGAGATAAAACCTTTCTATCATTTTTATCCTGGAAGCTACGCTCTCACATTTTCCACCTTCTCATGCAACCTTGACTGCCCATGGTGCCAGAACTGGCATCTGTCAAAGGAGAGAGAATTTAGAGGCCAGTATGTGGGGCCTGAAGAGCTAGTGGCGATGGCGGTGGCAAAGAAAAGCCATGGACTTTGTGCAAGTTTCAACGAACCCACCATTCTTTTCGAATACCTCTTGGATGTTTTCAGTCTTGCCAAGAAAAAAGGGTTGCACACTTCCATGGTCAGCAACGGCTATATGACACCTGCTGCCCTGAAAGAACTGTCAGGGGTGCTTGATGCCATCAATATAGATGTGAAGGGTGATGAGGAGATTTACAAACTTATAAGCAGAAGAGAGAACCTTAAAGGGGTCTGGAGGAACGTAAAGCTCTGCCTTGATTTAGGCATTCATGTTGAGGTAATTCATCTCGTTGTAAGCGGTTTGAATGACAGCATGGAGAAATTTGAGGGGATTTTGAGAGGCATGGAGAGATACGCTCAAAGTTACGTGCCACTACACATAAACCGCTACTTCCCAGCTTACCGCTATGTTCATCCACCAACAAGCGTTGAATTTCTATACAAGGCTAGAGAAAAGGCGAAGGAGATGCTGGAATTCGTCTATGTTGGGAACGTTGGAGGACATGAGAACACCTATTGTCCGGAATGCGGAAGGTTACTCATCGAGAGGAGAGGGGTTGTGAAAGTGTACATGGAAGGGAATCGGTGCAAATGTGGAAAAGAAGTATATGGGAGGTTTTAGTTGCGACTTAGTTGAATTTGCACCATCACTTTGAACTCTAAGATGGATGAGGGGCGGGCGGTTGGATAAAAAGAGTAAAAGAACATTATTCAAAAGGATTTTTGAGATGTTGGCACACCCACACACCGATTATAACTTTAAATATCACAACGTAAAAACTCTGGTTTCCCATGATTCAGGTAGTTCAGCATGCCCTTAAAAAGGTTGGAATTGAGAGGCTGAATGAGCTTCAACTCAAGGCTTACCCAGTAATATCGTCTGGAAGGGATGCCATCATTGTAGCCCCTACAGGAACCGGGAAGACTGAAGCAGCCTTGATCCCGCTCGTTGAGAAAATAATGACTGAAAACCTCCCTGGCATAGCTCTTCTTTATGTGACTCCCCTCAGGGCTTTAAACAGAGATATGCTTAGAAGAATTGAGACGCTAGCCAAGGAACTCCACTTGAGCGTTGCTGTAAGACATGGTGACACTGGCAGCTCGGAAAGGAGAAGACAATCTCTAAAACCACCTCACATTGTCATAACAACGCCTGAAACCTTCCAGATACTCTTCCTTGGAAAGAGACTGAGGAGCGCTCTAAAAAACGTGAGGTTTGTGGTGCTGGATGAGGTGCATGAGCTTGCGGACAGCAAAAGAGGTGTCCAGCTCAGCGTAGCTCTTGAGAGGCTGAGGAAGCTCACCAGATTCCAGACAGTCTGCCTCTCCGCTACAGTAAAGAGTCCTGAAAGGGTTGCTAGATTCTTTGGAGGGGAAATGGAAGTAATTGTTCACGATACGGCCAAAGAGTATGATTTTACTGTCGTGAAACCCGCAGAAACAGAAGAGGATGAGAAAATTTCTGAAGAGCTGTTCGTGGATGTTGATGTGGCTGCAGAGCTCAGATTCATCGGGGATGTGGTAAAATCCCACAAAAGTGCTCTGATATTCGTGAACACTCGCCAGACTGCTGAGGCTCTCGGTCTGAAGCTTAAAAAGCTGGTTGATGTAGAGGTTCACCATGGCTCTCTCTCAAAAGAGGTGAGAATAGACAGTGAGACCAGATTTGCGGCTGGTAATCTAAAAGCATTGATATGTACATCATCAATGGAGCTTGGAATAGACATAGGGCATGTAGATGTGGTTATACAGTATAACAGCCCCAGAGAAGTCGCTAGGCTCGTTCAAAGAGTTGGGAGGAGCGGGCACAGAGAAGGAGAGGTTTCAAAGGGATATATCATTGCCTCAAGCTTCGACGACATCATGGAGTCGTGGGTCATTGCAAAGAAGGCCCTTTGCAATGAGATTGAAGATGTAAAGTTCCACGAACTCAGTCTCGACACCTTGGCCAATCAGATCTCCGCAATAGCTCTTGAGTATGGTAGCATTAGTGCGGAAGAAATGTATGCTATTTTGAGAAGTGCCTATCCCTTCCGCAAACTGAGCTTTGAAGAATTTCTGGAGATCTGTCAGTTTCTCAACGATGCGAATATAGTATACTTTGATGGAGAGAGAATTGCAGCTCTGCGAAAAAGCAGGAGGTATTTCTACGACAATATCTCCATGATTCCTGATGAGAAACACTATCCTGTTGTAGATATGACGACAGGTAAACGAATCGGCGTGCTGGATGAAACTTTTCTGACTACTTTCAGCGGTGAAGTCTTTGCCATGCGGGGGGAACTGTGGAAGGTTGTTGGTGTGGATGACGTGGTAAAGGTGGAACCAGTCACAAGAGAGGGCGAGATTCCAAGTTGGGTTGGTGAGGAAATTCCCGTTCCCTTTGAGGTGGCTCAGGATGTTGGTAGGCTGAGGAAGAGGATTGCAGATTTGCTGGTTTCTGAAGGAAGAGAAAAGACGGTGGACTGGTTGATGCAGGAATTCTCCACCAACAGGAAAGCGTGTGAGGAAGTTGTGGATATTATCCACGAGCAACTTCAAAAGGGATTCGAGATCCCCTCACATGACACGATAACTGTAGAAGGGAGGGACACAGCCGTCATAAACGCCTGCTTCGGGCACAAAGTCAATGAGACTATAGGCAGAATTGTTGCCCTTCTGCTTTCAGCCAGAAAGGGGCAGAATGTTGCTATTGAAGTTGACCCCTACAGAATCAAGCTCAGTCCTGTCAACAGTCAGGAAGTAGTGGAGGTGCTGAGGGAGATCAGGAGTGATGCCGTGGAGAGCTTGGCAGAAAGAGGGCTTGCCGAAACCAGACTCCTGCAGTGGAAAGTCATCAACGCAGCCAGAAAATTTGGATATCTCAGTAAAGATATGGAACTCAGCAGAATTAACCTGAAAAAACTTGTTGCAAGATTTATAGGCACGCCTGTGTACAGAGAAGCTCTGAGAGAGCTTTTCGTGGAGAAGCTAGATGTGGAGAAGGCGAAACTGATTTTCGATTCCATTGCTGCTGCCAGCATAAGGGTGATAATTTACGACGAGCTGAGCCCCATATCTCTTGCGTCCCGGGACCATGTTTTTGACTTGCTGATGCCTACCAGACCTACAAAAGCCATTCTCAGGATATTCAGAAAGAGGCTAGAGGAGGAGTTTTGCATCATAAAATGCTTGGGCTGTGGTTACAGCATAAGGTGCAGAGTGAAGGATGTAGAGCTGTCATGCCCGAGATGCGGTTCAAGGCTGATTGCTTGCGTGAATGCTAGAAGGGGCATGGAAGAAGTTTCTAAGAATGAGCTTTTCAGGATAGCCAATTTGGTTATGGCATATGGTATGAAGGCTGTTTATGCCATGAACACATATGGTGTGGGGGTTGAGAACGCTAGCAGAATCTTGGGCAGATACTATCCTGAAGAGGATTCTTTCTTCATGGAGCTGATGGAGGCTGAAAAGAGGTTTATCCGGACGAGGAAGTTCTGGGAGTGAAATGGGAGAAATTAGTGAATAGAGATTCGGGAATTTCAACATCTTCAGCCTTTTCGTTTACAACTTCTACCATTTTCACTTTTCCAAATTCCTGCCATTCTGATGAGAGCTGTTTCAGCTCCTTCTTATCTCCTAAAGCCAGAAAAGTCGGGCCATTTCCTGAGAGGCCAGCTGAAACATCATATTTTGTCGCGACTTCTATGGGCTGGAAAGTGTAACTCAGAACCCTGCAGTAATACATCGAGTTGTGAAGCATCGCTTGCCTTATGTTGCCCCTTAGCACCTCTTTAAGGGCTATTTCGACAGGTTTAGGGTCTCTTTGAATCTCTTTCAGGTTTACATTACCTCTCTCCCATTCAGGAAAGAGGAGGAGGCAACTGGTGTTGAGTTCTTCCCACTTCAGAATTTTCATGGCGAAATTGTCTGTTACAACGAGGCCGCCCAAGAGGGAGGCGGAGGCATCATCAAAGGCTCCAGTATAGCTTATTCCCATCTCTAGGCTGAGGCGAGAATTAGCAGTAAGAATCCTTCTCGCGTCCAATCTTTCTCTTCTTTCCTTTAAGCAAGCTGTGATGAGAGCGTTCATGAACGCGCTACTGCTGCCAAGTCCGGATCCCTGTGGGATTTCGCTTTCAACCTCAACAACCCCTCCACTTCCAAAGCTTCTGAGAACTCTCTCTGCCACTTCGCTTTTACTTTCCTCACCGTTCAGAATGAACGTTACACTCCTCCCACTTAGTTCCACCTTTACTTTGGTAATGAGAGAGATAGCAAAAGCTACTCCTTTCCCTGTTGCGAGAGCATTTACGACAGTTCCAGCACCAAAGGCCTTTGCCTCAGCCATCCACTACCTCCTTGGTCCGGCTGAGAGGGAAGCATGTTCTGCTGGTACAAACGATATCATTACCCTCGGTGAAGATAACTTCGGGAGATATGAACTTGATGGGTCTGCTGTTTTTATCGCTTTCAATCACCACAGGATTCAGATAGGTCCTCAAAGCCAGCAGGTAGCCGGCAGAGTAAAGGTTATGCTCTAGGCCAGCGAACTTCTTTAGGTTTCTGGCTGCAATATCTCTGAATTCTTCCTCTCCGGTTAAGTGGCCAAGGTGGGCGGCATTGAGGCACATCATTGGTATGGCAGCGAAGTTTGGTGTGTCGAAGGGCTGAGAAACTCCACCCTTATCCACGAATTCTTCTCCAAATTCCTTAATAGCAGATTCAAAAAGTTCCACTGCTGGATCAATATCCTGATCTCTCACGTAATGGGACGTTATTATTGCATTTATCAGGTATGCATAGTCTTCTAGGGTTCCTTCTACCTCTTCTTCCCGGTACAGGACATCATGGAATCTTTTGAGGAGGTTCTTCAATATTGTCGTGATGTTCGGAACATCTGAATGTCCAGTAATAGCTTCAGAATAAAGAAGGGAAGTTACAGCAGAGGCAGAATAACCAGTGTACACGCTTCTGTCAATCTCCAATCTTTCTTTGAATTTCAGCCTTTCCTTCCGCATTTTTTCCAGAGCTTTTTGTTCTATCTCCTCAACTTGGCTGATGTCAAAGTTCAGCTCGTCTGCAACGGTCTCAGCACGTGAAACCAGCCGTAAATGGTTTTTACCGTTAAGATTTCCCTTTTCTGTTACTCCATAAAAGATTTTGATGAGGTTGAACTCATCCTTGTCTAACAGCTCTTCAAGCTCCGAATAACTCCAGAGGTAAAATCCACCTTCTTCATTGTCAAAATCTGCAGAGATAGAGGAATAGAACCCTTTATTTGACGTCAGAAAATCATTAATGAACTCAGTAATCCCACTAGCTGTTCTGAGGTAGAGACTAATCCCGAGCTTTCGGTAAGCAAGGAGATAATCCATGAGGAGGAAAGCGTTATCAATCAGCAATTTTTCGAAATGAGGGATTTCCCAGTAGCGGTCAACGCAGTACCTGAAAAAGCCGCCAAAAACGTGGTCCCGTAAGCCACCTGAGGCCATCTCTGTCAGGCTGTGCTCCGCAACAACATATCTTTTTTCAACCAACAACAACAAGTTGGCAACAGGGAAAGGGAACTTCTGAGCGTAACCATAGCCGCCATAAACTTCATCGCTGACAGCCTCTATCCTTCTAATCCCCTCAATAATTATCCTTTCTTCAGTCTCTGCTGGAGATGCCAGATTAACCCTCCTCTTTATCTCCTTCGCCACTTCTTCTGCCAGCATCTCCACCTTATCCCTCTCATGCCTGTACGAATGAAGAACAGTCCTCAGAATCTCCAAGAATTTGGCTTTTGGAAAGTAACTGCCTCCGAAAAAGACCTTGCCAGAAGGGGTTGTTATTACTGTTAAAGGCCAGCCCGAAATACCAGTCAGAGCGGAAACAGCTTCTTGATATATCTTGTCAATGTGGGGCATCTCGTCTCTGTCTACTTTTATGCAGATGAAGTTCTCATTCAGAAAAGCTGCAACTTCTTCATCGCTGTAGATCTCAGAGTCCATGACATGGCACCAGTGGCACCACAGTGCGCCAATATCTATTAGCACGGGCTTGTCTTCTCGTTCAGCCCTCTCAAAAGCCTCTTCACAGTAGGGATACCAGTTAACCGGCTGGGATGAGCTGTCCCTGAGATATTGGCTCCTCGAATCCTTCAGTCTGTTTGCCATGTCTGCTTAATATCCTTCTATTATCTTATAAAGGGTATCCCTCTGCCTAGGGACCCTCCCTGCCACTTCTATCAGCTCTCTAAGCTCCTCAACTGGCATAAATTCGCCACTCGTAGCTCCTGCAGCCTTAGATATGTTCTCTTCCATGAGCGTGCCGCCGAGGTCATTTGCCCCAGTGTAAAGAGCAGTCTGGGCCAGTTTTGCTCCGAGCTTGACCCATGAAGCCTGGATGTTTCTAATCTCAGGATACAGGATTATTCTTGCAAGGGCAATTACCAGTAGGTCTTCGAATCCAGAAGAGCCCTTTGCAATTTTGCCGAGCTCGTTGTTTTTCCTGAGGAAGGGAAGGGGAATAAATTCAGTAAAACCGCTGGTTTCCTGCTGGATCTCCTTTATGAGGCTTAGGTGTCTGATTCTATCTTCCCAGCTCTCAATGTGGCCATACATCATTGTAGCAGTGGTTGGAATGCCTATCTCATGGGCTGCAGTTATGACTTCAACCCACTGCTGGGTTGTCAGCTTCTCAGGACAGATGATTTTTCTGATGGAATCAACCAGAATTTCTGCTGCAGTTCCGGGCATTGAATCCAGACCCGCATCCTTTAATCTTTCAAGAACCTTCTCTACACTCATCCCTGAATTTCTGGCTGCATGGAATACTTCCATTGGTGAAAAAGCGTGGATGTGTATGTCGTCTGAAACTTCCCTCACAGCCTCGAGTATGGAAATGTAGAAACTAACGTCTGCTTTTGGGATGAGTCCTCCCTGAATACAGACTTCAGTACATCCATAATTTACTGCTTCCTCAACTTTCCTTTTTATTTCATCAAGGCTTAAAGTGAAGTTCCTCCTGCTTCTGAAGGAGCAGAAGCGGCAGCGGTTGATGCAGACATCAGAGAAATTGATATTCCTGTTGACGACGTATGTGACAACTTCTCCCGCTACTTTTTTCCTCAATTCATCTGCATAACGGAAGGTTTCAAAAGGATCGTTCAACAGCTCTGCTACAAGCATCTGTATCCCTCTTCATCACTCATTTTTTCAACAAGTTTGGCAACTTCCTGACCATAACACCCAAGCCTCACGTATTTCGGATGCACAGGCAATCTTTCCCTCAGGACATACTTCCCCTTTAAACTACTTTCGATTTTTTTCAGGGATGGCCACGGAGCTTCGGGGTTTATGTAGTCTGGTGTAACGCTGCTTATCCCGCCAATATCGCGGGCTCCAGCATCAAGAAGAGGGAGGATGTCTACAAGGTTTGCAGGTATCTGAACAACAACATCCTTAGGCAGAATTTCCCGGGCTGCTTTGACCGTTTCTATCATCTCTTCAAGGCTTGGTGGAGGTGTGTTTTCCATGGGGGTGCCTTTTTTAGGGCTGAAGTTCTGAACTATGACCTCTTGGATGTGCCCATAAGCATCATGAATGTCTGCAATTACCTCAAGGGAGTAAAGACGGTCGTAATGAGTTTCACCTATGCCGATGAGCAAACCGGTGGTGAAGGGGATCTGGAGTTTTCCTGCATCTTTTATGGTTCTAATCCTCTCTTCGGGCTTTTTACCCGGACTCTCGTCGTGACATGGCAGTTCCACAGCCTGCTCTAGCATCAAGCCCATACTGGCGTTAAGAGGCTTTAAAATCTTGAGTTCAGATTTGCTGAGCACTCCAGCATTTGTGTGGGGTAGAAGACCATGGGAGATTGCCAGTTTATTCATGTCGGCAACGTAGAGTATGAAATCTTTGTATCCGAGGCTTTTCAGCTTTAACGCTATTCTCTCATCAACCTCTGGTCTTTCACCGAAGGTAAAGAGTGCTTCACTCGCATTTTGAGCTCTTTTGAGAAAAGAGGCGACTTTATCCGGAGTCATCAAATTTGGGTTGTTACTTCTGAACCCGCAGTAGTGGCAGCGGTTTCTGCAGGCATTTGTGAGGGGGATGAAGACATTTCGAGAGTAGGTTACGATTTTCACGGGAGATGGTTTTGCGGAGGGAAATTAAGTTTTTGCTGTAGAGACTATGAGGCGTACAGACTAATGAATTAAATAGTATGAGTCTCTGGAAATCTAGTAGGTTTGTGAGGTTTTAGTCTCAAGTTTAAAATATAGGTCAGAAAAACAGCAAACACAGCTAAAGCTATATATCCAGTAAGACTTAAAAAACTCATGGAATTTCTCAGGAAAAATGCTCTGAAGTTTCTTAAAAAAGCTGAAGAAAGTTTGGAGGAGGGGGATTATAACTTCACCATGTTCTTCGTTGAGCAGTTCTTTCAGCTTGCCCTGAAGTACTATCTCTACAACAAATATGGCGATTTTCCAAAAACCCACAGTTTGAAGGTGCTTTTCGAGTTAACAAAAGACGGCAGGCTTTTGAAATATTATAAAGAGAATTTAGACCTGTTAAGAGAGGTGGAGTTGTCTTACGTTGCATCAAGATATTTTGATGTTGACTACAGTGAAAATGTGGCAAAGAAAAGTTTAGAGTTGGCTAAAAGATTTGTTGAGGTTTTGGCTTTATGACGGAGTTTCTGATGGAATACTTCAGATTGCTGGAAAAGAACAGAAAATTTTTTGATAATGCGATGATTACAGCTAGACAAGTAGAGAGGAGAGCTAAAAAGATCTTTGACGACTGTCAGGTATTTATAGTTGGGAGTTTTGCTGAAGGAAGACACAAATTGTCTTCTGATCTGGATATACTAATCATCTCTCAGAAAATCCCTGAAAAGTTCAGCTTTGAGTGGTATTGCAATATAGTGAAACGCTTGAGTGACGATAACAGAGTGAATATTCACTTGGTAAATAAAAGGAAGTTTAAAGAGGTTAAGAGGCTTTATTGGCCCAGAATTGAAGTCGTACCTTAAAAACTTCAATCAATCAGAGTTAACTCAAGTCCGAAGTCTTCAAGGATCTTGAAATCTGAATCAAGGGTTATAAGGCCGTGTCTATTCGTTATGCAAATAGTGCCTATGAAGAGGTCTCTCAAGCTCATTTCTCTACCAGATTTTTTTAGTTCCTTGTAAATATTTGCAGATATGTCCGCAGATTTTTCGTCGAAGGGTAAGCAGTCCAGAGATCCAATCAAATTGAGTTCAACTAGTTTTGGAGTTCCCACCATTATTTCAAATCTCGTTATTGAAGTAATAAGGAAGTAGCTGTCAATAGAAAGAACCTTGTCAAGTAATTCTTTGTTTCCTCGTGCTACCTCGATAATCACGTTCGTATCAAGGACTGCCATTTCTCGAACTCACCTTTGATAGCTTCGATTTTTTTCTTGGCTTCATTGTACTCGTCCTCACTGAGCACGCCAAACATTTTGAGTAATGTATCTGAGTTACCCTTTTTTGTTTTCAGCAATTCTCTGAGTACCTCTGAGAAACTCTTATTTCCCTTTATTCTCAGGAGTTCCATGTAAACATCGTCCGCTATGGTTATAGTTTTGACCATATTAAACTGAGTGCACTCAATGTATTTTAGGTTTTTGTTTGATGCAAATCGCAATCTTGGCAGTTCCTTTTTTGGCAGATCGAGTAACTTTTGTTCTTATACGGTAATAAGAAGGTTAGATAAGGCATAATAACTAAACCAACAGCTTATGAGAGATTTTGTTTGTTATTGTGAAATGAATTCTACAATTAATCTTTTGCAAATCTTCAAAAAATAATTAAATAATTAAGTTCTAAAAAACTTGTTACCACACTTGCACCTGTGCTGAGGTAATAGGCTGATTGCTTACTGTATCGAGCACTTTGACTTTCAATATAGATCCAGAACTAACATTGAATCCGGTGAACTCTTTAATAACAATGACATCTCCGGGATCGAATCTACTATCACTCAGTGTCGTATCTGATGTAAGCTTACCAGTTCCGTTGTATTTTGTGGTCGTTGTGTCAAAGGTTAATGTATCAAGTACTGTGTCGTTTTGATAGTATACTATTATTTTCATATTTCCGGCTGATATTGCTTCACCACCATTGTGTGCTATAGTCATGATATCATCTGTCGAAGAACTTGATAAACTTGCTTGTGCATCACTAATTGCAAGTTGTGCTTGTGGAGCAGTTTTTGGAGCCTTGCTTCCCAGTCCGAAGACGAAACTCGCAATCACTGCCGCCAGTATAACTGTTATTGCCACCATCAGTATTACACCAATTACTGGCGAGACACCTTTCTCATCTTTCCACATCAAACCACCTCCCTACGTAATCATTATAATCATGTAATCCTATTTAAGCCTTTTGGTATTATAATAACAATAATGAAATCAGGTAATTGTGGGGAAATAAATAATTTAACGTTCATTATGATTTAAAGTTACAAACTAAGGGTGAAACAAAAAGATTAGAGACTAAACGTATCTGTCGCCCACATCTATTCTTTCTCCTTCAATGACTAACTCATAAAAATCACTAGGTGGTCTGAAAGGGCTCTTCTTTACTCTGATACCCTTCTTTAGTCTGAATCCTTCTGCAATTTCCCTCAGCTCAATTACGTAATCAGATTCCTCTTCGAACATCGCAAGTATTTTTTCATCAACCAGATTTTTATCAAATGTGACGATAAGAATCTGCTCCTTTTTTCTCACAACATCTGTGATCTCCCTGAAGAGCTGGAAAACTTTTTCGGGAGAATGTAGAATTATGAGGGTGTCCAAAAGGAGGAATCCACCAATCTTCTGTCGAGCATTACGAAGTGCAAGAGAAATTGAGAAAAGTTCGTGAAGGTTGATACCTTGCTCTGGATAGATTACAAAGGCATTTTTCAGCCATTTCCTAACGTCATGGACCATTCTCCCAGGTACGAAGATAAAGACTTCCTCTCCACTCTTCTCAGCAGTCTGAAGAAATTTGAAAACGAACTCTCTACCCAATTCACCTACTGTCTCCAGTAATACCACCCTTCCTGGTTCAATCTCTCCTATCAACTCATCCAGCTTTGCTATCGCAAAGCGCATACCCCATCACTTGAAAAGAGCAGTTTCATGCAAAACCTCTATCCCCTTCTCAGTAATTCTATATGGCCGAATCACCTCATCAAAATCAGAACCTCTGAATTTCCGTATCATAACTCCTCTTATGATTCTACCCGAGTCTGTTGAGGTTAGCAGTTCAATCACGCCACTCACAAGAAAGTCCTCGATGGTCTCTCCTGTTCTTTCGGAGGTGATTATGGTGGTGGCTCCAGTGTTTTTAAGCAGTTTTATCAGTATCAGTAAATCCCGCCTGTAGTCAGTTTCAGACTTGCTGCCCACTTCCAGCATTGTAATTGGGTCGATAACAATTCTTGATGGATTGTTTTGTTTCAATACATCTTCAATGATCGATTTGAGATTAGATACATCAAGTGTATACTCAGAGAAAAACATCTCGCTGAAGATCGTTAGGCTGCCTGCGGGGGATGCATCAACGAAAGTCACAGGAGATAAATCGAATCCAAAAACTTCCATTTCTTCAGCTATTTCATCAGCACTCTCTTCAAGAGTTATATAAAGGACATTCTCACCAGAAACAACACCCTGATACGCAAATTGAGATGCAAGAGTTGTTTTTCCACTTCCTGGGCCACCCTTAACTAAATAAGATTTCCCCTTTATTAGGCCTCCGTTAAGCATGTTATCCAGCCCAGGTATCCCGATTGAAATTCTTTCCATCAGCCACACCACCCAATTCCTTATACATTGTTCAAACCTCTTATTGAGCATCCTCATTATATGTTTGAGTAGTAAACATAGAAAACTCTTTCGCAGATGGAAAACATTCATAACCTTCCAAGACAGTTGTAGAATATGCGAAGAATTGAGATATATACTATTGAAGATGCTAAAAGAGACCTTGATAAGGGCGATAGCAATTCAGAAGTTGCTCTAAGAAAATGGGAATCAATTCTAGATGCCCTCAGAGCTGTGGAGGAAACAGCAGTTCAGATGACCTCCTTCTGCTTGAAGTACATGGATAAGGGCTGCCAAGGTTGCCCAATTCTCAACTATGATTATCCATGCGGACACCCCTACGCCTCATTTACCCTCTTTTATCAGGAATTGAGGAAGTTAAGGATGATCTCCGAAAACCTTTATGCAATACTAATGGCAATTTATAGAGATGACATGGATACCCGAAAGGATTTTGTTTGATTACTCTCTAGCCACCATCACTTCAGTCGCTTTGATTACGGCATAGACTTTCTCGCCCTCCCTCAGTTCAAGCTCCTCGGCGGCCTCTTTCGTAATAACAGCCTTAATCACACAGGGCTGTGAAACCTCTATTTCAACCTTTGCAGCAATTCCGTCAACCTCTATTTTCCTCACAACACCTTCTATCTTATTCCTCGCAGATATTTTCAATCCTATCGCCTCCCAGAAGCTGTCATAATCTCTGCCGACATCTTCAATATATTTCTCGATCCTTCTATACTGCCTGAGAACTCTTTCACCAAATTCTGTTAGCTCTGCTCTGCCCCCTTTTGCTCCTCCCCTTCTTGCATCAACAACTTTCGTTCCAAGGACTTCCTCCATTCTCTTCAGATAGTTCCAGACATAACGGTAAGACATACCAAGCTTTTCAGCGGCTTTGGAGATGGAACCGTATTCCTTTATGGCTGAGAGTATCTCTGCTCCGCCTTTTCCAAGTAAATGTTCCCCATCTTTCTCAAGCCAGACTCGCCATGCAACCTTCATGCAATATCTAAAAGTAAGTTTCACCCATTATGAATCTTTTTGTCATCTCTTTCTCTGGACTTTCAAAAATCTGTTTTACGCTGCCAACTTCTACCAGCTCACCAGAATTCAAATATGCAACCATATTTGCAAGTCTTTTAGCTTGAAAGAGGTTATGGGTGGCCATAACAACGGTAACACCATCATCCGTAATTTCCTTGATGATTGCCTCAATCATCTGAACGTTCCCAGCATCAAGATTTGCTGTTGGTTCATCCAACACAAGAACTTCTGTTTCAAGAACGAGAGCTCTAGCTAGAGCTACTCTCTGCTGTTCTCCTCCGCTGAGTTTTTTCGCATTCTTTTTTCTCAGCTCATAAAGGCCGACAAGCTCGAGAACGCTATTTACTCTGCTTTCGACTTCCCGGCTACTCAACCCCCGGATTCTGAGGCCATATGCCACATTATCAAAGACTGAGGTATTGAACATCACAGGTTTCTGGAACACCATGGTGATACGTTTCCTCAAATCCTCCTGATTCTTCCTGACGTCGATGTCATTGAGGTAATACTCACCGGAGTAATCGGTTTCCAACATGGAAATTATCCTGAGCAAAGTAGTTTTACCGGCTCCACTGCTCCCGATGATGGCAAACACATCACCCTTCTTTATCTCGAGGCTCACGTCCCTCAGCGCCTCAGTTTCTCCATACCTCTTTGTTATTCCTACTAGCCTAATCATTTCAACACCCATCGGCTCTGCAGGAAGTTAGATACGGTCGTAATGACAAAGACTATCCCAAGCAGGATCATTCCAAGAGCTATGGCTATGTCTATATCTCCTCTGGCCACATACATCTGAATCGATGTTGTTAGTACTCTGGTGTTCAGGGCTCCCCCTCTGACAAAAATATTTCCGCCCACCATGAGGGCTATTCCGAGTTCTGCAATGGCTCTGTTGAAGGCTGCGATAACAGCAAGCAAAACTCCTGCCGAAGCCTCTCTAATAACCTTCAGCGTCGCCTCAGCTCTGCTAGCTCCCAGTGTAAGTGCAAGCTCTCTAATCTCCCTCTCAACACTCTCAATTGAACTTGCTGTAAAGCTCACAACTATCGGCAAAATCAATAGCATCTGTCCAAAACTTATGCCCATTTCCGTATAAAGGAGCTTTAAAGAGCCAAGAGGCCCTGCTGGAGCCAAAATAAGGTAAAGAATTAACCCCATAACTACGGTGGGAATCCCGAGCATGCCGTTGAAAAACGATCTCAGCACATTTCTGCCTCTGAATGTGGATATTCCCAGTGCAACACCTGTCGGGATTCCGATTATGGCAGCCATTAGCGTGGCGATACCGGAAACTTTTATGCTTCTCAGTGCTATGTCTGCAACCTCTACGTCAAGAGATGCTATCATCTCAAAGGCTCCTTCAATTCCCTTGAGTACGTATTCCCAAGTCATGGTCCAATATCAAGTTTGGTTAACCTCGAAAAAGGTCAGTGATGACTGATATCTGTACCTCTGGGGACATTCAGTGAGCTTATCACCATCTTCTATTAAGCCATAGCGGAGGATCCAGTCGTATATCGGTTCTTCCTTCTTTTCCAGTACACTCACGATCGGGAAGAAGAGGGGTTTGTCGTACTGATCGACTCCAAATTGGCCAATTATCTTCTGACCTTCTCGGCTTGTTAGCCATTTGGCGAGCAGTATTGCCCCTTCAAAGTCCTTCTGGAACTTTTCCGGGTTGACGATTATTATGGCATAGATGTTTATCAGCTCCTCTCCTTTGTCAACGAGAGCTTCTAAGCTGATCAGACCGTCCTTTCTGAATTTCAGATATGTTCCAGTATCTGATAGAGTGTATCCGCCCACATTGTTGGCGTAGTTGAGCGTAGCCCCCATTCCTGTTCCGGTTCTTCTGAACCAGTTTTCTTCCTTGACCTCAACATAGTCAAAACCTGCCATTTTCCACAAAGCCTTCTCTTTTGTGTTAGTTCCGGATCCATCGTCTCTGGACACCCAGATCGCCTTCCCTGATCTGCCTGCCTCAGCAATCTTCTTAAGAGCTTCGACAGGTGAGAGACCCTTTATCTCTGCTGGGTCTTCTGGTGGACCCACTATAACAAAGAAATTGTATGCGAAAATCTTTCTGTTCACTCCATATCCTTCTTCCATGAACTTTACTTCCTTGCTTCTGGCGTGCACCATTATTGCATCGCTGGCACCATTTTTAGCATCTTGAATTGCTGCACCGGTTCCTTTTGGGATGAAGTGGAGCTCTATCCCGTATTTTTCCTTGAATGCTGGAGCAATTGCCTCTTCAAGCAAACCAGTATCATATAGGCTAGTAGTTGTAGAGATTGTTAGCACTCTAGTTTGATTTTGATGCTGGACCTGCAATACCCAAGCAATGCTTATTACGAATACTATTAAGAGTATGGCTACCAATACTCTTTTCATCAACTCACCGATATGTACGACTATGCATAACGATAAAAATATTTCGGTTGTTTATACATTACTCCAGTTTCCGATCATTCTAGAATGTAGTGGATAAAACGTCTAAAGTATGCATATCGGTAATATTAAATACTGGACAGTTGAAAGCGTAGCAAATGATCTTTGAAGTGGATGAGATAAAACGTCGCCGCAAAAAACTTGGTATTACCCAGAAGAGGTTGGCGGAACTCGTTGGAGTGAGTCAGCCATTAATAGCGAGGATAGAGAGTGGAGACATCGACCCAAAGCTATCTCTCGTCAAGAAAATTTTTGAAGTGCTTGAGGAGCTTGAAGGAAAGCATGTTACTGCCCGTTCAATAATGAATTCTCCAGTCATTTCAGTCCCTCCTGACGCAAATCTCAGAGAAGCAATAGAGATCATGAGACGAGATAACATTTCTCAGATACCTGTTATGGATTCAGGCAGGGTTCTAGGAAGCATAACTGAGAGCTCGGTCGTCAGGATTATCCTTGCCAGAGGACTTGAGGGGGTTGAAAGCTTGAAAGTAAGGGAAGTTATGGAAGACCCTTTGCCGACTGTTGAGGCAGAGGAGAAACTAGAAACTATATCGAGAATCCTTCTTTCAAATCCGGCTGTTCTGGTGATGGAAAACGGTAAAATAGTGGGAATTATTACCAAACACGACGTCATGAAGGTGATGGGTAAATGAGCATGAAGCTGATTTTCTGGCATGGAATGGCAGATGAGGACAAAATAGAATACCTCAAGAAATTTAGTGTGGCCATAATAGGAAGCAGAATGCTCATGGAGCTTCTCTGGAGGGGTGGGGTTGGCTGTATAAGGTATATTGGCGATTACATAACCCCAAATGATGCCAGAATAGATTCAACAATTCACCCTCTTGAGGCCAATGACTATGATGTTGTTCACCCTATGAGTACAGATTCGTGTGTTATCAGCTACCCTTATCCTTGGGATTACAGAGAGCTCAAAAGGCAGTTGAAGGGAATAGATGTGGTTGTAGCTCACAAACATATGGAGGTGGCTGCCAGAATCGCTGAAGAGCTTGGCGTCCCCTTCATTCCGGACATCATCACGACCTTTCTCCCTGATGGCGTATCTTTCTTTGATGTAGAATATCCCCGGATCAAACTTGACCCCATCAGTTATGCTCTCACATGCTCAATTCAGGCCGGAGAGATCATGAGAATATTCACCGGATACCATCTCCCTGCCATTGCTCCAACAGCATATGTGGTGGACACACGAATAGAGAATTATTTAAAGAGGATTCAACTGAGGATTAGGGATGAAGGTGAAGATTAGAACACCTTCCAGAATTCACATCAGTCTTATAGACCTCAATGGCGCTCTCGGCAGAGTGGACGGAGGTGTGGGTTTAGCACTTGAAGAACCATTCATTGAAATAATTGCTGAGGAGGCAGACGAATCTGAAGGTGTAATTGTCGAAGGATCGAAAAACGAGCGGTATAGAGATGTAGCGAAGAAAGTTTCTTCTATTTTCAATTCTGGAGGTTTAAAACTCAGAGTTCTTCACGAATATGAACCACATATAGGACTTGGAAGTGGGACGCAAATCTCTCTTGCTGTGGCAAAGGCCTATGCGGAGATTTACAGGATTGATAAAAGTGTTGAGGAACTAGCATACATAGTGGGTAGAGGGGGGACGTCCGGGATTGGCGTGGCAGCCTTTAGGGTAGGTGGTTTTGTTGTTGATGGTGGACACTCCAGAAACGAGAAAAAGGATTTTCTACCATCTTCTGCCAGCAAAGCGACACCGCCTCCCCTGATATCTCGACTCGAGTTTCCTGACTGGAAGATTTTTCTGGCTGTCCCCAGCAAGAAGGGGTTTTATGGTCACAAGGAGGTCAATCTCTTTCAAGAAAACTGCCCTATTCCCTTGGAAGAGGTCAGAGAACTCGCTCATCTAATTCTAATGAAACTGCTCCCCTCAGTTGTAGAGGAAGATGTCCAGACTTTTGGCGATGCTCTGTGGAGGATTCAGCACCTAGGGTTCAAAAAGGTCGAAGTGGATCAATATGGCGAGAAAATCTGGAATGTGATGGGGGAGGCAAGAGAAGTTTTTCCTGCTGTGGGTATGAGTTCAACAGGCCCCACCGTTTACTGCATCTCTGATTCGGGAAGAAAGAAAGATCTTGAATCTATATTTAAAGAGGCCGAAATGAACTTTGTGGTTTTCGAAACTGTCGCAAGGAACAGGGGGGCCGACATTGAGCGAATATAGACTCTGGTTTGGCATAGTGAAAAATGGCAAAATAACTCCAAGCGATGACTTCAAAAAATCTTTCCAGAACTGTGAAAACGCTGAACCACTGCCGTTTTCACCTTCAGAAGTTGGAATCAAGCATTTTGGGTCTCTCGATGCATATTTCTCAGCTCTGAGGAAAGTGGCAATAGATGTGGTAAAGAAGATAATAGAGCATGAGCTGAAAAGAGAGGACAGATATGCGGTTCTCTTACTCAAGTCTTTGGATGAACTAAATGAGACTATAAACCTGCTGGAGGAGAAGCTCAGAGATCTGGAAGAAGTTAAAGTCAGTGAGGTAACGGAAAGCTTTAGAGACAGAATAGCTGAGCTTAAGAGGCTCAGAAGAGATGTGGAAAAGGAGATCGAAGCAATAGTTAGCAAAATAGCTCCGAACCTCACTGAGATTGTTGGAGCAGTAATTGCTGCTAGGCTGTTAGAAAAGGCAGGAAGTCTAAAAAGGCTTGCGGAAATGCCTGCCAGCGCTATTCAGCTACTTGGTGCGGAGAAAAGCCTTTATAAAGCTCTCAGCAGGATGAAGAAAGGAAAACCAGCCAAGTTTCCAAAACATGGCGTGATTTTTCAACATCCTTTCGTAAGAACTCTCCCAAAAGCTAAACGGGGCAAAATGGCCCGTTTTATGGCAGCAAAGCTAGCAATTGCTGCTAGGCTGGATTATTTCAGCGGTGAACTGAATGAAGAACTCGCAGAAGCCGTTAGAAAGAGATATGAGCAGCTAAGGAGATAGGTTGGGGAGATAGGATGGATAGGATGAAGGTCAAAGAAGTGCTTCACAATGTAGTTCTCCTAGATCGAAACGGCAGGAAAATTCTTGCAACTAAAAGCAGATACGCTCCTCATTACGGGGAGAAGAAGTATGGAGAGTTCAGAGAGTGGATGGCTTCAAGAAGCAAGCTGGCGGCGTTGATCCTCAAGGAGTACGTGCCTGAAATAAAAGAAGACTGGAAAATACTGTACCTTGGTGCTGCAAGCGGTACTACAGTCAGTCATTTTGCTGATATTGTTGAGAAAGGAGTCATTTTTGCTGTAGAGTATTCAGCAAAACCTTTCTCAAAATTCTTGGAGTTGGCCATGGAGAGAAAGAACATAATACCCATTCTCGCTAACGCTCTGCAACCTTGGAAATACAGCGGAATCGTGGACAAAGTAGATATGATATACCAAGATGTTGCTCATCCCGAGCAAGTGGAGATTTTTGAAAGAAATGCTGACTTCTTCTTGAAAAAAAGAGGAGAGGGACTCATAATGGTTAAAGCAAGGAGCATTGACTCCACCGCCGAACCCAAAGAGGTGTTTACTCGGGTTAAGCAGAGACTTAAGAGTAAGTTTAGAGTTCTTGCTGTTATTGACCTTGAACCTTACCACAAGGACCACGTTGCAATTCACATTCAGAGGTAATTTTTTATCCTCAGCTTCCGTGGTGTTTTCAGATGAGGCAGAGATTCGTTCTCGACACAACAGCCATAACTGATACTGGGATGAGGGTTCAGGAGGGTTTTGAAACCCTTTGCGATTCAGCCATGGCTATTCTCGATCTTATCGCTCAAGCCCGTCTCAAGCTGGATATCAGCTGTTATATTCCATACCCTACCGTTTACGGGGAGCTTGTGAGCTTTCTTCGTCGTTATGACTGCAATGACGAGGTATTTGTTAAACTCGATACATGGTTGGTGAAGAAAACTCCCAACAGGTATGAGGTCGCAATTCCAGCAGCAATTTTCTACGAATATGTTCTCACCATGAGGCAAAAAATTAACAGAGGTCGAAGGGTTGCTGAAGAATTCATCTGGGAGAGTTCGACAGTAGCTTCAAAAATTGAAGATAAAGATGAGCTTCAAAAGGAAATTGGACAACTAGTGAGTAAATTTAGAGATAAATATCGTGCCACATTACGACAGGGAATTCTTGACAGCACTCCTGACTTAGATGTACTACTCCTCGCGAAGGAGCTTGATGCAGGCGTTGTCAGTAGTGATGCAGGCATTAGGAAATGGAGTGAGAGAATGGGTTTGAGGTTTGTAGAAGCTAGCAAATTTCCAAGGATGCTGAAAGAGTATCTTGTTCTTTCGGAAGAAGGTTTAAAGGAGGGGAAGAGTATTGATTGAGCGACCAAGAGGGACGAGAGATTTTCTGCCGGATGAGATGGAGAAGAGAAGAGCAATTGAAGTGAGATTTAGGGAGATTGCCGAAAGTTATGGCTATAGGGAGATTGCCACACCGACCTTTGAGCATCTGGAACTTTTCACTATAAAGTCTGGAGAGAGTATAGTAGAGGAGATCTACGCTTTCAAGGATAAAAGTGGGAGAGATCTTGCACTGCGGCCTGAGCTTACAGCCCCTGCCATGCGTTTGTTCATCAACGAATGTAGCGTTATGCCCAGGCCCCTCCGCTTCTACTATTTCGGCAATTGTTTCAGATACGAAAGGCCTCAGAAAGGAAGGTATCGAGAGTTCTGGCAGTTCGGTGTGGAGCTTATCGGCTCAGAGAGGGTTGAGGCTGATGCAGAAGTAATAATTCTTGCATATCGTATGCTTAAAAGCCTGAATATTAACTTTGACTTACAAATAGGGCATGTTGGAATTTTGAGGAGTATTTTGGAGAATGTTGACGAAGAAAAATCTTCCAAAATCATGAGGCTCATTGACAAGAAAGACTATGATGGGCTGGCAAGTTACATGGATGAAGCCAAAATTCCAGAAGATGTTCAGGAGAACGTTTTTCAGGTTTCAGCACTTCATGGTGGCAGAGAAGTTCTGAACGAGGCTGAAGGGTTTACGGGTCGGGAAAATCTCCAATATCTTAATGGATTGTGCGATATTTTGGACTCCACCGAGATAGAATATACAATAAACCTTGGAATTGCCAGAGGGCTGGACTATTACACAGGCATGGTTTTCGAAATTTACGCTGAGGGTTTGGGGGCGCAGAAGCAGATTTGCGGTGGTGGAAGATACAGACTGGCACATCTATTTGGTGGAGAGGATGTCCCATCAACTGGCTTCGCCATCGGATTTGACAGAGTTTCAGAAATTTGCAAAATCAGTGCTGAACGTAGAAAACTCGTTGTCATAGTGAATTTTCCCGACACCTTAAAAGAATCTCTCGAAATTGCTGAAAAGCTGAGATCTGCAGGTTTAAGGGTTGTGTCAGATGTCATGGGCAGGAATGTTAGGAGACAGCTCTCCCACGCCAGCGATATAGGTGCCGATTATGCTATAATTGTTGGTAAAAAAGAGATTAATGAGGGTGCGGTAGGGGTAAAGGACCTTCATACCGGGATTCAGAAATCTGTAGCGATAAATGAGCTAACAGAATATTTGACTTAAAATTTTTTAAAAAATAAAATTTTTAATAGCTTGTCCAAAAGGTTTAAATAGATGTAAGTTTATGACTTTTTGTCGGTGATTATAATGATTACAATAAGAATAAGTAAGCCTGGAATACTATTTTTGATGATGGCGGTGGCCATTTCAATATTTAGTTATGAACCAGTTCTGACACTAAGTGGAGAGATTACAGTACCTGATTTTTCTACATCCTCAACACCATCATCTTTTCCAAATCAAGGGGGGAAAAACCTCTATGCTGATGAGGAGAACATTAGAATTCTGGAACGGTATGTCATGCAGTTCCTCAATATAGAGAGAGCAAACAATGGCCTTCCACCACTTCTGTGGAATGATCAGCTAGCTGAAGCTGCCAAAATGCACAGTACAGACATGGCGGAACGGAACTACTTGAGTCACTACTCACCAGAGGGAGAGGGTGTTGAAAATAGACTGAATAAGGTAGGGTATCGCTTTGCTGTAGCTGGAGAAAACATATTTGAGGCAACATATCTTGAAAACAAAGAACCAGTAGAACTTGCAAAGATTATAGTCACTGGATGGATGGAGAGCAAAGGACATCGATTTAACATCCTAAATAAAGCCTACGAGGAATGTGGTGTAGGTATCGTTTACGATAAGGACACGCATCGGATAATCGTTACTGCTGTTTTTGCTACCCCCCTCTGATTTTTCTGAGGGTTTCATTTCTTTTATTTTCCCAAGATTTTCCATACAAGCCACTTAAACTCCGAGATTTTTCCAACAAAAGAGTCAGATACAGCCGAATTAAGGACTCATTAAATCGTACTCTGTTGGAACGGAATTAGTTTGTTGTTTTTTGCAAAGATGTGGATTTCTGGAGCAATTAACTGTGGATAACTACTATTATTTCAGACTCTCAACACTCACATTTCCGAATCGAGAGGTTAATTATTATATATATTTAATAAAATTAGTCAAATTATCTTCACAAGTAATTATTATTCTAAATTTGAATTAAATGTTTTGAATACTTAATATTTTGCAGTACGAAATAATCTTTGAATAATATTATCATTAAAATTTAAGTATTAGAAATTTTAATTTTAATCAAAATCTATTATTTTAATCACTAAAAGTAATTATTCCAAATTTTTTGAAATAAAATTGCATTAGGATGGCCTAAAATATATGAAGTAAGCACTTTCATGCAATTACCCCCCCTTCAACACACAGCAACCCCCGTATTCACATGTTATTTGGAATAATTGAGTTCCTCAATTGCAGGTTTTTAGGGCCTCCTAAAATTCATCCATTCTACAAATTTTGGAATAATTATATTGCGCTATTTTAAGAATATTAATTTATTTTTGTAGCTTATACTCATACTACCGGATATATTTTGTAAAATATATGAAATTAATAGAAAATATAAATTAATAAATTTATTTTTTTACAAATAATACATATATTAAAACATTAAAATTTCTTTAGAATTATTATTTCTTCCCAAATTAAATTGGTCACAATGTGAGTTGTGAGTGATGGAATACATGATTTAATACAGCATGTCTCCGATAAGAGAGCATCCACCACACCTAATACAACCAGCAGCACTCTTTTTGGGAGAGAGACCATATTCTTTCATTTTTTCCGCTGCAAATTTAGATAGTCTGATTAAATATTCTGGATCTGGAGGTCTTAGAGAGACATGAGGTGGGTTAAGAGGTGCTACAAATGGGATAACACCAATAGAGGCGATAAGCTCTAAACCTGCCTTGGTAACGTTTTCACGTTCTCCTAGGCCTAGGATTATCCAAGAAGAGACTTGATTTTCTCCGAAAAGCTCAATAGCGTAATTCCAGCTAGCCATGTAGCTCTTCAAATCTTTCTTGGCTGGCACATGCTTAGCTCGAACATATGGGTCAAAAGATTCCGCATTGAACCCTACTGAGTCGGCACCGGCTGCATAAATCTCTTCGATCAAGTCATTTCTGATTGGTTCCAGCTGAACCTGTATGGGTATATCACAGCGTTCCTTGATAGCTCTAACAGCTTCCGCAATATTTTTGGCAGTCACCTCCCTATCAGGGAAGGTTCCACTGGTCATTACAAGGTGACGATTTTTATCCTCTCGGTAAGCTTCTAGCACAATTTCTGCCAGAGTTTCAGGATCTTTGTTCCAGACAGGGTTGCCATGCTGAATGCTGCAAAAACTACATCTCCGTCCGGAACTCCAGTGAACGCATTTTCTCGATAGAGACGTAACAAGACACTCTAATCCATCCAGAGCTACATATTTATTGTATGGTATGCCCTCCCTAGTCTTTAACCGATAGTACTTGGGATAAACTGGAAGTAACAATTTGGATATTTCATCCCCATTCTTTGTGAGTATCCATTCTCCATCCAGATTGATAATTTCGTAGGGAGAATAACTTCTAGGGGGTGCAGAAACTGTACTTCCTTTTATCTTGAAACCTATTCCAGCTATACCTCCTCCACCGCCTCTAAGCTTTTGAACCTCTCCTTTAACGCCCAAAGTCAGCAAGTCGGCCTTTAGTCTAGGGATATCCGCATTCTTAACATCTTCCATATTTTTCCACCTAAATTAAGGAATCTTAACTGCATCATCTGGTGAGTCGGAAAAAGATATCGCTGCAAGAGCACCAATAATTCCTCTCTCTCCCGTTACGGCTATTAGCTCAATATCGTTTCTCTCTGCCACATCTCTTGCGTAATTTACATCCAGCATCTCCATCTTTGCCAGCTTTCCGTATTCCCTTAACTCTTCGTCAATTGTGATTTGAGTAGAGACAGCCATGGCGGTATCTTCACTGAGTGTTCTCTCTTCAAGCATACTTCCGAATTCATCCACCAGTGCCTCCACATCTTGGGTGGCGAATGTGACGGAAATGCTGACACAATTAGTGGTTTTATATGGATTGTCGAGATAGAGTTGAGTGATAGTGTGTAGCAAATAAATGCCCAGCCCATCTTTTTCAAGTTTGTAGGCTATTTCATTAACCAGTGACCATGTGGCTCCGCTTTCTTTGGTATCAGTATCATCAACACCAATTACAACCTTTTTCATGGCTGGAACAACGAGTTTCGCCTTTCCGAGCTTCCCACCGCCCCCTTCTTGAATTATTTCGATGCCCTTCACACCTTCAGCCATTCCCCTGCATACTGTCGCAGCAATACCTCCCCCAGCCAGACCAGCATAGGTTATCTCTATATTCTCCCCATTGATTTCAGCCATCTCCATGCCAGCTCCTGCAACTCCAGGAATGAGATTGAGCTCTGCTCTTCCAGTTCTTACCACAAAAATATTCCTTGATCCTTCCCGTCTCGCTCCCAAAACCAGATTACTAACTCTGGGATAGTGATAAACCTCCCATGCGGCTCCGCCGCTGCATTTATTTCGGGCATGAAATTCGTGCAATTCTATGTACTCTCCATCAGTCATGGCAATTATCCTCTCATATGGTGATATCCAAGGAATATCACCGTATCTCCTGATGAGTTCGCTTTTGCTCATTAACGACATATCAGCTCACGATTTTATAATGCAAAAACCAACCTAAAAAAGGTTTATGTAACCCCGTTGTGTAGCGGGAGTGTATCAAGAGGAGATGAGGGAGGTGTCATCATGGAAGTGTTCATAGAACGTAATGATGGTGATCTAGAATTTGATGTGGCAATAGTTGGGGCGGGTCCTGCTGGCCTTACCGCTGCAATATACGCAGCAAGATATGGACTCAAAACAGTTTTTTTCGAAACAGTAGATCCCACTTCTCAGCTTGCTCTGACCCCCACAATCGAAAATTATCCTGGATTTGAAGGGCCTGGTTACAGGCTTTTGGAAAAAATGAGGGAACAGGCTCTGAAGTTTGGTGCAAATCACAAACTTGAGAACGTGGAGAAAGTCATAAGAGGAGAGAATGGATTTATCGTGATAACCGATTCTGCTACATACAAAGCAAAGGCTATTATCATCGCAACTGGTGGAAAACACGCAGAACTTGGAGTTCCAGGCGAGAAGGAGTTTGTTGGAAGAGGTGTCAGCTACTGTGCCACCTGTGATGGCAACTTTTTCAGAGATAAGAGAGTTTTGGTGGTTGGTGGCGGGAACACTGCAGTTACTGATGCTATTTATCTCAAAGAAATTGGATGCGATGTAACACTTATCCATCGTAGAGATGAGTTGAGGGCTGAAAAAGCTTTGCAGGAAGAGCTTTTTAAGAGAAAGATACCTGTAATCTGGAATTCAGTAGTTATAGGGATAGAAGGGGATGGAAAGGTTCAAAGAGCAGTCATCAAAAACAGAGTTACGGGAGAGGAAAGTGTCATTGAAGTTGATGGGGTCTTTATTGCAGTGGGCATAAGGCCTGCCACTGAAATTGTTGAAGAGCTAGGAGTGGAGAGAGACGAGAATGGTTACATAGTCGTGGATTCGAGGCAGGCTACGAACGTTAAAGGTGTTTTTGCTGCTGGAGACTGCTGCAATAAACCCCTCAAGCAGGCAGTGACTGCTGCTGGAGATGGAGCATTGGCTGCCAACTCAGCTTTTGAGTACATAAAGATGGCATCAAAATGAGATAAATATCTGACTTTTTCACAAGACTATGATGAAGTGATACTGATTATTTTTTGATGAGTCTTGTAAAGCCTGTCGGCAACACCTATAAGATAATCGAGGTCCTTTAAACTCTCTAGAAACTTTTTCTCTATTCCCTCCAACCCAACCTTTGCCCCCATAAGGCTTCCAGCAATAGCAGCGGTTGAATCTGCATCTCCTCCGGAATTCACGGCTGTGATGACTGCATCACTGAATTTCTCTGCTGAAAAGTAGCAGTAGAAAGCGAAAGGAACAGCATCATAGCTGGATATGGAGTTGCCAAGTTCTGCTATTGCTTTACCTACATCTTCTCCTGCAATTTTGTAGGCATATCTTACTTTATCAGCAAGGAGCTCATCATACTTGGTGGCACGTGTAGCTGCCTCTTCAGCAATCTCTGCATCATCAAAATCTAGAAGTATTGAAGCAACGGCTACAGCAACAGCCACGCTTCCTGCGATGGCAGCATCACCTTTGTGAGTAACCATGGCAGATATGACAGCATACCTCTCAACTAGGTCAAGATTGAAGTGGTATACCAGACCTACCGGCGCAACCCTCATAGCTGCCCCGCAAGTGTCCGAAATTATTCCTGAATTTTTCCATTCTGCTCCTTGACTCAGTCTGTAAATTGCCCTTCTTGTTGTCGGCCCGATTCGAGGGTTCATGGACTCTATGCCCCACTTTTTCAGCCTTTCAGAAAAATCTTCTGGGCTGAAATAGATGGTTTCTGCAATGGATTGTGCAAGAATGATTGCCTGTTCTGTGTCGTCAGTCCACTCTCCTGCATTGAAATCACCGACAGGAGATGGGAGATAGCAGTCTATTCGCCCGTAAATTTCATTAATCTGTTCTACACTCATTCCTTCCGCTGGCATTCCCAGAGCATCACCTACCGCAAGCCCAGTTATACAGCCTCTGAACTGTGACTGGAGATCCATTGAATCAAGCTCTGCAGCCACGGTTAAAAATGTAGCGGAAAAGATAAAAGATATAATTCCTACATGCTATTAGTTCTTCATGGATCGTAAAATTGCAGCTTTAATGGTTCTTGGAGTCATTCTTGTTCCGATTGTCATGCTACTGCCTCCTGAAAAGAGTCTGGGCAACTCTTACAAATTCATCTATGTCCATCTGCCAATGTCTATAATTGTGCTCGGCTCCGTGATGCTCTACCCCATCATAATTCTAGCATTCAGAAATACTGAACTAAGTGCTCTGACATTTACTATCGTAACCTTTCTTTTCTCTATTGCCCAAATCTTGGTTTCCATGCTGTTCATGCAGTTTGCATGGTCAGGTATCGCATTTTATGAGCCTAGAATGCTTTTTAATTTAGCAATTGTGGTGATTCTGGCAGGATCAGTCGCCCTTAGATTCCTCGAACAAAAACTTGCTTTTTCATATTCCCTAGCAGTTCCCATTCTAGCCATTTGGGTGTATTACAGCATCATGTCGAATTATACATTCCAGCTCCATCCTGAGAGTTTTGTCAAAATGAATGTCCTTCTTTTATCGCCTTTTGTGATTGCAATCCCGTTTTTTGGGCTTCTGTACATAGTGACATTCGAAAAAATTAGAGTAATTCTGAAAAAACTCTCAGAGCATGGTCAACTTCCTCTTCAGAAATTGTAAGAGGTGGAAGAAGTCTGACTGTTTTTTCGGAAGTATTGTTAATAACCACTCCTTTCTCAAGAGCTTTTTTGACGAACTCTGCAGCGTCTTTTACCTCGAAGCCAATCATCAAACCCATACCTCTGCTTATTAGACCTAGGTCTGAAAGAGCCTCTTTAAACCGTTCACCCATTTTTCTGGAGTTTTCAACCAAGTTCTCCTTTTCTAACACTTCAATAGTGGCAAGAGCTGCCATACATGCAAGTGGATTTCCGCCGAATGTGGAACCGTGATCTCCTGCCTCAAGCTTTTCTGCAACCTCTTCTGTTACCCCAATCGCTCCTATAGGAAAGCCGTTGCCCATACCCTTGGCCAAGGTGATTATATCTGGCTGAACTCCGAAATGCTCTTTGGCAAACCACTTCCCAATTCTGCCGAACCCTGTTTGGATTTCGTCAAAAATGACCAAATAGTTGTACTCATCCCTCAGCCTCATGATCTCTTGGATAAACATCTGTTCTGCAGGATAAACTCCTGCCTCTCCTTGGACAGGCTCTACTATCACCGCTGCAGTCTCATTATCAACTGCTTTATTCAAATCATCCACGTTGTTATATTCTGCAAACTCTACAGGATGAATTAGTGGTTCAAAGGGTTTTCTGAATTTCTCCTTGTAAGTGACAGAGAGGGCCCCCATTGTTCTGCCATGAAATGCATTGCTGAAAGCTACAAACTTCTTTCTGCCCGTTACTTTCCTTGCAATTTTTAATGCAGCTTCAACAGCCTCAGTTCCACTGTTACAGAAGAAAAACCTGTCCATACCAGTGATTTTCCCCAGCATTTCAGCCAGCTCCACCTGTGGAGTTGTATAGTAGAGGTTTGAAACTTGAATGAGTCTGGAAAGCTGCTCAGAGACCTTTTTGACAAAGTAAGGGTGGGAGTGGCCGAGCACAACGCATGCTATTCCTGCAACCAAATCAAGGTATTTTCTCCCCTCTACATCGTAGAGCCAGCATCCCTCGCCTCTTTCAAACACAACTTTCTGTCGCCTGAAGAATTGTATCAAAAATTCTGCCTCCCTCTTGATGATATCGTCGGCATTCATAACTACCCCTACCCGATGGAAACCCTACAACCTCTACTCATACTCGATGGTGGCGGGAGGTTTGGGAGTAATATCGTAGACCACTCTTGCAACCTCTGGGATTTCTCCTGTTATCCTCAAAGCCATTTTTCTGAGCTTTTCATAGTCGATTTGAATGGGGTCTGCTGTCATGCCATCCCTACTTTCTACAGCCCTGATGGCAATTATGTAACCATAAACTCTGATATCTCCCTTAACGCCTGTTGCTTTTCCAATCAAGGCAGCAAATGCCTGCCATTTTGGATAATCCTTGAGTTCGTCCTCCACTATTTTTGTGGCTCTTCTTACAACCTCTACTTTCTCAGGTGTTACCTCTCCGACAATCCTGACTGCCAGTCCAGGGCCAGGAAACGGCATTCTTTCTGAAATCTCGTCAGGTAAGCCTAAATACCTTGCAACTTCCCTCACCTCATCCTTGTAAAGTTCTCTCAGAGGTTCAATAACATCCTGGAAGGTATAGTGAAGCGGAAATCCGCCAACGTTGTGATGACTCTTTATCCCACCCTGGCTTTCGATGATGTCTGGATATATTGTTCCCTGTATCAGGTAATCTGCCTTGTGCTCTTCGGCAACCCTCTCGAATATCCTCACAAATAGCTCTCCAACAACCTTTCTCTTTTCTTCTGGGTCGATAATACCTTCAAGTGCCTTGAAAAACTCATCCTTCGCATCAACAAAAACCAGATTCATTTTGCCAAATATCTCTCGAACTCTCTCTGGCTCGCCTTCTCTCATAAGCCCCGTATCAACAAAAACCGGGATCAATCTCTCGCCTATTGCTTTGTAGGCCAGAACGGTACATACAGAGCTATCAACACCGCCCGATAGGGCAATTATCGCTTTTCCTTCACCAACCTTTTCTTTTATCTCTTGAATCGCTTCCTCAACGAACTTTTCAACATTCACCATGATCACCTTCCTAGTTCTCTTCCTGATATTCCTCCCGACCTTTAATTTGATCTTTAACTTCACCTTCTCCGGCCTCTTTAGCCAGTGTTCCATATTCTTCAGCATAGGAAAGAGCTGCTTTAACAAGCCCTACGAAGGGTGGAGATGGTGCATAGGGGCGTGATTTAAATTCAGGATGGAACTGAGTCGCAAAGAAAAACCTCCTGTTCGGAAGTTCAAGAATTTCCATTCTTCTTCCGCTATCAGAAAAACCTGAGAAAACTATCCCTTTTTCTTCGAATTCGGGGATATACTCTGGGTTCACTTCATAACGGTGCCTGTGCCTCTCAACAATCTTATCTTTTCCATACAGCTTCCAAGCTATGGTGTTGGGCTTTATGGTTACTTCAATGTCGCCCAACCTCATAGTTCCTCCTAATTTATCCAGATTCTTCTGTTCTGGAAGCAAATCTATGACTGGATGAGGTGTGTCTGCAAGCTCATTGCTGTTGGCCTCTTCAAGACCTAGCACATTTCTAGCAAACTCTATCACCGCCAGCTGAAAACCGAAACAAATGCCCAGAAAAGGAATGTCGTTAACTCTTGCATATTCTATGGCCTTTATCTTACCCTCGCTCCCTCTCTTTCCGAAACCTCCGGGGACAAGAACTCCATCTGCCTCAATTTCAACCTCATCGAACCACTCGAATTCCTCACTATCTATCCACAATACATTAACCTTACAGCCTGCTGCAATTCCTCCATGCTTCAATGCCTCTCTTATGCTGATGTATGCGTCTCTCACATCAATATATTTCCCAACCACCGCAATAGTGATCTCTTTTTCAAGCTCTTTAAGCCGTTTCACCATATCAGTCCACTCTTTTCTCTCCTTCTTTCTGTCAAGCCTGAGCCGTTTTAGAAGAATCTCATCAAGCTTCTCCTCCTTGAACTTCAAAGGTACTTCATAAATATCTTCAGCGTCTTCAGCGCTGATGACTGCTTCAGGTGAGACATCACAGAACAGGGCGATCTTCTTTTTCGTGGATTCCTTCAACCTTTCTCTGCACCTTCCCACAATGACGTCTGGATGTAGACCTAAACTCCTCAATTCCTTCACGCTGTGCTGCGTCGGCTTTGTTTTCTGTTCACCACCGCTGTCTAGAGGCACGAGAGTTACATGCACGAGGATGAAGTCCTCTTCTTTTTCCTCGTTGTGCATCTGCCTTACCGCTTCTAGGAATGGCATGCTTTCAATGTCTCCTACTGTGCCCCCAATCTCAATTAAACAGATGTCCGCATCATTTTTCGATGCAGTCCTTCTTATCCAAGATTTAATCTCGTCTGTTATGTGGGGGATTATCTGGACCGTCTGACCGAGATATTCTCCTTTTCTCTCCTTTTCTATAACTCTGCTGTAAACCTTACCTGTGGTTATGTTGTGGTCTCCTGTTAGCTCTACGCCAATAAAACGTTCGTAATGTCCTAAATCAAGATCAACCTCAGTTCCATCCTTCAAAACATAAACTTCTCCGTGTTGGAATGGGTTCATGGTGCCGGCATCTATGTTAATATAGGGATCAATCTTGATAGGTGTCACCTTATATCCCATGTCTACCAGCAGCCTGCCTATGCTAGCCGCTGTAATCCCTTTGCCCAGCCCACTCATGACACCGCCTGTCACAACGATATACTTCATTGCTTCACCTCAGACATCTAGCTCTCAAGACATCATCTCAATTCCGGCGGGAGCATGTTTGGAATACCCTCTTCGATGGGATAAATGATGTCGCACTTCTCACAGATCAGCTTTCCAGTTATGATTTCCTCTTCTGTCTCCTCATCTATCTCAAGCTCGAGATCTCCTTTACACAGTGGGCAGCAGAGTATTTCCATCAGCTTTTTCCTCATATACTCACCTCTTACCTCCTTATCCGGCTCACCAGCTCACCATTACATCCCATTACAGCTTCTCATCTCTCAAGTCAATTATATGCTCCATTTCAGGGCCAGTGGATATAAGCGTTACAGGTGTTCTGGTGTCCTCCTCAACTTTCTCAATGAAGGACTTAGCTTTGGATGTCAGCTTCCCCCACTCCTTCACTCCAAAACATTCTTTGTCCAACTTATCTATTCCGGTAATAGCAATCTGCGTCGCCCCATTAATCATTGCGGAGTACCTTGCAAGCTCACCATCCCAATAGCCAACTCTCCTCCTTCTACCAGTGACCGTGCCATATTCCACAATCCCTAGTCTTTCGGCTTCCTCTTCAGGCATCTCCGTTGGGAATGGGCCAGCACCAACTCTCGTTGGGAACGATTTGAAGACCACAACAACATCTTCAACTCTTGTAGGCCCGATTCCAACATCAGCGGCCATGGTAGAGGCTGTTGTATCTTTGGAAGTTACATATGGATACGTTCCATAATAAAGACTTAGAGCGAATCCCTGAGACCCTTCTACCAAAACGAACTCTCCCTTGTCCATAGCTTCGTTTATGGCAATGGGAACATCTTCAAGAAACGGTTGAAGGGTTTCCACATCTTTGGCAAGTTTTGCAACTCTCAGCACTCTATCTGCATTTGCTGGCCCACATCCACTTCCTGTTGTGCCAATTTTTTCCTTTAGGTAATCCTTCGAGTCTGCTTCGATGTGCTTTTGCTCAATAACAGCACACCTATAATCAATAAAAGTTCTGTCATGGGCCTTCAGAAGCTCAACCTCCTTTAGAAACACTTCAGGGTTAATCAAAACACCAGCCCCAATCATTAACTTAGCATCCCTGTACACAAAACCAGAGGGAATCATTCTAACTCCAAACTTCTTTCCTTCAAAATATACTGTATGTCCTGCATTCGGACCCACGCCACCTCTTGCTATTATGCTTGGTTCATCGGTATGTGCGATGTGGGCGATTATTTTCCCTTTACCTTCATCACCCCAAAATCCTCCAACAACTATAGTTGCCGTCATAGCCAATCCCACTAAAGCTCGGGAAGGGTGTATATAAGGTTGATGAATATCCAATATGGTGAGGGTGAAACACCCTATCGGCACTTTTTTATTCAAAGCAATGTTCAATTTCGTCATGCTCTTTGTAATTCTCTTAAGCTCCATCCTTGTAAGCTTGCCTTCACTTGCTGGAGTAGTAACCCTTTCTATGAGGGAAGATCTCTTCAGAAAAATAATCTTCATGCTTGTAAGCCTTTCTGCAGGAGTTCTCATGGGTGCATCGCTTCTCCACCTGATACCTGAGGCTATAGAGGAGATAGAAGTAAGAACAGTAATGCTGATTACATTACTGGGTTTTTCCTCCTTTTTCCTCCTTGAGAGGGTGATGAGGTGGCGGCACTGCCATGAAGATGAATGCGATGTTCATCCGGTAACGTACCTCGCACTGATAGGCGATAGCCTCCACAACTTTATTGATGGAGTCATCATTGCGGGAAGCTACCTCATAGACTTTAACGTGGGATTGATAACTACAACAGCAGTACTGCTGCATGAGGTTCCTCAAGAGCTAGGAGATTTTGCAGTTCTCGTACACGGCGGTTTTACAAAGAATAAGGCCATTATGTTTAATTTTGTAACAGCATTGACTTCTGTCTTGGGAGCGGTTCTTGGGTATTTCCTCCTCTTTTCTGAAAATTTTGTTGTCTTCATCCTGCCTTTTGCTGCAGGAAACTTTCTGTATATAGCAAGCTCAGACCTGATTCCTGAGCTACATAAAGAGACCGAGATCAGGAGATCAGCTACAAGCTTTACGATATTCCTCCTTGGATTGGGAATTATGGTCCTGTTCTCCATCTGATGCAAATTGAAATTATTTTACATTACAAAAACTCAACGTTAAGCTTCCTAAAAATTATAAATCCCATTTGACAACTGGACATCATGAAACTTACCGGTAAAGCATGGAAATTCGGTGACGACATTTCCACCGACCATATTACTCCAGGAAGGTACTACCATTTAAGAAGCAAAATGGAAGAGCTTGCAAAACACGTAATGGAGGATGCTGATCCTGAATTTCCCAAGAAAATGAAACCCGGAGATTTTATTGTTGCTGGAAAAAATTTCGGTATGGGGAGCAGCAGAGAACATGCTCCTCTGGCTCTGAAAATAGCTGGTGTTTCAGCGATTATAGCAAAATCTTTTGCCAGAATTTTCTACAGAAATGCCATCAATATTGGCCTTCCGGTCCTCATTGCTGATACTGATGCTATTGAGGAAGGGGATGAACTTGAAGTTGACCTCTCCACAGGTGTTATAAAGAACCTGACAAAGGGAAGTGAGATAAAGGCAAAGCCAATGCCGAAAGTAATGATAAGAATCCTTCAGGAAGGTGGACTGGTAAATTTCGTCAAAAAACACGGTGATCTGGCAGTATGAGATGCCCGAATTGTGGTAACGGATCGTATTTCAGCAGTTCTGGCGGTAAAGTAAGATGCGACGTTTGTGGAGAAGAGATAGGATAGACAGGGTGGATGAGACTGCCCCCAAGAAGGCTATTAGAAGGGGGTTGTTGATGGCCATGATAGAAGCCTCCAAGAGCAGTCACCCTTACGAGTTTGTAGCACTTTTGACAGGTAAAAAAGGCGTGATAGAAGAATTCATAATGCTACCCTATGAGAGTGGCGAGACAATGGCCATTATTCAAACTCATGCTCTTCCTATTGGAGTCAAGATAATGGGAACCGTTCACAGCCATCCCTCACCGAACCCAACACCATCCGATGAGGACTTAAACATGTTCTCCTCTTATGGTGGTGTACATATAATCATTCATTACCCCTATTGCCAGAATTGCTGGAAAGCATACAATGTAAGGGGTGAAGAGACGGAACTGGAGGTGATAGATTGAAAAGGGTGGTGGCAACCGGTACTTTTGACATCATACATCCCGGTCACATTACCTTTCTTGAGGAGGCAAAAAAACTGGGAGATGAGCTAATCGTAATTGTAGCCAGAGAAAAGAATGTTAAACACAAGCCCAAGCCCGTTATTCCAGAGGAACAGAGGAGAAAAGTTGTTGAAGCCCTTAAACCCGTAGATAAGGCAATTCTGGGAGATAGAGACGATATTTTTAAACCAATAATGGAGCTAAAGCCAGATGTTATAGTTCTCGGGTACGATCAGCACTTTAACGAATCTTGGCTTGAGAATGAACTAATGAAAAGGGGTCTTAACTGCAGAGTTGTAAGGATAGAAAAAAGGGTTGAGTGCGAACTCTGCAGCTCTGCTAAGATTATTGAAAGAATTCTTGGCTTGAAATTGCAGCAAGAACAGCAAGAACAGAAACAGCAGCCTTGAGATTTATCATAAAATCATCTATGGCAGATATAACCGACTCTACTCTCGATTCTACTTCTATAACCACCCCGTCTTCAAACCTGCTTTTTGCCCATGGCTGGTCATCAGGATTCAGGGAAGCTGCTAGAATCTCAGAATTCTCATGGCATATGTCTATACGGACGCGAACTCGTAGCAAAGTCTGTCAACCTCCTTTATAAACTCTTCAACCCTCTCGGGAGGTACTGTAGCTCCTGCAGCAACGCTATGGCCACCACCAGTCCCTCCAACTTTTTCTGCAGCCATTCTCATAACTGCTGCCAGATCAATCTTTTCAGCAATTCTGGCATTGGATCTGGCTGAAACCTTGGCGATACTGTTCTTGATGTTTACTACAATCAGTGGCCTATCACTGAAGAGGCATCTTGAGAGAGCTGAAGCTATCGGACCGGTTGTTGGAGCTCTTTCCATAATGAGATATCTTATGCATTCTCCTTCCTGTACTTCTGCCCTTCTCTTTCTGATCTCCTCTACAACTTCACTCTGGAACCTCATCCAAATTTCGTAGGCTCTATGGAGGTAACTCTCATCCCTCATGCATAATGCAAATCCTACAGAATGCTCAGATACTCTCCCACATGCATTTACAATTTCAGAGAGCATAAATGCGTTATTTACAAGTTCGTGTCTGAGCCAGTATTTCCTACCAATGAACTGTTCAAAGACGCCTTCATAGGCGTTATTCCCTAGCAACCTGATTGCTATGGCGTTTGCAAGCTTCTCTTCCGATTCCTCATCCAGTTCATCAAGTTCTATGTCACCTGAAAGGCTGATATCCTCGAGAAATTCATCAACTTCAGCTGGCTCATTAAAACCTAGATACGGCTCAGTGGAAAGCCAGAGAACATCCTTGAGTTTGCCTGAGATCATGTTGAGTCCTTTTCTTTCTTCTATAAATCCTCTTTCTAAACCTTCTTTGACGATTTGAGCGTTTCCAGCAGTTATTTGCTGCTTATCACCTATGATTCCAAGAAGCGCAATCGTCGAAAGGTCGTGATTTTCTCCGAGTTCGCTCGCCACAAAATATGCTGTCCCACTTCCAGAAAGTTCAAAACTACCGTCAAGCCCGGCAAGATGTGGGTTTACGTGAACAAATGTTCTGGTAGGTGTTGCCTTACCATATGGGAAGTGATGGTCTATTACTATGATGTCAGCGTTTATGGATGAGATCACCTCTGGATACCCGCTGCCCATGTCCTGAAAGATTACTAACTCATCGCTGCTGTACTCCAGTTCATCGCTAGCAGGATTGCGTACGTATGAAATATGAAAAGGCTTCCCTGCTCTGAGTAAAGATGTAGCAAGAACGGCGGAAGCAGATATACCATCTACATCATAGTGGGCGAAGATTCTTATGAAATCATGCCTCATTATCAGCTCTGCTGCTTTTCTCGCTTCAGCTCTCAGTAAATCAAACATGAAATCACCTTAAAATTGGGGGTGGAGTGAGGTGTTGGTTGTGCATATAGCGGGGCGTGGATTTGAACCACGGATCTGCGGGTTATGAGCCCGCCGGGATTACCTAGCTACCCCACCCCGCTTCATGATGTAGAGGCGGCATGCTGTATTTAAATTTTTAGCTCATATTGTTCAGCCATGTTTTCTGGATTTTGTTGCCCATCAGTAAAACCCTTTTATAGAGATAAGTAGCCCACATACCTTTACCTACCTCATAAAGGATTTGTATCAAATTGAGGAAAGTGTTAAATCTGGCAGCTTAGCTTCAGACCACTAAGAACACATTAAGAACCAACAATCTTTTTTATGGCACCCTCTATATCTTCGGGCTTCTCCAGAATATAAATCCCATCCATTGCCTTGAGTTTTTCTACGTGTTCAACATCCTCCTTCCTTATCCTTAGCCTTAGCTTCCTGCCATCTGGTAGCTCTGTAGTAACTTCACCCTCCTCATAATCTGAAGGCATGATATATACTGGTACAAAAGCCTTGAGGGCCATGAGGGCTGCATTGGATAACAATGTGTCTGCTATACCGCTGGCAATTTTTGCTACAGTGTTTGAAGTAGCAGGAGCAATAACCAGCATGGCGTACTTACCAATTTGAACCTCACCGGCAAGAAAAGGAGAATTAGCATTCACCTCAACTGCAAATCTGTCAAAAGAACTCTTAACATCATCGTAAACTTTATACCACTTGAGAACTTGTTCTCCAGCCTTTGATGCAAAAATCCTGATCTCAACCAGATACAACTTTTTCACTTTCTTCATTACGTCGATTGTCTCTCTGAGCCTATCCCCTGCCCCTGTTATTCCCCAAGCTATCCTCACTTTTCCTATATTTTCCATACATTCTCAAATATTCCGCAAACTTCTTAAGAGTTTTCCTGAGGCTTCTAAACCCCTCCTCATCGTCCATTACTCCTTCAAGAGTATCTCTGCTCCATAGCGTTGCACCCAGATTGGCTCCAAAGAATCCACCACTCACAGGTATTACCCCGTTGAGAATGAAAAATGCATGGATCTGGAGAAGAGCAATCTCCTGTCCACCCATCCTGTCCCCTCCTACTGCAATACCCATTCCTACCTTACCTCGTAATGCGTTGGGATTTTTAGCCATGAGTGCACGGGTTCTGTCCATCACCGTTTTGAGTTGGGCAGAAACTCCGCTGTTGTAAACCGGAGTTGCGAATATCAACCCTTCTGCATCTTCAAGAACGTCATATATTTCCCCCATTCCGTCTTGGAATATACACTCTTTCGCTTTTAAACAGTGATCGCAATGAATGCAGAAATTTATTTTCCGACCCCTAACGGTAATAAGCTTAGTTTCGAAACCCTCGTCTTCAAGGTATTTAAGTGCCTGAGAGAGCACATATTCTGTTGTTTTCTTTCTGGGGCTGCCTGAAATCCCAAGAATCATATTTATAATGCTTGATTTACTAATTTAAATTTTGGGATAAATGTCGAAATTAAAATATACTTCCCCGTTAAATTAACATTATGAGCGATGCTGATTTGCTTGTGATTGCCGATCCTGGCGTTGAAGGCTCATCTCTCCTATTTGACCTTGCTACATCTGTTTCGGACAATGTTATATGGCTCGCATCAGAGCCAGCATTCACGATAAAAAATATTATTTTTTCCCACGATTATTCACCCGATAAATTCACCATTTTCACAACCAAACAGATTGAAGGGTTCCATTTCGCCAACCTGATGAACCTCAATGAGATAAGCATAGGAATCTCCAAGGCAACATCTGGATTGAAGGATTTCAGCATGATAATCACGCTTCTTCCTGAACTCCTCCTGATCCATGGTCTGGAAAAAACATACATGTTCATGCTGAATACTATGTGGAAGATTCACAATCAGAACGGCAGGATATTCTGTCTTCTCACAAGGGGGGCTCAGCCAGAGAGAGATGAAATAATAGTTGGTCGGCTTTTTGCAATAGCCCTCAAACTTATCAGGAGGTTCTCAGAAAAGGCCTTCGAGCGGTATATTTTGCTGGAAACCCCTGTGGAGAGTGTAAAAGAAGATGTTTTTCCCGTCTCTACTGAAGGGTACAAAACGGTAATACCCCCTGCCCTCAAACACAAGCTTGTTGAAATAATGAAATAAATTTATAAACTATTTTCCATACATATATTCAAGCGATTTTACAAGCATTGTTATGACCTTATTCGCTTTCACATCAACTCCTAACTTTTCGCCTTCTGCAACTATCGCACCATTTAGAGTATCAATCTCTGTTCTGCGCTTTGCCTCCACATCCTGAAGCATAGAAACCTTATTATCTTTGGTTCCAGCGAAGGCCTGATAAACAAAGTCAGTGATGTTTTCCATCTCCGGGAAGTAGATTCCCCTGGCTCTGGCAACATCCACGACTTCCTCTGCCAGCATCCTGATTAGCTCCTTAGTCTCACTGCATGCTAAGGCTTCAATACTGGTCATCCCGGTTATGGCTGCAACAGGGTTGCAGGCGACATTAGCAACGAGCTTCTTCCAAATGACTGCCTCGATATCGTCAACTACTTCAATCTGCTCTCCGGTCTTCTTCAGTTCGCCTATTACCTCCCAAAATCTCTCGTCAGGTTGCTTGTCGTACTTTCCAATCATCAAGAGGGGGCCATATCCACCAACGTACCTTATCACGTTCGGCTTCACAGGCATGCCGCTGTGAGCAGTTATTCCGGCAATAACTTTCTCCTTTCCTACAATGGATGCAATTATATCGTGAACTAGACCGTTCTGCACAGAAAGCACCATAGTGTCGTCTCCAATCATTGGCAATGCACCCTTTGTTGCGGGTTCAGTGGCATAACCTTTTACAGAAATCTGCACAAGGTCGACAACTCCGACTTCTTTAGGATTGGAGGTCACATTGATATTGTCAACGTGAACTTCAGAGCCGTCGGGCATGATTATCATAAATCCCTCTTTCCTGTACAGATCCACTTTATCCTTCACAACCTCGATCAGTGTAACTTCATGGGCTTTACTGAATATGTATGCAAAAATGCTACCGATAACTCCAGCCCCAACAATTGCAACCCGCATATTTAATAGTTACTTTACAGAATTTAAAAACTATTCGTGATAACTTGACACACTGTCTCAGGGTTCCAATGTATGATTAGCTTTTAATACTCTCCTGATTGCATAATCTCATGCCCGGCATAATTCCACATCGCCACTGTATAGTTTGTGGGAAAGCTGTTGAACCTGATGTTGTATATTGTAGTGATGAATGTCAGGAAACAATGGATAAAGAAAGGAAGAGACAGAGAAATTTCATGATTTTCATGTTCGTGCTCCTTCTGGGCTTCATGGTACTCCTCTGGCTGGGTGCTCCGAAAGGTTGATGCTACAATACTATGCAAGTCGTTATCCGTCTCACGCAATGCGGTCTTCTCGTCCAATGTTGCTCAATGTTAGGTGAATCACCCCTCGCTCGCCCAAGGGGCTTCGGGACGGGTTTGAGGCGTTAGCCCCCTTACCGCCCCCAAGGGGACACTACCCGCCCGCATCCTCTTGCGTATCTTCGCCCTTCGCAAGGAGTCTTGCAAGCAACGGAAAGATAAAGTGAGAATTCTGGCTTCTTTAAACACCAGTATATTATTCCACATCAATTAATAGCCCCCCACAGTCTGGTTTAACTTAGTAAGCACATCTCCAAGCCTTTTAATGGCGTCACCATACCCGCTCCAGTTACCAGCCCTTGCTTCCTCCAACGCCCTATTATAAAGCTCAACTGATAAATCCACAAGGTCTTGTATGCTTTCCTCCTGGACAACCTTCTCAGCCTTAACTTCTTCACCAAATACCGCTATCAAAGCTTCGTCAAGCGTTGGCCTCATCACCAGTACACCTTCGTAAACAACTATAACGCCTCTGAGCTCTGGAATCTGGGCATTTTCAGCCCTCAGATAGATTGGCTCTACGTAAAGGATGGAATTCTCAACTGGTATAACGAGCAGGTTACCTCTGATGACATTCGATCCGACCTGCCCCCAGAGAGTGAATAACTGGGAGATCTCTGCATTTTGATCAATTCTCGCCTCTATCTGCATGGGACCATATATCAGCTGGCCTTTCGGAAATTCATACAGTCTTAACTCGCCGTAATCCCCATCACATCTTGCTGCCATCCAAGCAATGATGTTATCCCTTCCTTTCGGTGTGAATGGGAACATTAACAGGAACTCCGGCTCGTGGCTTTCGGGCAGAGTCAGTACAACATAATAGGGTTCCATTTCTATTCTTTCATCCTCTAAAATCTCCTGCGGGATTTCCCATACATCCTCACGGTTGTAGAATGTCTTAGCATCATCCATATGAAAAGTTGCGTAAATCTGAGCCTGAACCTCAAACAGATCGATCGGATACCTTATATGGGCTCTCTTTTCCTCACTCATCTCACCAGCAGTAAAAAGATCGGGAAACGCTTTCATCAAAACCCTAATGACTGGTTCTTCCTGAACAACGTAGAATTCAGTAGTTCCATTGTAGGTGTCTACAAAAACCTTAACCGGATTTCGAACGTAGTTGAATGTCGGGTATTTTGCGGAATATGGGAATTTGTCGAGAGTTGTATATGAATCAATTATCCAGTACAATTTCCCATTTATTGCGGCTATATAGGGATCTCTGTCGTACATGAGGAAGGGTGCTATTGTGGACACCCTATCAATTATATTTCTGTGATACATCAAACTGCTTTCCGTTGTGATGTAATCACTCAGAAGAAACTTGATATCACCAAATTTAATTGAGAAAATAAGCTTTTTGAAGTAAGAATCGAGCTCAACCCCTCCCGAACCATTATAAGTCGTCAGAACATTTCCCTCACCCAATGGATAATCAAATTCTTTTTGCGTAGTTTTAACGATCACATAATTGGTTGTCAGCTCACCATAGTAGATTTCGGGGCGTTCAATAGCTATTTTTCCCTTTGGAGGGATATCCTCAATTATCAGATCAGGTAGTCCTTCCTTGGTTATAGAATTTACCGGCGAGGCAACGACACCGTAGCCATGGGTAAATATCAAATGCTCGTTGAGCCACGTTTTTGCTCTCGGCGATAACAAATCGGTTGAAAGTTCCCTTGCAGAGATCATGATCTGTGTATACTTTCCATCAATGTGGTAACGATCTACATCAACATCATTTATAAAGTAATACGTTCTTATCTGCTGCATCTGCCTGTAAACACTGAGCAGGGGACGGTGATCCCAGATCCTAATATTGTCTATGGTGCCACGATTTCTCTCAATTGTATCGACGCTGAGGTTGTTCTCGGCAGAATAATACATCTTTTCAATGTCCAGACCGTAGGCAAACCTCGTGAAGTTTATGCCGTGCCGTATGTACTCCTCCTCCTTAACCAGTTCATTCGGTTCAACATTGAGCTTCTGAACCACAGCGGGCACTACGACGATAGAGAGAAATATTACAGCTGCAAGAACGATTAAGATTACTGGCATCATTTCGAGGTTTTGCTTATAGCCAAGATAAACACTTATTACGGCGAAAAGAAGAGATAATGCTACGATTAATCCCATCGCCGGGAGTCTCACATATACATCCGTATAGCCAGCACCCATCACTGCCCCATGCGGAGAAGTCAGTAGATCAAACCTTGCGAAGTAGAAGTAGATTGCTATGAGGACGAAGATGCCAGCCAAAAGCAGAGAGATGTGAATGTACCCCGCTTGAGGGAACAGATCCCTGAGTTCATCAAAACTCTTTACCCGTCCGAATGTGAGAGTATAGTAAGCTGCCGAGATTAAGACGGCAAGTATGAGCAGTATGATGAAAAAAGAAAGTATAGTCTGAATGAATGGGAGTTTGAAAACGTAGAAAGAGACATCGAGTCCAAAAATCGGATCTTTAAGGTTGAAGTCAACCGAGTTCGTGAAGTAAACGTACTGCAGCCACATGCGGGAAAAGAGCAAGGCTACGATCAAAGCCAATGATAGATCGAGCCAGAATGGTAATTTGTACTGCTCTCCAAACTCATAGCTCGCTTTTTGAATGGCAAAACGATTAAGGCTAAGCAGAGCAAGAGCTATGACAAAAAACACCACAAACAAGATAACTTTGTAATACAAAATAGCTATAAAGACTGAACCAAGATTGAGGGATTCAAACCAGAGAAATTCTGTATAAAGGTTTAGGGCAATACTTAGAGAGACTAAAAAGGCAACGAATACGACCAGAAACAGCGGTACCATCTTTCTAATTTATTTCCATCATATTTATTCTTTACGTCTCTATATTTCAAATAACATTATAATTGTGGTTATTAGTACTCAAATACGTGTTTAGTCCTGCTTAGAGTGAATCACCCCCCGCTTCGCAAGGGGTCTTCCCGCCTGATGGAGATAAACCGAATATATGTTCATTAGAGTAAGGAATATATAACAGTCGTGGTCATGGTAATAATATATGACATTAACTGCCAAAGCACTTGCCTCATTACTTGCCAGAGCATATTCGGCCGAATTTTCTGAAGCGCAGATAATAGCAGAGACTTTGCTATATACGGCTGATGATGACATTTGGGGTGCACTTTTCAATTTGATGAAGGACAACGAGATACATAGGATTATGATTGAGGAAGCTGTTGAGCTCTTAGGCTTCGATGTCAAGAGTTTCAAAGAGTATGCGATAGAAACTATAGGTATAAAAAAGTACGACTTCTCAGAGGAGTATATAACCGAAATTCTTAATGAAATACTTAAGTGGGAAGTCTGGGCTCAGAAGTACTATTCCCAGCTACTTAACTTCGATTTTTCCGAGATCTCGAAGGAGCTTGGAGATGAACCAGTCAATAGAATAAAATATATTCTGAAAGAGCTTGTAGCATGGGAAACCAAGCATGTAGAGATTATTGAGGGACTCCTTTCACAAAAATGAATAAATCAAAATACATCCAGCCTATCTACTTTTTTGAAAACTCCAAGGATTCTGAAAAACGTTGTAACTAATGTGAGTTCCGAGATGTCCTCTTCACTGAGCGCCGCTTCAACCTCTGCAAAGAAGACATAATCTCCAAGTCCTGTTCCTGAAGGTCTGCTCTCCAGCTTTCTAAGGTTAATACCTTTCCTGTAAAAGACCTCGAGCACATCTTTGAGTGATCCTGGCCTGTCCTCCACACCGAAGAAAAGGCAGGTAGTATCCCCACTTCTCTCTCCACCCGCCCGCCTTACAATGTAGAATCTCGTGATATTGCCCGAGACATCCTGAATGCTTTTTCTAAGCACGTACAACTTATGAAGCCTTGCGGCATTCTCAGAGACTATTGCCGCGGACATATCATCCAGCATTGATATTGCATCAGACGTGCTAGTGGTGTAACGGATTTCAGTATGTGGCAGGTAGTTGTTTATAAAACTCATACACTGGGCCACTGCCTGAGGGTGAGAGAATACGGTCTTTATTTCCCTGAGTGGTATTTTTCTTTTGGCTGCAAGGCAATGGGTGATTTCCAGTTCCATTTCTCCAAAAACCTCAACTTTACTCTTCATCAGTGCATCCAGCGCCGGAATAACGGTGCCATTCACTGAATTCTCAATGGGTATTATTCCGTAATCCGCCACACCTTTTTCGATTTTTCTTAGAATCTCTTCAGGAGTTGTGCAGTAAATTAGTGGGGTTCTGCTGCCAGTAAGTTTCATGGCAGCTTCATCACTGAAACTGCCCTGAGGGCCCAGAACCGCCACTTTTCTCCGAACACCCAGAAGTTTGTACTCTTCCTCTTTTGTTAGCCTCATTATGTCCTCAAAAATCTGGCTAACGAGAAGAGGGTTCAGGGAAGTGTTGGAGAGCAGTTCTCTGAGTTTAACCTCCTCAACCTCTGCTACCTCTATAGGCTCATCTTTTTCGGCTTTTATTTTTGCAATCCTCTTTCCAGCACTAATTCTCTTTTCCAGCAGTTTGAGTATCAGGCTATCCACCACCCTCACATAGCCCCTAAGCTGATGTAGAGTTTCTGCGTTCTGGGTGACTTTTGACGCCTCGAGAATGATCTCACTCCCTTCGTGATCTCTGAAAATTCCGGAAAGCTCACTGAAAGTCTGTCTGAATTTTTCATCATCATCCATCAAACTCTCAAAGTCCATGATGCTTTTCAGAAACTCTCTTCTGGTCTTTGATGCGTTCCTCTGGATATCAAAGTACAGCTTCCAGTCCTGATGAAGCACTCTTGATGCCAGTTTCAGCATTACTGAAGCGACTGGCGTCGTGAACCCGATTTCATCTTTTCTCTTAGCCAGAAAGTTTGAGAGAGCCATTAGAATGAAGTGAGTAAGTCCCTGAATTCCTGCAACAACCTCATCATGTTTTTCTGGAGTAGTCTCGCTCAAAATAGCTCCGGCCCTTTCGAACTCTTCTAGAATCTTCTTTTCTTCACCTCTCCCTGATTTCTTTACAATGGCTATATATGACATCCCTAGCTCACTATCCGGCCCGAACATAGGATGAATGCTGAGGAAATCAAAGCCAGAAGACTCGAGAAGAGGTATGACGTCTTTCTTGATGGAAGATACATCTACCAGTAGCGCTTTTTGCGTTCTTTCTTTGAGAAATTCAAGAACTTCTGGAATCTTATCCATAGGAGTGCACAGGAATATCACGTCAAATTCAGGGATTTCTTGTGGATCAATCTCATTTTTCTCTGGTTGTATGTCGTATCCCCTTACATAGTATCCTCTTTCCTTGAAAAACTTGTGGAAGAGAGTCCCCATCCCTCCCATTCCAAAAATCAGCACTTTCATAGTCTTCATTACTTCATCACCTGACACCCAAGAGCCGAAGTATTTTATCAGCCGTTTTCACATGAATCTGACCTGAAACAACAGCACTGCCTGTGTGGCAGTATATGAACGGAGCGCCCATGAGAACTGCCAGAATTCTGGTGTAGCTGAATTCCCTACCCATTAAAAAGGCTACAACGCTTTCATATTCTGATAGAATCCTGCAAATTGTTACCACATCTTTTTTGCTCCTTCCCATCACCGCGATTTTAAATATATCGCCTTGTGAAGAATCAATCAGATCAGCTAGGAAATTGTAAGAAGGTGTTTCACTGAAATTGTGGTAAGATTCGATAATTGTGCATGGTAGATCGAAAAAAGCATCATAGCTTCCAGTTTCGACATCAGCGTACTGACAAGCTTCTGCATACCTCCCGTAAATCTCCAGTCTTTCTTCATCATTTCCAATAAACTGCCCACCATCCTCAACCTTTCTTATAGTCAGTATTTTCGCCTTTGTTAGCTCTTTAACGAATTCCACTGATGGAAAAGTATCGAAAAGATCTAAGCGAAGTTCAATAACGTCCACAGAGGGTAAGGATGATGCCTGCTCTGCTTCACTCAATGAACTCACAGATGCCACGATTTTCATGATATCACTTAAGCGTCATTTCTCGATTATGAACTCTTCAACTTCCATGCCGAAATGACGAGATTTTGTGCCAAGCCAGACAAGCACTTCATCTCCCACTTTCAGCTCCGAAACAGAGACATGTCTGCCATCGGGGGTAACTAGTTTAATGGTTTCAGCATTCTGCAGAATCACTGTCCCCTCTTCTCCATCGACTTCTGCTTTGATAAGCAACAATGGACGCCGCTCAATCTTGACCCTGCCCACGTAACTCTGTCTCGCTTTCCCATCCCATCTCACTATCTCCACTTCATCTCCGCCCTTCAGCTCCATTAGGTATTTCGTCTTACCTCCTACCTTGACGTAAGCGTTCACACTTCCAGCATTGACTCTGAAGGGACGGGAAGCTACGTACTCACTCTCTTCACTCTCGCTTGCTACCAGAAACATAAAACCTGCTTTGTTGCCTACTAGCATCCCTTCGCCGGGCTCCATTATTGACACAGTATCTATGCAGACCCTCTCACCGACACCGAGGGGTCGAATCTCTTTTAATTTCGCTTTCCTGAGTTCAACTCCAGCCTCACCACCACTAGCAAGCTTAAAATATTGAAGGAGTTCTTCTCTGCTTCCGCTTACAGCTATCCCATCTGCACCCTTCTCCAGTGTTGTGAGGGCAACTTCTGCATCCTCGTGACCATTTACAATGGCTATAAGCTTTGCATTTCCCTTCATAGCAATCAAGTTCTCGAGAGGAATTATCTTCCAGTCCTCAAAGGATACAAATAGCCTTTCAGTCTTCTTTGAGATCTCTGCCGCCCTCATTTGATCATCAGCAGACTTTATTTTCAAAAATGGGGCCTCATTAAAACTAATAACTTCTATTCTCCCAAGCTTTTTTGTTCTTTCAACAAATTCATCAGCAACAATGCATCCTGTAAATCCAATCTCAACAGCATCTTTAATTGCTTTCTTTGCTTTCTCCCAGTCACTTTCTCTGCATATTAGCCATATCTCCTTCATTCAGCACCACCATTGCTTCCTCGACATCCACATCCTCATGCACGATCATTCTTATAGCTCTGGCAATCAGTTGGGGCTTTGGATGTTCAAACACGTTTCTGCCCACTGCCACGCCTGCAGCACCGGCAAGTACTGCATCTCTTATCATCAGAAGGAGCTCTTCCTCGCCTTTTTTGCTCCCGCCTGCCATCACAACTGGGATTCCAACACTCTCCACAACCTTCGCAAAGCTCTTCAGAGAACCCGTGTAGGTCACCTTAACAATATCTGCTCCGAGCTCGTAACCAACTCTTGCCGCATGGATTACATTATCTACACTTTTCTCTTCCAAGTCAACTCCTCTGGCATACACCATTGCCAGCAGTGGAATGCCGAAGTCATCGCACACTTCAGCTACGAAACCAGCTTCCTTGAGCTGCTCGTGTTCAGTATCAGAGCCGATATTAACATGGATGCTGACCGCATCTGCACCAAGCTGAATTGCTTTCTCAACACTTCCAACAATCGTCTTTCTGTTGGGGTCTGGTGATATTGACGTTGAAGCGCTCAGATGTATTATCAACCCCATATCACTCCTCTGAATATGACAGGAATGTTTTGCTACACCTTTATGTAAAACTACAGCATCAGCGATTCCTTCAATCTGGGATAGAACCCTGTCAATGTTGGACAATGTTTCAGATGGTTTCGTTATACCATGGTCCATTGGTACTATGAATGTTTTTCCACTTTTCAATATTCTTCTCATCCTTCTACCCTTTCCAATCATTTATTACCACCTTTTATTTAATTTTTCAATAAATTTGAGGTTAAAAATTTTGAAACGGTTACAGCCCACACAAACCACGCCAACACCTCCAGAAGATATCAATAGCTAAAGCTAAACCAATAATAGAAATAGAATCCGTAGCTCCAAATGGAGACGAACTGAGACATCTTGCCCAACTTTAGCAAGGTGTTATTTAAATTTTTCCATAATTCGTGGAAGTTTCTACTGGCAGTTCACAGATAACATGTGAACTACTCCACCCCAGGCAGAGCTTCCTGCTTCAGCGAGAGAACTTGCCCCTCGATCACTTCTCTACACGAGATCACGAGGGGTAGAGGTTCTCCCTC
>MTMY01000021.1 GCA_002010215.1 Archaeoglobus sp. JdFR-37
GGAAATCCGTAAGGGATGAACAAACACTTGAATTCCGGTCCCTCCTCCTTGAACTTCTCTTCAACCCATTCCCAGTTCACTTCTCCCATACTACCACCAAAATTAATGAATTATCATTGTATAAGTTGATAATTAATAGTCCGTAATACATCCTAGTAAGGTTTAATACTCAACAAGACATAATGAACTAGAGTTGGTGGTAAAAATGGGGAGGCACTCTATTTTTCTTGACGCTTCAAGCGAGAAAAAACTTAATTTCATTCTTTCGATGGAAGGTGTATCTAAATCTGAACTTTTACGAAAGATTATATCATTTTATTACGAAATGTGTAGCATAGAACATCCGTTAGACATTGAGACCATCAAGGTCTACATTATGCTACTTTCTAAGGGCGAGCACCTAATTGTTGATGTAGCTCACTGGGATTTATTCATGAGCCTCTCAAGGTATTTTAACGATGCTTTTTGGGAAGAATTGAATAAAATTGGAAGAGAGCACGGGGAGCAATGGAGAGATAGGGTGAACTTCGTAGGTTTTTTGAAGCTACTCGAGTGCTGCAACTGGTTTTCAGTTGTAAAAATGAACGAAATAAAATACGTGCTAATTTCCAGAACTGAGAATAGCATGGATTTTATAATTGGTTTTTTGAAAGGAGTCTGCAAAGGTTATGGAATTCAGCCCAGAATGGTTAAATTAAAGGGTAAGATACTGGTGGAGTTTTAAGCAGAGAAGTCATATGAGTCTTTGATATAGCCATTTTCCAATTGCCATGATATTGTGCAGATTTCAGCATACAATTCAAATTTGAACCTTTCTCAATCTTATTACCATAGTGAATCACCCCTCGCTCGCGCAAGGGGTCTTGCAAGCAACAAGAGGATAAATCCCTCAAGCTATTCATTCCTTCAGAACCCTCTTTAAAAACTCATCGGGTGTGTAGACCTCGTCAACCCATTTAAAATCCTTAACATTGTTCGTAATCATCGGACACTCAAGCTTTACGGCCAGACTTCCAATCATGTAGTCTCTTGCCTTAGCTCTAAACTCCCAGTTTCCTATAGCGGCTTCGCTGGCAATTCTGGCACATTCTTTATCAAACGATGCAACCTTAACCTTCAGGGCATCCAAGAATGCATCAACGAATTCTCTGCCATCTCTATCATTTTTGCCCTTTTTCTTCAAGTAGTGGTAGCGGAGTTCCGTGTATGTGATGGTCGAGATATAAGCATCGTAATCGCTGTTTTTCAGCCAGTCACAGAATCTCCTGCTGGAGAAGACGTTAGTATCCAGAATGATTACTTTTTCAATCAAAAACCTCCTCAAAACCGGTTTTCATCTCTTCTATCGTTTTCTCTATATCTTTGAATACTTCCACGCCTTCCCTGATGATATCGTCCGCTTTCACAATTTTGTATCCGTCCTCTGTTTTGATGAATACAACTTCATCTCCAGCCTTTATATTGAGTTCTTCCCTGACTCTCTTTGGTATGGTGATCTGGTACTTCCGGGTAACCAATACCATTACAGAACACCTCTAGTAATGAAATATTCAAAAAGTAATACATATAACTTTTTGTAGTGCGGAATGAAAGTTGATGAAGAGCTCAGAGCCGCTGCCAACGTCTGGGCAGCTATGATGAAGGCGAGGTACGAATTCTTACCTGAGAGCAAGATGTTTTACGGGGAAATTCCTAGGCTGAGGGGCGTTTATGCCTATGCGGATACCCTTGAAGAATGCGAAAAAGAGCTGGAAGAAGTACTGGAAGAGTGGGTTTTGATAAGAGTCCCAAAGGTTCTTCAAAATTCTGGAAGTTGGTGGTGTGAAGATCGCAGTCAGTGGTAGCCGCAACCATACCCATGACCTTCATCTTAAAACCACTTCCATAACCACCACTTTTCGAAAAGAGCTTTGCCCCAATGCCAAAACATAGAAGGATTCCTCATTTTGATCGTTGGTTCCGGCTCAGAATAAAAATTTCCACTAGCATACCCTGCTCTGCCATCGCCTAATTCAATGAAACAATATCCTTTTCCTTCAAATTCTTTTATGCCTGACTCTCCTTTAATTTTTGCGGCAATATTATGTGCCACAACCTCCGCTTGGAAGTGCGCGAACACTCCAGCCTTGGGGAGGAATTTTCCATTTGGAAGTGGTATTTCGGTTATATCCCCGATTGCATAAACATTCTCAAAATCGGTTTCGAGGGTTCTCGGGTCTACTTTCACCCATCCATTTCTACCTGAGATGGGCGAGTCTTGCAATACTGGAGGCAATCCATGGGGAGGTATACCGATGAGGAGGTCATAGAATATCTTTCTTCCATTCTGAAACTCAATTTCTTTCTTTTCCGGGTTTATGCTGTTCACGTTATGCTCAGGTGTAAATTTAATACCATTGCTTTGCAGTAAAAAGACTATCTTTTTTCCAATTTCTGGGCCTACAGTTGGCATCGGTAACTTTTCGGGAGTGACGACTTCAATCTCCACGTTCTTTTCCCTTTGTTTAAAGTATGAGGACAAAATCAGGGCAGCTTCGTAGGGTGCAGCAGGGCATTTGAAGGGTGTTGATGAGATCAGTACGACCACTCGGCCTCCCCCAAAGTCACTTATTGCCTCCCTCAGCCTCTCCGCACCAGATAAATCATAAAGGTTGTAGGCAGCTTCTGAAAACCCCGGAATTTTTTCGGGATAGGTGTTTGCCCCCAAAGCTATAATAAGGCAATCATACGTGACATCGCCTTTAGATGTCAATACTGTTCTGTTTTCAAAGTCTATTTTTTGCACCAAAGCGTTGAGAAAATTTATCCCTTTCTTTTCCAGTGATAAAAGAGGTTTTTGAATTTGATTTGCTTCTCTTTCACCTACCATCAACCAGAGCAGTGAAGGGTAAAATATGTGATCCAGTTCCTTATCAACCAAAACAATTTCAGTATGTTTTGGCAGTGCTTTCCGTAGCTTATTAGCAACCACTATTCCACCTGCTCCTCCTCCCAAAATCACAATCCGATTACTCATTTGATTTTCCTCCATCACCTATAACTACAACTTTATCCGATGTTTCTATCAGTCTCATGAGGTCATTGATGGTTGATGTCGGGCAAATGCCTTCCTCCTGATGTCTGAGCTTCAAGCATGTACCGCATGCCATAATTTCTCCACCCAGATCCAAGAATCTCTCCATTTCAGCTCGAACGTTGAAGGTATCTCCCTGAATATTCTCCACCTCTACTCCTGCTCCCAATAAAAAAACTCTGACCTCATGTCCGGCTAAGACTTAAGCAACAGCCAGTCTGAAAGCATTTCAGGCTTTTTCGGGATCATTCGTATTGATTATCAGACCAATTATCACTCTCTCACCACTTTTGCAATTCTTTCTAGTTTCTCAATCTGGTCTAGCAAAAATTCTCTCATTAAATCACAGGCCTTCAAAATTCTTTCGTCGGCAATTCTGTAAAATACACTGTTTCCGTGTCTTCTTGTCTCGACGATTCCCCTTTCCCTGAGTACTGCCAGATGTTGAGATACGCTTGATTGAGGTAAGTTAATAAGCTCTACAAGCTCATTCACAGTTTTTTCTCCCTCCCGGAGGAGATCTATGATTTCCAGTCTTCTAGGACTCGTAAAAACCTTGCAGATGTCCGCATGGATTTCGTAGAGTGCTTTATCCATATATTCTAATATTTCAATCTTACAGTATTTAAATTTTATGCTATATTTCACAACATGTCTTTTTCCGGAGTCATTTCCCACTTTTAACAAACCCTGATGTGAAGCCACTGGATAAAGCCTAGGACGAGTCTCATTTGCACTCAAACACTGCCAGTCCTCATCACACCATTCTTGAAATGTCAGCTTTTTTTACATTCTTACGTCTGAACATTGAATTTAGAAACGACAAGATAGTTGATGAGAAAAAATTTATATTCAATTCATCATATCTAAGACCATTCGTCTTCAAGGTGTTTTTCATGAAAGCTGATGTAGTTAAAAGGAATGAGAAAATTGTGAAGCTTCTTACCAAGGCAGGAATCAACGAGAAGTTGGCCAGAATCGTTGTTTTCCTGTCCACAGTACCTGAAGCAGTCTCAAGGGCTATAGAGAGAGAAGCCAATCTGAGGCAGCCAGAAGTCAGCCTTGCGATGAAGGAGCTCAAAGCAATGGGATGGACAGATGAGGAGCAGGTAAGGACAAAGGGAAAAGGGAGGCCTTTCAAGGTTTACAGGCTTAAGAGGCCTTTGAAGGAGGTTGTCGGCGAGGTCGTTGAGAGGAAAAGAAGAGAACTTGAGACGATAAAAAGGAAGCTTGAAGAGCTGGAAGAGCAAGTAGGACTCATTAAGTAATTAACGGTGCAGACATTCCATCAAAATGAGGCCATGATTGTATCTATAGATGAGCCTTCAAGGTGGCTTAAATTTTTGGAACGTAACAAGCACTAAGCTCAAATCTTGAGGCTTGGTATGTGTTAGGTTGAAATAATTTTTAGGTTGTTTTTAAAGTTCACAAATTACGAACAAAAAGTTCATAAACCGTGAACTAAAAGTTCACATATCATGAACATTTGGAGAATACTATCGAGTAAAGAAAGAACTGAAGTGCTCCAATACATACTTGAAAAAGAGGTAGTTGGAGTAGAAGAGATAGCTAAAACTCTAAACAGAAGCAAAGGCTTCATTTCTCAGTTCTTCAAGCTCCTTGAAGGTGAAGGAATCCTGGCAAAAAAGGACAGGAAATATGCGGTGCTCCTCAACTCACCTAAGGTAAGATCAATCAAAATCCTGCTGAACATCATGAGTATTTACACAGTCCTAATCAAATACAGGACAGAGTGGATGGATAGCTTGGGCATATATGGTGGCTTTGCAAAGGGGACGAACAGAGATGATAGCGACATCGACATCTGGATAAGAGTTACAAAACATCCCGGAGAGAAAGAAGTTGCAAAGGTGGAAAAAAACTTAACCGTTGAGTTCGGCAAGCCCGTTCACATCCTTATTCTCACACCTGAGAAGCTCGAAAGACTAAAAAAAGAGGATCAGATTTTTTACTGCGAACTCTCAAACTCATTTGTGATTTGGGGTGATGGGATTGGATTTTAACGAGTGTGTCATGAAAGGTTTGCTCAGAAGAGTTACACCGTCGAAAGAGAAGGCACTTTTGAGCATGAAGAAGGCTGAAAGGTGGCTTGACGAAGCAGAAAAGAACCTCAATTCTGACTCATACGATAGCTGCCTGATCTCTTCTTACCTTGCTATGTTCCATGCTGCAAGGTCAATACTCTTCAAAGACGGTTAGAGGGAGAAAAGCCACTTCTGCATCTCGCGATACCTTGAAGAGGAGTATGTCAAAACTGGAAAGTTAGAGAAAGAATGGGTAGGCTTGCTCGATAGGCTCAGAGGGTTAAGGCATGAAGATCAGTACGACATTTCATATTTTGCAACAAAGGAGGAAGCTCAAGAGGCTTTGAACGTAGCATTCGAATTCGTAGAAATGATAGAAAAACTTCTCAAAGAAATATGACTTAAAATTTATTGATGTCACAAAATAATCTAATTGGGTAGATTAGTGGCTTTCTGGCTTTGCACAACAACATAAGATGATTGAAGCATTCTCCTTTTTCATAAAGATCCATACGATAAGGACATCCGGAGGTAGTCGAGAAATATTTTCAGAAAACTTCTCACATCACCATACTTATCGTTTAGTCTTCTTTTATCTTTGTACGATAAAACCACCAGGTTATACCGCTAGTCAGTATGGCAATTTTCACGCCATGCTTAAAGGAATAATTGAGAATCTGCTCCTGATGCCTCTCGAGGTCTTCTCCAACTTTTTTCACCTCAATAAATACTTTGTTGTAATTATTGTGCCTCAAAGCAAAATCAACCCTTCCGGTTCCCACTGGAAACTCGGGGTGGATTTCGTCGATGTTGAAAGGGTCCCAGCCCAAATATGAAAGAATTTTCAAAATGACGCCTTGCTTGGTAGCTGCCTCATCCAGTGAAATGAGCCTCCTATCAGATTGTATCCCTCTTATGAATTCCAATAATTTCTCTTTCAATACTTTTCACCTCTTTTGGGACATACTACAGATGAACACACCCTATATTTCGATTACAGGATACGCCAATTTGTATGCGAGATACTAACCAATTCCGACATCCCTTAATCAGGATTTAGAATATTGGATTCTATAAGCATATCAAGCAATGTAAAAGAGCGTTAAACCAAAAGGATGGACGCCGGGGCTGGGACTTGAACCCAGGAGCCCATTACGGGCACCGGCTCTCAAGGCCGGCGCAGTGCCTCTCTGCAACCCCGGCAAGTCAATTTTCTGATTGTTCAGACAACCTTCTCGCTGCAATATCTACCGTGAGCTTATGAAAGTTTTGGTGTGAGTGTGCAGTTCTTGACAATTCCTAGTCATTTTTCCTAAATTTTAGATCCCATCCACCCTACTCCTCCACCCCTAAGATTCACTGAGACCGTACAATTTTACTTATTCGCTCTTTTTGACACATTTTGAATAAAGTTAGATAATGCATTATTTAATGCCCTTCAAAATGTTTCAATGTTTTTAGGTTGAAAAGAAAATAGAAACGCCTATAAGTTCAGTATTCTCTTCAAACCATACAGTCCATACAAATTTCTGTTAAATCTCCCATCCGCCCTTTTTGTCTTCTTTGTCTTTTTTCCTACCCTTAACTTTCTCATCTTCAGCACCTTCAGCCTCAGCAGCTTCATCTTCTTCAGCCTCAGCCTTGCTTTTCATCTGAGTGTATCTGGTGTATGCGAATATTACTATTCCTGCAGCAATCAACACTCCACCTATCAGCAAGAGGTTGTCCTGACCGCTGCCTCTCCCTGCCTCAGGCTGCATGGGCTGCTGCATAGGAGGAAACTGAGACTCCTTAAAGCTGAGGAAATAAGTCTCACCCTTTTTAAGATTCTGGGCAGAGTAAATGTGGTAGCTGTTATCACCCATTTGCTGAAGACCCAAATAATTCAGGTTTTTCACATCAATCCCTTCCCCGCCTGTCAATAGTATAAGCACCTGCTTGGCATCAAAATCAACAACCCCTTCATAAGAAGGGCTTGACAGTAGGTAAAAGTAGGCAATATCAGCTGTTCCATTTGGAAGTATGCTGGTTTTCACAGCAATAACCCCATCCTTAACAGTCGCTTCACTGCCTGGAGGTGCTCCGGCGAGATGAACATTTAAAGCAGACTTTGGGAGGGTGAATTCTATCTCTCCGCTGAATATCTTATCACCGGTATTTTGTAGTCTCACCACATCAAATACTGTCCAATTTCCGTCATAAGCTATTATCGAGTGTTTGTTAACAATAATTAGCTTCGACGTGTCTGAAGTTGTAGTAAAATCGAAGGTAACGGATGTTAAATTAGTAACATTCACTCTTCTGACCGCAGTTATGTTGTTGTACGTTATAATCACGTGATACTCGCCATCCGGCACATCTACATTTACTGGAATTGTTGAAGATGTCACATTTATACTGGTTTCATTCCCGAAAACCTGAATACTTATGTTTCCTCCTTGATAACCGGTAATGTTTACAACTAACTGTGAGGAAGAAACTGGGAAAATTAACAGGATGAGTCCAAATACTGTGAGAACGAGAGAATAATAGCCTCGAATATCTCTGCTACCCATAATGCCTCGCTTTTCATGGGATATAAAAAACTTCCGGGCTAAAATTAAATAGCTCAATAACTGGTAATCTCTATGCAACCCATCTTTTTTGCCGATGCAAGGGCTCCAGTAACTGACGTGGCGAACTGGTACCAGCCTGAGATGAGTCTGGTAGCAAAGCTGGAAAAACTCATCGACGAAAGCGGAGTTCTCGATTTCATTTCCAGCGGAGATATTGTAGCAGTTAAAACACATTTTGGAGACAGAGGAACAACAAGAATTCTGCGTTCAGTCTTCTTGAGAAAGATTTCAGAAGCCGTTAAAGAGCGGGGCGGGAAACCCTTTGTAACCGAAACCACTGGCCTTGGATTGCTGAAAGACAGGAGTACTGCAGTAGGCAGAATTGAAATTGCTGAAGAGAATGGTATTACCCACCAGACTGCTGGAGCTCCAGTTATTGTTGCAGATGGTCTTCTCGGCCTAGATTATGTGGTGGCAGAGATCGACGGAAAACATCTCAAGCGGGTGCACGTTGCTAAGGGGATAGCTGAAGCGGATGCAGTGGTTGTAGCTACTCATTTCAAGCTCCACATGAGGGCAGGAATTGGTGGGAGTATCAAGAACATTGGCGTTGGATGCGTTGCAAAGCCCACAAAATATGACATTCACGTCCCGAACCCACCGCGGATAATTGCAGAGAAGTGCACGAAGTGTGGGAAATGCGTTGAGGTTTGTCCAACAGATGCCATCATCGATTTCCAGATTGACTTGGAGGTGTGCGTTAAGTGCACGGGCTGCAGAGAGGTGTGCGAGTATGAAGCAGTGGAGATTCAGCCCTGGCTCCTTGGAGAAGAGATTGCCGAAAGAGTTGTTGAAGCCACAAAGGGTGTAATGGACGTAGTAGGAAAGGAGAACTTCGCCTTTCTGAACTTCATGATTGATGTTACGCCTCACTGCGACTGTCATCCCTTTAGCGACTCCCCATTGATGAGCGACATCGGGATATTTGCCTCGAAGGATGTCGTGGCGGTAGATAAATCCTGCCTGGACAGGCTTGTTGAATCGCCTAAAGCCCCAGATGCCTTAATAGACGGATTCTGGCAGAATACTGCTCCAGAAAGGCAGCTCAACTACGCTGCTGAACTTGGTCTTGGAACTCTCAACTACAGAATAATAGAAATATAAGTGGGTGCCGATAATCAAAAAATTTTTATCCTTACAATAGTAATGATGAAATGTGATTTCCATGAAAACTGCGCTGAAGATAGTCGTCATACTACTCACAACATCCCTTTTCATAGGCTGTACTGGCCTAGGAAAACCAGAGGTTGTGAGAATCGAAAATGAGTGGGGGGAAGTCAACGAAGATTATACTGAGGTCCTAACAAAAATTGTGGTGGACAATCCCAACCCTGTGCCGATACCAATCAGCGCTGTTGAGACCGAGCTGTACCTGAATGGAATAAAGATGGGCAGTGGTAAAAACATCAATTCTGCTTCTATCGAGCCAGGTGAAAGCGTTATTGTTCTTTCCACCAAAATTGAGAACGACAAGATTCCAGAATGGTGGGTAAGCCATATAAAGAATGGTGAGAGGAGCAAGGTAACTCTGAAAGGATATCTTGTTTTTGATCTCAAAATCACCCAGTTCAGATTCCCAATTGAAGAGGAGAGCAATATACAGACTGACATCCTTAGTTCACTCAGCTTTACCAGAGACTTTGGAGTTGGACCTGCGAAAATCACAGTTTCTATGAAGTCATCATGGGGCGAAGTATCATCCACGACGACCCAGATATTACATACTGCCACCTTCACAAATCCGAACTCATTCCCGATCCCACTTCTGGCTACTGACTACACCATCACCCTCAACAACATCGAGATTGGCAGAGGAGAGATAGGAGATGTGACAATCAAGCCAAACGCCAAGACCACTGTCACTTTCACAACATACATAGAGAATGAGAAACTTAAGGAGTGGTGGGTCAGCCATATCAGGAATAGCGAAAAGAGTATAATACGAATGAATCTGGCTCCAGAGTTTGAGATCCTAGGCCAGAAGTTTAAAATTCCGGTAGTAAACGTTGAATCGGAGTTTAGCACCAGCATACTCAGTTAAACCCCCAGAAACTTTAGTCATATCTTTTTACTATATCAAACATATTACAATTATTAATACGAGACAAGGCAATATTTATATCACCTAATCTTGCAGCGTGATTGGTGAGGCTAATGAAGAACATATTCGTAGAGCAGCTCATTCACACTCCAATTGAACATCAAGTAGTGGAGATAGTCGAAAGGAAGGGTATAGGGCATCCCGATAGCCTTGCAGACGGGATGGCAGAGGCGATGAGCAGGGCTCTCAGCAAGGAGTATCTCAAGCGGGTGGGAGTTATCCTCCACCACAATACCGACGAGACACAGATTGTTGCCGGAAGAGCCAATCCAGAGTTTGGTGGGGGCGAAGTGATTCAGCCCATTTACGTTTTGCTGGTGGGCAGAGCTACCAAGTTCTTCGACGGAATACACATTCCTGCAGACAAAATTGCCTTAAAGGCCGCTAAAGACTATATAAAGCAAGCAATGGCTAACTTGGACCCAGAAAGTGAAATGATCTTCGATGTGAGACTCGGAGAGGGTTCCACAGACTTGAAGGACGTGTTTCAGAGAAGAAGCGGGAAAGCAGCTTTGGCTAATGATACAAGTTTCGGTATAGGGTTTGCCCCTCTCAGCGACACCGAGAGACTAGTTTACAATGTAGAGCGAAGAATTTACAATGAATTCAGGAAAAAAGAGAAAGCAGTAGGAGAGGATATCAAGGTTATGGGGCTTAGAGAGAATGATAGAATAACTCTAACGATTGCCTGTGCCTTTGTCGGCAGACATCTTTCCGACATTAAGGAGTATGTCACGGTAAAGGAAGATTTGACCTCGTTTGTGAAAGAGCTTGCATCAGAATATACTGAGAAAAATGTGGATGTTTATGTTAACACTGCCGACGACTATGACAGAGGGTGTGTTTACCTAACAGTTACCGGCACATCTGCCGAGAATGGTGATGACGGAAGTGTTGGGAGAGGTAACAGGTGCAATGGGATTATCACGCCAGGCAGACCCATGTCCATGGAAGCTACAAGCGGGAAGAATCCAATCAACCACGTTGGCAAGATATACAACATATTGGCAAATCTGATTGCTAGGGATTGTGTTGAGGCTGTTGAAGGGATACAAGAGGTTTACGTGAGAATTCTGTCTCAGATAGGAAAGCCCATTGATGAGCCGAAAGCTCTGAGTATTCAGATAATTCCGAAGAAGGGATTCGATATAGAAAAGATGGAGCCAAAAGTTAGAACAGTTGCTGAGGAATGGTTAGAAGATATAAACAAAGTAACAGAGATGGTGATAAACGGAGAAGTCAGCACATTTTAGTTTTTCATTGGTTTATTTCAAATTATAACAACCCCTTTTCTACCCTTTTCTACCCCAAATTTTGACATTATCGTACTTAATATCTTTAATCGTTTCTTATCATCACCTTGCATGTAACCTTTTTTAACCTGCCACCATTTTTTAGTCATGATTCGCATTGACGGCAGTCATGGCGAGGGTGGAGGACAGATTCTCAGAACCGCCATCGCTCTTTCCTGCATCACTGGAGAGGCTGTGGAAGTTTATAACATCAGAGCCAACCGCCCTAAACCTGGCTTAGCAGCACAGCATCTCAAAGGGATTGAAGCCGCTAAAATAATCAGCAATGCCGAAGTTGAAGGGCTAAAAATAGGGTCCACTCGCATCGTATTCCAACCAAGAGCACTGAAAGGAGGAGAATTCAAAATAAATATTGGTACAGCCGGAAGCGTAACACTGATTCTTCAAACCATTCTGCTCCCATCTCTTGCTGCAGAAAGAGAGAGTATTTTTGAGATCACTGGTGGAACTGATGTAAACTGGAGCCCTCCAGTTGACTATGCTAAAAACATCACATTAAGAGCTTTGAAGGAGATGGGTGCCCAAGTAGAAATGGAGCTAATTGCAAGGGGATATTATCCTAAAGGTGGTGGCAGAGTGACTGTCAGAGTTTCCCCATCGAAGCTTGAAGGAAGAATCTTTGAGAGGATTGAAGAAAGTGTAGGGGGAATCAGTCACTGCTCCAATCTACCTGCCCATATTGCCAAACGACAGGCTGAATCAGCAATGAATTTGATTAAAGACCACGGATATGATGTACATATCGATACTGAAGTCAGGAATGATTTCTCTACAGGAAGCGGGATAACGCTATGGAGCGGATATAAAGGTGGCAGTGCCTTGGGAGAGAGGGGAAAGAGGGCAGAGGTCGTTGGAGAAGAGGCTGCGAGAATTTTGCTGGAAGAGCTCGAAAGTCATGCTGCTTTTGATTATCATCTTGCCGATCAGATTATCCCCTTCGCTGCTGTAGCCAGAGGTAAAACTGCATACACCACAAGCAAGGTGACAATGCACCAGAAAAGCAATGCTTATGTCATACAGCAATTCCTTGGAGATGTCACTAAGATTATTAAAATTAATGAACACTCACAGATAAGCATCAATGGAAAATCTCTAATTTGACGAACGAGTTAGACGGGTTAGGCAAAACCCTAGACAGCAAAACCTAGACAACAACATATCTACAAGTCCTCATCCAGTAATGCTACCCTCTTTGGTGAACTCCGAATCTGACAGAACAACATCTTCATCTATAACCTCTTAAAGAATTGCAGCTACAGCCATGGCAAATAGACAAAAAGCTTTTTCAGATTTTAAAACATCATGGACGCCTGTTTCAGCAATTTTATACTTATTTATCTCCAGCGGGTGGGAAGTCCACTTGCGTGAGAGGCTGTCCGAAAATTCCCAATTTTTGACTGCCCCACCCCAACATACAAATCATTTATCTTAAATCGTAAATTTTTAATATATTAATCATTAAAAACTGACAAATAAGGTGATAGTATGGCATTTTACAAAGACATGCGAAACCAGAACTGGCTCTTCCCGCCGAGCATTCTCGAAAAGGAAGCGCAAAAACCTAGCTACGGACTTCAGAAGAAAACTTGCCGTTGAAATAGCAGAGCACTTCAGCGATGCAATCATCTTCATAGGCCATCCCGCCAGTATAGGAGACAAGCACTACAAGGGATCAGGCCACCGCAAAAACAGGAAACGCATCAACCACTGGCCATTTCGAGAGTTTGCTGTAATGCTGTGAAGAACATCCTTAGGAAAGGAATTGAAGTGCTCGAAAGAGCGGGGGCTGCCGTAAACCAGCCCGAACTGTGGATGATGGGGCTAAGGCCCCTGAACACAGAAGCTCCGTCCGTGAGGGTGGAGTAGTTCACTTCATCAATCAAATAGAAGATGTAAGCCCGGATTGCCGCAGAGCCTCATGCTTTTCAGCTCTGTCGGTTCCCCGGGCCTGTTTAGGAATAGCGTTAAACCATATATATCCTTGACGCTTCAAGGCAAGAGATGAGAATTGCTGTGAGATTGGCATACATAGGCACCGATTTTCATGGGAGTCAGTATCAGCCGGATCTTAGGACGGTTGAAGGAGAGCTTTTCAAAGCCTTGGAGAAGATGGAAATAGACCCAAAAGGCTCAAGATTTCGCATGGCTGGCAGAACGGATGCGGGAGTTCATGCCATTGCCCAGACCTTTGCCGTTGATGTGGAGAGCACCCATCCTCATTTTCTTCGAATTCTCAACAGTCATCTGCCCAGAGATATGGCAGTATGGGCAGTTGCAGAGGTATCGGAGGATTTTGACCCAAGATACAACGCCCTTAGCAGAACCTATGTTTATGCAATGGTTTACGGCAAAGGTGAACATGGTGAATATGATTTTGATACCATGGTTAAATGTGTGAAGAAACTTAAAGGAACCCATGACTTCTCAAATTTTACAAAAGGATTCGATGGAGGTAAAAGAGAGGTTTACAGAGCAGAATTGAGACAAAAAGGGGAGTTCATTTATCTGGAAATTGAAGCCAACGCCTTTACTTGGAACATGGTCAGATGCATCGCTTCTGCTTTGAGAGCAGTTGGGAGAGGTGACAAAAGTGTTCAGTGGTTTGAAGAGATGCTTAAACCTGAAGTTCGTAAAGAACGCATTGAACCTGCCAGCCCTCACGGCCTCATTTTAAAGGATGTGAAGTACAATGTTGATTTTGAAGTAGATCTATACTCGTTCTCCCTAGTAAAGAAAATGTTTAATAGAGCTATAGATTACCACGGCTCCATTTTCGGAGCTCTATCAGTTTTATGAGTAGAATTAAGGTGGAAGTAAGCTTTTTCAACATTTTCACGCTTTGTCATGCCAAATCCAAAAATTTTTTAGGTGACGCGTATTCTTCTGGCCGATGATATGTGATGCATGCAATGGCAGAGGTTACGTAGAAGTCAACGAAACATGCAGGATTTGTGGAGGAAGTGGAAAGACAAAGAGTTTCGACCCGAAAATCAGCGGTGAGTTAAGCGAAGAGCAGATCCAGATGTTTCTGAAAGGGATCTGCGGAGTTTGCAGTGGGACTGGGACTGCAAGGAGGATGGAAGTTTGCAAAGAGTGCAGAGGGAGTGGAAAAGCTGGAAAATGCAGAATCTGTGGAGGTAAGGTGATTGGAGAGGGAGATCTCTGCAAAGAATGCAGGAAAAAGCCTCATGCTTATCTGCTGAAAAATAGCTGCGGAATTGAAGAGGTAAGGCTTAATCGAGTGTATGTCGGGAGAGTTTCTGCTGTAAGCGAAATTGGAGTTTTTGTCAACCTCAATAAGAGGCTTAGAGGCCTCATCCACAGGAAAAATCTCGGAAATGCCAAGCTTTCTGAAGATGATGAAGTTCTTGTTAAGGTTACCGGCATCAGGCCAACGGGGGAGATTGATCTCACCCTCTCACCTATGGACGGCTATTCAGTTGTTGAGGTCTCCAAAGACGTCCCATTTTACAGAATAGCTGATCTGGAGACTGTCGTGGGAAAGATGGTAGGCATAAAGGGGAAGGTGACTCACATAAGGCAGACATCCGGTCCTACAATTTTCACCATAATAGATGAAACCGGAAACGTGAATGCAGCGGCCTTTGAGAGTGGTGACAGGGCCTATCCAGAGATCAAAGTTGATGATGTTGTTAAGATAATTGGAATCGTCAAGAGAAGAGATTCTAAGCTTCAGGTTGAAGTTCTTGAAATGGAAAGGCTTCTGGGCGAGGAGGCATATACCATTTCAAAGAGAATACAGCATAAGTTAGAAAAGCTCAGCGAACCAGAATTCCAAGGATTTTTAATTGAAAGCGATGTTCTGATGAGGTTGAAAGAGGAAATGCTAGCTGTCGCAAGAACTCTCAGGAAAGCTGTTTTTGAATCCCGACCCATAATAATACGGCACCATTGGGATGCTGATGGAACCTGCGGCGGAGTTGCTCTGGAAAGAGCTTTGATGGAGCTCGTTGAGAAATTCAACCCTGATCCTGAGGCAAAGTACTTCCTGATAAAGAGGAAGGTTTCAAGGGCCCCATTTTATGAGATGGAGGATGTGGTTAAAGATTTAGATGAATCACTTGAAGATGCTGAGAGATATGGTGACAAAATCCCGCTGGTTGTGCTTGTTGACAACGGTTCAGGGTATGAGGATGTCCCTGCCATCAGAAACTTCCTGATTTTCGGGGCAGATGTGCTAACTATTGACCACCATTTTCCAGATGAAGAAGTTGATCAGTACCTTCTTCACCACGTAAATCCGTACAAGGTAGGAGGAGACAGTAACTACACTTCAGGAATTCTCTGCGTTGAGATTGCAAGAATGATAAATCCAGAGTGCGAGGGGCTTGAAGTGCTTGCGGCGGTTTCTGTTGTTGGAGACCGAAGCGAGGGAGAAGTAGGGGAGTACGTAAAGCTAGCAGGGCTTCCAAGGGAAAAGCTTTACGACATCGGCTTATCTCTGGAATATGAAGGCTTCTTCCTGCGATTCAGGTCTGCTAGCCAAATTATCCACGAGATTCTAGGGTTTGGGAGAAAAGATAGACAGCAAAAGCTTGTTTCACTCCTATCTTCCCTAGCCAAGGAATCAATTGAAGCCCAGCTTGAGACAGCTATGGAAGGCGTTAAGGTGCAGATGCTTCCCAATGGAATTGCCCTTGCAGCCTTCGATGTTGAGAATTATGCCAGACGCTTTACATTCCCTCCACCAGGAAAATTGACTGGAGAGGTGCATGACCGGCTAAAGAAACAGTACGAGAGGATAGTAACTATAGGCTATGGCCCAGACTTTGCAGTTATAAGGAGCGAGGGTGTGGAACTGGACATTCCACGCTTTGTAAGGGAGCTTCAGGAAGAGATAAAGGGAGGGGGAGTGGAAGGGGGAGGACATCTGGTAGTTGGGAGTATCAAGTTTATCCCAGCCAAGAGAAAAGAGGTTCTGGGGAAGCTAGCCACCAAAATTGGTTCCCTCTAGGGAAATACAGAATTTCAGGAAAAGTCTAAGGGGAATTCAGGGAAAATTGCCATAATTATTCAGGTAAATATTACGTATCCGCATCTTTTTTTCTGCGATATTAGCAAAGTTTATAATCAACGCCAGAAAGCGATTCTGAGCAACGGGCATTGGCCCTGGAGGGATTCCATGAGGATCGTAATGAAGTTCGGAGGAGCCAGCGTAAAGGATGGGGAAAGTATTGCCCACTGTGCCAGTTTGGTGAGGAAGTATGCCAAAGACAATGAAATCGTTGTTGTGGTTTCAGCCATGGCTGGCATTACTGATTCTCTCCAGCATGCAGCCCAGAAATGCTTTTCTGAGCAGGCATCTGGTTTTATCAAGCTGTTCATTGCTGAACTCACCAGAAAGCACTACGAAGCGGCTAAAATAGCCGTTAAAGACTCAACGGTTAGAGACAAGGTTCTGAATAAAATAGACAGGTTGCTGGATGAGCTGGAAAAGGTTCTGCTTGGCATAAGCTATTTAGGCGAGCTTACAAGGAGGAGTGAGGATTACATCCTTTCATTTGGTGAACGCCTTCTTGCCCCTATTTTCAGCGGGGCTCTCATGAGCATAGGTGTGGAGAGCGTTGCCTTAAGTGGAGGCGACGCAGGTATCATTACCGACAGGAATTTTGGCAGAGCAAAGCCACTGCCTGAAATTTACAGCATCATTCGAAGCAGGCTGGAACCCCTGATCACCCTGAAAAAGATTGTGCCTGTTATAACCGGCTTCATCGGAGTTACTGAAGATGGTAGCATCACAACCCTAGGCAGGGGCGGAAGCGATCTGACTGCTACACTACTAGCAGCAGCTCTGAGTGCTAACGAGGTCTGGTTGTGGAAGGAAGTTGATGGTGTGATGACGACAGATCCAAAAATTGTGCCTGAAGCTAGGCTTATCCCAGAGATAAGTTATCAAGAGGCTATGGAGCTCTCCCATTTCGGGGCAAAGATTCTGCACCCCAGGGCTCTTGAGCCGGTAATGAGGAGGAGAATCCCTGTAAGAATAAAGAATACCTTCAACCCGGATGGTGAGGGCACGGTAATCAAGGAGAGTTCGAATTCCGTTGAAGATATAGTCAAAGCTCTCAGCCTGATTGAGAGGGTTGGGATTATCAACATAAGCGGTGCAGGCTTTGATTTTGCCGAGATAATGGCTGATGTTTTCGAAAGGTTGGCAGAGTATAAGGTAAACGTCATCATGGTATCCCAAAGCTCTTCAGAACTCAACCTGAGCATAGTGGTTGATGAGTCAGATTTGGAGAAGGCTGAGAGAGTGTTGAAGTACCTAGAGAATGGAATAGTAAAGGTATCAAATGTCAGGGATGTTGCGGTTATCTCAGCAGTTGGAGCAGGAATGGCTGGAACACCAGGCGTGGCAGGCAGAATTTTCTCAGCTCTTGGCAGGAACAAAATAAATGTTATAATGATAAGCCAGAGTTGCAGTGAGTACAACGTCAGCTTTGCAGTTTCAAAAACCGACGGGCGGAGAGCTGTGAAGGTCTTACATGATGAATTCGGGCTGAGTAAAAAAGATGTGGGTCAGGTGTCAGCCAGCCTATCATTGAGGTAATCGTCGTAAGCCGCTAGGTCAAAATATCCGTGTCCGCTGAGGTTGAAGAGAATAACCTTCTCTTCCTTATTTTCTTTTGCTTTCAAGGCCTCGTCGATCACAACTCTTATGGCGTGATTCGATTCTGGAGCCGGCACTATGCCCTCAGTTCTTGCAAAAATCATTCCTGCATCGAAGGTAGGAACTTGCTTCACTGCTCTAGCCTCAATCAATCCATGTTTGTAGAGTAGACAAAGAGATGGTGCATCACCATGATATCGCAATCCACCAGCATGAATTGGTGGTGGAACGAAGTCGTGACCCAGAGTATACATTTTCAGGAGTGGTGTAAGCCCAGCATTATCTCCGAAATCATATTCGTATCTGCCAGCAGTGAGAGTTGGACAGGCTACTGGCTCAACAGCAATCGCCTTAACATCTTTTCCGAGCCCTATGAATGGATATGCCAGCCCAGCAAAGTTGCTGCCACCGCCAACGCATCCCACGACGATGTCAGGCTCATCTTCAGCAATCTCCATCTGTTTCATAGCTTCAAGCCCTATCACTGTCTGATGGAGTAGAACATGATTTAGAACGCTTCCGAGGCTGTATTTGGTATCCTCATTCTTTGCCGCATCCTCTACAGCCTCACTTATGGCTATTCCTAAGCTACCAGGGCTGTCAGGATCTGCTTCCAGCACCTTCTTTCCGCTCTCAGTTCTGTTTGACGGGCTCGGAATCACTTCTCCTCCCCAGGTTTCCATTAATATCCGCCTGTATGGCTTCTGGTTGTAGCTCACCCTAACCATGTAAACGGTACATTTCATCCCGAAAAGGGCTGTTGCATAGCATAATGCAGAACCCCATTGCCCAGCTCCTGTTTCAGTGGTAAGTCTTTCAACACCCTCTTTCATGTTGTAAAATGCTTGGGGGATTGCAGTGTTAGGCTTGTGGCTTCCGGGTGGGCTGACACCCTCGTACTTGTAGTAGATTCTGGCAGGGGTTTTGAGGTACTCCTCAAGCCTCGTGGCCCGTATTAGAGGAGTAGGGCGGTATGTTTTGTAAACATCCCTAACTTCCTCAGGAATTCGAATCCATCTCTCCTGACTGACTTCCTGCATAATCAGCTCTCTCGGAAAGAGTGGCGCCAAGTCATCGGGAGATATTGGCTCTTTAGTGGCAGGATGTAGCGGTGGCGGCAGAGGTTCTGGAAGATCAGACAGAATGTTGTACCAGCTTTTTGGAATGTCCTCTTCATCAAGCACTATTTTTCGATTCATGAATTTTGGGAATCTTCCCACTATTTAAGCTTTTTCTCAAAATGTGGGTAAATGGTAGATAGAGATTATAGGTTATCGAGAAAGTATTCAAACTTTGATTATGAACAAAACAAAAGCGATACAATACTTCAAAAAGAGAAAACCGAAGAGAGAAAACCGATTCAGAACTCCATAGCACTCTCCATCACTCTCTTCCTCAGCAACTTCGCAGTGGCTTTCATTGTCATCTCTGGGTAATATTTTATCTCGTCTCTGAAAACAAGGCTGATAATCTCTTCATCACTTATATCGCCCCTCTTAAGCCTGTTGTAGAGCTGGATCGTCTCGGAGAGGCTTTCTGAGATGAAATCGTCGCACGCCTTTCCGGTGAAATAGATATTGTGGGAGAGGCCAAGAATATATGGCTTCAACCCCTGAACTCGCTTTATGCTCTTCACATAATCTTCGAAGTTGTAGAAGAACATTGGAAGGATTCCACCTGATGAAAAAGCGAATCCCAGTGAATCATTCACAAAAACCGCATTTTCTCGTCTCAGATAGGCCGATATGCAGTCTTTCGAATGACCTGGAGTTTCCATTATCTCCAATTCGCCAACCTGACTACCTTCGGTCACCTCGAGGTCTATGCTTACATTGAGCTTATCCATGCCCTCCTTCTTGTAGTAGTTTTTACAGAGCTCTGCATCATCCGCCTTCCAAGAATTGACTACCTTCTCCTTCCCTGCCAGCTCGGCTACTACTGGATGAGCTGCGATCTTTACATCGGGATAAACTTCCTTAAAAATTGCCACTCCGCCAACATGGTCAAAGTGTCCATGAGGTACTATAACATAATCAGGCTCTACATCAAGCTCTTCAAGGAGTTTTTCAGCAGAACAGCTTAAACCAGCTTCAAAAATTACAACTTCTTCACCTTTAACCACATAGTAGTTTACCAGCCCAACCTTGTATAGAGTAATGCTCTTAGTCAGCTCAATAACATCTATCATGCATCTTCAGTGCTCTTTCTAATAAAAAAATGTGACGGTTTGCTCTTGAGATTTGAAGCCTTATTCCTTGGCAAGGTAATCGTAGAGAAAAGCTGCAAGAACTGCTCCAACAATAGGGCCAATGACGTAAATCGGGAAGAAGCTCCAGAGATTTATGCCACCGAGCAGAAAATCGCCAAGATACGGGCCAAAGGTTCTAGCAGGGTTCAGCGATGAACCGGAGATGTTGCCTATGGTTATGATGATTCCTCCGACAGTCAGACCAATTATCAGACCTGCAAACTGTTGCGGAGCCCTTGAATCTACAGCTATACCCATAATAACAAACATCAACAGAAAAGTTCCGATGATTTCTGCAAGCATCGCCTGTCCATAACTTATTCCCGGAAACGGTGCTGTTGCTCCAAGCCCACCGATTGTAACTGCATCCATTCCTGCAGCTGCAGCGAAAGCTAGGCTGCCTAAAGCCGCTCCCACAAGCTGTGCCAGAATATAGGGCAGAACCTCATTAGTTGGAAACCTTTTGGTTGCCCACAAGGCAATTGTTACTGCAGGGTTTATATGGCACCCCGAAATCTTCCCAACGGCATAAATTGCTGCTGTTATTGCGAATGCAAAGGCCAAACCGATTGCAAGCCAATCTCCTAGCCCTCCGAGAGCTCCAATACCTATGTTGAATTCATTGGGCTTTGCCGCTCCGCTTGCAATCATCAGCGTTATTGCTGCAGCTCCGGGACCAAAGAAGACTAAAATAAATGTCCCAACCAACTCTGCTAAACTTCTTCGTACTAAGTCTGTCATCTTTTACTCCTCCATAGCTTCATGACAGATGACACACACAATTCTGGGAATTGTCTTTTTCAGCTTCTTAGCTGGAAATGGATATCCCCCTTCCCATAGCTCGGTCTCTTCCCTCACTAAATGCTCCATGCAAATTCCCATGCCGCAAACGATGCAGATGGCAACTGCGTCAATATCTTTTCCCTGCTCTTTGCAAATGTAACATTTCATAATCGTTCACCCGTTTGTTCACCTGTTTAAAAAAGAAAAATTGGGGGCTAAACTGCCTCTCTCCACTGGCAGTAGTCGTGTCTCACATCGATGAGGGCTGCTGTAGCGCAGTCCTTGCATACTCTGGCTGGAGCACCTGGAGTTTCTTTGTGCAGAGCAATCACGTTCGTCACCATGGTTGCTGTAACAGGCTCGCTGGTGAGCAAGCACGGATAGTCTGCCAATCTCATCAGGGCTGAGAATCTGACAGATATTGCACAGCCTGGATATGCATAGCGCTGCGGGTTCATGAGCACTTCATTTTCGTGTATCGGGTCCAGATTGACTTCGAAGCCACCCACTTTGGGCACAAGCTTGTCAGCAGAGCCGTTCTTGTTTCTTCTGGCCTTATCTAAGTACTTCCACCCTCTATAGATCATGTCCATGAAATCGTGGTTGTGTAGTTCTGCTGCTCCACCTCTCGTGGGATAGAGTTGGACATAGTTGTGGAATCTCTTTGTCAGCAGATCCACAATCATTGGTGCAGTAAAGCCGTCAAGTTCCAGAATGTACTCCGTTGCAACTGCTGATGCTCCTGTTGCCAGTGACAGTGGCTGATACTCGTTCTTGAAGCCATCAACGGCATTTCTCAGCGTTGAATCCATGACTTCTGTAACGGCCTCGATTACCGCCATTATCACGTCATCCTTGCACATGTTGAAGGTTGACTGGGCGATGTGGTGGGCTATGTCTCCAACACAGTATGCGGGAACAGTTACGATGTTGCCGTAATGTACACCGTCGTCAATTGCCTCCTTAACCGCTCCTTCCATCCTCTTTCTGTACCTGCTCATGTATTCTCTCACATCGAAAGACGTGTGGCCCAACTCGTCCATCAGTTTTGCCTGCCCTTCTGTAGGCTGGTCATAGATGAACTGCAACATCTCAACTTCCTTCTTCACAGCCTCGTTCAGTGTTGCTCCCTTCTCAATTTCATTTGCAAAGACTTCTCCAATTCCGTAAGAAGTGTTCATGCCCCATGACTTGGCAGCAAGAATTGCCTGCTTGTGATGCTCAGGGATATCAAGTGTTTTCAAAATTCTGTTCACAACATTGCTGGTGCTTCCTGGAACTAAAGCAAAGTCAACAACGCATGTTGGTCCATAAAAACCGCCATACCTCCTGACACATTCCAGCCCTATCAGGGCTTCGCTCTTTCCAATTGCCTCAATAAATGCTTCCATACTCTTCCTGAAGCTCTCGTCCTCATCATACAGAATCTCCAGAATTGCTGGAGTCTGGTAATGCTCAACAAACGGATCGTCCTCAGGCCTGATGGTCTTCGTCAGGTTCTTCAGAATCTCAAAGTGGGCATTTACTGAATCCACATGCAGTCTGAAAACAGCCTTGCTCTGGTTTCCAACTGCTTTCATTTTGTTTGCAGCCTCTACATAGGCTTTCACGTCATCTATTACAAACTCTCCTCCTCTTTTCTCTTTAACGGTTTTAACATCGGCCCATTGGGCCGCCATGGCTTCTTCAACCATTTTCTCAAAAATCTCTTTCACATCCGATCACCGTATTTTAATTCGATGCTTTCAAGAAATACACTTTGGCAGACATGTTTCAGCTTTGAAAGTGGACATGTCTAAAATCATCTATTAATAGTTTGAAAGATGGACATATCCATATGTACGTTGCAAAAGTTAGAGTAAGCCAACATACATGCTCGCTGGCCGTCGCAACACAAGACGGTAGAATGAGCATGGATTTGCTTGAATACATCATTCTCAACGACGAGGACGCCCTTTTTCTTGCGAGAATAACTAGACTCGATGGAGATCCTAAAAAATATTTCGATATTATCGAGAACCATAGAAGCACCCGGTTTCTTCAGATACTTGAAAAAACTCCTACCACGCTTGATTTTCTTGCAGTTATCAGGGATGTGAGTGGGATAAAAGCTTTTGAAGACTCGTATTGCTTCATAAAACCACCGATCAAAGTGGAGAATGGAGATAAGATATACACGGTTTTCGCACCCAGTTTAGCGATGCTGAAGCAAGCATATGATCGGTTGAAGAGGATAGGAAACTGGAGGGTTGAGGAAGTTAAAAAAATCATGGATAACAAGCCTCTGTTGACAAGAAGTCAGATGAGAGTCATCAAAACTGCCTGTGAAATGGGGTACTTCTCACCGAAAAGAAGGGCCACAATCAAAGATATTGCAGATGCAATGGGAATCGCAAAAAGCACTGCCCACAAACACCTTCATGAGGCAATCTGTAGGATAATAGAGCATTATATGGAAAGCGGAAAGAAACTCGAAGACATTGAAAACTTCTTCGGTGAAGACTGGAGGTAAAGGTTTATCTATGTTCGGAGCCATTAATATGTGAGCCCCGGTCGAGGAGAGGGTGGAGAAAGCAAGGCTTACGATGAAGCCCTCAGCAAGACCGGGGGTACACCATGTCGTTAGGTCCCCTGGCGAGCAGGAGCAAAAGCTCCAGCCATGACCCCGGGGCAACCCCGACATGGAACAGCCCCGCTAGGTCAGCCGCTGGAGGCGGCACAGCCAGCAATGAACTGCGGTGTTAGCTGTCGGGGCACAACAATTCCCTTAAACACTCTGGCAATAGTACGACCCTCTAGTTATTATTCATAAAAGATTTAATTATTTATATTTTTAAGTAAAGTTTTTTAATGAGTTGAAAAACCTTCAGCCATGAACGGTCTGGAAATCGTATCATACTTTCTAATTGCTATTACGTCACTCAATTTTATTCTCAACCTTGACAATCATTTGCTTTATGAAAAGATGTCTAAAATGGTAAAACAACTCTTTGCTTTCTCACTCATTTGGACTGCAATTATACTTTTTGAGTTTCTTGCCGGTTTTATGCACTTTATGGGTTTTGTTTCAACCCATCATGTGGCATTCACGTATCCTTCTTTTCTTGTCGGATTTCTGCTGATACTCAATATCCTTATCCTCGGCAGTTCTTTCAGATATGGGGTAAAACCTACTTGGAACTCACTGATAAAATACATGCAGCTCATGGCTTATCTCTGGGTGGTATGGCTATTTTTTGAGAGATCGCCATATATTAGACTCCTCATGCTCTCTTTCTCAGCCCTTCTAGTTGCAATGACAGGCTATCTAACCATGAAAATGTCCCAATATATGAAAATAAGCCGGTACGTTGTGGACTACATCAATATTGGAAGAGGAGTCTCCATTTTCTACATCTTTTCTATAATCGAAGGGATTGCCGGAGTATCAGTTTCTTATGACTTCAAAATAGGTTATTACTTCGGTGTTGTGGGGTTAGTTGTGGCAATAGCGTCAATAGCCGTAATTTTAAAAGACCTCGAGAGTATCGGTCTAGGAAGAATCTATTGAGTGAATACCCCTTGCTCGCGCAAGGGGTCTTAGCAGCAATTGAGAGATAAATGTCGAATTAATCCTGCAAAAATTCCTTCTCCCGACCGAGTTTTCGTATAATCCCCATTTGTTTCAAAACCAGATTTCTGGCTTTCTCAATGTCTGGCTCAATCAGTATTTCTCCATTCTCCATGAACTTCCTCATTAAAGGTTCTTTGCTTTCTGGAGGCTCGTCTTTGTATAGTCTGATTTCATCTTCAAATCTGGCCCAATCTCTGTAAACCTGCTTCCATCCACCTCTTTTGCCCCTCTTGGCCACAAATTTACCCTCTCTTTCAACGATATCTAGAGCGAAATCTAGAGGTCTTGCTCCAGCAATAGACGTGCCAACTCCAAAAGCATCTACCAGATCGCGAAGCATGAGTATATCTTCCAGCCCCAGCCCTCCACTGACAACTATACCCACATCTTTCCTGCCTCTGATGTCGAGCTCCCATCTAACTTCCTCGACTATCTTCCTGAAATTCCCTCTCCTGGAACTTGGTGTGTCGAGTCTCACAGCACTCACTCTCTCAACATTCTCCACCGCCATTATTGCCTCGGTTTTTTCATCGGAGTATGTATCTATCAGAAGTACTCTGGGGACATCTTCATCCACTACTTCGTCAAAAGCTTTCCAAGCATCTACCTGGCTTCCAAAGGAAATTATTAATGCGTGGGGCATTGTGCCTATGCTCTTAATACCAAGGTACTTCTCTGCGGCGAAATTGCTGACACCATCGACACCACCAATATATGCTGCTCTCTCGATCATTGCTGCAAGAGCAGGGTGCTGTCTTCTTGTTCCAAAAGATAAAACTCCCTTATCTCCAGCTGCAAGTTTAGATTTGAACGCCTGGGTTGCAATGCCACTGGCATGACAGATAAATCCAAGCAGAGGCGTCTCAAGCCGGGCAAACTCAAGATAATCTCCAATAATTGTTATCACAGGTTCATGGGGGAAAAAGAGAGTTCCTTCAGGCATTGCATAAACATCAACATTTTTCCCCTCGAGGAGATGAAGTACATCCTCCAGCCCGACAAATATGCCCCATGAGCCTGTTGTTACTTCAGCAACAACTTTGGGGTTTACTCCTTTCTCCTTAAGTACCTTCTCAGTCCATATAAAGTACTTATCAGTGGTAACACCATTCTTTACATCCTCTTCACTTACAATCCTGAACTTCATACTCCACACCCACAGGGATTTTTGTGACAGCGGGAACAGCGATTAGGGTACTTCTTTTTTACCTCTTCTTCAAGGTTTATATCCAGCAGATTGGCAAGGCTTACAAGCCATGCGAACACATCCGCCATTTCCTCTCCAATACCCTTGCCCTTTCTCAATGATTCAGCCAGCTCTCCAACTTCTTCAACCAGCCAGAGCATCGTAGCTTCTACGCCCCTCTTCCTGTCATTCTCGTAAAATATCTCTCGGATCATGTCCTGGAACTCTCGGATCTCCATTTTTAAACCCTCACAGGAATCCCTTTTTCCTTCAGATACTCCTTCAGTTCCACTATATCAATCTCACCAAAGTGGAAAACACTGGCTGCAAGGCAGGCATCAGCTCTACCATAAACAAAACCCTCATAGAAGTGCTCCTTTGTTCCGGCACCACCACTTGCAATCACTGGTATAGACACGTTCTCGCTTATAGCCTTGGTTATCGGCAGATCGTAACCATCCTTAGTTCCATCCCGATTCATGCTAGTAAGCAGAATCTCCCCAGCACCAAGCTGCTCAACCTTGATCGCCCATTCAATGGCATCCATACCCGTTGGCTTCCTGCCACCATAGATGACTACTTCATACCAAGCTTTACTCCCATCTTCCATGTGAACAATGTACTTGCCTTTCGAAACATCAAAATTCCGTCTGCAGTCAATTGCCACAACTATACACTGGCTGCCAAAGATAGATGATGCTTCTCTTACCAACTCGGGATTTTTCACTGCAGATGTGTTTATTGATACTTTGTCAGCCCCAGCTTTCAAGAGTCTGCTTATGTCTTCCACGCTTCTTATTCCTCCCCCAACTGTAAGCGGAATGAAAACCTCTTCAGCAGTCCTCTCTACCACATCCACCATCGTCTCTCTGGCATGGGCTGAAGCGGTGATGTCGAGAAAAACCAGCTCGTCTGCCCCCTCTTCATCATACCGCTTTGCGAGTTCAACAGGATCTCCGGCATCTCTCAAGCGGACAAATTCAATACCCTTGACAACCCTCACACCCTTCTCATCCATCGTAACATCCAGACACGGAATTATCCTCTTAGCCAACATTTTACCCATACCTTATTGTGAAATCCTTAAATTCTCCATCGGCCTTGCCTTCTTTCACCTCAACGCCCTTCACGATTGCCATTGGTGGCCCCTCTTTTATAGCTGACAGAAACTTCTCCAGCCTTCCCTCGTCACCCTCCACATTTATGTATACTCTTCCATCTGGCAGATTCATGACATAGCCCTTTAACCCCAGCTCTTTTGCCACCCTCTTCGTGAAATACCTAAATCCAACACCCTGAACAACACCGCTTACGTAAATTTCAAGTCTCTTCATCTAATCGTGGCTGTTAAGAGAGATATATTAACCTTATCTAACTTCTCAACAATACACAACATTGTATATCTATTATATTACACACAAAATTTAAATTTTGTTAATATAGAACAATGAATTATCTTTCTCCCAAGTATTCAAATTACAATGAAAAAATTTGAAGGTGTCGGAATTTCTTTGGATAACTTATCTTTGATATTCTGTAGTAAGGTTTGTGTAAATTTGTAATGAATCTACTAAGTGTAGAAAACTTTATTAACTTTTCAATACCATTGAAAAACATGAGCAAGGTGGTGCATATATTACCGGTGGGTATGAACAAAGAGTTGATTATAGAAAGTATAAAGAGAGGCGGCTACCCGATACAGAAGGTTTACCTCGTGCTTCCCTCAGACAGTAGCTTCAGCGGTGGCGAAGAGATTCTCAGGAATGCTGAAGAGATTGAAAAAACCTTGAGTGTTCTCGTGGAGGTTGAAAAAATTTACGTGAATGTCCTAGATGTTTACGGAAGCGCTTTAGAGATTTTAAAAGCGATAAAGAAGGAGTATAACGAAGGGAACGAAGTCCTGATAAATGCGACGGACTCAGCCAGGACGCTCACAATATCATGCTACGTTGCGGCGCAGATTTCGGGAAGCAGACTTTACATCGCACTTCCGAAATACGTGGAAGGCAAGGAAGCTGGTGTGGAGAGGATCGTGGAAATCCCGATTCCACCGCTCAAGAAGATTACCGACGATAAAGTGGACATAATAAAGGTTATAGAGTCTCAGGGTGGAGAAGTCGAATCAATAAACAAGCTCATAGAGCTTATAGAAGGAAAGATAACGGATCAGAAGAAATACATGGCTCAGAGAGCCAGAATGAGCTACCACTTGAAGGGGCTGGAAGAGGATGGAATTGTGGAGATGAAGAGGGAAGGCAAGAACGTCAGGATAAGGCTGACGGAGCTTGGCAGGGCTTACGCCCTTATGCACTAAATTTTTATAATTTTGCCATTTTTGATGTACTAGATGATTGATATTCTGGCAATAGGCGAAGCCTTAAAATTCAGGAAGCTGGAAGAGCTACTACTCTCTTTAGATTTCTCAATCTCATTTCGGCCAAATGCTCCGGTAGGATTGGAAAGCATTAACGAAGTGGAGAGAGAGTATCAGGCAATCCTGCTTTTGAGAGATGCTTTTGAGAGTGAGATTCCATGGCTCTCAATGCTTAAAAAATCCAGATTCACTGTGGCAACTATTGATTTCAGAGCTATAGAGAAAATAAGAATGGGTGAGCACTGGCTAGAGATTAACGCGGATGAGAGCAGAGTTGTTGATGAAAAGGGCAGAGATGTTCTAAAACTTTCCTCAGCACAGATGAAAGGCAATCCGGTGCTTTATAGAGGTGTTGAAGAAATAACCATCGCTAGAGGCTTCCATATAGAAGCCAAAGGACGGGAGGTTATTTTGAATGGTGTGAATGGTGTAAAGGCGCTCGTAGGTGATATTGCCATAAGAAGTGGGAGGGATGTCATTTTAGGAGTTATGAATGAAAATACTGCAATTTTCTCATGTGATGTATTTTCAGATGACGTTATAACGAAAGATAACGTTAGATTTTTGACTAACCTGCTGAACTTCAGACTTACTGGAAGTATTGTGCTGGAATAGAGTTGTTTAAGTCAATTAATCAGTCCACAAAGTCCAGGAGTGTTGGATTTGTTTTTCTATCCTTCAGCAGCGAAGCTATGGTTCTGAAATCGCCCTCAAATATCTCTCTGAGCTGGGGTTTGTAGAGAATTGCAGCCGGGTGATACGTTGCTATAACCTTCACTTTTCGCCCATTCATTTCGGCATCAAAAACTTTGCCCCTTACTTTGGATATTCCGCTGAACGGGATGTTTAATAGCTCGAAGATAAAATTTGCAGAAAATCTACCAAGGCAGACTATGATTCTCGGCTGTATCATCTCGAGTTGCCTGATGAGGTAGGGTGAGCAAGCATCAATCTCTTCAGGAAGAGGGTCACGATTATTTGGAGGGCGGCATTTCAAAACGTTTGCAATAAAGACATCCTTTCTACTCAATCCCAAAACCTTCTCTATCATCTCTGTGAGTAGCTTCCCTGCATTTCCCACAAAAGGCCTGCCCTGCCGATCCTCTTCTCTTCCAGGAGCCTCTCCCACGAATACCACTTCAGCCTTATCGCTACCTTCCCCGGGCACATATCTGGTTTTGGTGCTCCACAACTGGCATTTTCTGCAATTGCTGATTTCTCTGGCTATCTCATCAAGGGACATTGGTGGATGGAATCAGTAGAAACCTTATAAAATTTCTGTTAAGTTCCAAGAATTAAATCCTGAGAAGTGCTAGAGGTTCTTGAACCAAAAAGGAAAACCAAAAAAGGAAAAATTAGAATTTTAAAGTTCGTGCAGCAACTATAACCGGGTCCCAGATGGGTGTGAAGGGTGGAGCATAGGCTAAATCAGCAAAGAAGAGGTCTTTAGTGGTAAATCCTGCCTGAATTGCCGTGGCAAAAACGTTTATTCGCATTGTCACCATTTCATAGCCAGCAACTTGAGCGCCGAGTATTCTCCTGGTTTCTTTATCTGCAATTGCCTTTATCCACGTCCGCGTTGCTCCCGGATAGTAGTGCACCTTGGTGTTGGCCTTTATGAACGTTGACACCACTTCGAATCCTTCATCCTCTGCCTCTCTCTGACTTAAACCTGTTCTGGCAATCTGAAGATCGTGGAACTTGGTTATCTGGGTGCCCAGCACTCCCGGAAATTCGATATTGCCACCAGCCATATTGACTCCGGCAACATAACCCATTTTATTGCCCGGCGGGGCAAGAGGGATCCAGATGGGCTTTCCAGTAACTACATGGTTTGTCTCCACGCAGTCTCCGGCAGCATAAACGTTTTCAACGCTAGTCTGCATTCTGCTATCCACCTTTATCGCCCCACTGTTCCCAAGCTCAACACCAAGCTGTTCTGCAAGCTCCACATTGGGTTTTACCCCCACAGCAAGAATTACCAGATCAGCATCGTATGCTCCCTTATCTGTTACAACTTTCTCAACTCTATCTTTCCCCTCGATGGCCTCAACTTTTTCTTGAAGTCTCAGGTCTACCTTCTTTTCCATCTCCCCTTTCAGGACGTCTGCCATCTCCCTGTCGAAGTTGGGAAGGGGCTGATCCATCATCTCTATCACTGTAACTTTCTTTCCTGTCGCAGAGAAAGCTTCAGCCATCTCAACTCCAATATATCCTGAACCTATGATGACTACATTCTCTGCATCCTTGGCAGCAACCCTTATCCTGTCAGCATCTGGTGGGAGGTCAACAGTAAAGACATTCTCCAAGTCAACCCCTGGTATTGGCGGAACTTTTGGAGAAGCTCCGGTGGCAATTAGCAGCTTGTCCCACTCGTAGCTCTTTTCTTTCCCATTCTCATCTACTCTAAGCTTTCCGTATTCCACCTCTACAACTCTAGCATTCATATGTAGGTCAATGCCTCTCTCCTCCATGAACTTCTGGGGAGGATAGTACATCAGTTCCTCGCTGCCCTTAGCCAAACCTTCAACAACATATGGAATCCCGCATGGAGCGTGACTGACAAAATTCGTGGCTTCAAAAACAGAAACAGTCCATTCCGGCTTTAAAGCCCTTATTCTTGATGCAGCAGTCATTCCGCCAGCTCCACCGCCGATTATTGTAATCCTCATCCAATCACCTCTTCCTAACTTCTTCCTAAATTCTGCGATAAAAAGTTATAATTTTCGAGGTTTTCAGAAGAGGTTGCAAGGCTGGAAAACGTTGACTAGATTGTAAGATATGCAGAATGGTATGTTGAGTGACACGCAACTTATTTAACCCAGAAAAGCGTAGTTTATTAGGGGAGAGGCGGTGGGCGGCTGACCGAAAGGAGGAAAGTCCCCCCACCGTTAAAGGCGGAGCCCGAGATGGGCTGTGCCGAGAGGCATGGCTCCGGCACAGAAACGACACCGGCTGAAGGAAATGTGATGATTCCGTGAGGATGAAGTCACTTCAGCCGGATGAAACGCGCCGACCCCGCCGGTGCAACGCTTTGCGGCTCAGACTAATGCCGCCAGGAACAGAAGGGGGCTTACTACCGCCACTCCCCCTCTATCTATTATCAATTTCAGCATATTTCCGGCACAACTGTAGCATGTGCCCAAGAACAGGTGATAAATTGCTCAATCCTATTCCCCCCTTCAACGGAAACGATATGTACAACAAATGCAATTTTTAATCATGGAGGAAATCGGAAGAGTTGCCCACTATTATAATCGAATTGGAGTTGCAGCGGTGGTTCTATCAAAGCCGCTGCGAATTGGGGATAGGATAAGAATAAAGGGTCATACCACAGATTTCGAGCAGGTTGTAGAATCCATAGAAATCAACCACAAACCCGTCGACGAGGCTCTTCCAGGAGATCTAGTAGGCATTAAGGTGAAAGACAGAGTCAGGAAAAAAGATATTGTTTATAGGTTGGATTGAGCAGTTTGGTTGAAACATCAATATAAACTAGCACTTACTGAAGCAAAAAAGTTTAATGAAACAAAGGTATTCTCGAAAACCTCTCGAGCTCAACAGCCTTAATCCATTCCTCCATACACCAGCATTTTAGATCCAGAATGTTGAGGTCTTGGTAAAGAGAGAATTTCCTCAAAGCTTTTGAAACCACATCATCACATTTCCCGCAGTTGTGCGGACTTCTCTTTCCTCTGCCCACCGGGTGGCATATTACCTCGATACCTTCATTCCTTATCTGCTTTACAGCTTCAACGGCACTCCACAGCCATGGAGGCCGGTAAAGCTTTCTTTCCCACAGCCTTTCAACTAGCGTACCTTTCTGCACATTTGTAGGGTTTATTGAGACCACATCAACGAGTTTTTTAATTCTGACAGCTGAATGGACAACATCAGCAATTGCTTCGCTTTCTGAGAGGAAAGGTGGTTTCAGGAGTAGATATGCTTTGACCCGAAAACCTCTGTGTCTCAAAAACTTTGCTGCATCTTCGAACTCTTGAAACGTAAAACCCTTGTTTACGAGAATATCTCTAACGAAATCGCTGGCCGATTCCAGCCCTATCCCTACTTCAAGTTGAAATTTTCTGCCATCAAATTCATCTAGCACTTCTTCAGTTACAAATTCCGGTCTGCTCTCTACAATGAGCTTTTTTATTTCTAGTTCCTCTAGTTTTAGGCTGATTTTCTCTCGAGTATCTTTCGAGACTTCGCGGCTGTCAAAATAACTTCCAGAGGTGAAGATTTTGACGACATCCGGCACATCCGACTTCTCAGCCAATGCTGACAATGCCGAATAAAACTGTTTCAGCAAGTCCTGCTGCGTCACGCCGGGGTCAGTATCCCGTATATACCCGCACATACGGCAGCCTTCTTTTTTTGCCCAGTAACAGCCAGTCGTCCTCAGAATAATGTTCAGGCAGTCAACAATCTTTCCATCAAGTCTCTCCTTCTCTCTCCAGACTGCGACAGCCCTATCTCTCTGACCTTTTGGATTGCTTTTGATGTCTCCCCACCCCTTTACTCACTCTCCACTCATCTCCACCAGCTTGTTCTCCCGATTACTCTCATCTTCCTGCCATAGTATAGCCCGACAAGCAATCCACCCAAGTGAGCTATGCTTGCCACGCCTGTAACCCTGCTCATAGGAAGCATCAGCAAATCATAAGCCGCGAAGAGTAGGATCGCAGTTCTTATGCTCATCGGGATGATGAAAAACAGCAGAACCCTTATTTCCGGAGCAATTATTGCAAGAGTGCCCATCACACCATATATGGCTCCGCTTGCTCCGATAGCTGGAGAAAAATCTCCTGTTACATAAGCAAATAAGATGTAGAAAATATTCCCAGAGATACCTGAAAGCAGAAAAATCTCAAGATATTTTTTGCTTCCAATCCTCCTTTCAAGCTCACTACCAAAAATCAGAAGGATAAATGCATTGACAAAATAATGCCAGAATTCAAGGTGCACAAACATAGCTGTAAGGATTTGCCAAGGCATTGTGGCAAATTTTACTGGGTTAAGGGCGAGGTACTCAATAACCCACCCTCTGGAGATTATCCCTATGAAGAACATCAAAGTAATCACGGCGAGAACAATATTGTTGTACCCGTATGAGGCTAATCTAAGGTGAGGTGGCTTTACCGATCTTACAGACTTTATCGATTTAAAACTACTTGTATCAAATTTTTTCTTTTCCTTTTTTACATTAACAGGAACATTCCAGTACTCGTCAATACCATCACAGTCATGTTCTTCAGGGAGCCTGTGTTCTACACAGTATACTCCTCCGCAGTACTTGCAACGATAAGGTAACAGTTCGTCCTTCCCGCATACATCACATTTCACATTTCACAGTCTCAATGAGCAGTATTTAACTGTTTTTCAGAATCCCAGTTTTGATGGTCAAGAAGACTCATCGAGCATGCAAAATCCTTTATAAAGGAATTTAAAGCTTCATTAGGTTTTTTAAAGTTTGATAAAGTGTCAGAGATTTCATTGTAATGCTTTAAGAAAAGTAACCTTATATTTTTTCCGAACAACTTACAGATTGGTGATGCGTATGAAAACGAAGTTGTTGGCGGCGGTGTTGGTGTTTGCCGTGCTGTTGGTGGGAACATCAACAGCAATGGCATCATCAGCGGCACCTCAAGCAATGGGAATGGACGACGATATGGATGATGAAGAGAAAGTCAACATGACAGCCAATAACACAGAGTTGGATGACTCTGAGTCAGAACACGTGGGTCCTGCAGGACCTATGGGGCCTGTTGGGCCTGCAGAAAAACACAGAGAAAAGATGATGGAAATAAGAGAGAAATACAGAGAGAGAGTCGAAAAATACAAGGAAATGAAGTATAAGTATGAGAAAGCCCGGGAAGAGTACCTCAAAATTAAGGAAAGGGGAAGAGATCTGAGAGGAAAGGACATGGAGACTGCCAAGCGTTTTGTACACAGCGGAATTGACATGGGTATAGTGTACCTCCAGAGACTCAAGATTTATGTTGAGACAACGCCAAGAATATCAGACGAAAGCAGAGCGGAAATAGTAGAGCAGATCGACGAATATATTTCAGAACTGCAGGGGAAAATAGATGAAATTACTGCCGCTGAAACACCTGAAGAGCTTAGAGAAGCCGTTAAAGAGCTCAGAAAGTCATGGAAGGAGATCAGAAAAGGCATCAAAGGAATAGTTGGACAGGTTGCTGTTGCCAGGATTGAGACAGTCTTGGACAGAGCTGAGCTGGTACGGGAAAGGCTTCAGGATAGGATAGATGCACTGCAGGAAGCTGGTTATGACACCACAGAACTCGAATTAATCCTAGAGGATTACTCCCAGAAGCTCGATCTTGCAAGAGGGAGGCTTGGACTAGCAAAGGAGGCATTCAAGGAGATTAAAGATGCTGAAAATGCTGATGAGCTATTCAGAGAAGGGAACCAGTTCATGAGAGAAGTGCATAAATACCTCAGAGAAGCATTTGGAGACATCAAGGAATTCATTAAAGAGCTGAAACAGTATAGAATCAAGGAAGGTAAGATATTTTTCGGTAATGCAACTGGTGAAGTCTGGGCTAAGGGAGAGGGAGTTGCTAAAATCAGGGGGGATGCAATAGTTCACGTTAGAGGAAATGTGACACTGGAAGTCACACCTGCCAGCGCGGTGATTAAAGTAGTTGGCTTTGGAAATGTGACAACTGAAGATGACAAGGCAATTTACACCGGAGAAGGAAATGCTGTGATTAGGGGCAAGAACATAGAAGTGATAATAAATGGTGATTTCAAGCTCTATGCAAAGGGCAAGGGTTCTCTGGATCTGGAAGGGAAGGGATATTACAGGGTAAAGGAGCTGCCACAGGAAGACATGACTGACGAGATCGAGTTTGGAGAGAGTGTTAATGTTACTAAGGTTACTGTTGACTTCGGAGGCGAGTAGCCATGAAGAAAGTGATTACGTTGATACTCCTAGCCTCCATACTTTTCCTGGGATGTGCTGCAACCGAGAAAGCTGAAAAAACGGTGACGCCAACTTCTACTCCTGCTACTACGACGACAACGCCTACACCCTCGGAAACACCTGCCCCATCTGAGGGCGATCCTGAACTTCAGGAAGCTATAAACGAGATTCAAGAAGTGGAAGAGCTGATAAAAGAGCTCCAGCAACTTGAGAACCTCGACTTTGAAATCTGAGGAAATCTGAAACAAATTGAAACGTAACTCATTTATTTTTTGAATTTTCTTTTCAGTTCATGAAGCTGGAAGCTGTTAAGATTGAAAATCCCGACAACAAGTATCAGGTGATAGTAGGACAGGCGAATTTTACAATTTTTACCTGCGATGACATATTCAAAGCCCTGCTGACCGCTGTGCCCGGCATAAAATGTGCTGTGGCAATGAACGAGGCGGCACCAAAGCTGACGAGAGTAACAGGAAATGATGAAAAGCTGAAGGAGCTGGCAGCAAAGAATGCTTTAGCCATTGCAGCCAGCCATGTTTTTGTAGTTATGACTGAGAATGCGTTTCCCATCAATGTGTTGAACACCATAAAACTGCATCCGGCAGTATGCAACATTTACGTCGCCTCTGCCAACCCCATAGAAATAATTGTGGCTGAGACTGAACTCGGAAAGGCTGTTGTTGGAACAGTTGATGGAACTGCTGTCACAAGGATAGAGAGTGAGGAAGAGAAGAGAGAACGAAGAGAGACTGTGGCAAAGCTAGGATATAAGCTTGATTAATTTTTATTTTTTTAATTTTAAAAATCAGTAAATAAGTTCTTCAAGCATGTTCCTCTCTCTGGCAAGCTTTAACTCCCTAGCTATCCTCCTCCCCATATACATGTTTTCTCCGAAGAGAATGTAAGAGTATGGTGAAGATGGTATGCCTACATTTGTACCGGCAACAATTCTAGCTGAAATTTCAAAAACCACCATTTCTCCCTCTTCAGTGAAAACGCTCTCCAGGCAGAATGGCCCCACCATTCCAGGTTCTGCTATTTCTTTGGACACCTCAACAACGCTCTTCGCCGCCTGGAGTGCCTGAGAAAGCAAGCTCTCCCTGAGAACAACCGGGAAATTCCCAATCACAGTATACGTGGGGTGTATCTCTCCTTTGAGCTGCACATCTGCCGGGATTCGAGATATGCCATCCACGCTGGACTCATACCTTCTGTCAACAGCGATAAGCTCAACCCTCTCAAAAACCGGAGAGTAGAAGAAGGAGAAGTAAATGTTCGCTCCAACTATATACTCCTGAATGTAGGCATCCTCGATCTCATCTTCCCCTATAAGCCCTGCATGCACCATTCTTTCAGCTTTCTCGTAGAACTCTTCTGGCGAGGAGCATAGGAAATATCCCTTACCGCCTTTAGCTCCCGGATACTTCACGATGACAAGTCTGTCTATATCCTCAGGCTTTTCAAATGTTTCAGGCAGCTTAAGCCCAGCATCAAATAGCCACTTTCTCTGCCTCTCTCGGTCAACCTCCCATTCCATGAGTATGCGGTTTCCGAAAACTGGAATAACAAGGTTGTCAAGCCTTCCGATGTAAGCGTTAAAGGAACCATGAGGAATTAACACAACGTTTTCATCAACAAGCTGCCTTTGAATATCTGGATTCAGCAGATCAGAGAAATCATCAAGCTGTATTATTCTATCAGCCACTCCAAATGACTCGTAAATTATCCTTTCCTTATCTCTGCAAAGGCATATAGTTTTGAGGCCCTCATCCTTCGCGCCCTTCAGAATGTTCAGGGCTGAATGGCTGCCGAGAGTTCCGATTGTGATGCTATCGTATTCTTTTAGAACTTTTAGAATTCTGCTTCTTATTTCTTTTATCTGTTCCATCATCCACTCCTCCTCTTTGCAATCAGGGATGCAAAAACCGCTGCTCCAAAGCCGTTATCGATGTTGACAACCGCAACTCCTGAGGAACAGCTCTGCAACATGGCAAATAAAGCCGTCAAACCACCAAAATTCACACCATAACCGATGCTGGTGGGAACGGCAATGACTGGCACATCAACCATTCCTGCAACAACAGAAGGTAATGCTCCTTCCATCCCTGCAACAACGATAACAGCATCCACTTTCTCCTCAGCTATCCTCCTTATCGGCTCAACAAGCCTGTGGATGCCAGCAACACCAACATCATAAAATCTGAGTACATCCATACCCAAAAACTCGGCAGTCTCCGCTGCTTCCTCAGCAACAGGGATGTCTGATGTTCCTGCAGTCATTATTGCCACCTTACCTCTCCTCTCCGTTTCAGCCACACTCCCAGTATTTTCAGATTTAATTACCGCAGTTCTGGCCTTTCTGTTTATTCTGACATTTAATTGCTTCATTTGCTCCAAAGCTTCCATCTGCTCATCACTCAGCCGGGTTACCAGAACCTTGTCACTCTTCTCCACACAGGTTTTAACGATGATCAGGAGGTCATCCACGCTTTTACCCTCTGCAAAAATCGCTTCAGGCTTTCCTGCTCGAGCTTCTCTGTGTATATCTATTCTGGCAATCCCCTCTATCTCCGCTATGATTGCCTCTCTCAGCAACTTTATCGCTTCTCCATCAAGCTTTTTTATCCTTTCAATCAGCTCGTTAAACTCTCTCCTATCCATATTTCCTTCTCACTTCCTCATGATATTCCTGGATGGACTTGATAGTCATCCTTGATTTCCTTATCGCCTCAATTCCCTTCACAGCGGCAATTGCTCCGCTAATGGTGGTGATGTATGGAACGCCATGGTCAACGGCAGCCCTCCTTATGAGGTATCCTTCCGTCTTCCCACGTTTTCCGCTGGGAGTATTGATTATCAGGTCTATTTGTCTGTTGATTATGGCATCAACTATGTTGGGTCTTCCCTGACTCACCTTGAGGATTATCTCAGCTTGTATGCCGTTATTCCTCAGAAATTCAGCGGTTCCATCGGTTGCAGTAATTCTGAACCCCAGTTCGTGGAGTTTTCTCGCAACAGGTAGAATCTTCTCTCTGTCAGCTTTTTTAACGCTGATAAATACCGTTCCCTCTGTAGGAAGCATCATGCCGGCAGCAAGCTCGGCTTTATAGTATGCAAGCCCGAAATCATAATCAATGCCCATAACCTCGCCAGTTGACTTCATTTCAGGGCCGAGAACTGGATCAACGCCAGGAAGTTTTATGAATGGGAAGACTGCCTCTTTAACCGCCACATGGTCGAGATTGAGCCTTTCCTTAATCCCAAGCTCTCTCAGCTTCTTACCCATCATGAGCTTTGCGGCAATCTTTGCGAGAGGTATGCCGGTAGCTTTACTGACAAATGGAACTGTTCTGCTAGCTCTCGGATTCGCTTCCAGAATGTAAACCACCCCATCTTTCACAGCATATTGAATGTTAATAAGACCCACAACTTTAAGGGCTAAAGCCAGCTTGCGTGTGTAATCTACAATGATATCAATAATCTCCTGGGGGACTGATTGTGGTGGAAGGACGCAGGCAGAATCACCGCTGTGGATTCCTGCCTCCTCGATATGCTCCATTATACCTCCAATAACCACTTCCTCTCCATCACACAGTGCATCCACTTCAACCTCGATGGCATCCTCCAGAAACTTGTCCAGCAATATGGGCTTTTCAGGACTCACCTCAATCGCTTCGCTGATGTATCGCCTGAGAGTTTCCTCATCATAAACTATCTCCATAGCCCTGCCGCCGAGGACATAGGAAGGTCGAACTAGGAGTGGGTAACCGATTGTTTTTGCAACGCTTACTGCCTCTTCAATACTGTAGGCTATACCATTCGGTGGCTGCGGGATGCCCAGGGACTCACAAAGCTGGGAAAATCTTTCTCTGTCCTCAGCAATGTCTATGGAATCTACTGCTGTCCCTAGAATCTTCGCTCCACCCTCTTCAAGCTGTTTCGCTATGTTAAGAGGTGTTTGCCCACCAAACTGAACTATGATTCCTTCTGGCCCCTCATTTTCGTAGATATTCATTACGTCTTCATGAGTTATGGGCTCGAAGTAAAGTCTGTCAGAGGTGTCATAGTCAGTCGAGACGGTTTCAGGGTTGTTATTCACCATTATTGTCTCATAGCCATCCTCTTTGAGGCTGAAGACTGCATGAACACAGCAGTAATCAAACTCAATACCCTGACCGATTCTGTTGGGACCGCTGCCCAATATAATCACCTTTTTCTTCCCCGTTGGTGCAGCATCGTTCTCCAACTCATAGGATGAGTAATAATAGGGAGTTTTCGCTTCAAATTCAGCCGCACAAGTATCTACCATCTTGAATGTAGCACTTATCCCGGCTTTCTTTCTCCTCTTCCTCACTTCCCTCTCAGTTGTTCTAAAAATTTTCGCAAGCTGGAAATCGCTGAAACCGTACTGTTTCGCCCTTCTTAACACCTCAACAGGCACGTTTTCAATGGAGAATTTTCCAGCATAACTCTTCAGCTCCTCCTCCACCTCTATGATGTTCTTGATCTTTGCAATAAACCACGGATCGATTCGGGTAAGCTCATATATCTCCTCAACACTGAACCCTTTCTTCAAAGCGTAGCGAATGTAGAATACTCTGTCAGCATTTGGTGTGCGGAGTTTTTCAATTACCTCCTCTCTGCTTGGCATCCTATCTTTTCCATCACAGCCCAGTCCATATCTTCCAATTTCAAGGCTTCTCAAGGCCTTCTGAAGCGCTTCCTCAAAGGTTCTGCCAATGGCCATGACCTCTCCAACGCTTTTCATCTGAGTGCCTAGGGCAGGATTGGCGGTGGGGAATTTGTCAAAGGCGAAACGTGGAACCTTAACAACCACGTAATCTATTGTTGGCTCGAAACTTGCAGGAGTCTCCTTTGTTATATCATTTGGAATCTCATCTAGGGTATATCCGATGGCCAGCTTTGCAGCAATTTTGGCGATGGGATAGCCGGTTGCCTTTGAGGCTAAAGCCGAGGAACGGCTTACACGAGGATTCATCTCTATTGCCACAAATCTCTCGCTGTCAGGATGCACAGCAAACTGGATGTTGCTCCCCCCTGTCTCCACACCTATCTCCCTGATTATCGCAATGGCTGCATCTCTCAAACGCTGATACTCGTAATCGGTTAGGGTTTGGGCAGGAGCAACGGTTATGCTGTCCCCGGTGTGGATTCCCATTGGGTCAAAATTCTCTATTGAACAGATAATCACAACGTTGTCTGCCAAGTCACGCATAACCTCAAGCTCGAACTCCTTCCAGCCTATCACACTCTCCTCTATCAGAACTTGATTTATCATAGATAACTCAAGCCCTCTTTTGGCAATCTCTCTCAGCTCTTCTCTGTTGTAAGCTATACCTCCCCCTGTGCCGCCCAATGTAAAGGCTGGCCTGATTATGACCGGGTATCCCAACTCATCCGCAATACTCAGAGCCTCGCTTATATCACCGGCTATCTTACTTCTTGGAATATCCAGCCCGATTTTCTCCATTGATTTCTTGAAGAGCTCTCTGTCTTCAGCCTTCTTTATGGCATCAAGTTTCGCACCTATAAGCTCCACACCATATTTCTGCAGAATGCCCATTTCACCGAGCTGAACAGCTATGTTGAGGGCTGTCTGGCCGCCGAGAGTTGGGAGGAGTGCATCAGGCGTCTCTCTTTCGATTATCCTAGCCACAACCTCTGCTGTCAGAGGCTCGATGTATGTGCGGTCAGCCATGTCAGGATCGGTCATAATGGTGGCAGGATTGGAGTTTACAAGAACAACCTCGTATCCTTCTTCCTTCAAAGCCTTGCAAGCCTGGCTTCCAGAATAATCAAACTCTGCCGCTTGACCGATAACAATGGGTCCTGAGCCGATAACCATTATTTTCCTCAGATCCTCTCTTTTTGGCATGAACTCACCTCAATACTGCCTCAACAGCTCAACAAAGGTGTCAAAGAAGAAGTATGTGTCGTGGGGGCCAGGCCCCGCCTCAGGATGATACTGGACAGTGATGAGAGGAAAGTCCCTGTGAACAAGTCCCTCAACTGTATGATCGTTCAGATTGAGCTGGGTAACCTCAAAGCCTTTTGGAAGGGTTTTTTCGTCCACTGCAAATCCGTGGTTCTGACTGGAGATGAAAACCCTACCAGTTTCAAAGTCTTTAACAGGCTGATTGCTTCCATGATGTCCGAATTTGAGCTTGAATGTCTTTGCTCCTAAAGCCAGTGCTGAAAGCTGATGACCTAAACATATACCAGCCAAGGGGATGTGTGATACAAGCTTGGAGATTGTTTCAATTGTCTCCTTCACTCTTGCAGGATCTCCGGGACCGTTGGATATGAAGACTCCATCAGGATTTATTTCCTTAATTTTCTCGGCTGGGAAGTTATAGGGAACAACTGTAAGGTTGATATCCCTTTTAAGTAGCTGCCTGATTATGCTGTTCTTGACGCCACAATCAACAAGCACAATGTGATATTTACCCCCAACATTGATTTCTTTAGGCTCTCTGACGCAAACGCTGTCAACTAAATCGAGTTCAGTAATGGAGGGTTGCTCCACAGCTCTTCGAACAATCTCTTCTCTATCCAGTTCTTCTCCCATTGCAATAACAGCTTTCATTGCCCCATATATCCTTGTTTTCTTAGTGAGCATTCTAGTATCAACACCCTCAATCCCTGGCACATTGTACTCTTTCAGCAGCTCATCGACACTTATCTCGCTTCTCCAGTTGCTTGGATGTCTGCAGAGTTCTTTCACAACAAATCCTTCAACCTTAACACCATCACTCTCAAAATCCTCTCTGCAAACACCGTAATTTCCGATGAGAGGATAGGTCATCATGAGAATTTGTCCTTTGTAGCTGGGATCTGTCAGAGCCTCAACATAACCAGTCATACTGGTATTGAAAACCAGCTCACCTTCGCAATCCCTCTCAGCTCCAAAGGGCTTTCCTTCTACATAAGTCCCATCTTCAAGGGCCAGTGCCGCTTTAAGCATCCGAAATCAACTCCTGAACCAATTATATCTGCTCCTATACCAGCTCCTTAATCCTTCCTATTATTTCCCGGAGCGAGTCCACCTCAAATACCTTCCTGCCAGTTATCTCGTTGCAGCAGGCCATGTACATGTCTGAAACTGCCTTTTTGAGTTCTTCAGGTAGCCTTGGTGGTGCTCCAAGAATTCTCCGCCAGTCTTCCTCTCCCTTAAGAATCTGCAACCGCTTATACCAGTCAGTCTTCCTGTAATGCCTTCTCAGCACCTCCTTGCTTATTTCAATACCATCATAGCTAAATCTGCATTCGTCAGGTGTACCAACAGAATCTACAACCATTAGCTGCCTCGACTCATCAAATGCCAGCTCAATTTTCCCGTCCTCGTTAATAATCCCTGCTTTCTCCGTCTCTCTGGTGATGATCTCATCAACCGTAGTTGCCACTCTGCATATCTCCAAGAGTTCATCCTCACTAATAGAGCAGATATCTAGCACTTCATTTCTGTTGAGATACCTATCCTCGCTCTCCAGCTTGGTGCTGAAGTCTATGAAGGGGTTTGCCAGCCTCTCACCAGGTTCCGGCATCCTCGACAGTCCAAGCTCAGATAGCGTGATCTGACCTTTTTCAAGTCTTCTGAAAACACTACTCCCCTCAGGCAATGAATTGCGGTAGATTACTTCCACAGGAATCAGAAAATTTCCCTTCAGAGATTTATAGGATGAGTAATCATAACCATTTTTCTTTTCAAGATGTATAACTCTGACGAGCCGGATTTCCATGACGTTGACCGCTTCATCCACCTCATCAAACCTCTTCAGCTTCTTCTGCTCAGCATCATAAAGGCCCAGATAATGTGTTTTGATTCCTGCTTCCTCAAGCCTCTCGAAGAAATATGCGGAAAGCATGCACAAAGCCTTACCTTTCCCGTTAATGGGATCGGGCATCTCGCCGTAATCAAAGACAGAATAGCGGTCTGAGAAAACGAAGCGGCCTACGCCGAGTTTACCCTCTTTCGGCTCTTCCAGAATTACCAGATCTTTCACACTTCCCATCTGGAATCGCTCCTCCCCATCTCAATTAATAAACTTTTTCTAACATTTCCCCTGACATCCTAATAGTTCCTGACATCTTCATCTGCAGCATACAATTCTTCTCTTTTAGACTCCTGATATTTCCTGACCATCTCTGCCACCTCTTGGTATTTCAGAGCGAAGATCTTGGCTGTTGCCAACGCAGCATTCTCGGCATCCATCACCAGCATCGGCGCAACACCTGAGGGCATTCTTATGGATGATAATATATCCATCCCGGCAAAAGTGTCGCTATAAGGCGGGCAGGCAATGACAGGCTTGGATGTGTTAGCATCCACAAACCCGCTTAGAGCATTGCTCCTCCCAGCAACAGTTATAAAAACAACCTCATCATTTTCATATTCCCTGAGTATCTCCAGCACCTTTTCAGGAGTTTTGTGAGCTGAGGCAACCCTCATAATGGCTTTAATCTCAAATTCTGCCAGCTTTTCAGCTATTTTCTCACAATGCTTCAAATCCGCTTTTGATCCCATCAATATCACAGCTTTCAATTTACCCTCCCCCATTATCTTTTCTTATTTCCTCTCATCAAACGTGGTCTCAATTCCTATACTGCCTATTTCTCTCCAGCAAGAACTGAGACCACCCTATTATACACCTCCAGTAGCTCCTCGATTTCAGGAATTTTTACGTAGTAAAACTTTTCTGGTGGTCTCATTTCGTATTCAAGAATACCAAGGTCGTAAAGGAGTTTGAGATGTCTTGATGCAGTATACTCGGTTATTTTGAGCTCTTCAGCTATCTGATGCACACTCATTTTACCTCGTTTCATTATGAGTTTCAGTATTTCCCGCCTTATTCTAGCCCTGAGGGCTCTGGCGAGTTTTTCATCTGGCATGAAAACCACCCAATATTCTGAGACTTTTTAAACCTCGGAATTTTTCGAATTTCATCCCTTTAATTTTTTCATATTTCCACGATTTATCTTTGCTTAACTTATACGATGGTGGGCTTCGATCAACCTCGATTCAAGTTAGTACTGTAATTGAACTATAACTATTCCTTAACTATATTCCTCAAAAAAGAAATCTGAATTTACTATTAGGTCTCGTATTCCCGGAGACTTATGGATTCAACAGGGCAGCTTTCCGCACAGAGCCCACACATTGTGCAGCTGGATGCATCAACCGGACGGAGCTTTCCATTAGATATCTCCATGGTAATTCCTCTCTTTATCTGAGGACAGTATGACTCGCATATCCCACACCCAGAGCAGAACTGATCCACTTTTATTTGCCTAAGTCTCCTGGTTTCAACCTTCTTATTCAAATCCACAGGTAATGGAACTACGCTCAATTCTGCTGCCAGCTTTCTATCTATCTTTATAGCATTCCCAGGACAGAACCTCTCACACGCTCCACATAAGTTGCATCTCTCCGTAAACACCACGTTTTTGTCAGGGGAGTAAGTATAGTGTATAGCCATGTTGGGGCAGACATTCATACATATTGAGCAATCAAATCCGAAACACTGCTCCTTATCGAAATGCTGTACTCCACTGAGAAGTTTACTGACATGAATTGCATTTTCGGGGCAGACTTCAGAACAGATGCCACACATAGAGCAAAGGTCTCCATCAACAACAACTTCCCCCCTGATGATTTCTTTGCGTGCTGGCTGGAATCTGCATGAGTCACAATGAATGTGTATTACTGAGCGGGGGCACACCCAAGAACATATCTCACAGTAGATGCACTTGTCTCCATTTATTGTCGGAGCGCCTTTTTCCAGTCGAACAGCCTTTGTCGGGCAGTTTATCACACAGAGCCTGCATTCGATGCATCTCTCTTTATCTCTGAGTTCAATCCAGCCACCTCTTATTTTGCTAAGATCTAGTTCTCTTTTGACCTTTATAGCGTCTCTTGGACAGAATTCCATACACAATCCACAGTAAACACACCTATCTTTATCTACATCCACTTTTTTGAATCCAAACTCTTCTTGGAATATTTCCGAATAAATGCTGCCAGAATCCCCGTTTCTGATTACCTGAATAGCACCATAAAAACAGAAATCCGAACAGAGACCACAAAGAGAGCAATTATCGTTTACCCTAACATCAAACTTTCGATTATCTCTGAATATCTGAATTGCGTTATTAGGACAAACTATCTCACACAATCCGCATCCTGTACATATTTCACCTCTGAAACTCAATCCCTGCAACAGCCGCACCTCACCACCTCTTTGCACTATTGTGCAACCTTAACAGTTAGTAATTTAAAAAATTTTTCGTGAGATATTTTACACAATTAGTCGAATTTGCCAAAAATTACTACTCTGTAAATCAATAAGTCAATTTGCATTCATCAACTATGCTTAATTAAATTTTCCGCAGAGGAGCTTGTCGATTTAGGTATAAACAATGGCAAAACCCTTTTGAAACCAGCCGTATTTAACACCTTTAAATGCTCGTATTGAGAACAGACCTCAAAAATCCAGACGAAAAGACACTGAAATTTGCAGCTGAGATTATCAGGGAAGGCGGTCTTGTCGCTTTCCCAACAGAAACTGTTTACGGACTTGGTGCTGATGCCTTAAACAGCAAAGCAGTCAGAAGAATCTTTGAAGCCAAAGGTAGACCAGCAGATAACCCTCTCATCGTCCATATCTCCGACTTTGAAACCATCGAAAAACTGGCTTTCGTTACTGAAACTGCCAGAAAACTCATGAAAAAATTTTTCCCCGGCCCTCTGACCCTAGTGCTGAAGAAAAGAGACGTGGTTCCCGATATTACAACTGGTAGACTCGATACGGTTGCGATACGGATGCCCGACCATCAAGTAGCTTTAAAACTTATCGAACTCAGCGGAACTCCAATTGCTGCACCTTCAGCCAATATATCTGGAAAACCAAGTCCAACAAAAGCCGAACATGTAATTGAAGATTTTTCTGACAAAATTGAGTGTGTCATTGATGGTGGTGAGACGAAAATTGGTTTAGAATCAACGGTAGTGGATGCCAGAAAAGAGCCTGTCGAGATTCTCAGACCCGGTGCTGTGACAGCAGAGGAGTTATCAGAGGTTGTGGAAATAACCCATTACAGATCTGGCACTATTCGCTCACCAGGGATGAAATACAGGCATTACTCGCCAAAGGCAGAACTGATTGTGCTTGTAGGGGAAATGGGGGGAGCCGGAGAGACGGAGGAGCAGGTAAAAAGGAAAGTAATAGGGCTAGCTGAAGAACTTAGAAAGAAGGGTTTCAGAATAGGACTTGCTGTAAGGAGTGGTAGAAACTTGAGAAAGAGAGATTTAAGAGGGTTCGAGATTATAGAGCTTGGAGAGAGTATTGAGGAAGTGGCAAAAAGGTTGTTCTCAGCTTTAAGAGAGCTTGACAGAAGAGGGGTTGATGTGATTATAGCAGAAGGCGTAGAAGAGAAGGGCTTGGGTACTGCTATAATGAACAGGCTAAAAAAGGCTGGTAGAGTATACAGAGTGTGAAGCAGCTCAACTGCTCAATTGCACCCCTATGCAATATACTTTTTTATTTTCTCAACAAGTTCGTTTCTCCTTATGGGTTTTGAAATCACCTCTTTGGCTCCAGCTTCCAGCATGTTCCTCCCTTTTGTAGGAGCATAGGCCGAGATGGCTATAACAACAGCATCCGGATCTAATTTAATTATCTCCTTTGTAGCCTCAATCCCATCCATCTCAGGCATTACGATGTCCATTAGAACAACATCTGGCCTGTGCATTTGATAAAGAATTACAGCCCTTCTTCCGCTATCAGCCTCAATCACTTCAAAATCTGAGAGCATGGTTTTCAGGATTTCCCTAAGTAATTCATCATCGTCTGCAATAAGAATTCTGGCAATGTTTTTCACCACCATGTTACATGATAATGATAACCATTATATATGACTTTTGGTTAGTAATTATTAGTGATTAACGATGCCAGCCCACCCTTATGAAAATTCTGGCGTTCGGGAAATTGTGAACCGAACAGATGCTTACGTAGTCCTAATTGATGAAGATTTTAACATATTCCAAGTAAATAAAAAAATGAGGGAAAAATTCGGAGAAGTTGAGGGAATGAAATGTTATCAAGTCCTTCACTCTTTACCCCATCCTCCCGATCACTGTCCTGTATTGAAAATGGCTAAAGATAGAGAGGTAAACATCGCCTACGAACATTCTCTTGGCAAGCTCGTTAAAATTGAGACAAAGAGAGTGGTAATAGACAATTCAGAATATCTTCTGCATATTATGGAAGATCTAACACCTGATGTGGAACGAGAGGCTTTTGAGAAGGTTATGGGAGAAATTAAGGAAAAATATAAAAACATCATAGATAATGTACCTGTTGGTATATTCATATTCCAAGACGGGAGATTCGTTTTTGTAAATGAAGAACTGACAAGGATGACTGGCTATTCCAAAGTTCAGCTCCACAGACTCGACCCCTTCATCCTGCTACACCGAGATTATGTTGAAGAAACAAAGAAATATTCTGAGTTTGCTCTAGCAGGAAACACCGAAAAGCTGCCGGACTATTTCATTGTTAAACTGATCAGAAGAGATGGAAGCGAGATCTGGGTAGAGTTCAAATATAATCTGATAAACTACAGAGGTAAACCTGCACTTCTTGTAAGCGCTGTTGATGTGTCTGAGATTAAAAAATTGAAGGAGAGAATTAAGGAGAGTGAGGAATCCTTCAGAGCTCTTGCTGAAAATGCTATTACAGGAGTTCTCGTTTACCAAGACGATTATTATGTCTATGTCAATCCCGTAGTGGAAAAACTAACTGGATATACGCGAGAAGAACTGATGAGTGCCCCTTTCTGGGAGTTTGCTCACTCAAGTATTAAAGAAGTTGTAAAGGATAGGGGGAGGAGGAGACAAAGAGGTGAGAAGGTAGAACCCACGATATACGAGATTCCATACTTAACGAAGAGCGGAGAAGTCAGATGGGGACTATTTGCTTTCTCCAACACAATATATAATGGAAAGCCAGCAGGTGTTACAATATTCTTTGACATTACTGAGAAGAAGATGTTGGAGGAGAGGCTTAAAGAGTCAGAACAGAAATTCAGAATGCTTTTCGAAAACGCCAATGACGCCATCTTCATCCATGAGTTTGATGGACGAATTATAGAAGTCAATCAGACTGCATGCAAACGTTTAGGCTATACAAAGGAGGAATTGCTGAATATGACTCCTATGGATATTGACACGCCAGAATATGCCGCCCTCGTACCCAAAAGGATTGAAGAGCTTCGTGAGAAGAGACATTTAATCTTCGAGACTGCCCATGTCAGCAAAGATGGAAGAGTTATCCCAACTGAAATAAGCGGCACTGTAATCGAATTTGGTGGAAGACAAGTGATTCTTAGCATTGCTCGAGATATCTCAGACCGGAAACAGGCAGAGCAGTTCTTCGAGGGGCTATTCACAAATTCACCGATAGGTGTCTATATAGTCCAAGATGGGAAATTCAAAATGGTTAACCCTCAGTTTCTGAAAATAACTGGGTACAGCCGAGAGGAGTTGTTAGGAAGAGACTCTCTAACCTTAGTTGTTCCAGAAGATAGAGGCCTTGTAAGGGAGAAAGCTATCAAAATGTTAAAGGGAGAGTGTTTTACGCCTTACGAGTACAGAGCCATATCCAAAAACGGAGAAATAAAATGGGTCATGGAGACTGTCACGTCAATTCAGTACCAAGGTAGAAGAGCTGCATTAGGAAGCTTTATGGATGTAACTGAACGAAAAGAGGCTGAAAAGGCAATAATCCAACTCAATGAAGTTTTGAGGCTAATAAACAAAATAATCAGGCATGACATACTCAATAATTTGAGTGCTATCAGTGGAGCCCTTGAAACATTTGTAGAGACCCGGGATGAGAGGTTACTTGAAACTGCCCGAAAGGCGGTAGATAAAGGTATAGAGCTTATAAAAAGGATGAGAGAACTAGAGCTTCTAGTTTCCTCTGCTGGCGATTTAAGACCATTTAGCGCAAGAGAGGTAGTCAAGGAAGTTGTAAAAGACTATCCAATCGAGTTTAATGTAGAAGGTGACTGTCAGGTTCTGGCAGATGATGCCCTAATTTCAGTAATTGATAACATCGTAAAGAATGCAATAATACACAGCGAATCAGAAAAAATCGACATAAAAATTGAGAAAAAAGGAGAGTTCTGCGAAATAAAGATAGTAGATTACGGCAAGGGTATTCCCGATGAAATAAAGGACAGAATCTTCGAGGAGGGTTTCAAATACGGGAAAACAGGGCGTTCCGGTCTGGGGCTGTATATCGTCAAGAAGATGGTTGAAAGATACGGTGGAGATGTGAGAGTAGAAGACAATCAACCCAGAGGCAGCATTTTTATTATACGATTAAAGGTGGTCAAAAATGGCTAAAAGGCTACTATCAACTCTTTTCTTAATCCTTTTTTTCACACTCACTCCTCCTTCATCCGCATGGGTAGTGGGGATTGACGAAAATTACCCACCTCATGAATTTGTAGAAAATGGAGAAGTCAAAGGTTTCAACGTAGACTTAATAAAAGCTATGGCTGAAGTTGTGAACGAGAGTGTAGAGTTCAAACCCATGCCCTGGAATTCGGTGATGAAGTCACTGAATAACGGCAGTATAGATATGGCGTTTATGGCTGCCTATGAACCGAGAAAAGAATTTTACGATTTTACTAATCCTATTCTTAATATTACACTGGCAATCTTTGTCAAGAATGATGTTTACGGAATTGCATCCCTCAACGACCTAAAAGACCATACTGTGGTGGTAGAGCGAGGAGATATAGCTCATGAGATTATCTCAGGAAAGGGTGCTAATGTCATCGCAGTGGATAACCAGAGAGAGGCAATGGAAATGCTGGCAAGAGGAGATGCTTTTGCTTACTTCGGGAACTATTATACAGGACTTTATCTGATTCAAAAATACGGATATAGCGATATAAAAGTCATTGGTGAAAAAATAAATGTCGGATACCGGGCTATAGCAGTTAAAAAAGGCAATATTGCACTACTGAACCAGCTGAATTATGCCCTAGATACCATAAAGTCTAATGGAAAATATGACGAAATCTATGAGAAATGGTTTGGCAGACCTGTTATAGCTGGATGGGTGAAGTACGTTTTGATACTAGGTGGTCTCGCTTTGACCGCATCAACCATATTCACCATTTTCACATGGTATTTCAACAGGAAAATAAAAGAGAAGACTCAGGAACTCAAAGAGTCAGAGAGAAGGTACAGAGATTTATGGGAAAACGCAAATGACATCCTCTACATACACGACATTCATGGAAATTTCATCGAAATGAACAAAGTTGGAAGGGAGATAACAGGATACAGCAAGGAAGAGATAAAAAAGATTAATATCAGAGATATTGTCGATGAGAAGTACCTACCTCTGGCAATTCAGAAAATGAGGGAAAAAGTGCTGACAGGTCAGCCAACCGACCCCTACGAGCTTCTATGCCGTACCAGAGATGGGAGAGAGATCTGGGTAGAGATTAGATCACGCCCAATAATTGAGAACGGTGTGGTTGTGGCTGTAGAGGGTGTAGCAAGAGATATTACAGAGCGGAAGAAGATGATTGAGGAGTTGCAGAAATACGAGAGATTCTACAAAAACGCCCAAGATTTATTCTTTATAATTGGAAGGGATGGGAAGTTTATAAGTGTAAACCCCAAATTTCCAGAGCTTCTCGGGTATGATGGCGACGAAATAATTGGACGAACATCCAGAAAGCTGATCCACCCTGACGAAGTCGAACTTGTAAGAGAGTTTTTCAATAGAGCACTGAAAGGGGAAACTGTAAGGAGCGAGTTCAGGGCTGTGACGAAAGATGGTAGAGTGCTGTGGTTTGACCTTGTAGAGTGGCCCGTTTTTAAAGATGGTGAAGTTGTTGAAGTTGAGGGGATAGTGAGGGAGATAACTGAAAGGAGAAGAATGGAGGAGGAGATAATTAAGGTAAACAGGCTCCTCAGGACCATTAACAATATCAATAAGCTGATGGTTCATGAGCGAGACAAAAACGTGCTTCTTCAAAAAGCATGTGAGGAGTTGACTAGTCTTGAAGAGTACTATTCAGCGTGGATTGGACTGATTGATAACAAAACCATCGTCCCTATTGCGATGGCGAAAGCAGAGATAGATATCTCAAAACTCACAATAGATCTCGCAAAAACCCCGCCATATGATTGTGTAAGGTTGGCTGTAGAGAATAAGGTAATTGAGGTGCGAGACCCATCTGAACACGAGGTTTGCAGAATTTGTCCTTTACATTCATTCCATAGAGTCTGCATGGTCGTTCCAATGATTGTAGACGGCGAAGTTATAGGGGTCGTGGTAATATATTCAAAGGGGAAACAACCGCTTGATAAGGAAATAGAGCTGCTTCAGACTCTTGCCAATGATCTTGCTTTTGCAATAAAATCAGTAGAGATCGAAGAGCAGAAAAGAGTGGCTTACGAACAAATAGAAAAGAACATTGAGCAATTCGCTATTCTGGTTGATAGAATAAGAAATCCCCTATCAGTCATTATAGGATACACTGAACTCAAAGAAGAAATGAAAGAAAAAATGGATGACGACAGGATATTTGAAATAATCGCACATAATGCCAAAGAGATTGAGAGAATAGTCCAGCAACTGGATAAAGGCTGGATTGAATCCGAAAAAATCAGAGTATTTCTAAGAAAAAGTGGGTGATGGGATGTTGAGCAGTTTCACTCCGAAGGTTAGGCTGTAATTGTATCTGTATCAAATCTCCGCGAGTCTCCCATTTTCTACCCTAACCCGTGCATAACCACTGGGAAGCTCTTCAAAGAGCGTTTGTGAAATTCCAAAAGTATAGACTTCCTCTCCAAAGGAATAGAGCTCATCCTCTCTTTTTATTATTACTTCAAGGTCGTGAAGTCTCCTAATAAAGTGATTTATCACCTCTTTATAAAAACCAGTCTCATCGAATCTCAATAAAGTAATACCTTCTGGCAAAAATGAATAAACCTTCAGCTGGTTAAAGTTACTTATAGAGTCACCATAAAACAGCTCTCCCATGTAAAAGCCAAGGAATATTACTACATCCTGAATTTTAAGTTTTTCGAGGATTTCTGAAAGCCTTTCAGACACGCTCTCGGCATCATTGGATAGGGGGATATATTCATACAGCTCACCAAATCTAATGTCATCGTTGTGTCCAATTTTTATCACATATGTATCCTCATACCCCCCTATTTTTTCAAATAACAATTCAAAGTTTCGCCAGATGAGATCAGTGAAAGCAACAAAGATCTTCCTTTTGGATGAGAAAACAGGCAGATAGTGATTGAGAAGATATATCGAGGCTGGATACCAAGAATCGAACAGTAACCTTACTCTCTTCCCCTCAAATTTAGACGTGATTTCATCAATTCTATCAGAGCTCATGATAATGATATAGTGATGATGAATAAAAGCTTTTCGATTTTACTAGGTGCTTTCCTCAACAACCCTCACACACCCAGTTGGACAGACGAACTCGCATTTCTTGCATCCCACACACAGCTCCTGTTTTGCTGGGTATGGAATCTGCCTCCTGATCTTTCTGCCCAGAAAGCTGAACTCCACCACTCTCCACTCCCAGACACCTCTGCTGCATACAGCTATGCACTCTCCAGCACCTCCACACCTTCTTGCATCAAACTGAATTTCATAGCTCATGATTTTACCGGATTTTAGCAACGCAATAAAAACCAATTCCGGGTATGCAAGGTGATGCAAAAACAGATAAAGGTATTAGAATAACTACGAACATGCTAAAGAGGGTTGCTGCTCAAATTAGAGAGTATGCTGGCGTCAGAAGAAAGATTTATGCTGGAAAACTCTGCCAGATGATGAATGTAAAGCAGTTTGGTGATGACGCGGCAATTATTGATGTGGGGCTGGAAGAAGAGTACATTCTTTTTGCTGCCGATGGGGTATGGGAGGCTGTGCTGGAAGTTGATCCTTGGTGGGGTGGTTTTGTCTCAATTCTTGTGAATGTTCACGATATTTTTGCAATGGGCGGAAAACCTCTTTATGCCAGTGACATCATGTCTTTCGTGACAGAAGAGGACTTCAGGTTGATGGTAGAAGGTATAAGAGAAGCAAGCCTGAAATACGGTGTTCCGGTTATTACCGGCCACATCCACCCCTTCGCATCTCAAAATTCCATCAGCGTTTCTATGACAGGAGTAGTGGATAAGCAGAGCCTGATCAGATCCAATACAGCAAAACCAGGAGATGAGATAGTTGTTGCAGTAGATACAGATGGAGAACAGCATCCAAAGCTCCGCTACAACTTCGACTCAACCAGAAAGGAGTCAGAAGTCCTCAGAACTCAGCTTGAGTCAATGGTGGAATTAGGAATGAAAAAGGCTGTTACAGCCGGGAAGGACATAAGCAACGCAGGAGTTGTAGGAACTGCAGCGATGATGATGGAAGTAAGCGGTGTTGGTGGAGTTATTGACGTGTATGCTCTACCAAAGCCTGAAAATGTCAGTCTGGAGGACTGGTTGAAAACGTATCCCGGCTGCGGATTCATTGTCACTGCAGAGGATGGAGAGAAGGCTGTAAAGATATTCAGAAAGCACAAACTGGATGCAGCGATTGTAGGGAGAGTAGATGAAACGAAGAAGGTAAGACTAAAAGCTGAAGGTGAAGAAGTGACAGTCTTTGACTTTGAAAAAGAATCTGTGCTAGGCTTAAGATGAGTTGCTGCTAGTTCCGGAACTTAGAAACAAGTAATCAGAGTAAAGTAATCAGAGTAGCAAAGTAATCAGAAAGACCACTAGATCTCCAATAAAAGTAGCTAGCAGGAATCCGGCAGTTATAAAAATCAGGAAGGGTAGCTGTGGGGTTGCCCAGACCTTCTTGCAGCCAACTTTTTTCAAAGCTTCTAGCTCATCCCCTTCTGACCCTTCCGGTCCTTCTGGATCGATCCCTCTCCTGAGGTTGACGACCTTTCCATCCCTGACTGCCTGAAGGAGATTATGAAATTTGGGAAAATTCGTCACCTCAACCCGGTATCCGAATAAAAAACCTATAGGATGCTCTTTCAGTCCTGAATACCCTTCTCTTATGAGATTTCTTATGGCAAACACAACAACCATGAACGGTGCAGCAATGACGGAATTTGAGAGTGTTGAGAATGCGAATATCCCAAAACCTTTATTCAGAATGGGGAATGGAGGTATTTCCGGATAGAATGGAAAGGTTATTGCTATGACTATAAGGGCTTTTGCATCAGCTCCTCCATAAGCGCCGATCCGATAAAAGAGATACGCCAGAGTGACCATAAAAATCGATCCACCGGCACCAAAAATCAGTTGATGAACAGTTTTGGATAAAGCCTCATAAACAGTGAAAGGAATCAGCATTACGAACATCCACTTCCATACTTTATTCGGAATTCTCCTTTCTTTCAGATCAAGAGTGCAAGAATAGAAAAGGAATGCAGATGCTATGGCTATTTTGATCCACATCTGGACAGCTCCACAAAATCTGAGAGCATGGCACTTGCAGTTTCACTGCTTCCTGCCCCCCTACCCATTACAACAACCTCCCCTGCAAGGTCTGTTTGAATCAATGCAGCGTTCAATGTTCCATATACACATAGGGGGCTGTTGAATGGCACGAGACGTGGAGAGACCCGCAACTCATCTCTGGTTGCTTCAGCAATCAGCCTTATGGTGTAGCCCTTCATGGCTGCGATTTCGAAGGCCTCGGGAGTTATGCTAGAGATACCAGTCCTCTCCACATCGCTGAAAGTGGCATTTGAATTCATCAGAGAATTTGCAAGGATGACGAGTTTTGCTGCCGCATCTATACCCTCTACATCGTAGGTTGGGTCTGCTTCAGCTATCCCCAGCTCTTGAGCTTCGCTGAGTATCTGGGAGTAGGGCATCTTCTCCTGCTCCATTCTGGAAAGGATGTAATTGCAGGTACCGTTTAGAATTCCCTTTATAGAGAGCACTTCATTTCCGGCAAGCTCGTTCTTAACAAGCTTTATTATGGGCATCGCTCCCCCAACAGTAGCCTCATACATAAGTTTCGCACCGGTTTTTTTTGCTGTTTTCATCAGTTCTTTGTATCCCACTACCAGCGGACCCTTGTTGGAAGTTATGACATCTACGCCATTCTCCAAGGCAAGTTTTATGTGGCTCAATCCCGGTTCTCCTGTCTCAACGTTCGTAGGCGTACATTCAAAAAGTATATCGATGCGATCTATGATGTCTTCCACAGTCAGCTCTTCAGGTAATCGCCCCTCCTTTTCCTTGATGCGTATAGCCTCAAAAACGTCAACACCTTCCTCGCTGTAAATCCCACCCTTGGAATCGCATATAGCCGCAATTCTGTAATCGCCAGCTCTCTTTATCAGTACATCCTTTTTGGTTACAAGAGCCTTCGCAAGGCCTCTCCCAACAACACCGAATCCAGCGATAGCAACTCGTTTCAAACCTTTCACGTCTTTCATGCGAGATCCTCGTTTAGCGGTTCAATCACCATAATATCTTTCTTTCTACACGTCTCCTTCAGCAGTGATACTGCTTTTTTCAGCTCATCTTTTCCAGTAGCGGAAACGGTAACCATGGCAGTTGAAGGCTCATTCACTTCAGGCATACTGATGTGCATCTCCACAACCTCAGCAAAGCCCGTGGCATCTATGGTATTTACGGTGTCGCTAAGGTCAGTGTGGATTATGTGACCGACAAGAAGTAGGGAAGTGCTGGCTACAAGTCTTACCTCGTTGTAGGCCTTTACCACCACTCCATTTCTTTTCAGCGCCTCAATAAGCTCTTCAACCCTACCTTCATCTATCTTTACAGAGATTTCAACGCTGATTCTTTCCAGGGGTGAAACTCTATCTCTTTTATGCACAACACCGATAATGTTTCCTCCAAGCCTAGAGATGGGCTCTATTGCCCTTAAAAGCTGTCCAGGCTTGTCTTTCAGCTCTAAAACCAAAGAAAGCAGCACCTGTATTTTCACCCCTTACTCATCGTATATGGGAACTCCCTCAGTTTCTGTAAGCTTCTTGAATTCCTCCATAAGCTTTTTCGTTAGCTCTCCGGGTTTGCCATCTCCGACAACTCTACCATCAATGTAGGTTATGGGAGCTATTTCCGCTGCAGTGCCGGTAACGAATATCTCATCGGCAGAGTAGAGGTCATAAAGTCCGATGTTTGCCTCCTGGAACGGTATACCGAGTTTACGAATTAACTCGATGGCAACAGCTCTCGTTATCCCCCTCAGGTTGTTGATGGTCGGAGGAGTTATAACTGCCCCGTTTTTCACAACAAATATATTGTCTCCGCTGCCTTCTGAAATGTATCCATTATGATCCAGAAATATTGCTTCATCCCCACCCTTCGCGTTGGCTTCAATTTTTGCAAGGATGTTGTTGAGGTAGTTAAGGGATTTAATATTAGGAGGCAGAGAGTCGATGGGGTTCCTTCTGATTGCCACAGTAATAGCTCTGAGACCTTTCTCGTATAGATCGCCATACAGTCTGTCCCACTCCTGAGTTATGACGATGATGGATGGGTTCACACACTTGTCTGGATCCAGTCCCAGATCACCGATCCCCCTTGTGACTATCGGGCGGATGTAGGCGTTTCTCAATTTGTTTCTCCTCAAGGTTTCAAGAATGATTTCAGCAAATTCCTCCTTTGAAACGGGTATCTTGAGCTTTATCACCTTTGCACAGTCGTAAAGCCTGTCAAGATGTTCCATAAGTTTGAAAACCCTGCCATTATAGGCTCTGATTCCCTCAAATACTCCGTCACCATAAAGGAATCCGTGATCAAACACGCTGATTTTCGCTTCGCTAGCCGGGATAAATTTGCCATCGACATACACCAGCAAGTCATCGCCCATAGTAGAACACCGAGTTAGCGAAAGGGTGACAATATAATAAGTTTTTCTGTTGGCCTTCTGTCAAGTATTTCTGGCACCAAGTGTTCATAAATAATCTATAATCATAAAGGTCATTTCCCCCTTTGATATTCTTCCTTCGATAATCCTACATTTTTTAGACCTTCTTGAGATTTATCAACATTAAACAGCTTCAACAACTTCTACCCAGCTTGCTCAGCGGGCAGAATCCTGTTACTGCGACTATAACCGGAATCAAGCCCAGCAACCCGAACCACGATTTAAAGTAGATTCCTGCCAAGATTATTGTAAGTCCAGCAGATAATCTACCAATTCTTTTCAATTTTGTGTGTTTTTCACTACTTTCAATGCCACACTCTGCAAATTTTGAGTTTACCATAATATTCAATCCGTTTTCTCAGATAAAAAGAGTGCCGGGAGAATGTTTTCAGAACTCACCACCGTTTCTGGTAAAAAGTTCCATATTACACAAGCCGGAAACGTTAAAAAGCTCAGTTTACATTTTTCAACATGGAAAAACCTATCCTTCAGGTAGCCCTTGATCTGGTGGAATTGAAAAGAGCTATTGAGATTGCTGGCGAGGCTATTGAAGGTGGTGCTGACTGGCTTGAGGTCGGTACGCCCCTCATAAAGAGCGAGGGGATGGATGCAGTTAGGGAGATCAAAAAGAGGTACAGAGATCACGTAATTTTGGCAGACATGAAGACAATCGACACCGGTGCTGTTGAGGTAGAAATGGCTGCAAAAAGCGGGGCAGACATTGTTATAATCCTCGCTTTGAGCGACGATTCTACAATAGCTGAAGCGATAAGAGCAGCTAGGAAATACGGAAGTCAGATAATGGTGGACCTGATAAATGTGCCCGATCCTGTCAGCAGAGCCAAGGAGCTGGAAGAGCTGGGAGTGGATTACATAAACGTTCATGTTGGGATTGATCAGCAGATGAAGGGGATGGACCCTCTTGACATCCTTTCCAAGATTGTTGAGTCCGTAAATATCCCAGTTGCAGGAGCAGGTGGACTTGATGCTGAAAAGGCAGCCACATGCGTAAGCTTAGGAGCAAGCATAGTGATAGTGGGAAGCAACATAGTGAAGTCCAGAAATGTAACAGAATCAGCCAAGAAAGTCAGAAAGGCCATAGATGAAGCTTGGCAGAGCGGAGCAAAAGTGGAACTGAAAAGAAGAGGGTTAGAAGAAGAAATAAGAAACATTCTGTTGCAGGTTTCGACACCAAACATCAGTGATGCCATGCACAGAGCAAAGGCCATGAGAGACGTTTATCCCCTAATTAGAGGAAAGAAAATTGTCGGAAAAGCTGTTACTGTTCACACCATGGATGGAGATTGGGCAAAGGCCGTTGAGGCCATAGACATTGCTGGTAAGGGAGAAGTCATAGTGATAAAGTGCTCAGGTGACACAGCAGCGGTTTGGGGGGAGCTTGCAACAAGGAGCTGCATAAACAAGGGCATTGAGGGAGTGATAATAGACGGTGCTGTAAGAGATGTTGACGACATTCGAGAACTTGGCTACCCCCTCTTCGCCAAAAGAGAGGTGCCAAATGCAGGAGAGCCAAAGGGGTTCGGTGAGATTAATGTCAAGATCACTTGTGGCGGCATCGAAGTAAATCCGGGAGACTGGATCGTGGCAGATGACAACGGCGTAATGGTGATTCCGAAAGAGAGGGCATACGAGATAGCAAGGAGGGCCTTAGAGGTTAAGAAACATGAGGAGAGGATCAGGGGTGAGATAGAGGACAAGGGAAGAACGCTGGCGGAGATAGTGGAACTATACAAGTGGGAGAAGGTGCAGTGATTTGGTTGTTATTATCCACTTATTTTATCCTACCTTTCTCAAAATTTATCCTGCCCACCCAGCCCCTCCTCCGTCCCGAAATTTCAAGGTTAATTATGTTTTTTAATTAGATTCTCCAATAAATCCATAACGCCATCAAAAGTGTATTCCTCAGGCATCACGGCCTCAACACCATAGCTGTGAAGCTCATCCCTTGTAGGTGGCCCGATGGCAACTGTAATGATTTCATTCAGTGCTCTGATTGCTTCACCCTTCACTTTGAGCTCCTCAGCTACCTCCATAAAAGCCTGAACCATCATTCTGCTGGAGAAAACCGCAGCATCTACTTCTTTATTCACCACTGCCAGAACCGCTTTTTTTTGCTCTTCCCCCTTCAGCTTCACAATCCGGTAAACTGGAATTTCCTGAACTTCAGCAACTTCCTTCAGCTTCAGCAGCACCTCATTCCCCTTATCACTCCTCAAAATCGCCACCTTTCTGCCTCTCAGCTCCTCCCTGAAGTGAGCATAAATGCTTCCAGAATCAAATTTTGGAGGTATTCTCGGTTCAACATCTGCTTTTCTGAGAATGCTGGCAGTTTTCTTCCCAATTGCTATAACTTCTCTGTCCTGAAATATCTCAGGAGCCCTTTCAAGCAGTATCGAGGCGGAGGTTTGACTCGTTATTATTATGATCTCAGCATCAAGCCCTTCAAGCTTTTCCAAAGCCTCTTCGTCAACTTCAGCTCCAATAAATGGAATTGTGAGCACTTCAAATCCCTTCTCCTCCATCATCCTTCTGGTCTCTTCAAGATATTCTGCTGGTCTGAAGAGGGCAACCTTGAAGCTTCTCACCCTTCTGCCTCCTGTCATTCCTTCTGCTGGAGTATAAACGCCACCAGCAGCCCAAAGCTTATATTTCCAAGGCTGAACTGATGCACATGCCGCACTTGCTGGAAGTGCTTTTGTCGGGCATAAAACTTTTTGTCAGAAATCTGAAAATCGTAATTCCACCCATCATTCTTTCATTCATGATATACCTCTTCCTTGCCATTGGACTTGCCAGTATCATCCCTCAGGAGAAGCTTGTAGAGCTTGAAGAGTTAGCAGAAAAGAGTGAGGAGCAGATAATCAGAGAGATGTACGACATTGTCATGCTGAATCCCGTTAAATTCTTTATAGCGTTCATCATCTTTGGTTCCATAGCTTTTGTAATCATGATTTATATAGTGGCTGGAATGGTAGGGGCATCGCTTAAAATTGCCAAGTTCGGAACTTTCACTTTCAACGAATTTTTCTACTTTGGATACATCTATACTCCAAGAATGCTAGCACTGGAGTTGCTCATATCCGTTGCGATATTGGCAGCCTCTCTGCCCTTCCTCATTCTCACCGGAGTTATGGGCTCAGTCGTCCCCGTCCTGATATCTGCAGCAGCTATCATTGTAGTTGCTGCCATAACCTTTCCATCTCGTTTCATTCTGGTGTTTCTCGATACAGGTGTTTTCAACGCTCTGGCAGCTTCAATACGCTTCTCCATTAAAAAACCGTCCAGTCTGCTGCTGTTTATGCTGACAGTGATCATGATAGGCTTTTCATCCTTAATCCCGCTTCTCCAGCCCTTCGCATTCGCCCTGACTTCAATCTGGTACGCTATACTCGTAACTTCTTCAGCAGCTCTGTCTTCTGAAAGCTCTGAAGGTCAGACTGCCTGACAACTTCGTTCATGAACTGAATCACTTCATCGTAGCTCTTCCTGTCAACAGGGAAAGGTACTCCATCCTTTCCGCCCAAGGCAAAGCTGTACTTTGCCGGGTCATGTCTGTCAAAATGATCGTTGTAAATGAGGTCCGATATAAGAGCCAGAGCCCTAACAGCCCCTTTGCCAAGCCCTTTTATGAGCAGAAGGTCTTCAAAGCGCTCTGGCTGGAGCTGATAGGCAGTCTCAACAGCCTTCCAGTCAATGCGTTTTGGAACGGCTAAACCCTCTTTATAGCGGGTTATGGATATAAGTTTGGAATAATCCCGTTTGAAAGTTCTGTCATTCACAACATCCAGTATTGTCTTCCGACACTCATCGCTTTTATCCGAAACAAGGTTCACAACTTCCTTCTCCTTTCTCTCTGCAGCGATACCAGAATGCACCTCTGAAATCTCCGGAATTTCATCGTGAGGATTCCAGTGATAGCGCCTTGCCAGTCGTTCCCTTTCGTTCATACCCTGTTGGATGATGGTGAAATGTCGGGGAGAGAAGATGACGGCGTGGTGGTAAAGGGTGTAGCCATCCTGAAGGGCCACATTATCCACCTTGGCAGCATATCTGCTTGCGGTGATGAGCTCATCAGCAGATATATCCAGCTCGTCACAAAATCTCTGAATATCTTCCGGCGTTGCAATGGCATTTTTGCCTTTCCCCCCAGCAACTCTTATCTCGAACTCGCTATCGTTCAGCACGCTCTTCAGAACACCTGTCATAACAGTCGTAACGCCTGAACTGTTCCAGTCGAAACCCAAAACATTGGAGAAACTCTGGAAAAATATCGGGTCGGATATGCGCCTGAAAAACTCTCTCTCACCATATTCCTGAATAATTAACGTGATTATGGGTTTAGCAAGCTTCTTCATTCTGTTGAGGAGCCAATATGGTGCTTTTCCGTGATGGAGTGGGAGATATATTGAGGGCATTTGAAATTTTGTTGTAACAAGCGCAGTTAAATATTGTGTTCGGGTTCGTTTTACATGGGTTATTAATCTTCTATCAAGCCGGTCTCACTAAACCTCTTCTCAAGCATCAGCGCAAAGTTCAAGATGGTGTTCTCACTGAAATAGTCCCCCATTATCTGCAATCCCACAGGCAATCCCTTCACAAAACCAGCAGGCATGCTCAGCGCTGGGATGCCGGCCAGGTTTATGGCGACAGTATTCACATCTGCCTTATACATGGTCAGGGGATCAGCCAGCTCTCCTATCCTGAAAGGCAGAGAGGGCATAGTGGGAGATATCAGCACATCAACTTGGCTGAAAGCCTTTTGGAAATCTCTTCTAACCAGTGTTCTGACCTTTAAAGCCTTGAGATAGTACTTCCCGTAATAGCCTGCTGAGAGGGCATAACTGCCCAGCATAATCCTTCGCTTTACTTCTTCGCCAAACCCCTCTGCTCTCACCTTTGAAAAGTACCTGCTCCAAGAGTCGAGTTCAGATGCTAAACCATACCTGACCCCATCATATCTAGCGAGGTTTGATGAGGCTTCACTCATGGCTATGACATAGTAGGCTGCAAGAGCATAGCGGAAAGAAGGCATGCTGACCTCCACAACCTCACCATCGGTCAAACCATTTAGCATTTCAAGGACTTCGCTGAATCTGCCCATCACCTCATCATTCCCGCCCATTTCCTTGACCACTCCAATTTTGAACTTCTTTTCAGTCTGACCTTTGAACTCAAAACTTCTTCCAGCATTGGTTGAATCTCTTGCATCCTTGCCTGCTATTACCTCAAGCAGCAGCGCAAGGTCTTCAACACTGCTAGCCATCGGCCCTATCTGCTCAAGACTGTTGGCATACGGAATCAAGCCGTATCTGGAGACCAATCCATAGGTGGGCTTCAGGCCGTAAACACCGCAAAAGCTGGCGGGACACCTTATACTCCCACCCGTATCGCTTCCAAGGGACATAACTGCTTCTTCTCCCGCAACAACAGCACCGCTTCCTCCACTGCTACCTCCAGCCACCCTGTCCTCGTCGTAAGGATTCCTGACAACGCCGAAAAATGAGGTTTCAGTCGTTGTTCCCATAGCAAACTCGTCCATGTTGGTCTTTCCGATGATGATTGCCCCTTCAGCCTTCAGCCTCTCCACCACGTGGGCGTCGAAAGGCGGAACGTAATCGTGCAGTATTCTGGATGCGCAGGTTGTGCGGATGCCCTTCGTGGTGATATTATCCTTGATGGCAACAGGTATGCCGGCAAGCTTGCCTTTTAGTTCACCTTTGTCGTACTCCTCAGCCTTCCTTAATGCCTCATTCTCTATAACAGTAATGTAAGCATTCAGCCTGCTCCTCTCAATTCTCTCCAGCATTTCGGAAACGAGATCGTAGCATTTCTCTGATTCAACCCTCTCTTTCCATTCTGCCACACCGATCATTCTACCACCTTCGGTCCCTTGAAGTAGCCGTTTTCCACATGCTTTGCGTTCATCATGGCCTCCTCTCTGCTCAAACATTCGCCTGGAGCATCTTCTCTGAATACATTTCTGAGCTGGATAACAGTGAAGGTGGGCTCAATTTCCTCCTCAACCTCATCCAGAATATCGAAATAATCCAGTATGCTCTGGAACTCGTCTTTAAACTTCTCCACTTCCTCATCAGAAAGCTGTATTTTGGCAAGATTTGCTATGTGGAGGACATCATCCCTAGTTATCATACGTCAGCAAAAGGTAGCGGGCTAATTAAATAACTTTCTGATGATGTTTAGATGACTTTTCTGGATGTTTTTGATGTTCGCCTCCAATTGACGACTCTTCTAAAATTGATAAGTCCGAAGAGTTCAGAAATCATTTTTCCTTTCTTTTGTAAAAATTACCAATAGCACCTTGATCGTGCAAAGGAATCCAGACAGGGCGTATTATTGATTCTCTGAAAGGAGTAAAGTTTAAGCTAGAAACTTTTTGAAATTTTTGGTTCATATCCATAAATGAATCTAATCAGATGGAATGTTGTTAGGTAAAGTTGAATTTAGAAGCTTTTTAGCAATAACGATCTCTCCCGGTAGCCCGAATAATTTTACTTCTTCTTTGTACTTTATTTCGAACCCGGCTCCTCTTATCGATTGCTCAACATAAATCGGTCTGCAGTCAATATACTGGGGAAACTTTTCGTGGAGCCTCTCATACAGCCTCAATAAGAGCGAATCTCCATCTTCCTTTGACATGCTGACAACCCCAAGCCTTCCGCCAGGCTTTAGAACCCTTTTAATCTCATCCAGAACTTTCGGAATTTCAGGTGTGTCAAAGAGCTCCAGAGTGAAGCTCATGAAAACGGCATCAAATTTGTTATCTTCATACGGCAGTTCCAGAGCATCACCACAATATAGCTCGACTCTATCCAAAAGCCCGGCTTTTTGGAGTCTCCTTTTGCTGACCTCCTGCATCCTGGAAGAGATGTCAATGCCGTAGACCTTTCCCTCCTCACCCACCAGCTCAGCCATTTTCTTTAAGCAGTGCCCTGTTCCAAAGCCAAGCTCTAAGACAATTTCTCCTTTTTTAATGTTCAACAACGTCAACGCCCTATTTCTATACTTCTTCTCAAAGATTCCGGCAAAATAATCGTAGACTCGGCTAATCTTGTTGTAAGTTTCTCTTGCCTGAGCTTTTGTCCTATGTACTCTCAATATCCTATCATTTTTTGAGTTCATTCCGCTACCTTGCATTGGTTTTGTTTTGGTGTATCTTATGAATTTCTTTCTGCCTCACACCCTTATAAATTAAGCATATGTTCCCTTTCTGAAGATATGTTTCTTGCTGCCATTCGATTTCATCTAGCATATAACTTGTGCTTACTTGGACTCAAGTTTTTCACTTGCAATCGACGATGGGAAAGAACACCTTAAAAGAGTTTGAAACAACCAGTGAACTACTCCACCCCAGGCAGAGCTTCCTGCTTCAGCGAGAGAACTTGCCCCTCGATCACTTCTCTACACGAGATCACGAGGGGTAGAGGTTCTCCCTC
>MTMY01000030.1 GCA_002010215.1 Archaeoglobus sp. JdFR-37
TACAGCTGAAGCTTCTTAGCGAAGGCGGCAATCACGTTGTATTCGACGAAGTGGCGGTATATTAAAATTTTTATTAATTTTAATTTTTTTGTTAATTTATTCTTGTTATTCTTGCATTACTCAATTGGTTATATTAATCATATATTATATTGGTCAACTAAGTTAATTAATTAAAATTGATTAGATTGAATTGTAATCAAAATAACTAAAGCTCACGTCACTAGAAGGTGAGAGCGTCTTGAGTTAATTTTCCATTAAACTTTTATATTTTTTAAAATTTTATCAGTATTAATGCCCACCAATACGCGCATCAACCTCCTAATTCTAGGCACTCTCTTCGGAATAACGGCCTTCGACACCCTCCTTCTTGGATTTGCAATACCCAAGTTGATAGTGGAATATGGCTTAACCCGTTCTCAGGCCGGATTCCTTGGCACATCTCTCATGATAGGTGTTGGTATTGGAGCTCTCGTCTTAGGAGCTGTCTCAGACATTGTGGGAAGAAAAAGAGTAATTTTCCTATCTGTTGCCATGTTTACTATATCCACGGGCTTGATGGGTTTTGTTAAGAGTTACATTTTTTTTGCAGTTCTCCTTCTCGCATCTGGCTTTGGACTAGGTGGCGGACTGACTATGAGCATAGCTTACCTCCCCGACATCATAGATAAACCTCTGGACAGATACATGTGTTATCTGGAGTCGTTCTGGGGAATTGGGGCTTTTTTGATTGTTACCACTTCATACATTCTTACCACAAGACCTCTGACAGAGCTCTTTCTTGTAGGAGCTATTCCTTTACTCCTGCTACCACTCTTCTGCCTGCTCCCCGACGTCAGATCCTCTGAAAAGGAAAGCATGACAGGGAACGTTAAAAACCTATTACTTGAGTATGGCAAAGTTACGGTGATTCTCTGGGTTATATGGTTCTGCGGAGTCTACACGTACTATGGAGTATTTTTGTGGCTCCCCGATGTTATGGTTACTCAGCAAGGATATGAAATTGGAAGCTCAGTACTCATTCCCATCTATGCTGTTCAGATATTCTCTCCTCTCATTCTTTCTTTTATTGTTCGGGAAGGCAATACAGAGAAATTACTAGCAGTCTATTCCTTTATGGCTGCTGTATCAACTCTAGTTTTCGTGTATGCTGGAAGTTACACGATAATGGTGCTATCTATACTCGTAACATCCTTTTTCAGCATTGGGGGCTGGGTTTTGCTGATTCTGGCAACTCAGAAAAGTTATCCTCAGAGGATAAGGGGGCTTGGAGTGGGATCTGCGGCAAGTATAGGCAGGCTTGGCGGGATTCTTGCTCCATACCTTACCGGATACTTTATGGATGTCTATGGAACCTTTGAAGTTCCCTTTGGAATATTTGTAGCTCTCTTTCTGATTATGGCTGTTTTTGCTCTGCCTGTTTCAGCTATGCGTAATGGTTGAGTCATATTTTAGAGATAGACGTATCAATAGGAGTTCCAATATTTCTTACCCTGCTACTTTTCACTCGAACCTTTTAAATGGAGTGTATAATTTTGAGTTTTACCTGCATTCTCACATTCTCACATCTCTCGTAAAGTCAGGAATTGCGAAATTCAGAAACTCTAAAAAATTGAAAGCGTGAAAATATTTTTAAAACTTCTTCACGCCTCTTCTGCGATGAACGATACCATTCACTGGGCCGATGTGGTTGCCAGCGAGTTGCTGAAGAGGGGAGGGAAGCACAGAATCGCCACAGGCATCACGCCAAGCGGCCACATCCATCTTGGTAATTTGCGAGAGATGCTGACGGCAGATGCAGTCAGAAGGGCAGTAATAGATGATGGTGGGAAGGCTGAGCTCATTTATATAGCTGACACCTTCGATCCGCTGAGAAAACGCTACCCCTTCCTGCCAGAAAAATATGAGGAATACGTGGGAATGCCCCTGAGCAATATCCCTGATCCGGAAGGCTGCCACGAGAACTATTCAGAGCACTTCCTCCAGCCGTTCCTCGAGAGTCTGGAGATACTCGGCATACCAGTCAGGGTTGAAAAGGCTCACGAAATGTACAGAGATGGGCGCTATGAGGAGCAAATAAAGGTGGCACTGAAGAAGCGCGATGTAATTGCCCGTATAATTCATGACGTCACAGGAAGGGAGCTTGAGTCTGATTGGACACCCTTCATGCCCTTCTGCGAAAACTGTGGGAGGATAAATTCTGCAAAGGTGACTGGTTTCGATGAAAACTGGATATACTATGCATGCCAGTGCGGTCACGAGGGTAAGGCCAGCTATAGTGGTGGAGGAAAGCTCACATGGCGTGTTGACTGGGCGGCCAGATGGAAAATTCTCGGTATAACGTGTGAACCCTTTGGGAAGGATCACGCTGCTGCTGGCGGTAGCTATGACACTGGCGTCAGGCTGGCAAGAGAGGTTTTTAAAATCGAACCACCTTTCCCGGTGGTGTATGAGTGGATTCATCTAAAGGGCAAGGGAGCCATGAAGAGCTCTAAGGGGATTGTTGTTCCTGTGAGGGAGATTGTAGAAATTCTTCCGCCCGAAATTATAAGATATCTTATCATACGGGTAAAGCCCGAAAGGCACATCGAGTTTGACCCATCCATGATTCTCGATGTTATCGACGATTTTGAGGATGAGTTCAGGCATAAAACCAGAAATGTGGAACTTTCTCTAGTGGAGGATGTGAGCTATTCTGAGGTACCATTCAGACACCTCATTGTGGTTGGCCAGATAGCCAACTGGGAGCTGGAAAAGGTGCTTGAAATTCTGCAAAGAACCTATGAAGTTGACGATGAAGTCAAGAAAGATGTTGAAAGAAGGCTGATATATGCCAAAAAATGGCTAGAGAAGCTTGCACCTGAGGCGATTAAATTCGAGATAAAGGAGGAGATAGCTGATATAACGGCAGAATTCAATGAAGATGAAAAGAGGTTTTTAAGTGCCTATGCAGAGAAACTTTCAGAGGATATGAGTCCCGAGAGAATTCATCAGCTCGTTTATGAGGTGGCAAAGGAAATAGGTATCAAACCGGCAAAGGCTTTTCAGGCAATTTATAAGGCAATCCTTGATAGATCGCACGGCCCCAGGGCAGGATACTTTATTAAATCTCTGGGTGTAAACTGGATTAAGGAGAGGTTCAGGAAGGTTGCTGGCTAAGGGGAATATGGAGTATATGAGACGAATAAGACGTATAGAAGCTGGAAGCTATTACAGTTATCTGACTGAGGGGTGCAGACTCTGTAGGAAAGGTGCTAAACTGGTTTTATTTGTTACTGGTGAATGTCCAAACACATGCTTCTACTGCCCCATCAGCGAGGACAGGCAGCGGAAAGATGTCATCTTTGCCAACGAAAGGCCTGTAAGAGACATTGAAGACATTGTAGAGGAAGTCCTCCTCATGGATGCAGAAGGAGCGGCGATTACAGGAGGTGAACCTCTGATCAAGCTCGAAAGGGTTGAGGAATTCATCAGCCTTTTCAGCAAAGCAAACATGCATACGCACCTTTACACCAGCATCCCTGCCAGTCAGAGAGTCATTGAAAGACTTGCAAAAGCCGGACTTGATGAGTTAAGATTTCATCCCCCATTGCTTGAGAATTCACAAGTATATGAGGAGCCGCTAAAGCTTGCAATTAAAGCTGGAATTGAAGCAGGTTTCGAAATCCCTGCTCTGAAATTTGAGGAAAGGCTTGTTGAGATAGCCAACAGGTACGGAGCTTTCTTTAACGTGAATGAGCTGGAGTTTTCTGCCAGCAATTTTGATGAAATGCAGCGTGAGGGCTTTGAAATAGGGGATTTCTATGAGGCAAAAGGAAGCAGAGAAATTGCAGAAAAGTATGCAGAGGTGGTAGATAAATTTCACTTCTGCAGCGTCCTATTTAAGGACAAAGCCCAGATGCGTCGCAGACTCATAAGAATGGCCTTCAACCACCCGGATTTCTACAAGGTTACAAACGAGGGAACAATTATATGTGGTGTGGCCGAAGGGGACGAAAGAGCTTTACGCAAAGTTTTAAATCTGCTGGATTATATGGGTGAGGAATACGTGAAAATGGACGGCAGGGTTGAATTCTCCGCAAATCTTGCAGAATATCTGGTGGAGAGAATACGTAAAATTCGTCAAGATTTAAAAGACCTTGATGTAGAGATAGGCATAGTGGAGAGATACCCGACGTATACACGGATAGTTGTGGAAAAGACCGTGCTGGAGTAATGGCGGATAATGACGAGGTAATAGTGAGGTGAGGTCGTGAAGAGGAATGAAATAGAACAGAGGCTCAGGAAGTATCTCGAGAGGGATAGGACTGGTGTAAGAAAGGAACTCATCAAACTGCTTCTCGATGGAAAGAAGTACACGACTGAGGATATACACCGATTTCTGGTGGAAAAGGGCTACCAGCTAAATTTGAGAGGAGTATCGGCTATGATAGGTTTGATGAGTGCAAGGCTGGGCATAGTGAAGATGGAGTTGGGGGAGAAGAACAAGTATTACCTCAAGAAAGAATATGAAGACCTTGTAAGGTCAATTCTGGTTAATTTTGAAACATGAACCCGATTCTGAAATTATACGAATCCTTATTAATGAAAGAAGTAAAAAGGGGAAAAATTCCGAAGCATTTAGCCATTATTATGGATGGAAACAGGCGTTATGCTAAGCGTAGGGGCCTGCCGGTTTATGTTGGACACATGATGGGCTCCAGAAAGGTTGAGGAAGTTCTCAACTGGTGCTGGGAGATAGGTATCAGAAATGTCACCCTCTATGCATTCTCAACTGAAAATTTCAGGAGGAGTGAAGAGGAGAAAACGAAGCTCTTTCAGCTCCTCGAGAAAGAACTGAGAAGAATCGCCAGAGATAGAAGAATTCATAGGAATAAAGTCAAGATTAATGTAGTCGGAAAGCTCGAACTGCTGCCAGAAAATGTCAGAGAGGCTATAAAGATTGCTGAGGAGTCAACGAAAAACTACTCCAATTTCCATCTAAACGTCGCCGTAGCATATGGGGGAAGGCAGGAGATACTTGATGCGGTGAGAGAAGTGCTGAAAAGGGTTGAGAGGGGAGAAATTGATCCAGAAGAGATATCGGAGGAGCACATTAACAGCTTTCTCTATGGAGGTGGGGACTATTCCAAAGTCGATCTTGTCATCAGGACTGGTGGGGAACAAAGACTTTCCAACTTTCTCCCTTGGCAGGCTGCTAACAGCACAGCTTATTTCTGCGATGTTTATTGGCCTCAGTTCAGAAAAGTGGATCTGCTCAGAGCCATAAGGACATGGCAGTGGAGGCAGAGGGCTGGTGGTAGTAATGGGAATATTGATGGGGGAATAAATCCTAACGACTTAAAGGGGGCAAAAGTTTCAAAAAATGCAGCGTCAGAGGGGTGATGTATGAATTCAAATTCAAAGTTGATGTATGAGTTCAGGAGGAAACTGGAAGAACTGGAAAAGATGAAGGGTAGAGGAACGGAGCTCATCACTCTTTACATTCCTCCGGATAAGAATATAGCGGATATTGCCTCTCAGCTCCGTAACGAGCTCAGCCAAGCTTCAAACATCAAGTCCAAGCAGACCAGAACAAATGTGATGGCGGGGCTTGATGCAATACTCCAGCGTTTGAAGCATTATAAGAAACCCCCTGAGAATGGAATGGTCATAATCAGCGGTGTGATCGACCTTGGAGGAGGCAGAGAGAAGCATATTACTGAGATAATCGAGCCTCCTGAACCTGTACCTCTCTACAAGTACCATTGCGACTCCACGTTTTATCTGGAACCTCTCAAAGAGATGCTGAGAGAAAAGAAGATTTACGGTCTTATAGTTATAGACAGAAGAGAAGCAACGATAGGTATTCTTAGGGGTAAGAGGATCGAGGCGCTGAGTTACGTAACTTCAACAGTCCCGGGGAAGCACAGGCAGGGCGGTCAGAGCAGCGTCCGTTTTGAGAGGCTCAGACAGATAGCAATTCACGAGTTTTATAAGAGAGTTGGCGAAAGAGCTAACGAAGCTCTCCTCCCGCATCTTGAAGACCTACAGGGAATTCTGATAGGCGGGCCATCGCCAACGAAAGAGGAGTTTTATGAGGGGGAGTATCTACATCATGAACTTCAGAAAAGGGTAATTGGTCTGTTTGACATTAGCTATACAGATGAGAGCGGCCTATATGAGCTTGTGGAAAAGGCTCAGGATGCTCTGCAAGAACTTGACATAATGAGGGAAAAGAGGCTGATGAAGAAGTTCCTTGGCGAGATTGTGAAGGATGGCCTTGCTGCTTATGGTGAGGAAGAGGTCAGGAAGTACCTTGAAATGGGTGCAGTGGACACGTTGCTGCTGAGCGAAGACCTGCGTCTTGAAAGAGTTCGCTACCGCTGTCCCATGTGTGGCAAGGAGGAGGAATTAACGGTTAAGGAAAACGGGAAGAAACCACCGGTTTGTCGGGAAGATGGCATCAACATGGAGGAAGTTGAGAGGAAGGACGTGATTCTTGAGCTTTCAGAGCTTGCTGAGAATGTCGGAACTAATGTAGAGTTCCTCTCCACAGAGAGTGAAGAAGGAGCAATGCTGCTGAATGCTTTTGGCGGGATTGCTGCTTTGCTGAGGTATAGGCCAGGGAATAAGTGATGATTGTCAAATTTTACTTTTCTGGGTTTCAGTTCTGCTATTCGTTGTGTCCTTGTTACTTATCCTCCTACCTTTGATTTTATCCCACCAACATCTCCAACATCCCTAAGCTTCAAATCAACAAGATAGTAGAACTACTAAAAATGAACCTATGGGACAGGGGAGGAGCAGGGTGGACAGGCCTAGGCATAGTTTAATTGAAAACTAGTGCTTAATCAGTCTAACTATCCCTTCATCACTCTATTCTTGCATTTATATTATAGTTTGCTAACACAAGCCGGTTGAAGTACATGGAAACGTTCAGCATATTGCCTGTCAGGTCTGTTTGCAGCACAGTGTTGTTGGAGTAACCTCTCAGCTCATCGAAGTATCTTTTCCAAGCATCCACATAGCTCGAATTTATATTCATTTCAATGTATCCACTTTGGTTAAACACATTCACTTCTGCTGAACTCAGATCGAAAACAAGAGTCACCATACCTTCTCCTCCCGCTGAACCGCTGCCGTTGATGGATGTCAGGGCGATGAAGACAATTGTCTCGTTGTTGACATTTTTCTTGTAAATGAATATCCTAGGTTGGGAGATCATTGTTGTCCTATCTCGGGATTTCAACCATACACCACCATTCTCGAAGGATATGGTGTAGTCGGGGTAGCTGTACTCCACTCCACCCATTATACTCGATTTCAACAGGGCTGTGGAATTGTTGATGGTAACCTTTATAGTAATGCTGTTATCACGAATTGTATGCACTTCTCCACCGCTAAGGAGAACTCTTATTTCCTTTTTAGAACTCTTTCCGTAAACAACACTTTCCACTGCATCCTGTATCTTTCTGAAACCCTGAACCATGCTCTCAAATCTAACATCTTCTTTTGATTCATCTACCATTGAATATGCATAACTGAAAACCATGGCAGTGGCTACTATCACTATTCCGAAGATCAAGGCAAATCCGACTATCTCTGAAACGCCTTTACTGTTCATATCATCCTCACATCCACCACGTACTTATTGAGGGTCAGGCGGTTAAATGGAATGATTACTTCTACCTCGTTCTGTTCATCCTCAACTGTTCCGAACTTAGTAAGAAACTGTTTCCAAGATTTTGCGTACCTCGTCCTGATTTCGATGGTTATATTTCCAGATTCATTGAAAGTGTAACTCTTTGTGGAGTTGAATTTAAGGATGAGGTTTACAACACCTCCCCCTAGTCCGCCTGCTGCCGAACCACTTCCGACGATTTTGAATAGGGCTATACTCAGGTTTCCATCCTGTATGTACATCTTGGGAGACGAGATGATGGTATCTCCAAAGACTCCACCGTTCTCTATTGCCATAGAGAAATCTGAGCTGGAGTATTCTATGGCTCCTAAGTCATCACTCAACTGTAGCACGATTCCGGTTGAGTTCCTAACCGTTATATCCACGTGAACTCCACCTGAAATTGAGAGAGACCCACCAGAAAGGGCAATTTTGGTGGTTGCAACAGGGAAAACATCTGTTGACACCTTTGAGAGCTGCTCACTCAGATATACAAGCTGGGAAATAACGTTTCTCTCTCTGATAACCTTCTGATGTGAGTCTATAAGCGGGAAACCATAAATAAGTATAATTGAGATGGTTATGGATATCATTGCCACTATCAGTATGTTGTCTAGGACTTCCGAAACACCTTTCTCTCTCATTTTAACACAACCTTTTCGGGACTGAGGCGGGTTACATTCAGTTCTGGCACAGGCAAGTAGATTGTGGTGAAGTTAACTCCTGTGAACGGCCAGGGGATGAAGGTGACATTCGATACTCCATAGGCATTGGTCAATATCAACCCCTCTGTGTTTGGTACCACTTCAAAGCTACCTATCCAAGTCTCATTTATCCTGATGCTGCTTATATTCCACTGAATGACCGTCTGATTGCCCACATAACTCACGTTGGCATTTGATGGGGTTTCAGAGAGGGTGACGTCAGATGTCAGCACGTCAGTGATGGTGATGTTTATCGCAGCCCTTTCCTTCAGCTCCCTGGCAATCTGCTCATAGATGTTCTGAAGTTCTTCTGATGTGGCGGCGAAAAAATAATAGTCGGGAGATGTGGCAATTTCTTGGAGCAATGTAGCATTGGCATCGCTCCCGAATCCGATTGTATATATCAGTATAGATTCGTTGTTTACTTGAGTTTGCTTCGTGATCTCTGCTTCGCTCAGAGCTTCCTGAATTGCCAGGGTTTCAGAGGCTTGACCGTCTGAAGTTATTGTTGGGTTTCCGTCTGACAGGATTATCATAACCGGGATATTCCCTGTGGTGGTATTCGCCACCAGTTCTTCTCTTGCTTTCTTTATTCCACCTCCTAGGGGAGTTCCGCCATATGCATACAGTCCATCAATACTGGTGTTGGCTTGATCAGTATTGTTGGTTAAAGGCTGATCCAGCGTTATTCTAGGAGTTGCACCGCCGCTTCCCTGACCGCCAAAGGAAACAACTCCTACCTGGTCAGTCCCTCTCAAAAAGCTGTTGAATGTTTTTGCAGTTATCTTGGCAGCATCAATTTTGGCAATGTCTGCCGTAATGTAAAATTCTTGGGTTCCATACGGAAAGTCCCCCACCACATATGCTGTGTAAGTTCCGCTGGCAGCATTTGAGTCTGAATAGTAAGTACCTGATGAGGAGGAATAAGGACCCTTCAGAGCTCCACCGGGCTCTTCTACCCATAAATGCAATTCCTTGCTACCATTTACCGGAGTTACCTCTATTTTCAGGTTTTCTACTATTGGGATCTGGAATGTGATGATTGATGCGTTGGCATCCAGTGCGAAGTTCCAGGATGAAACAAGGGTTCCAGAAAAATACCACCACCAAAAATATCCGTTTTTCTCAACCTCGACTGTGACAGTATCGCTACCAGTGGGATAGTCAGCAACAACGCTGATAGTCCAGTTACCCTCCACGGGATTTTGCACGAAATACATCTCACCGTTTGTTATACCGTACTGGGCGCGGGCAAAATCACCGTCAGGAGATTTAACCCACAGGTCTATATCCTTTCCGCTTGAAGAGTATGCCATGACGGTCAGACTGGAAAAACTGCTATCTACATTGACGTAATTCTCCCACTTAGATGGAGACGCTGTACCACTGCTTGAGTTGTACAGCGTGTAACCATTGGTTCCATAATAGTCTGGGTCCATGCTTCCCGAAACGTCAATTACGTGCATCACACTTATATTTCTGGCCTGCTCGATTATTCCCCCGCCTCTGAGGTAAATTACGATCTGAACAGGATTATCCGGCTCGGTAACCTCTGGTATTACGTATTTGGTGGCGAAGAGGTATGGATCGAGTTCTTGACTTTGCGGGATGACTGTTATGTTTATTGTGCTGCTGTCAGAATATCCGTAGCTGTCCCACACCGTAAGGGTTGCCGTGTACGTGCCATCAGCAGAATATGAGTGTTCAACCAAGGACTGGGATGGATTATTGGGGTTGTACTTTGCCTCATAGCTGCTACCATCTCCGAAATCCCACCTGAACCATAGGTCTCCTTCTCCTGTCGAGAGGGTCATGTCAAATGTCACATTACTTCCAACCTCTACGGTGGTTGGATATGCCAGTGCCACTGCTGTGGGCATCATGTGGCTGTATTTCGTGTATTCTATTTCATGGACAGGAGTAATGCTGAAAGTTGAGCCTACTGGTAAGACTTTCAGTGCGATGTTATTGATGGGGATGTATTCACTCTTTCCAGCTCTTTCAGAGGAGATTTTCAGGACATATTCTCCACCTACCTGCGTAAATTCTGCTTTGAAATCGTAGTCTCCGATAGTATAAGGCATGAATATTTTGGCCTTAACATAACCGTTCTCCGGTGCTATTATAGAGATGTCTGTGAGTTTGACGGCAATCTGGTTTCCCACATCCTGAAACTGATTTTTCATTGTTGTGGAGAGGGGAGTTTTACCCAACACATCATTGAACTGTAAAACAATGAAAGCGAAGAAAATCATGAGTATGCCTGATAGAATCAAATATTCTATGAGGATTGAAACTCCTCTTTCTGAGTCATGTGAGCTGAACAAGAACGGTTTCCTCATACTCAACCTCCGTATTGCTGAAAACGATCCTAATCATAAACGATGTAATCGTTTCCTGCCCTCCCACAACGCTCTTTTTAATGTCGAACACATCTATGCTTGCATAGGCACCATGGAGGGCGTAAAGAGTGGTTATCTGTCTGTCGAGCTCTTTGGCACGATCCAGGAAAGAAGAGGGTTCGCTTGCGTAATCTGTGAGTTCTTCAATGGCAATCCTCCTCAAATCTCTGATTTCATTCTTTGGGAAATTCAGCTGGGTTATTGAAGTCTCTGTTCCTGCCAGCAGGTTCTGGGAGTAGACGTAGGAAAGCCCGGCAAGCAGTATTGAGATCATTAAGGCCATAGTTATGATTATCTGACCCCTTGTATCTTTTAGACCCTCCATAACGTCAGCCTCACCTCCAGCAGAATCGGGACATTATTATTAGGCCCCTCAATACCTGAGGAATTGAGTTTGAAGGGAGAATCGTCAACGAATGCTCCATTCCTGATGACAAGATATGTGGAGGCAGTAACGGTTGTTGAAGTGGGGATGCGGTTTGTAATGTTGTAAACCTCTATTTTATTGGTTGTCAAGTTCACATAATATACTTGGAGGTTGAAGTCAGTGTAGTCTGGAAGCAATTTTTCCAGACTGCTGAGGAGTTTATCTGGAACATAAGTGCTGTTTATACGCTTCAAAACATACTGAAGAGTATCTTCTGCTCCGGATTCATTGTTGAGGATTGTAAGAGCATCCTGTCCGTACTGTCTCATCTGAACGTAGACAACTTCATCTGATACGGGAGAGATTATCATTGTACTCTGGAAGAGGAAATAGGCTACGCTGAGTATGAGCACAGCAGCAATTACGCCTTCCAGTGTCATCATCTGTCCTTTATTCTGTCCTTTACCACACCGCAACAACGAGTTTGGCAACTATTCTCCCTCCTATATACTCCCCAGCGTTAGTTGAGATTACGTAGCCCCTCACGTTGTGCACCTGTACGTCCACATTAACAGTCCCGCTTCTCTGGTTGATGATGTTGGTGAGGTCGAACGTGCCTATTGTATCATTTCCAGAAACGTCTATGACTCGATTACCATCTACGTCAACCCTCATCCAAGGATCTGTTGCAGACTGATTGTCATTTCTATCCAGAATTACTATGACAAAGGAACCGACAGGAGGTGTGACAATAAAGTTGTAGTTAACAGTGTTGGGCGTATCAACCCGGCTGGAAATGTTTGATACGCTTGAAGTATTCTCAAAAGCTATTATCCTTTCATATTTCGCCACATCTTTCCAGTCAGGTATGGGGTTGCCAATCAGTAGCAGAGGCTGGCTACCATTCGTGGAATGTGCTGGATTTGAAGAATTACTTGACAGAAGCTGAAGGGAAATGTTAAATCCGAACTTTCTATCGGGCGTTTCCAGTCCTAGAGCTCTCCTCAGCTCATCCTCTCCGGCCGAAAGGTAGAAGTTCTTTAGCGCATCTATCTTATCCGAATCAAGTACGTTTGCCTCAGGGCCCATTAAGCCGGGTCTCACCTCCACATCCGGTAAAGAATAGTAATTTTCCCAATCAGTTCCGTTAACACTTCCATTGCTCCAGTATCCCGGGTCTTCTACAAGAAGGGCTGAAATTCTGTAGGCTAGAGGATAAAGAGCAATTTCACTTCTTTCTGAAGCGAAGATTGTGGGAATGTACTGAATGATGAAGACGAAACTGAGAAGGAAAATAGTAAGGCCTACTATAATGTCTAAGCTGAGCTTTCCCTCGACACTTCTGTGACTTTTGTAATTCATCATTATTGTAATAATCGTTAGATGATTTTAGCTTTTCGGTTGTCGAACTCAACGCTTCAACCGACTTTAACCTCCTTCAACAAGTTCTCGTCTATAAATTTGCAAATATAGGCGTAAACTCCTGGAGAAACCCACACAACTCTCTTCCAGCCACCCCCTCCTTTCAGAAATTTTTCACTCTTCATGTATGCAAAGCTGATACCAACAAAACCCTCCACCTGCTGGCCAGCGATTATTCTCTCCATCTCATCGAAGGTCAACCCTATGGGTGTTTTCTTTTTGTAACCCCTGTCAACTATTCCGAATCCATCTTTTTCAGGTATGTAAAACACTATTGCTTCACTGTACAATCCTGTCAGAGGTGGAAAAGCTAGAACGCTATGAAGCTTAATTTTCTCAACTTTGCCTTCTGTCATCTTTTTTACAGCGTCATCCACTCCTGTAAATTCGTCGTTTCCTGCTTTCTTTCCTTTTTCAACCCTAGAGTAGTAATGGACAGCTTCCAGCTCCTCTGCAGCCTTTGCTTCAGGCCAGGCTGTCCCACACGGTGAAGGACGGTCAGGAGATATTATGCAGACGTGATTTAGAAGATAGTACTGGCATGATGTGCAGGCGTAGAAGTCTGTAACTTCATCTTCACTCACTCTATATTCTTCTCTCTGTCTGTGAATCTTCGCTGCCTCCTCTCTAGCTCTTTCAAATTCGTCCTCATCCAATATCAGCCTGATTTTGACACTCTTAACTCCGGGGATTGAGGTAAAACTATCGTGCAGAACCTTCGCAAGACAATCTGGCGTGAAACGATGCATTGATTCGTCAGAAACGATTATTTCCACATTTTCTTTTCTGAATTTGTACTCCACTCCCCCGAATCTATTCACAGTCTCGCCTATAAGGGCTTCAAGAGCCATTGCTGCTTCATCACTGACACCACCAGCTTCAATCCAGATCCCGATAACGTTGGTAAGCTCGCCTATCACTTCGATGCCCTGATCATCTCCGGGTGTTACAACTTCAAAGCCCCTGAATACCCTTCCTTTGACTCTCTCTCCGAGGTAAATATCATCGAACTCCAGACACTCAGACTTGATGTCCATCTTGCTAGGATCAACGTAGCGGTGGAGCATGCGGGATGTGGGGTAGCTATATTTATCATCTTACTGTACTTTTGTTCATGAAGCAAATAGCCGTTGTTGGAGCATCTCAATGCAATGAGGAAATTTATTCTATTGCTGAGAAGATTGGGGAACTTATAGCTGAAAAAGGATGGATTCTGATCAACGGTGGGCTTGGCGGTGTGATGGAGGCCAGTGCTAGGGGAGCAAGGAAAAAAGGTGGTGTTGTGGTAGGAATAATTCCACACTCAGACAAGACGTATGCAAATCCTTATTGCAGCATCATCATCGCTACGAATATGGGACATGCAAGGAACATGGTAATAGTCCATTCCAGCGACGCCATTATTGCGGTTGATGGGGAATACGGCACGATTTCCGAAATAGCGATAGCATTGAAGGAGAAGAAGCCCGTGGTGGTAATAAATCCTCCTGTAAGGTTGAAGGATATGATAATTGTCGAAAGCCCTGAAGAGGCTATTAAAATGCTTGAGGATTCGTTAGGGAGTAGTTAAAGCTACTTACAAGTTGCTCACAAGCTATTATCCTGTAGTTTACAAGCTATCCAAGAGAATATGCAGGGAGTATTCCTCGCAATTCCCCAACAATATTACATTGCGACCAAAAAAGGCAATTGAGTTATTTCACCCAATACTTGTGCGTCTTAAAAACCACACCTCCAGTTTTATGCATCCATTGGCATCGCATTCAAAAGCCATACAGCCGAAGCATGGTGGAAGCCCGGCGAGCTCGTCCATAGTCTCCATTAGTTCTATCAGGCTAAGCTCTCTGCCCTCTTCTTCGATTTCAGCATCCGCTGGGACAATCTTGAAGGTCTTTACGCCATCTACAACAACTTCCACTCTTCTGATCAGACCCTCTTTTTCCAGCTTCCTGAGTATTCTTGAACATTTACTGCTATCTATGTTCAGCTCCTTCCACAAATCCTTCTGGAGAATAGATCCTTTCTCTTCAAGGATCTGAAGAATCTGGTCTCTGGTTTCCATCCTATTTCCTCTTATTCCTCAAACGGCTGGATGAGAATTATGTTGTTACCCCTCAATACTATGTTTCCAAGGTTTCTAACCTTCTCACCATTCTTATACTCCATAGCGTTGCTCATATACACGTTCATGTAGTCGTCAACGCTTTCCAGCTTGCCAACTAAGTCGCTCTCCTCACCTTTCATCTCTATTCTCACGACCTTGCCAACAAGTGACTTAACTTTCTGGTTCGGAAGCACTCTATCACCTCCATCTAAGTCTTGTGAGATTATATTTTAGCATTGTGGTGTATTCCGGAATCTGGGTAAGCACAAGAACAAAAATCGTATATATACCTTACTGGTTGCTGATAAACCATGATAGTTGTAACTGGAGGCGCAGGATTCATTGGAAGCCATGTTACTGATAAGCTCATTGAAATGGGTGAGGAGGTTCTTGTCATAGATAATCTCTCTTCTGGGAGAGCTGAATATATCAATCCTCAGGCTGAACTGGTAAAACTGGATCTTACTCATCACGAATCACTTGTAGAAGCCATCAAGGGTGCTGAGGTTGTGTGGCACATCGCTGCCAACCCGGATGTAAGGATGGGGTTGGAGAAACCTGATGAAATATACAGGAATAATATCGAAGCTACTTACAGTCTGCTGGAAGCTATGAGGAAGCTCAAAATCGATAAGGTGGTTTTTACGAGCACCTCTACGGTTTATGGAGAAGCAGAGATAATCCCAACTCCTGAAGACTATGCTGGCGTGCCCATTTCAATCTATGGTGCCTCAAAGCTGGCATGCGAGGCCCTAATTGCATCTTATTGCCACACGTTTGATATGCAGAGCTGGATTTACCGGTTTGCCAATGTGATAGGCAAAAGGAGCAACCATGGCGTCATCTATGATTTCATCCAAAAGATTAGGAGAAATCCAGAGGTGCTGGAGATTTTAGGAGATGGTCAGCAGAACAAATCCTACATCTACATTTCAGACTGTGTGGAAGGGATGTTCGCCGGATTGAAGGCAGATGAGGCGGTTAACATCTTTAACATAGGTAGCGAGGACCAGGTGAAGGTAAGAAGGATTGCTGAAATAGTGTGCGAGGAGATGGGAGTTGAGCCGGAATTTGTTTTTACTGGCGGTGATAGAGGGTGGAAGGGAGATGTCCCTGTAATGCTTCTTTCCATAGAAAAGCTGAAGTCTCTTGGCTGGAAACCAAAGTACTCCTCTGAGGAAGCAGTCAGAATGGCTGTAAAGGATCTTCTCTCTGAAATGTAGTTAGTCTGGTAGGATTCGGGGCTACTCGATAACGGCTCAATCCAACGAGACACCCTCCAATTTTAGAAGCTTCAGTTTAATCTCGAGACCACCACTGTATCCTCCCAACCAGCCTTTTCCAACAACACGGTGGCATGGGACGATAACTGGCACTTTATTAGCTCTTAGAGCAGCTCCTACTGCTCTTGGAGACGTGTCTAGCTTTTTTGCAATCTCACCGTAAGTACACGTCCCACCATATGGGATCTTTCTGACTTCTCTGAGTATTCTTTCTGAGTTTGCCGGATATATAACTTCAAAGTCGAAATCTGGAACCTTCTTGGAGAAGTATTTCTCCAGCTCTTTTTTCAGTTCTTCCGCAACGTCACTCACAATATTTTCGGGATGTGGCTGGGTGGAGAACTCCGCTTTTATTACGACTCCATCATCCAAAAATGAGATAAAATAGAGTTCATCCCATTTTACACACACAACTTCGGGCATATTTTTAAACACGTCTTCACGCGTCGCTTCCTGCAATGTCTCTTATCCTCCTTATTCCGTCAATTTCCCTTATAACCTCTGCCACAGACTCTGGAACAAGCTCTTCCCAGTTTTCTCCACATATCATCCTCTTTCTTATCTCAGTTCCCTGCAGTTCGATGCGGTTGTAGAGCTTTGTTCGCTCCACTTCATAGCCAGCCTCTTTGAAAAGCCTTATAACAAGAGGGTTGTTTGAGAAAACGATTTGGAAAGGTGGAACCATCGAAATAACGTGACTGACCCATAAACTGTTCCTGTAGATGTCTTCTAGAGGGATTATGTAGACTTTCTTCCCCATACCCATCTCTTCCAGTGCTCTGGAAATCATTAGAATGCGTTCCCCTGCCGTAAAAGGGTTTTCGAGGGTGTGACTTTCCTGAGCGCTGCCTATACCTATAATGAGCTCATCAACCTTTTCAAGGATGTTCCTTATCACTTCATGGTGGCCTAAGTGATAGGGTTGAAATCTCCCTATGAAAAACCCCCTCAATTTGCTGGCCTCCTGACAACCCTGTAGATATCGTCCTTCAGCTTCTTTCCAGTCATCCTCTCCCATTCTTTGATGGGGATTCCATATCTGGCTTGAATCTCATCTCTATAAAGCTCTGGCATGACGTTGAAGGTGCAGAACGGGATTACTCTACCGTCTGGTGAAGCGTAGTGGATGTCACACCTCTGGATTCTTGCTAGATCGTAGTTGTAGAGGTCCATAAAGTGCATCATCCCGATAAACAAAGTCCTCTCATGGAACTTTCCGAGGGTTGAGTAATCGTGCTTCACAAGAACATCGAAGAGTATTCTGCTTATGTCGAAGTCACTCGGTGCATACTCTTCATCAACAAATTTACGCAGGTCAATAATCCCTTTCAGAGCTTTCACAGTCTTTATTCTGCTGTGACTAATCTCTTCCGCTTTCTGGGTGAGGTATTCGAACAGCCCCTCAACATCAACAAATCGGGTTATGGGTAGCAACCTGTCATCTTCTTTGAAAACATATGTGGCCATGCCACATGCGAAATGAGTGGTAAGCTCGTATTGGGGCTCACCTGTCATAGCCTCTACGAAGTGTGAGATGGCAGTAACGCATGGAACAGGGTAGAAATCTTCAGCGGCAATCTCTCCATCTGTCTGCTCTTCTATCCTCTTTATGGCATCCGGGATTGTTATCCTGAACTGCTCCCTTTCTTTTTTGGGCATGCTACCGGTAAGACTTACGGGCTGGAAATTGACACCTCTTACAACATCTATGTTATCGGCACCAAATCTTATTATCTCTCCAAGCTGGTGATCATTAACACCTTTTATCACTGTTGGGACAAGCACCACGCCCAGCCCAGCCCTTCTGCAGTTATGGAGAACTGCAGGAACTTCAGGCCCGTTTTTTGGATTTGTACGCTCATCAACACCGTCAAAGGAGAGGTATATGGTATTAACTCCAGCCTTTCTGACCTTTATGGCAAAATCTGGCTCTCTTGCAAGCCTGATGCCATTAGTGTTGAGCTGAACGTGTTCTATCCCTTCTGCTCTCACAGCTTTTATTATCTCGATTATATCTTCTCTCAGCGTCGGCTCTCCGCCAGTTAGCTGAACCGCATTAGTGGATACTGGCCTGAGACTTTTCGCTGTCCTCACCATTTCCCTTATTTTTTCCACACTGGGCTCATAGATGTATCCCGCCTTCTTGGCATAGAAAAAGCAGTACCAGCAGGCTATATCGCAGCGGTTGGTAACGACGATGTTTAGCAGAGCAGTATGGCTTAGATGTCTGCCGCAAATCCCACAGTTGAATGGACAATCAGTTTTAACTTCAACAAGCGGATTTTCGATTCCATGTCCGTCGTGGGCGAATTTAACTGCTTTTTTGAACATCTTTGAATCTCCCCAGTATACATCAACGAACTCGCCATGCTCAGAACACACCTTACGTATCATCACCTTCCCGTTCTCCTCGTAAATATCTGCCGGTAAAATTTTGAGACACTCTGGACAGAGTGATGAAGTTTTATAAGGCAGAGTGATTTCCATATACTTCACCTCCTACTTAATAGTGAATTCTATAATTCACTGAAAGCGAAAGTGATATATCAAGATTTCGAAGTCAAGATTTATGATAGAACTCCTAACACTCACCATATGGCTTCTTCTCCCTTCATATACTCCAAATAACTTCGCAGTGATTTTTGGTGGAGGCACTCCTATAGATATGGGTAAGAAGTTTCGTGATGGAAGGAGGATACTGGGTGATGGAAAAACGTTCAGAGGGTTCTTATTTGGGGTTTTGGGGGGTGTGTTTACGGGAATCATTCAATATGGTGTTGAGAATATTTTCGGATTTTCTATATTCTCGACTCTTCCGCTTCCGTCTTTTCTCATTCTTAGCTCTCTTCTATCATTTGGTGCCTTAACGGGTGATATTTTCGGCAGCTTTGTAAAGAGGAGAGTTGGTTTTGAAAGGGGTAGAAGCTTTCCTGTACTAGATCAACTCGGCTTCTTGGTTTTTGCTTTTCTGTTTGCCAGCATCCATCCAGCCTTCGGAACTCTTTATACTCCCGACGTGATTCTGACGGGAATTATTATAACTCCAATACTCCATGTGGTCACAAACATAATAGCATACAAGCTTGGATTGAAGGAGGTTCCATGGTGATGCGAGTATGTCAGTGAGGAAGCTAATTCAAAAATTTAAGGAAGTTGGAGCGCTTCGTTTTGGTGAATTCACACTTTCTTCTGGTAAAAAGAGTAATGTGTATGTAGATGTCAAGCATGCCTGCACCTTTCCAGATGTGCTTGAGGAAATAGCAAACCAGATGGCTGAAAAACTCAGAAACGTGGAATTCCACAGAATAGCATGTGTTGAACTTGGTGGAGTCCCTCTTGCAGTTGCTTTGAGCCTGAAAACCCGAAAGCCCTACCTTATATTCAGAAAGGCCAAAAAAGATTATGGAGTTGAAAGCGACGCTGTTGGAGATATCAGGGCTGGGGAAAAGATAGTTGTGGTGGAGGATGTAACAACAACTGGTACTTCCGCAGCATCTGTTGTGGAGAGAGTTGAGAAGAAAGGAGGCAGAGTTGTTGCTGTTTTGACAGTTGTCGACAGAATGGAGGGGGCTGAGGAGAGGCTGAGAAATCTTATTGCCCTTATGAGACTGGATGAGCTTATGAAAGAATAATCTTTTTAAGACTCTCCACGCTGATATTCATATCCCATTTTCTAAGGAATTCGGCTACTTCCTCAGCACTGAGCTTCCCGTTGAATCTGTATCTTCTGAAAGATTCTCCCACCAGATCTGTTTTCACACATAAGGTTTCTGCTATGTCTGCTGCGTATTTTTCCACATCTTCATATTGATCATATTGAAGTTCTGACATTTCACTTACAATGGAATCGTAGCATGAGAGGAAATCATCAATAAGCTCTGAATTGATCCGCAGAACATCCACATTTGCAGTGAGGCTGCAACATGGAAAACTTCCTATGAGCTGGCTGAATGGTATCACCTTGTATCCCTTTTTTTCAAGCCAAGTGAGGTGAGGCTCCCAGATTGCAATTCCTTCAAGCTCACCTTCAGTAAAGCTCTTAACCATGCTCTCTGGAGAACGGAAGTATCTCAGCTCCCTGATATTGAAAATTTCCCTCACTCTTTTGATGTTCATCTCCATTGTGGACATCTCTGTTGTTCCGAACACTCCATTTGATATGTTGCTGTGAGCTATTCCACTACCACCCTCTGCAACCTTTCTCAGCAATCTCAGGTTTTTGTGGAGGACACCAAAAAGGGTCTGAGTCACTAAAGGACTTGCTGCGACATCAACACGGCTGTACACAACGTCTTTTGTAAGTGAGATGGCATCACCATATAGTCTTATCTCCGCATCAACCTCCTTTGCAGCTTTTACAACGGCTGCATATTCTGTGGATTTGAGTATTCCGATTCTGAGATATCCTTCAACCGGGAACGGAGTATAGCTCTTAAGCCATACTCTCATGGACTTCCCGGAAATAATGCTCCGAAAGATTACTCCCTCTTTTTCCAGATGAGAGAGTATTTCAGATACTGTTGACTTCGATAGATGGAGTTTGTGACTTATCTCACTCTGAAGCACACCATCTTCTCCACTTCTCTCAAGCAATTCCATAATTCTCTCTTTTGCTCGCATTTTTGCTACTCTCCTGATTGGTTGTAAATATGTCATTAAAGGGTTCTTTAGTTTTTTCACGTGTCGACAAGAAACAAGGATAGGTCATGAAGGTCATAAACCGGATTAAAACTGGCGGAAAGCTTTTGAAAGTTGAACCCTTATACGAACTGGCCAGCGTAGTATGTAGGTTAGTGTAGGCAAGGTGTAGAGAGGAATGGGAATGAGGAGAACAAAAATTGTGTGTACTCTTGGACCTGCAACAGATTCGCAAGAAAAGATAGTGGAACTGATAAAAGCAGGAATGGATGTGGCAAGACTTAACCTCTCCTTTGGAACCAGAGATTACCACAACAGGTTGATAAATGTGGTGAGAGAGGCATCAAAACGTCTTGAGAAGCCTGTAGCTATACTTATGGATCTTTCTGGACCCAAAATTCGTATTGGTAAACTCTCATCTCCTGTTACTCTGCACAGGGGGGAGAAAGTGGTTCTTACGTCCGATTACTGCGGTGAGGGTGATAGGATTCCAATCAGCCATCCAGAAGTGCTGGGTTATTTAGACGAGGGAGATGTCATTTACTTGGCTGATGGCTCTATAAAGCTTAAAGTAGTTGAAGTAAGGAAGAAAACAATTACGGAGGTAATTACAGAGGTTCTTGAAGGTGGCTTTCTCACTTCATATAAGGGGGTAAATTTTCCGAACGTTCCTCCCGACATCAGCCCAATAACAGATAAGGATTTGAAAGATTTAGAATTCGGCTTCAAAAAAGGTGTTGACTGGGTGGCATTGTCTTTTGTGAAATCTGAAAAGGATGTCAAGCGATTGAAAGAAATTATGAATGAAATGGGAGAACAAATCCCAATTGTTGCTAAGATAGAGCGTCGTGAAGCCGTTGACGACCTACAAGGAATCTTAGAGGTAGCAGATGGAATAATGATTGCTAGGGGGGATTTAGGAGTTGAGTTGCCTTTAGAGGAGGTTCCTGTGGTTCAGAAAATGGCCATAAAAATGGCTAATAGACTTGGGAAAGTAGTGATAACTGCTACGCAAATGCTAAAATCAATGGTTGTCCAGCCTCAGCCTACACGAGCAGAGGTGACTGATGTAGCAAATGCTGTATTGGATGGAAGCGATGCGGTTATGCTCTCAGAGGAAACTGCAGCAGGAAGTTATCCTGTAGAGGCCGTGAAGATGATGGATAAAATCATAAGAAAGGTGGAAACAATGTATCCGTATCTACCAGAACATCCAGTTAGAGGCGTAACAGAATCAATTGCGAGTTCTGCTGCCAGAATCTCAGCAGATTTGGATGCTGATGCCATAATTACCTTCACGCGTACAGGTATATCAGCCATGCAGATATCCAGATTCCGCCCTCCTGTCCCAATCCTTGCCGCAGTACATGATGAAAAAACACTAAGGAGACTTTCTCTCGTTTGGGGATGTGTTCCGCTGATATCAGTTCCACTGGGTGCAAGTTCTGAGGAACTGGTATACGATATTATATGTGAAGGATTCAAACAGGGACTTTTAAGGGAAAATGGGTGGGTTATTATTACTTCGGGCTTTCCATTTGGTAAGCCCGGTACCACGAATACTCTTAAGGTTCTGAAGGTGGGAGATGTGCTCAGATCGGGAATAAAGGGATAAAGTAATGGGTAAAACCCCCTCTTGGATATCTCCAGATCTGCTATTGGGGTGTCATTGCTCTATCAGCACCGTCAGCGGACATAAATAGTACAAGATCAAACTTCATTCATGAGCAGAAAATATAACCTTGCAATTCTTGGAAGCGGATCTGCTGCGTTTGCTGCGGCTTTAAAAGCCTCTGAATATGGAGCAAAAGTTCTTCTCACCGAATTCGACGAAATAGGCGGGACATGCGTTAACAGAGGCTGCATTCCAACAAAAAACCTCATTCACGCTTCACTCATCTACAGAAATGCTGTAAAGGGCTTTCCTGGAATAGACGCTATTGCATCCATCGACTTTGCCTCGCTGATTGCCCTGAAGGATGAGCTTGTAGCAGAGCTAAGGCATGCCAAGTACATCAGCGTTGCGGAGAGTGATGAGAACATAGACTTGATCAAGGGAAGAGCGTACTTCACATCTCCTTCAGAAATAAAGGTGAATGGCGAGAGATACCAGGCGGAGAAGTTCATAATAGCAACAGGCGCAAGGCCTGCTATTCCTCCAATAAAAGGGCTTGAAGAAGCTGGCTATCTAACATCCAGAACAATACTTCAGCTTGATGAGCTGCCAGAATCACTGATCATCATTGGCGGCGGCTACATAGCTCTCGAAATAGGCCAGCTCTTTTCCCGTTTTGGAAGCGACATCACAATAATTGAGAGAGGGCAGCGAATTCTGAGCAGGGCAGAGCCGGTCATCTCAGAACACCTGCAGAAATACATGGGGGAAGATGGAATAACTATCTATACATCTGCATCCATATCTGAGGTCAGAAGGGGAGGAGAGGAGAAAGAGGTGGTTGTCAGGGTTGATGACCAGACATTAATGCTTAAAGCCCAGCATATCCTTGTTGCAACAGGCAGAAGGGCGAACACAGAAAACCTCGGTCTGGAAAAGGCAGGAGTGGAAACGGATGGGAGGGGCTTCATAAAGGTTGATGAAGAGCTCAAAGCCGCTGCCAACGTCTGGGCAGCTGGAGATGTGATAGGAGAGCCGATGGCAACACCTGTTGCTGCAAAGGAGGGCATCGCTGCTGCAGAGAATGCAATAGCTGGGAAGCGTAAGACAGTGGATTACAATGCAATTCCGAGAGCAATATTCACCCATCCCGAGGTGGGAATGGTGGGGATGACTGAGGAGGAGGCTGAAAAAAGCTTCACCTGTGCATGCAGAACGCTCTTCATGAAGGATGTGCCGAAGGCGAGGGCGATAAGAGAGACGAGAGGAGTGGTAAAGATGGTCGCCGATGCCCGAACAAAAAGGATCATCGGAGTCCACATGCTCGGCGAGAGGGCTGCTGACGTGATACACGAAGCTGCTTTAGCGATAAAACACGGGATGACTGTTGACGACATCATGGACATGGTGCACGTCTATCCAACAATGAGCGAAGCCATCAAGATGGTGGCGCAGACTTTCTACAAAGACGTCACTAAGCTGAGCTGCTGTGCTGAATGATTGTCAGCGCTGAGCAACAACTTTTTATACATCAAGTGTAAAAGAAAAGACATGAAAGTTGTGAAGGTAAGTAGAGTTAAAAAAGGAGTATGCAAATGTCACATCTCATGTAACTAAACCCAAAACTTTTTTAATTTTTACAAGAGGTGAAAAACATGAATTCCCGCACCATCACGGCTATTGCTATAGGGGTTGTTATAATTTTCATTGCCTATAATAGTTACGTGCTTTTTCCGAAAGAAAAGGCCTATGAAAGTGTCTCACCTCAGGAGTTTTATAAACTGATGCAGAGAGACGATGTTTTTGTGATAGATGTTCATGTACCGGAGCAGAAACATCTGACTGGAACTGATGTCTGGATACCATACGACAGAATAGAAGAAATGCAGGATGTTCTACCAAAAGATAAAGACACCATCATTCTTGTTTACTGCAGAAGTGGACATATGAGCAAGATTGCTGCTTCAAAACTTGCTCAGATGGGCTATAAAATTATATATGACCTTGATGGAGGAATAATTGCATGGCAGAAAGCAGGATTACCTATCTAATTGCTTTAATTCTGATTGCAACAGGAGCTTTTCTGGTCATTTACTCAAAACCTGCCGACACAGATAACGAGTCACCTATAAAATTCTACAGCTATGAGGAAGGACTTAGGCTGGCAAAAGAACAGGGGAAGCTTGCTGTGCTCGTCGTTCACTCTGACACCTGTTATGTTTGCAGAATTTTCATGGAAGACCTTGCAAAGTATCCTGATTTACAGCAGGCGTTCTCCAATTTTATACCCATAAAGATCGATTTCAACAAAGATAGGACAATTGCTGCCAAATATGGTGTTACCGGTACGCCCGAGTTCCACATATTGGATGCGAACGGGAATGTGATTGAGCTACAGGGCCAGAAAATGGTTTATCTTGGCTATTCTACTGTCCCAGATAATCCAAATGCAAGAAAGAACCTTATTGCCTTCCTCAATTATGCTCTAAAATATACTGGATATGCTGATTCCACCGAACTCAAAGTTCTGAGTATTGTTAAGGGAGACGAAGCAGTAAAACAGGTTAAAGGAATACATATGGGTAGTTTTGAGATAGTGGATGCAGAGATACGAGAGTATCAAAGTATCGGAAAAATCAAGGTTTGGATTGCTTACGCTGAAACTCCTGAACTTGCAGGACAATATGTACAGATGATGGCTGGGAAAGTTTCACAATACTTCTCCGAACCCGAAAACGTTGAAAAACCATTCAAAGCCTACAGGGTTTACGGAATGGGCAAAACACACTACTTTTTCTCTATGGACAATGCCGTGATATGGGTGGAATTTGAAAACCCGGACAAAGCATACCATGAAAAAATTCTGGAGAAGTTATTTATCCAAAAGGGGGTATAGCCTACATCATGGATCTCACCGCTGCACATACTTTCAATTCAAAAACCTCTGAGAAACTCCACAAACTAAAAGAATTCATAAAAACCTTCGACAGTGTCATCATAGCCTTCAGCGGCGGTGTTGATAGCTCGACGCTGGCAGCAGTAAGCTATGAAGTCCTCAAAGACAGAACCCTCGCCATAACAGCCCTCTCACCAACAACGCCCAGCAGGGAGATTGAGGAGGCGAAGCGCATAGCTCAGGAAATCGGAATTAGGCATGAATTCATCGAAATAAACGAGCTGGAAAGCGACGGCTTTGTGGAGAACAGTCCTGAGAGGTGCTACTTCTGCAAGAAGCACCTCCTTTCTGCAATGGTGAAGTATGCGAAGCAGAATGGTTACTCAGCAGTTTTCGAAGGCACAAATGCAAGCGAGCTGAAAGGCCACAGACCAGGCTACAAAGCCATCAAGGAGTTTAACATAGTCCACAGCCCCTGGGCAGAGTTCGGCTTTACAAAAGAGGAGATAAGGGAAGTGGCAAAGACCATGGGCTTTTCCTTCTACAACAAGCCGTCCCTTGCATGCTTAGCTTCCCGCATCCCCTTCGGCATAAAAATAGATGAGAGCAGGCTGAGGATGGTTGATGAGGCTGAAAATGCCATCATAGAAATAGCCAAAGTCAGGCAGGTGAGGGTCAGAAACTTCAACGGCATGGCAATCATAGAAGTTGATAGGGATGAGAGGCAGAAGTTTTTCAGCCAAGAAGTTATGGATGAGATAGCAGAAAGATTGAAAAAGATCGGCTTCAGCTACGTCTTGCTGGACATAGAGGGATACAGAACCGGGAAGCTGTCGGGGTTTGGTAGGTTTGGCTAGGGCTTTAATTGGGTAAAGTGAGTGGACAGATAAAAAAGTGTATTTAAAGAATTAAAAGAATATACGGGGATAATCGAATCTTACTAAGCCCCCCTCAACCTATAAGACCTTCATTAACGCTTCTTTATAACAACTCTCCACAGATTATCCCCAATCTCCTCAATACTCAGTACTTCATGGCCTTCAGTCTTCACACTTCTTGGAACGTCCTCTACAGCTGGCTGATGATCAAAGATTACCTCCAGAACCTCACCACTATCTATTTCTTCCAGCTTCAGCTTGGTCTTAACGAAGGTAAAGGGGCACACCTCTCCTCTGAGGTCTAGGGTATGGGTGGGCCTATCGCTATTCTTGTTATTCCTATTGTTGTCAATATTAGCAGCAGTCATAATGCTCTCAGTATTGCCGTTATTCAAAGCTGACAGCTCTCCACGTATTTCTCCGGAATTATCTCCGTGACTCTCCCGCTGCACACTGGGCAATTCTCATCCCTCCTGATTTTCAGTTCGGTAAAGTCCATGGTGAGTAGATCAACATGAAGCATTCTGTTTGCCAGAGTTTCTCCAATCCCGAGAATAATTTTTACGGCCTCAGCAGCTTGCAAGGTTCCCAGCACTCCTGTGGTGACGCCGAGGACGCCGGCTTCCTGACAGCTCGGCACGCTTCCCGGCGGAGGAGCGTGTCTGAAGACACAGCGATAGCAGGCAGTTTCTGGTGGAATGATAGTCATCATCTCTCCCTCAAATCGCAGCACTGCAGCGTGCACAAAGGGCTTTCTTTCTATAACACAGGCATCATTGATGAGAAATCGAGCAACAAAGTTATCTGTGCAGTCCAGAATCACGTCATACTCTCTTATAACCTCACGGATGTTCTCAGCGCTCAGATGGTAGGGGTATGTGACTACTTCAACGTCTGGATTGAGCTTCTCAACGAAGAGCTTTGCAGATTCTGCCTTGTTAATACCCAGATTGCCTGCGTGGATCGTCTGCCTTTGAAGATTTGATATATCAACATTATCGCCATCTGCTATCCCCAGTTTCCCGACTCCAGCAGCAGCTAAAAACTGAATGGCTGGGCTTCCAAGGCCGCCAGCTCCCACTACCAGCACTTTCGCCTCTAGAAGCTTTTTCTGTCCTACTCCACCAACTTCCGGCAGTATTATCTGTCTGGCGTATCTCTTGATCTGCTCCTCAGTGAACATGTTCAGCCTCCTGATATGGCGGGGATGAATGTGACTTCATCCCCATCTTTGAGCTGCGTTTCCAGCCCATCAAGATATCTTATGTCCTCACCATTTACAAATATATTGATGAAGGGTGTTAGCTCACCATCCTTTATCAACCTTGCCTCCAGTTCACTGTACTTCTCAAACAATATGTCCAGAAGCTCTTTTACCGTTTTGCCGTCAGCATCTACCTCTATTTTCCTCTCCTTGGTAATGGATACAAAAACTGATGGAAATTTTACACGTATCACGCCATCACCTCACTTCAACCTCACTTACTTTCTACGCTATTTTCTTAGGCTATTACTTTCTCGAACTCCTCAAGTCTTGGCTTTATTTTGACAGTTCCGGGCAGATGATCAACTATGCCCTCTGTTGTTTTCAACCCATTACCTGTCAGATATGCAACAACCACATCGCTGCTGTCGATTCTACCGTCTTCTACAAGTCTCTTCAATGCTGCAATTGTTACGCCTCCAGCAAGTTCTGTGAAAATCCCTTCAGTCTTTGCAAGCAATTTTACAGCTTCGATGCTCTCTTCATCTACTGGATCCTCTGCAAAGCCACTACTTTTTTCAATAATTTCTTTGGCGAAAATTCCATCTGCAGGATTACCTATTGCAAGACTGTGGACAATTGTTTCCAACCTCCTAACTGGCTCTATTCCTTTACCATACTTTACAGCCTTGGATATGGGCAGACCGTAGGGTTGTGCACCGTTAAACACAACATCATTCTCCTCTATCAGGTCAACTCTTTCCAAATCCTCGAAGCCTCTGTGTATTGCACAGAGCAACGCACCTGAGGCCATGGGGACAATAACTTGATCAGGGGTCGCCCAGCCTAGATGCTCGACAGTTTCATAGGCAAGCGTTTTGCTACCTTCAGCATAGTAAGGCCGGAGATTTATGTTGACAAAGCCCCAGTCTGGGTTCTCTTCGGCAATCTCTGTGGCGAGTCTGTTGGCATCATCATATGTGCCCTCTACCTCGATTATCTTGGCTCCGTGTACCAGTGCTTGAACTATCTTGTTCCTCTCAATTCCCTCTGGGACGAAGATGTAGGCTGGCAGCTTAGCTTTTGCTGCGTGGGCTGCAAGGCTTCCGGCAAGATTGCCGGTTGAAGCGCAACCAACTGCCTTCATCCCGAATTCAACGGCCTTTGTAACGGCAACACTCACAACCCTGTCCTTAAAGGAATATGTGGGGTTGGTGGAGTCGTCTATTAAGTAAAGGTTCTTAAGCCCAAGCTCTTCTCCCAGATTCTCAGCTTTGATGAACCTTGTGAATCCCGCTCCTAGGTCAATGGGTTCAACGTTTTCAACCGGTAAGAAGTCTGCGTATCTCCAGATGCTTCTTGGCCCGTTCTCAATCTTCTCCCTGCTGACGTTTTCCGCTATAAAATCCCAGTTGTAAAGGACTTCGAGTGGACCGAAACAATTATCGCAAGTGTATACGGGCTCCGCAGGGAACTCCTTACCACAAATTCTGCACTTCAAACCTGCAATCTTCATGGAGCAGAATGACAGCTTATGACTATATATAATTTTCCCCTGACGGATTATTACTTATTGTAATCAAGGTAAAAGAAGAAAGTTCAGATGAATATTACTTTTTCGGTGTTCATCAGAAACTCTCCCAGTCCGGCAATCCTGTCAACCCATTCCGGCAAATCTGAAAGCTCGTACCTGAATATTTCCATGCTGCCGCTGCACGCTATTATCTCCATATTTCCGAAGGCCTTACCAAGTTCAACGATTTCAGTCAGTTCTTTTATCTTTCCCTCTTCCATGGCTTTTTTGAACACCTCATTCTTCTTTTCGTCCCCGCAATTCATTTTCCCGTTTGCCAGGCTTTCTATGCTCCAGTAGGTCAGAAAAACAGTTACTTTAGTCTCCAAGGCAGAGTACATGGACGCTAGGCTGAAAGCGTGATAGATCCTATCCCACTCACCGCTGTGAAGGATTATTCCGATCATTACCCACACCCATCACTTTTTTAGGATTATTATGAAGCGGTTTTTGTGCTGGCAGTATGCATATACTTTATCCCTGAACTCTGCACCTATGTTCTCAGCCGACTTCTTTGAGGTAAGTATTACTTTGATTAATTCCCCCTCTTTTGCCTTATTCAGGGCAGCTTTGGTTTTTAGGGTGGGAACAGGGCACACTTCTCCACTTAGATCAAGAGTTTGGCTGACATCAAGCTTTTCAATTTGCTCTAAGCTCAATTTCATACTCTTCCTCCACGAAAGGCTTCTCGAATTTTGAGATAACATCTATAACTTCTTTTCGGAGCATCTCACATGGCATTGCCTCACTATTCTGGATGCAACTCCTCACACATGTTCCACTGAATTTAACACCATTGTGGGGGCATATTGAAACGCTGATAACTCCACCACAAATCTGGCAGCAATGAAAATCTTTGAAGAAAAGGGGTCGTATCTCCAGTTCTGACTCATATTCTTTAAAGATTTCATGGGCTTCATAGGGCTTGTAGTAGCTCCCAACGCCAGCATGGTCTCTGCCGACGATGAAATGGGTGCAGCCGAAGTTCTGTCTGACAATAGCATGAAGAATCGCTTCTTTAGGTCCGGCGTAACGCATTTCAGTCTTCCATATCCCCAGAAACACTCTGTTCGGCCTGTAATAGTTATCAATCACGACTTTGTATGCTTCCAGTATTACTTCATCTCTGAAATCACCTTTCTTTTTCCTACCTATTACTGGATTGATGAACAGTCCAACTTCTCCACCTGTAACAGCTTCAACCGCTAGCATCGCAGATTTCTGTACGAATTCATGACCGAGATGAGGAGCATTTCTTGTCTGAAATCCAACTACATAGTCCCATTTTCTGAAAATCTCTCTCGTCTCTTCAGGCTTCAAATCGTATTCCTGAAATCTCTTGTCCACGCTTTCGATAAACGTTATTTTCCCACCAGCAAGCTTATCTTTCAGCATGAAAACCTTCCTGACACCGGGGTGTTGGATGTCTTCTGTTCCAAAGACTTGTCGAGCATACTCCTTTTTGTTGTAACGGTACAGTTCTTCGATCTCCATTACCGCAATACCTATACTTCTGTGTGTGAGGAGGACTTCTTCCCCCTCTCTGACTCCGTCATCAACATCCAGAACAATAGGTATTGTCCAGGGCAAATCATTTGCGAGCCTACCCCGCCATATGACACTCTCGAAATCATCGCAACTCATGAAGCCCTCTAGGGGGCTGTAAATGCCAAATCCTATGTTCTCAATATCAAGGGCGGTATCCCTGGATATCTCAATCGTAGGAAGCTCTTTTGCCTCTTCCTTCAGCCTCTCATCAGCAACCCTCTTAATCAGCTTTCCACCGTGGGGCTTAATCATAATCCATCATCTCCTCACTTCGAAGGAATATTCAGCCTCAAGCTCTCCTGCTCTGAAAACCTGAAACACCACTCTATTTCCTTCATGATAAGAAAGCATTTCGTAACGCTGATCAGCTATGTGGGGTGGTAGGCGAAGCTTTATGGCTTTAACGGGACATTCTTTCACACATGCCAGGCAGTGCCAGCACTTATCAGGGTCCTCAATCGTGGGATGGTCTGTAAAGCCAATCACACTGCACGGGCAGATTTTCTCGCATTTACCGCAGTTAATGCATGCTTCGTAATCTATTATGATCAAGCAGCATCCCTCCTCAAGAGACTGATGGCACCATCAGTGGTTACAGAATTCAGGAAGTACTTTGAGTCACTGAACTCAGGATAGTCGCTCCGCATCTGGAATGGAGGCATCCTTGTCTCCCTTCTCTCCAGCATGTGATAGAGCATGACTCTGGCAACCTCAAGCCTGTCTGTAACTTCAAAGCACCTGATTGGCTTTCCTTTCAGGCTGATACTTCTCAACCTTTCGACTTCCAGAATGGCTCTCCTCACCGATTGCTCGCTGTAGTAATAGAATCTGCTCATCCCTCCTGCGTAGCAGTCCAGTACATATTGCATTCGCTTCTCCACATCGCCGGCATCGCACTCACCATCGAAAGCCAGCTCAGGCTCATCTGGCTGGAAATCCAGAGAATTCTTCAGCATTGCAGCAGTCCTAGCAGCAATCACCCCTTCTGCCAGAGCTCCACCCACGTGCTTTAGTGGAACGCCGCCAGCAGCGTCGCCAGCAGCGAGCAGGTACGGCACGGTGGTCATTCTGCTCTCATCAACCCATATTCCCGCAATTGTGTGGCTGCCAGTAATGTAAGGCTCACACGGCTGGACTTCAAGAGGCTCTGCTGATGGGTCAATCTGCCTTGCTTTGAGGAATAGCAGAAATATGGGCCAGCCGTTGAGGTATAGTCTTATTAAGCTCTCAACCTGCTCTTGAGTCAGTCCTCTGGTGTCGATGTAGACTGGGAACCTTCCTTCCATTATCTCCTTCATAGGCCCATAGGCTCTTATTGCAATGGGAGCACTTTCTCCTCCGAATTCTCCGTATTTTGTTTTCATAAACTCTTCTCCCTCTGCACTTCTGAGGGGAGCCTTAAATCCAACAGCGGTGACGCCTATCGGGCTATTGATGTCCTTTATTCTGATGGGAATAAAGCGAATCTCGAAGGACGTTATTTCTGCTCCAGCCCGTATTGCAAGAGCGTATCCCGTACCTGCGTTGCATGGAGGGTACCAAGGGACTGTGTAGGGTTTGTAGAGGCCGCTGCACCCGCCGGTGGCGATAAGCGTCGCTTTAGCTCTGACGAAGAAAACTTCATTATTTCTCAAATCGTAGGCATAGACTCCTTTAACTCCTGAGCTATCAGAGGCAAGCCTGAAAGCATAGCAGTGCTCAATGATTTCTGCATTCTCTCTGGCAATGTCGGCCAGGATGGGTTTTATGCTCTCTCCCGTTATTCTCAGCCCGAACCTTCCCTGTCTCCCCCCATCAGCTATCAGTCCATAATTCTCTAGAACAGATACTGCATAACGGCTTTCAGAAATCATGGAGTGGGTAAGATCTCTCCTCAGCAACCCCATTCCCTGAAATTCCACCCATTTAACGTAATCCTCGGGACTGTCACCTTCATGTAGATAAGAGTATATCGCATTGACACCAGGAGCTAGGCAGCCACTCCGCTTTATTCCTGCCTTCTCTAGAATTACAACATCAAGCCCTGCCTTTTTCGCTTCGTATGCTGCGATGCAACCCGCTGTACCTCCGCCAATAACTGCAAGGTCGGTGTTAATTACTTCCACTTATAACCAACCTCCAGTATCCCTCTTCTTTTCTGCTTTCAACCTTGTATCCCTTCTTTTCCAGAATAATGGGGATGTCTCTGGCTGAAGGCGGATTATCGGTTATGACTTCCAGTGTTGCATTTCCAACCTTTTTTAAGGCAAGCTCGGTGAATATCTGGGGGAAGGGGCATGTATTGCCGCGAACATCCAGCTCATATCTTCCCTCATCCAGCTTTTTAAGCTTGAGGTCTGTTTTGAGATCCATCATAACACCTCCAGAAATTCGTTTAATGTATTTCCATTGAGTTGCTCCTTCTGCTCCCTAAACTGCTTATACCTCCTGAGAATATCATCCAGAACCTCTGCAGCCTCTTCAGGGGTGAGAGATTCCTTGTAAAGCTTTGCCATCTTCAGCCCTCTGAAATCTCCTCCAATGTAGAGGTCGTACCCCTGAACAACGCTCCCATTTCTCTTCATCAACTTCCCCATCAGACCGAAGTGGGCGACGTGATGGCATCCGCATGCATTGTGGCATCCTGAAATGTGGATGCGGACATCTTCTTTTATTCCATGCTTCTCAACAACTTCAAGCAGCTTTCTCAGCATGTCCTTTGCGTGGACATCTCTGGTCTTACCGCAAAAATCGGATGCGCAGCCGATGGAGTTATAGAATACCTCACTGTCATAAAGCCTGAAATGCCTAGAGAGCTCGTTCTTGAGGGCTTCAACATCCTCAACATCAACAAAGGTAATGTTCTGGGTTGTGGTCAGCCTGATCTCTCCGCTGCCGTACTTCTCTGCCAGCTCTCCAATTACATCCAGCCTGTCAGCATCCAAAACTCCGCCAATCAGCGGGAGGGTGAAATAGTGCAGCCCATTTACCTGTTTTCCTGAGCCATTGTGAACATCATGCTTGAGGTCTGGAAGCTCCTTGAAGTCCTCGAGCTTTCCGATTTTCTCCTCTACCACTTCTCTTACCTTCTCAACCCCCCATGATGCAACCAAGTTCTTGAATCTGGCTTTAACCTTGCTCTCCCTGCTGGAGTAATCACGATGGACTTCAACCACTGCTTTGACGAACTCGAAAACGTCGTCTTCAGGCACAAATACAGGCATGTGCTTTGCCAGTGATGGGCCCGGAAAGCTTGCTCCAACACTACCACCTATAAGCGGAGTGAAACCTCTTTCGCCATCTTTCTCCACGCTTATCATGGCCAAATCATTCACGCCGGCCCTTATGCAATCACTACCACATGCGGTAAAAGCAATCTTGAACTTCCTAGGCAGGTCGATATAATCGGGATTACCAGAAAAGAATTCAGTAAGGCTGACTGCATACTTTGCCACATCAAAATCGCTAACCTTACCGCTGAGGGGGCAAGCAATAATATTGCGGACATCACCATGGCATGCTCCGCTGAAGCCCTGACCACACAGATCAGTTGTGTAACCGAGTCTGTAAAGCCTTTCAAAGATTTCAAGGGATTTATCGCTGTCTATCCAGTGAAGCTGTATGTCCTGCCTGTCTGTAACCTCAACGTAACCTCTCCCATACTCTCTGGACATGCTTGCAATCTCAAAAATCCTTTCAGCGTTTATCTGCCCGGCAGGAATTTTGATTCTGAGAAAGTGAAGGGAACCCATTCCATTATCTCTGCCGAGGGAGTATTTTCCTATGAACTTCCCAATCTCACCGAGATCGATACTTATTTCTTCCAAGACACTCACCTCTCTACCTCTAATGGCCTCTTTATTAGAGTTATAAAAAGTTAACGGTGTTAAGTATTACTGGCTGTCATATCACGCTGAAACTTCAATTTTTCTTTCACAACATTTAAGTTTCAGAATATATACATGCATGCATGACAAAGACGATAAGTATATCGGACGATGTTTATGAGCAGCTGGTAAAAATAAAAGGGAAAAAAAGCTTCTCAGAAGTAATTAGAGAGCTCATCAGAAAAAAGGGCAATGCAGAATTGATTATGACAGCTTTTGGTACAAGAAGCGAAAAAGAGGCTGAAGAACTGGAAAAAGAAATAAAGGAGGTTGAAAAATGGATGCAATCCTTGATACAAGCTTAGTAATAGAAATCTTCAAGGGAAATGCCAGTGTTGTTAAAATACTGCTGTCAAATGACACCTTGACTTATGGAATCTCTGCCATAACACTGTTTGAATTGCATTGTGGTACGCTGAAGGAAAAGGAAGAGTTATTTCTGGATAGCATCCCCAAGCTAAATTTTGACGATAAAAGCGCAAAATTTGCCGGAAGAATCTACAGAGATTTGAAAAACAAGGGAAAAATACCCAAAGTAAAGGATTTACTGATAGCTTCCTCAGCCATAGCCAATTCAAAGATACTCTTCACAGCCGATATAGATTTTGAGGTCTTTAGAGATTACGGGCTTAAGCTTGAAATGGTTGGTGAAAGTTGACATTTTCGAAGTAGAGTATTCTTAAGAGTGAGGTCGTCCAGCAGAAGTGCAACACTCCATTAAATCCAAAAACTTAAGCTCTGGGACGGTGACGGGGTCGGGTGGGCGGGATAAATATTGAGAAAAGCATTAATCCGATAAAGATAACGGTTCATGAGACTTGCCAAATTAAACAACCACTCAAAAAACTTATATACTAAACGCTGTTAACTTAACAGCGTTAAGGTGATGGGATGGAGATTTTCTTAGGTGCACTGGTGGGCTTCTTAGTGGGGCTGACAGGGATGGGCGGTGGAGCTTTGATGACTCCTGCTCTGATTCTGCTTGGCTATCCACCATTGACTGCTGTAGGGACTGATTTAATCTATGCTGGAGGTGTCAAGGGAGTTGCAAGCCTCCTTCACAGAAAACAGAGGAATGTTGATGTAGATCTGCTGAAAGTTACAGTCCCTCCAGGGATTCTGGGGATTTTCGGCGGATACATGATTCTAGAAGCATTTGAATCTGAGGCTTCAAGACTCATAACCGTTCTGCTGGCAGTAGTGCTTCTGACTTCCAGCATTCTGATGATAATCTCTCATTTCAGGAAGAGATATCTGAAAGTGGAATGCTTTGTTTGCGAACGCTATTGTGTGAAGTTCAGCGAGAGCAATGGGAGGAAGGGGGTTATAGCTGCTGTTGCCTTCATAGTTGGTTTGCTTGTTGCAATTACATCTGTTGGCAGCGGAACCCTTATGACATTCGCTCTAATAACCATTACTAACTTGAAACCCCACAGAATTGTTGGCACCGACATCGTGAACGGACTGCTGTTCACAGTGGTGGCTGCATCGCTCCACGGCTTCAGTGGCAACGTCAATTTCCCACTTGCAGCAGAACTCATTGCTGGCGGGTTAATAGGGGTCTATTTCGGAGTCCATGCTTCGAGCAGGTGCTCATCTGAACTCCTCAAAATAGCTCTCACATCCACAGTGGGCGTAACGGCTTTGGTTGTGGCTGTCAATCTGTGGTAAAACTTAAATAATTAACGTCGTTAAGCTTTCCGATGAATCTCGACAGATACAGGCCAGAGAACCTCAGAAGACCCTCCAATGGGATGATAAACATTCATCCCATCCAGAGAGGAGGAATACTGACAGATGAGGCGAGAAGGATAATTAATGAATGGGCTGATGGTTATTCTGTCTGTGACCTCTGTTTTGAAGGTAGAGTAGACCTTATAAGAAACCCCCCTATTGAGGAATTCAAAAGAGATGTTGCCGAGTTCCTCAACATGGATGATGTTCGTTTCACCGCTGGAGCCAGACATGCCAAGTTCGTGATAATGGCTGGCTACGCTGGGGGTAGCGTGGTTCTGGATTCCCTCGCCCACTATACCTCATACATTGCTGCTGAGCTCAACGGGCTGAAGGTGTTTGAGGTTCCGAATTCCGGGTATCCTGAGTTCAAGATTCATCCGGAAGGTTACGCAGAGACTTTTGAAAGGATCAAGGAGGAAACCGGCAGTTATCCATCCCTTGCACTCCTCACCCATGTGGATTACAGGTATGGAAACGTTGCCGATGCAAAGGAGATTGGAAAGGTCTGCAGAGATTACGGAGTCCCTCTCATTCTAAACACTGCTTACAGCTCGGGAATAATGGAAATTGATGGAAAGGGGATGTATGTGGACTTTATTGTAGGGAGTGGACATAAAAGCTGGGCTGCGACCGCTCCGATAGGCATCCTTGCCACAAACTTCGAAAATACCGATAAGATTTTCAGAAAATCGAAGCTGAGGGGAGACTGGAGCGGCAGGGCATTCACCAAGAAAGAAGTAGCCTTTTTCGGATGCTCTCCAGTTTATGGTTTACCAGTGATGACACTGATGGCATCATTTCCGGCTGTGGTGAAAAGAGTTAAGGAGTGGGACAAAGAGATTGAGAAGGCCAGATGGTTTGTGAGGGAGATGGAAAAGATAGAGGGGGTTCAGCTCATCGGCGAGAGGCCGAAAGCACACACCCTGATGCACTTCGAAACTCCCACCTTTCACATGATTGCCAAGAGACACAAGAAGAGGGGCTATTTCCTGTATCACGAGCTGAAGAAGCGTGGTATTGTTGGAATTCACCCTGGAATGACAAAGAACTTCAAGATAAACGTTTACGGGCTGAGCTGGGAGGAGCTTGAGAAAGTTGCCAATGCATTTAAGGAGATTGCCGAAGAGCACGGAGTGGAGGTGGAGGATTGAAGGGCGACGCATTTAGAAGGCACTTCGAAATTCCGGGAAGGCCTGTTGCAGTTAAGCTCCTGAAGGAGGAAATTAATGTCGGCGAGGCTACTGAAGGAAGCTTCAGGTACTGTGAGGCAGTAAAGCTCGCATCTGCTGGTCAGAGAATAGTCCTGAATGAAATCAATCTGTCGTGCAGCGGAGCTGAGGTCTCTCTCGGCCTGATCGAGCCACTGTTTGAGGAGGAGGGAGAAGAAAGCGGGGAAATTATAAAGACGGTGATCATAGAGCCCTATACCGGACAAGACTGCGATGCAGTTCTTGTGGTGGTAACTCCAGAAAAGGCCATGAAGATAGGCTCAACCTATGCACAGCTTTTCAACGAGCCCGTGTCTGCTAGATTCTCCGGAGAGAATGCAGTGTGCGGTGAGGCAACCCGAGAGGTCATAGACAGTGGTAAACCCAATGTCTCCTTCTTGTGTGAGGGTGCCAGAGAGTACGGCGGGTATGCGAAGGATGAAATCGTAATCGGATTTCCAGCGGAGATATTCAGGAAGATGGATGAGGCCATAGCCAAGGAACAGATAAGAGCCCTTTGTGGGTGCCTTATGGACGACCTGCCAAAGAGGGTTATCGAGAAATTTGAAGAGATGGGATTTGATAAGGCAACAGACCACTTCATGGGAATGCATAACGGAAAGGTGGTGAAACTCTACGTCATGAAGGGAGAGAAGCTCAGCGGTGTGGCAGTTTTCACCTCTGTTAAGTTTAAGAGCGAGGATGAGGCAGAGAAGGTGGTTGGAAGTTATTCGGGAAGCGGTTTGCTTTACCGCAGAGAAAACTGGGTTGATGTTTCAAAAATCATCGAGTTTGACGACCTTGAGAGGGCTATCAGAGAGCCGGACTTTGAAAGAAGGCTTTTGGATGTTATCAAAGAGGTCATCAGGGAGGCAAAAGATTTAAAGGCTTTAACAAAAATAGTTTAACGGTGTTTATAAAATGAAGGTACCGTGTGAGGTAATGGCCTCAAAGGTAATCCCTATGATAAGGGGTGAATTGGCCAGAGAGCTTGTAGCAAGAGGCCACTCAAAGAAGGAGGTAGCTGAAATTCTCGGCGTCACAATTGCTGCCGTTTCCCAGTATACCAGCAGAAAAAGGGGAGATACAAGCGATGAAGAGATAAAGAAGATTGTTAAGGAAATAGTTGATGATTTTGAGGCCGGAAGAATTAGCAAGGATGATTTAAACGTCAAGCTCTGCTTTGTGTGCAGCACGGTAGGTAGACAGGGTATTGAGTAGTTGGATAGAGTTGTCTGTTATTCACTGTTATTTACAAATCCTAATGACTTAAATAATTCAAAGTAGTCGGATTCTTCGCCCATTATTCATTCAATTCGTGTTCAACTTCTGATTTTTCCAGACTCTTCAAACTGGAATATCAACTTCATATGGTCTTACTTCCAAACAGCCATTATCCCTTTATCTTACTGGAAAGCTGTTTTCCTATCTCCACAATTTTCTGGAAATCTTCATTTGATGGTGGACCATTTATCTCAAAGGAACCAACGAGCTCTATTTTCGTAGGCCCAAGAACTTCCAGTGCCTGTTTAATTGCTCCCCCACTCCACCCGTAGGAGCTCAAAACAACACCGTATTTCAGGGGTGGACGTAATGCTCTAACCAGATATGACGCGTATATGGCAAGTGGGTGCATCCCACCCAGAACCGTTGGCGTGCCAAGAACGATTGCCCGAGAATCTACAAGATCTCTAGCAATCTCGCCTATGTCTGCCCTTGACAAGTCATGCAGGCTTACTTCGATACTCTCAGACATCAGTGTCTCAACCATTGTTTTTATCATGGCTTCTGTGGAATTCCACATGCTAATATAAACCACAATTGCTTTCTCTTCCGTCTCTCCTGCAGTCCATTTCCGGTAGGCCTCTAAAACCCTATCAGGATTTTTATAGATGGGGCCATGGCTCGGTGCAATGATTTCAATCTCCAGCTCCTTTATCTTATCAAGAGCTTTCCTACCCATATTTCTGAAGGGCATCATTATTTCCCCGAAATATCTCTTTGCAGAGGAGAGGATTTCCTCAACATCCTCATCGTAGAGTCCAAAGGCAGTATGGGTTCCAAAGAAATCGCAGGAGAACAGAACTCTGTTCTCCACAAGATACGTGAACATCGTTTCAGGCCAGTGAAGCCAAGGAGCTTCGATGAATTTCAGGGTTTTACCACCGAGTTCAATTGTGTCTCCATCATTGACCGTCTTTATTCTATCCTCCGGCACGTTATAGTAAACCTGTGCCATTTTTGCGCCCTTCTCTGTGGTTACAAGCGTCACATTTTCGCCCATCTGCATTATGTGTGGAATTGCAGCCGCATGATCTGGTTCAGCGTGATTCATTATAACATAATCCAGACTAGCTAAATCTGTAATCTGACTGATTTTATCTACTAGTTCTTTCTCAAATCCCGGGTTTACGGTATCGATGAGTGCAATTTTTTCCTTACCCTTTACAAGGTAGGCGTTGTACGTTGTTCCGTAAGGGAGCGGGATTAAGGCGTCAAAAATTCTACGATTCCAGTCTTTTGCACCTACCCAGAATACGCCTTCGGATACTTCGGGCACATAATACATTCCCATTTTTTATCATCTCCTGTTAGAACTACATGGCGCTGCATGGCTATAACTGCATCGGAATTGTATTTATGAAATTATTTTTGGCTATCTGGGTATCTCTCTAAATGCACCTGTTACAGCAAAAAACATTAAACTATAACTAAAAAACCTTATTCTAAAGCTCAGGGAAGGAGAAGGGGCCGGGTGGGTAGGACAAAAATTGAGAAAATAATTTCTTAAAATGCCAGTTCCAAACAATCACCGAAAGGTTATTTAGTTGGGTTAATTCTGCTTAACTCATGAAATCCTCCAGAATACCTGGCTTTTATAAGATGACTGTTGAGGAAAGGCTGGAGAAAGTGGCTGAATTTGCAGGGCTTGATGAAGAGGATAAGGGGCTGATACTCGGGAAGGCTTTGCAGCTTGATGTTGCTGACAGGATGATCGAGAACGTTATCGGCACCTTTGAGCTTCCCATGGGAATAGCAACTAACTTCCTGATTGATGGTAAGGATTATCTGATCCCTATGGTTATTGAGGAGGCAAGCGTGGTTGCTGCTGCCAGCAATGCAGCCAAGATGGCCCGTGCCAAAGGCGGGTTTTTTACTTCTGCCACCCCACCAATAATGATTGCTCAGGTTCAGGTTACAAAGCTGAACGACCCTTATGGGGCAAAAATGGAAATTCTCAGGCACAAAGATGAGATAATTGCTAAGGCCAATGAACAAGACCCCGTTCTAGTGGAGTTGGGAGGAGGATGTAGGGATATTGAGGTGAGGGTAATAGATACTTTCAGGGGGCCCAATGTTATCGTCCACCTTCTCGTAGATGTGAGAGATGCTATGGGGGCCAATGCTGTTAACACCATGGCAGAGGCTGTGGCACCCCTGATTGAGAGAATAACAGGTGGTAAGGTTTACCTCAGGATAATCTCCAACTTGGCCGTTTACAGACTTGCCAGAGCCAAAGCTGTGTTTGACAAGGAGGCAATTGGTGGAGAAGAAGTTGTGGAAGGAATAATGGAAGCATACGCCTTCGCCAAAGCTGATCCATTCAGATGTGCAACCCACAACAAGGGTATAATGAATGGCGTGTCTGCAGTTGTTATAGCAACGGGGAATGATTTCAGGGCAGTGGAAGCAGGAGCCCATGCGTATGCGGCGATGGGCGGATACAAGCCTCTGACCACATATGAGGTCAATAAGGAAGGTGATCTAGTTGGCACTATTGAGCTTCCTGTTGCCGTAGGCGTTATCGGTGGAGCCACCCGCGTCAATCCGCTTGCGAAAATTGCCCTAAAGATCCTAGGGGTCAAGACAGCTGAAGAGCTTTCAAGGGTTATAGCTGCCGTCGGTCTTGCCCAGAACTTCGCCGCTTTAAGGGCTCTAGCAACCGAAGGCATACAGCGGGGCCACATGGAGCTTCATGCAAGAAACATCGCCATGATGGTGGGAGCTGTGGGAGAGGAAGTTGATAAGGTGGCTGAAGTTCTCGTGAAGGAGAGAAAGGTCAGAATGGACAGAGCAAAGGAAGTGCTTGTAGAGATAAGGGCAGGGAAGAGATAACTCAGACGAGCTGAATAGCTCTGATTGTATCTCTAAATTTCCAAGATAATGCCCTCTTTTTATTCTACTTCCGCTCCTGGTCTTGAAGATGTTGCAGCGAAGGAGATAGAGGAGCTTGGAGGTAAGATAACCAGGCTGAGTAGAGGCAGAGTCTATTTTGAAGGGGATATAGGGCTTGTAGCAACCCTCAACTACTGGGGGAGAACTATTGAGAGAGCTGTTCTCCTCTTGAAAGAGTGTAAAGTGGAAGGGTTGGAGGAGATATATCGGGAGGTCAGAGAGCTTGATTTCTCAATCATAAAACCTCATCAGAGCTTTGCCGTTAGAAGCAAGAGGGTCGGTTTCCATGACTTTACTTCCATAGATATTGCAAGAGTTGCTGGTCAAGCAGTGATAGACAGCTATCTTGCATCTAAGGCAGTAAGGCTGAAGGTGAATCTGAACGAGCCGGATGTAATTGTGAGGGTGGAGCTGATAGACCATACTCTTCTCGTAGGCATAGACACAACCGGTGATGAGGGACTTCACAAAAGGGGGTATAGAGTTTACCAACATCCCGCTCCACTGAACGCCACCATTGCAGCATCGATGATAAGATTGTCTGCTTGGAGATGCCATCAGGTTTTGGTAGACCCCATGTGTGGGAGCGGAACGATACTGGTGGAAGCAGCCATGATGGCAAGAAATGTGCCGCCTGGGAAATTCAGGAAGGATTTTGCCTTCACGAGAATCTTTGGGGATGAGTTGCTGGAAGAGGTAAGATATCATCAAGAAAAAGGATGTACTCCCACGTTAATTGGTATCGAGAGGTTTGAGAAGCATATAAGAGGGGCTAGGCAAATCCTGGAGTTTACAGGCTTTGATTTTATAAAATTAATAAGGGGTGATGCCACAAGACTCGATGAATATTTGGAACTGGATAGAGTGGACGTTCTCATCACCAACCCTCCTTATGGTCTCAGAATTGGTAAAAAAGGAATAATTCATGACTTGTATTCAGGATTTATCTGCTCCGCTTACAAAGTTTTGAGAAATGGAGGCAGAATAGTCATGATCACACCGGAAAAAGAGCTTGTAAGAAGTTTAGCTGAGAATGCTGGTTATTCTGTTGAAGAGCGACCGGTATCTTATGGTGGGATAGATGCCGGTATCTTCATTTTGCGAAAGGTTTATTATCGCACTTAGGCACTTGGGCAAGGATGCTTCAAGAGCTCGAATTTGGGTTGTACATAACAGCAGTTGGTATGGGTGGTGTATTCACAATACTCTCTCTGCTCGCTCTGTTCATGTATTTGATGGGGAGGGTAGATCGCAGGAATATGGAAGTTAAGATTGAACAAACAGAGATGGAGATTATTAACAGAAATGAGGAGATCGCCATCATTTCTGCTGCTCTTGCATACCATGTGGAAGGGGAAGCAGACGTAGTTCCGCTTATTGGTTCAGATAGCTGGAAGAAATTCGCGAGAGAATATTCTCTGAGGAGATAACTATGAAAAGGTTTAGGATAGTTGTTGGCAATAGCGTGTATAGCGCAGCAGTAGAAAGGCTGGGGGTGGGGAGGTACAGAGTCAAGCTGGGAGATAAAGTAGCTGAAGTGAGTGTTGAAGAAGAGACGCCAAAAATAACTTCTGTCAGGAAGGAGACTGCCCCAGCCACTCCTGCTCTCAAGGTTGAAAAAGAGCTGCAAAAGCCTGTTGCAGTCTCTGGTGCCGTCACAGCAATGCTTCCGGGAGTTGTTCTGAAAATTCTGGTGTCTCTTGGAGATACTGTAAAAGCTGGCCAGCCAATTATGGTGCTTGAAGCAATGAAGATGGAGAATGAGATTGTCAGCCCGGTGGACGGCGTCGTTCAGGAGATTATGGTTAAAGAAGGGGATAAGGTTGAAACAGGAGATTTGCTTGCGGTGGTTCAATGATCGGGCTTACGGCTATCCCCTACCTGACTCCCGGCAACGTGATAATGATTTTAATCGGTTTAATTTTGATTTATCTCGGTATTCACAGGCAGATGGAGCCATTGTTGCTGGTGCCCATAGGAATTGGGGCAATTCTGGCCAACATTCCTGGTGGAGACATTGCTGGGGATGGAGTGTTTGGCCTCTTCCTCAAGCACCTTATCTCCACTGAAATAGTTCCTCTACTGATATTTCTTGGCCTTGGTGCACTGACAGATTTCGGCCCTCTGCTGGCAAACCCCATCACATTTCTACTTGGTGCAGCAGCTCAGCTTGGAATATTCATAGCTTTTCTCGGAGCCCTTTTCCTTGGCTTTACAGCTCAGGAGGCGGCCAGCATAGGCATAATTGGTGGTGCTGATGGTCCTACAACCATCTACACCACTACGATTCTCGCTCCACACCTTCTCGCAGCGACTGCGGTGGCAGCATATAGCTACATGTCTCTGGTTCCACTCATCCAGCCTCCAATAATTAAGGCACTGACGACTAAAGAGGAGAGAAGAATTAAGATGAAGCAACTCAGAACGGTAAGCAAGACTACGCGAATTATATTTCCAATAGCGACGATAATTATAACTGGGCTTCTTGCTCCCAAGGCGTTGCCCTTAATCGGCATGCTGATGACCGGCAATCTCTTCAGGGAGAGTGGCGTGACTGAAAGGCTGGCTAAAGGCGCGAGAGACGAGCTTCTGAACATAATGACTATATTGCTTGGCCTGACAGTTGGAAGCACCATGACTGCTGAAAGCTTCCTACATCCAAAGACTCTGTTGGTTCTTTTACTGGGCGTTATAGCCTTTGCAAGCGCTACTGCAGGGGGGGTTTTGCTGGCCAAACTCATGAACTTGTTCCTGAAGGACAAAATCAACCCCATGATTGGTGCTGCAGGCGTTTCAGCGGTTCCCATGTCTGCAAGGGTTGTTCAGAAACTTGCTCTGCAGGAGGACCCATCCAACCACATATTGATGCACGCTATGGGCCCCAATGTGGCAGGCGTCATAGGTTCTGCTGCTGCTGCTGGGATTCTAATATATTTACTTGGTTGAATCTTCTTTTTAGATATTTTTAGCTTTATGTTGTCTCTGAGGATTTATGCAGAAACTTCGTAAAGCTTTTTAGTGACCTGATTAATGGATTAATTGGGCATAGGTCCGGAAATTTGAAAAATTAGAAGCAAAATCAGTTATTTAGGATAAATGAAGCTTGTTGAGAGAGATATTTGGGAAGGGAGATTTAGGGGGAGAAGCTCTAGGAAAGCTTAGGAGATATGGCATTTTCACATTATAGCAACTTTAAATGTAAATTAAAGTAAAAAAATTTTGAATATTGGTTGAAACTATTCGATTTGGATGAAAAAGCAGTAACTCTGGCCATTTTATTTCTCGGTTGTCCAAATGTATGGTCAATTATATAACTTTGTCAGGTATAACTTTCGCCCCAACCACAAACCTTCTATTTGTGTTACACTTTCTAAAATTTGATGCTCAGCAGCCCTGAAATCTGGCGTGAATTTTTCGAGACTTACTACAGGGACGAGATAAACAAGCTTGCAAGCCGTATATTGAGCGGAGACGGGAAAAACCGCTCAATCTACGTTAACTATCTCAACGATTTGGCCATTTACAAGGAAGGCAGGCTTGGGGAGGAATTGGTTGAGCATCCTGATATCGTTTTGAAGCATGCCGACGAAGGTTTGAGGCTTGCCGAGAACATTCATGGTGTTGAACTCGATGGGTGCAGAACTCGGGTTGTAAACTTACCCTCACTTAAAAAAGTCCTGATTCGTGACCTCAGGAGTGACCACATTGCCAAGTTCATAGCGATTGAGGGAATAGTCCGGAAAGTAACGGAAGTCAGGCCAAGAATTGTTACTGCTGTTTTCATCTGCGGCATATGTGGTAAAAGAATTGAGGTAGAGCAGGAGGATGTTACCGTAAAGTACCCCTACGAGTGTAAGGCATGCAAATCAAAGAGATTCATCCTCGTGCCTGAGGAATGTAAGTCGGTTGACAGCCAGCGAATAAAGATTCAGGAGTATCCTGAGAATCTCAGAGGAGGGGAGCAGCCCCAGAGCATAGATGTTTATCTGGAGGGCGACGTAGCAGGAAAGGTAAATCCAGGAGATAGAGTGATTATCAACGGTATTGTGAGAGCTAAACCCAGAGCTGCAGGCTCAAAAAAACTCCTCCACATGGACATCCACATCGAAGGCAACAGCATAGAGGTTCTCCAGCAGGAATACGAGGAGTTCGAGATTACAGAGGAGGATAGGGAGGAGATAATGCGGCTCGGAGAGGACCCAGAGCTCTATACCAAAATTGTGAAGAGCATAGCACCCACCATTTACGGCTACGACGACATCAAGCTTGCCATAGCCCTTCAGCTTTTTGGAGGCATTCCCAAGAAGCTTCCGGATGGCACCGAAATCCGCGGCGACATCCACATCCTGCTTGTGGGTGATCCAGGAGTTGCAAAGAGTCAGCTTCTCAGGTACGTTCACAGGGTTGCTCCCAGAAGCGTCTATACTACGGGTAAAGGAACAACCACAGCAGGTTTGACCGCAACTGCTGTAAGGGATGAGGTGGATGGCAGGTGGACATTGGAAGCCGGAGCCTTAGTTTTGGCAGATAAAGGTATTGCACTGGTTGACGAGATTGACAAGATGAGGAGCGAAGACCGCTCAGCTCTGCACGAGGCAATGGAGCAGCAGACTGTAACAGTGGCGAAGGCAGGTATAAATGCCATTCTAAGAGCCAGATGCGCGTTGCTTGGTGCTGCAAATCCGAAATACGGCAGATTTGATCGTTATCTGCCCATTGCTGAGCAGATTGAACTTTCTCCTACCCTTCTCTCTAGGTTCGATCTAATATTCGTTATGACTGACGATCCCGATGAAGAAAGAGATGCTATTCTGGCAAAGCATGTGCTTGACACTCATCAGTTAGGGGAGAAGCTGGAGAGGATGAAGAATGTTGCTACTTCGGAATATGCGAGGGAAGCTCTAGAGATTGAAGCAAAGAGGGTTGAGCCGGTAATAGACCCTGAGCTCCTGAGAAAATATATAGCCTATGCCAAGCGAACAGTTTTCCCTGTTCTGACAGAGGAGGCAAAAGAGCGAATCATCGAATTTTATCTCAGTCTCAGGGGAAGGGTGAAGGAAAACTCTCCCGTTCCCATAACTGCAAGACAACTTGAGGCGCTCATAAGGCTAGCTGAGGCTTCTGCAAGGCTGAGGCTAAGTGATCGCATAACTGTCGAGGATGTGGACAGGGTGATAAGTATAGTCCGGAGAAGTTTAGAGCAGATTGCCGTGGATCCTGAAACGGGCCAGATAGACATAGATTATGCGTATTCCGGCACCTCCAAGAGTCAGAGAGACAAGATAGTGGTAATTAAGAGGATTGTAGAGGAGCTTGAAAAATCAACTGATAAGGGTGCACCAGAGGAGATGATTTTGGAGAGGGCTGAGGAGCACGGAATCGATAGAGAAAAATCCAGGGAGATTCTGTATAAGATGAAGCAAAGAGGAGAACTTTACTGCCCCAAGCCCAATCATTACAGGGTTGTGCATAACGACTGAAATGTGGATTGGGGGAAAGTAACGCAACTGGTTGAAACTACTAGTTTAAGCAATCATCCCCATCAAATTATCATAAATTCTCCTTTTTCGCTCTCTGAGACATAATATATTCTGAAAGGTTCAGTCTTGTTACCACCCATTCCCGGAGAACCTGGAGGCATCTTGGGTAGTGCAATCCCCTTTATGTTTGGTTTTTCAATCATGAGCTTCTGTATAGCTTCAACAGGAACATGACCTTCTATGAAATAGTCTTCCGCTTTAATTGTGTGGCAACTCCAGAGATCTCGGGGTACACCAAAACTATTCTTGATTTCCGCAACTTCAGATGTCTCAATTTGCTTTACGGTATAATTCAGCCCTCTCAGATAAGCAATGTATCTCTTGCAGCAGTTGCATGCTGGAGAATAGTAGATCTCGAACTCAATGGCCTTAACCTTCATTACTTCAGTATTCTCCACCATTCCTGCTTTTTCTACTTCTTCAGTCTCCCCCATTTTATTTCCTTCAAAGCCGGGAGCCATAATTAATGCAAGAACTGCGAGAACAACAACAGCAATTCCGCCCAAAACAACCAATACTTTCTTAATTCTAGCACCTCCGACTCATTAGTATTTGGTTTACATCAGATATAAATATTTTTTAGACAATATTGTTTTATAAAATAAGATTAAAAATAAAATTGGGTACTAACTCTCAAATTATTCTCAAGTCACTTCACAATCACCTGATCTCCTTCCTCCCCTGTTCGTATCCTTATTGCCCTTTCCACCGGAATTACGAAGATCTTACCGTCTCCTATCTTTCCTGTTCTGGCTGCACTGGTAATGGCTTCAATGACAGCATCTACTGCGTCATCTCTCACCACTATCTCAATCTTAACTTTTGGTAGGACATCTACTTCCATCGTTCTACCTCTAAACTGTAGTGATATTCCCTTCTGCTCCCCTCTTCCTTTCACCTCTGTTATCGTCATTGAGATGAATCCGCTCTCCTCAAGAGATTCCTTTACCAGATCCAGCCTTTCTGGGCGGATTATGGCTTCCACCTTCTTCATTTTTACCACCTCTTAGCCCTCAAGCGTAGGCCTTCTCACCGTGCTGGGAGATGTCTAGACCTATGTATTCCTCCTCCTCTGTAACCCTCAATCCAATTGTTGTGTCAATCACTTTGGCAAGAATGAAGGTCACAGCGAAGGCGTACACGACGGCGGCTCCAGCACCTATTGCTTGGGCAATGAATTGCTGAACGTCTCCATATATTAAACCAGAGTATCCACCAATGGCTTCACTTGCAAATATGCCCGTTGCCAGTGCACCCCAAACTCCTCCTACACCATGGACAGCCCATGAGTCGAGGCTCTCGTCCAGTCCCTTTCTGACTCTGAATAGCATGGCTTTGTAACAGATTACTCCTGCTACTGCTCCGATTACTATAGAGGAAAGCGGGTCCACAAAGCCAGCTGCTGGCGTAATTGCTACTAACCCTGCAACTGCACCACTTACCATACCAAGAGAGCTTGGCTTCCCTCTGAGCCATTCAGCCAGTAACCAGGAAAGAGCTCCAGCTGCAGCAGCAGTGTTGGTTACCACCAGTGCATTAGCTGCAATTCCATCTGCTGCGAGAGCACTCCCTCCGTTAAACCCGAACCACCCGAACCACAGCAGTGCGGCACCTAGCAATGTCATTGGTATGTTGTGGGGCTCCATGCTATATTCGCCAAATCCAGCCCTTTTACCTATCACAAGCGCAAGGGCGAGGGCTGAGAAGCCGGAGCTTATATGAACTACAGTGCCACCTGCGAAATCCAGGGCCCCAATGCTGGCAGCCCAGCCACCACCCCACACCCAGTGTGCTAGCGGATCGTAAACCATAGTTGTCCAGAGCAGTCCAAATATGATAAACGAACTCAGTCTTACCCTTTCTGCGATTGCACTCGTCAATATTGCTAGAGTTACCGCTGCAAATGTAAGCTGGAAGATCATAAAGACCAGATGAGGTATTGTTCCATTGGCCTCCATTCCTACGCCTTCCAACCCAAAGTATTCCATACTGCCAATGAAGCCTGCTATATCCGAACCGAAAGAGAGGGTGTAGCCGAAGAGTACCCACTGTATGCTGACCAGTGCGAAAGCTATGAATGAGAGTGAAATCATTGAAACTGCGTTCTTTCTCCTTACCATCCCTCCGTAAAACAACCCCACCCCTGGTGTCATCAACATAACTAATGCCGTTGCCACCAGGATCCACGCCGTATCTCCACTATCTAAATTCACTTGCAATCACCTCTAACCCCTGTAACAAGTTCCCTTTTTTAAAAGTTTTTAATGAATTGGATTAACATTTCATACTAATTCATATTTTAACAGATTTTTGTAAAGAATATTTAGAATATGGATTTAAATCTGAAGAATATTCAATTTATGATTTACTCTCGAATGTGAGAGACAAATTTTTTCAAAATTTTAACGATAAGCCCTTTTTTCTGATTAAATTTCATAAAAGTTGTGATTACATCATAAAATTTTTAAAGTTGGCGCAGATAATGTGAGCATGAGGAACCCTGTAAGGGTAACAATCGCATTTGATGAGGAAAGCTATGGAATATTCAGGAAGCTTAAGGAAAGGTTGAGACAGTCTCAGAGTGAGATAATCAGAAATGCTCTCAGGTTCTATTATGCACATCAGGACTTAGAGGATTATGATATCGGGAAAGTAAAAATTTACGTCGAAATGCTCAGCGAGGGTGAACACATAATCCTTGATATAGATCACTGGATTGCCTTTTTGCGCTTTATAGATACACATCCTGACAAGGAAAAATTCTGGGAGTTTCACAAAGATGTAGCAAGAAGTCATGCTGAGCAGTTCAGAGGTAAGACACCAGAATATATTCTCGAAAGATTGGAGGCATGTAACTTCTTCAGGATAAATAGAACTTCAGAGAATGAGTTTACATTGATTCTGGGAAATGAAACTGGAAGATATTTCATAAAAACCTTCCTGGAGGAGGTTTTTGAAGGGGTTGGAATAGATGCAGAGATAAAGGAGGATTTAACGAAGATAAGGGTCAAAGTTCATTAGTTTTGAAGTTTATGCGAGTTTATTTTTTCAGTAATTTTTTCGGCAATTCTACACCTCCTCACAATTCTAGAGTCTCATTCATGAAGGTCTTGGGCTATTATGTGTAACGAACTGTATTGGCATCAATAATAGGGGGAGAAGAGTACTGAAGCTCAGAAATCACGCCACAACAAAGTTAATAAACTTCATTAAATGAGTAGAGACGAATGTTTGGCTGGGGAGAACTGGGACTGATAGTGATACTTGCTGTGATACTGCTTGGACCCGACAAGCTTCCAGAGGTTGCTAGGCAACTTGGGAAAATTTATGCCGAATATCAGAAAGCAAAAAGGAGGCTTGAGCTGGAGATACTGTACAGTGTGGAGCCACCAAACAAAGAATTTCTGGATAAGATCTACGAGAAGAACCTGAGCGAGGCAATTAAAAAGGAAGTTGAGGTGGCAATGGCAGGGGAGTCTGAGGATACAAAGGAAGTGACGGGAGAAATGACCGGGGAAAATAATTTAAACATCCAAGATGAGAGCCATTTAAAGGAAGATAGCGGGGAAGAAAAGGAAGAGGAATGAAAGGAAAAGAAAGAAAAGTAGTAAAAGGAGGAGAGAGGGGATAAAGTATGATTGGTGGGATCGGGCCAAATGAACTCATGGCAATACTGATAATCGCATTTTTGCTTTTTGGAGCAAGTAAGCTGCCAGAGCTGGCAAGGAGCCTAGGGAAGAGCATGGGGGAATTCAAGAAGGCTCAGAGAGAGGCTGAACTAGAGCTGAGAAGATTTGAGCAGGAGCTGAAAGAGGGCAAAATTGAATCAGCAGCAGAAAAGAGAGAGAAGCTGGAGAGTATCGCAAAAACCCTTGGAATTGAGACCGAAGGTAAGAGCGACGAGGAGCTTCTAGAAGAGATAAACAAAGCTCTGCCCAAGGAAAAGGCTGAACCTTAAATTAACCCCTGATTACTGATTATCTTATTTTCCTGCCTCTGACGAAGTTATATATCTTTCTCGCCTGCTTCTCTCCGATGCCTTCTATCGTCATCAGCTCCGCAATGCTGGCATTGACAATTCCGTAAACACTTCCAAATTTTTCCAGCAACCTCCTGGCTTTCTCTTCCCCTATCCCGGGTATGGCCATCAGCATAGCTGTAGCATCGCTTCCCTTTTTCCCCCTGGGCACAGCCTTCAGCTTTCCCGCTTCCACTTGGGAATTCAGGTATTTTAAAGCCAAACAGAACTCTTCATCATCCTTTAGCTGAATTGGTGTAACAGTTCCACCTCCTTTCCTCAAAGCTACTGAGATCAGGCTGCCTATGTATGCTCTCCTGTCCACTCTCTCGGTAACAAGACTGAAATCTCCTATGATGAACAAGAAGGACTTCTCGAAGCTGGAGGATAGGCTGTAAAGCTGGTTGAACAGCCTGCCGTCCACAAGCGAAGATACATAGTCTCTTATATCCTTTCTCTCTACGGCAACTTCAAAGCTGCCGTGTTTTATCAGATAATCACCAATTTCAAGCCTTTTCCTCTCAAAAGGCACATCAAGGCGTTCAAGGATTCTGCATATCTCCTGTGGCTCTCTATCGTCAACATAGATCATTTCTAGCCCCTCTTATCGTCTACTTCTACAACCTCTTCAGCTTCTTGACCTTTATCTAGTCTTCTTACTGCCTCCAGCAACTCCTTGAAAATGGATCTTATCTCTCCTTTGGATTTTCTGTAAAGCCTCTCCACTATTAGCTCAGGGGTGCTCCTGCCTACTACGCCAAACTTAGGCTGCCTATCAACTATCAGGTTCAAATCGTCGTCCAGCCCTTCTGCCTCGATACCATCAACCCTCACGAAATCGAATTTCAGGTGTTCGCCAAGATGCGAAACCAGCACGAAATAGTGACCTTTTCTGTGGGCAATCTCCAGTATCTTAGAAACGATTCTTATGGCAGCTCCCGGTTCTGTTATGGCTTCGAATTCATCTACTAGAATTAGTTTTTTGCCATCTCCCTGGAGTATTCTGGAAAGGGTTTTTACGGCATTTTCAAAGGCTCCTGCCCCGTATACACTCTTCTTTCTCCTGAAAAGAAACAGCTCATCCACCACATCGATATGGCATCTGCTGGCATTTACTGGCAACCCCATCTGGGCCAGAATCTGTATCTGGGTGATCAGTTCTAGTAGTGAAGTTTTACCACCGCTGTTGGCTCCTGTTAGGACTATGACGTTGTAATTCCCGATTTCTGGAATGGGAGCGGTGTGAATCTGATCTGACTGGCCGAGGAAGTATGATATAGGTTGCGGATTTTCTATGAACAGATTTTTGCCTTCAAGGAATCCAATGCCTTTATGACTGATCTCGGGGAACGTGAAGTCCTGACAAAATTCCTTTATTCCTCTTATAAGCTCTATACTGTAAACTTCCTGTATCTCCCTTTCAAGCTCTGGCAGCATTGCTTTAATCCTTCTGGCCACTTTTCTGGACTCGAGGTAGAATTCAAGGTTCAAATCTCTCTCAATCTCCTCTCTAAGCTTTTCAACAGCTCCAACATCAGCTCTCACAGGAATCTTAAGGTTTCTTGGGAATATTTCCACATAACTGCCCAGCTTTTCCGAGATGTTCTTCTCGGTTTCAAAAATTTCCTCGAGTATTATCTCTTCTAGCTCATCCATCGGGAAGCTTCCGGTTTTAAGAAATTCAAGCAACGCATCTCCTTCAAGCCTAAGGCTTTTCTCTCTGACCTTTTTCTCTATTCTCTCGTTAAGTTTCGCCTCTTCCTGTGATATAAGCTCGAATATAGATTCAATCTGCTTCTTTTTGTTGTATATTTCTTCCAGAAGTTTAACTGAGTCCAGAAGCTGTCCTGCAACGCTCTTACCACGGCCTTTAAATGACTCCATAACCTTGGCAACAGACTCAAGAACATCTCTTTGCTCAATAACCGATTCCACGTACATTTCCGGAGCCAGTTCAACATCGCTTATTTCATCAACCTCTATTCCAACGCTCGCAGACCTTGATAGAATGAGGGGGGCATTGATGGGTTCTAGTTCAACCGTGCAGACCGAGAGCGATGAAGCTTCTTCAAACTCATCCTCGGTGGCAATAAAAACCCTGTCAGAAAAATACGATCTCTTAAGCCTGAAAGGCCGAACCTTTGACGTTTCGCTTTTAAGATTGACATCAATCTTTTCGAAAGCTTCTTTCAGTTTTTTCTGTCTAGCGAGTATTTCTGACGGCTCTGAGGTGGGTTTGAAGCCTGACAGCAGTTTTCTGCTTTCTTCAAGGGCGATTCTGGAGTTTATGAGAGCTGTTATTCTTCTGTATATTTCCTTGGCGTCTCCGGAAAGTTTCACGATTACACTTCGACACGATTATTTAAAGAATTTCTATGGATTTCTGGATTTTGTCTGCGATGGTACTTCACGTGTCGGAGGTGAGAGAGGGTGAGGGGTGGGGCATACTATAGTACTTAATACTTGTACTTAATACTTTAAGAATTCCAAAATCGTCTAAAAGACGTTTAATTAGAAAGTTTCAGCCTGGAAAATTTAAAAGAACGATAATTGGAGTTTCTGTTACTATCAGCTACTACCTCTATAATTCTCACATCCACCTCCATTTGAACGAACCTATTGTTTATCCGGCATATATATTGGGGTTTGGGGTATGTTGATATTGTTGAGTCTGAGGTTCCGTTCCTGACGCCTAAAAGCTGGATGTGGTATTATCCAGCCTAGAACAAAAGATATTTGAAATACTGAACCTACGCAATTCGAGCATGGCGGACAGCACAAGGCTGATAGAATCGGTACACTCTCACATGAGGAGAGTTCCATGGCTCAGGAAGTACTGTAATCGCTGCCTGAAAACAGAGCGCTACGGCGGAAATGTGGCTCTCATGGTTATTGATGCTTCATTCATGTCCCTTGGACTGAATTACTTCACTGCCGTTGTACCTGCAGTCCTCAAAATTAAGGATTTGATTCCTGGAGTCGATCTTGAGAAACTTAGAGATATAGAGGTTGAAGAAATGAGGAAGATGTGGAAAAATAGAAGAAGCTGGAACGTTGCCAAAAGCGTTGCAGATTTCCTCTGCCAGTTAAAGGAAGATGAAGGCTGCGACGATCGCAGAGCTTTGAGGCTATGGGCGTCAAGGTCTCGAGTGGAGGAGTGGAAAGAAGACCCCATCGGTAGCATCAAGGGGGTTGGCATAAATACCTACCAGTATCTTCGCATGATGGGTGGAATTGATACGGTTATGCCTGACAGGATAGTTAAGAGGGTGATAAATGACATTCTGACGAGAAGCGGTTATGAGGCTGTGGAGGACGATATGGCCTTCATACGAAAGGTACATGAAATTGCTGAGATTACTGGCTACAGAGCCATTGAGCTGTGCTGGATGACGTGGCTGGTGCAGTATGAGGGGAAGAACTTGAGGGCTGAGAAATACCGGAGTGTAATGGATCTGATTTAGCGTTGAGAGGTAAAAATTAACAAAAATTACAGACGTTTCAAATACTCAATAACACTCTCAAAAATAGCTCTACCATCTCCAGCCCCTTCAGGTTTTGTTCCCCTGTTCCAGTCAGAATGCTGGTATCTCCAGAATACTCTCTCTGGATGGGGCATCAGACCGAAGACATTGCCTTTAACATTGCAGATGCCAGCAATGTTGAACATGCTGCCATTAGGGTTCCAGGGGTAGCCAGCGTAGTTACCCTCTGCGTCAACATACCTAAACACCAGCTGATCGTTTTCTGTTAGCATATCAAAGTACTCATCCTCTTTTCCTTTTGGAAAGATAACTTTGCCCTCAGCATGGGCAACCGGGAAAGATACAATCTCCTTCTCAAGCTTTGTGGTGAAAATACAATTTCCTCTGTTCTCATGTCTCAGAAAGGTGGGCCGGCACTCAAATCTGCTGGAATCGTTTATGCCCAAAGCCATCTCCGGCTTATCACTTATTGGTCTATCTTCGTCAAATCCTGGAAGCACACCCAACTCGGTGAGAATTTGAAAGCCGTTGCAAATGCCAAGAACTGGAAAATCCATTTTTATGAACTCTTCCAGATCTCGTCTCAAAACACTCTTTAGTCTGGCGGAGAATATGGCTCCAGCTCTGACATAATCCCCTGCTGAGAAGCCTCCCGGAAAAACAAGGCAGTTGTAATCCCAGATACTCCTTCTATCTCTATCGGGGACACTATCACTGTAAAACTGCTTGAGGTGGACTGCTTCAGCTTCAACACCTAAGTGTTTGAATGCAAGGACTGTTTCGTCTTCACAGTTCGTCCCTTCAATTCTCAGAACTGCAACCCTTATTTCATCCGGTTTCATCTCACCACCTCACCGCACCTCACGCATTTCATAGCATTCACATTTTCACCCCAGAAACCTCGCCAGGCCGTTTCTCCATGCGCTGTCAAGCTTTTCAATCTCAACGTCAATAAACTTCCTTCCATCCTTCCCATCCTTCACCCTCAGCTCATGACCAGACACGAATCCGATAATTTCCGCCTTAAGCTGCCCCTCTCTGAAAAACTCCACCAGCTTCTCAGCATCTCCGCTTCCAACCTCCACCAGCCACCTGGTGTTGGATTCAGAAAACAGCTTCACGAAGCTTTGCGAGTCCAGTGATGAGAGGTCGAGATCAGCTCCCAAGCCAGAGGCGATGCACATCTCGGCAACAGCAACTGCAAGACCTCCTTCAGCCAAATCATGGCAGGCGTGGATTTTGAAGGAGCTGAAAGCCTCAAGCATCGCCTTCACATAAGCTTTTAGCCTCTCTGGAGACGTGCGGGGCACATAACTACTCTTCATCCCAGTTACCTTAGAATATAGGCTACCTCCGAATTCTGGCTGAGTTTCTCCTATCAGAACAATCGCATTCCCATCCTTCTTGAAGTCGGCCGTTACAGCTCTCCTAACATCCTCAACAATTCCGATGCCCATGAGGGTGGGCGTTGGGGCAACTGAAGCGTGTGGTGTCTCGTTGTAAAGGCTGACGTTTCCGCTTACACACGGCAAAGCAAAACCCCTTGCCATCCATCCCAGAGCTTTAACGCTCTCAACGAATTCTCCCATCCTTTCTGGCTTCTCAGGATTGCCAAAGTTGAGGCAGTCAGCAAAGCTGTGTGGTATGCTTCCTACCGCCACAAGATTTCTCACCATCTCATCGAAGCTGCTGGCAGTGCCCCAGTACGGGTCGATTTTTGCCATCCAGGGATTAACGTCTGCTGTTAAAGCCAACCCTCTCCACGAATTGGGCAGGGGTTTGATTACGGCAGCATCGCCATGCCCTTCCCTGTTCACCATTCCCTGCAAGGGTTTGATTACTGTTGCAGCCCTCACCTCGTGGTCATATTGCCTCACAATCCACTCCCTGCTGGCAACGTTTGGATGGCCAAGCATGGCCAGAAGAAGCTCCTCATACTTTCCGATATCTCTGATCTCCTCTCTACCTTCTACCTCCGGTTTTTTCGAGACATAAGGTCTGCAGTACTCAACCCCTCCAGAGACGAATTCAATATCCATCTCGTAAATCTTGTGGCCATTGTAGAATACTCTGAGCACTTTTTCATCCATCACTCTGCCAACCACAACAGCAGGGACATCCCATTTGGCGAAGATTGAGAGCACTTCGTCAACATGTTTAGGATGTACGGTAAGCATCATCCTCTCCTGACTCTCGCTCACCCATATCTCCCAAGGAGACATGCCCACCTCTTTCAGATGGACCTTCTCCAGCCAGACCTCAGCACCGAAGCCTGCCGCTAAGGCCATTTCTCCAACGACACAGCTCAGTCCGCCACCGCCAAGATCTTTCATCCCTGTCAGCAGACTTTTCTCAACTATCTCCAGACAGGCATGGATCAGGGGCTCCTTCATTATGGGGTTGCCAAGCTGGACTGCGCTCCTAGCCTCCTCCTCACTGCTCTCATCCAGCTCCGCTGAAGCGAATGTCACGCCGTGGATTCCATCTCTTCCTGTTGCTCCTCCAGCCAGCACGAAGAGGTCTCCAGCATTCCCGGCTCTGCTGTGGATGATCCTATCCTTTCTGACTATTCCAACGCATCCAACGTTAACCAGGCAGTTTGTGATGTAAGCTTCGTCAAAAAAAACCATTCCTGCAACTGTTGGAATGCCAACGCGGTTCCCGTAGTCTCTTATCCCGGCAACAACTCCAGAGAGTAGATACAGGGGATGTTTGGTCCCCTTCGGAAGCTTTTCAAATGAGGTATCAGGCTCTCCGAAAAAAAGTGGATCAAGCAATGCAACTGGCTGAGCCCCCATGCACAGAACATCTCTCAAAATACCTCCTATGCCCGTTGCAGCCCCACCATAGGGTTCGATGGCTGAAGGATGGTTGTGGGATTCTAGAGCAACAACATAAGCATAATTCTCGTCGAACTCAACAACTCCAGCATCCTCCTTTATGGCAGAAATCACGTATTCAGCATCAACACCGAAGAGGAACTGCTTTAAATAATATTTTGAGCTCTTATAGCAGCAGTGCTCACTCCAGGCCTGAGCTAGGCTTTGAAGCTCAATATCGTATGGATTTCTGCCCTGTTTCTCAAAGTAAGCTTTTATCCTCCGCATTTCGTCAAGGCTGAGTGCAAGACCAAGCTCTCTGCTTATCTCCTCCAGTTCCTCATCGCTGGCATCGAGAATTTCTATCTCATAGAGCTCAAAGGGAACGTCAACCTTTCTGAACCTCATAAGCATCAACCCATCAGCTCCTCAATCAACCCATCTGATAGAGTACCTCTGGATAACAGGGTTAGCAAGGAGCCTTTCACACATCTCAGCTATCTTCTTTTCGGCTTCTTCTCTGCTCTTCGCATCAAGTTCTATCCTAAAAACTTTCCTGGTTGAAACGTTCCTAACGTTAAACCCAAGAAGCCTGAGAGCTTTCTTCGTCGCTTCACCCTCGGGGTCTACAACACCCTCTTTGAGCTCAATATAAACATCAGCAATCATGTCCATGCCTTGAAAAGTGGAATATAAAACGGTTTTGAAACCCCTTGCATGTTGATTTTACAGATAAATAAACAAGTTATGGATTTCAGAGTTTAAGGGCGGCTGAATGAATATATTCGAGAAATTACACGCTCCTGAGAATTGTTCTAGATCAATTTTCATTTATTTTCATTCAGCCTACAGTATGAATTTGACATGACATATACGCCTACGAGCATCACCACAACGCTCAACGTAAAAAAGACTCCTGCATAGGGTTGCAGGTACAGGAGTGAAAAGAGCAGACCTCCACCCAACAATCCAACAGATGACAGGATAGCAAGCAGCCCAAAAAGACATGGGGGACATCCGAGGATTGTAAAAAACACTGCTGAAACTCCGCCGAAAATTCCTGCTGTCCCGGTTCTCTTTGATATAATTCCTATTGAATTTCTGAGCACCGTGAAATATGTGGCAAAAAGAATGGAAAGGGGTAGATATAGGAAAAAACGCCATAAAGCCACAATCAGTGCGACATGAAGGGGCAACCCCAGTGAAATGTAAAGATAAGCGTCAAGCAAGGTTAGAAATGCGAATGTTATTCCGGTTACTGCCAGAAAGAATTTTCTGTGGGTGAATACAGTTTCTCGGATAAATCCAAGCACCATGGAATATTTGACAAACATAGCTGCTGGCATATTTTGAAATGTACAAAAAAGTTTTGAAGACATCTTAACTACCGCCACGCCTAAAACTGTATGGCCAAGGCTCTGGAATTGCAAGGAACATCAGCGAAGAACCTATGAGAGCTAAGTTCTTCATGAAGTTAATCATTTCCATCGTTTGCAATTGAGCATTTTCTACGCTCCAAAAGTTGTGCATTATAAATGTAGTTGGAATTAGGAAAATTAACAGTGTAGCTATGCCTATGGTTACCCGATATCCCAGCAATATACTGACTCCACCAGTCAGTAGAAGCAATCCTGTTAAAACGACAATAAGTTCACCCATTGGGACGCCTTTCGATGCAACGTACCCGCTCAGAAACTCTATTTTGGTAAAATGATTTAAGGCATTAAAAAGGTAAAATACTCCTACAACCATGCGACCGATAAGGAACAGCGCATTTTTGGAGGGATTATTCATGTTTTACCTCCATTAAAAAGTGAAAAAATTTATACTCTTCTCACTACCCCTTAAGCCTGGCAACCTCCTCTCTTGCCACCGAAAACACACAGTTATCTGAATGCAGTTCTCCACATCCAAAGCAGATATTTTTCAGGGCCTCTTCGACTCTCTCTACCTCCTCCATGCTTACCTCCTTCCCCGAATACTTCCAGACTGGCACGTTAACACCTCCTATCTTTTTGATAGCTGGTTACCAGAGGGAAGCTTTATATATATTGTTGACCAACTGGAAAGTGGGTATCCCATGAGAAAGGAGAAGTCCTGCCCTCTCACAGCAGCCTCAGAGGTTCTTGCAAAGAAGTGGAGTCTTGTTATTGTTTACCATCTGCTTAGCGGTGAGAGAAG
>MTMY01000028.1 GCA_002010215.1 Archaeoglobus sp. JdFR-37
TACATTATTTGGGGTTCCTGACACTATTTAAATAAGGGAAGGGGTAAGAAAGCTTTAAGTTTGTGAAAGAGGGAATATTAACGGGTGTTCAAATCAGACTAATTATAAGGAAAATTTTATTTAAGAAAGTACTCCTAGTAATGTTGGATAAATCCCTGACTGGACTGCAGTTGCTGTTGGCGATGCCATTTTTCAGGAAAGCACTACTTGTAGTTCAAGCTTCTTAGCGAGGGCGGTAATCATGTAGTATTTGATGATGTTGAGCCCTCCTAAACGTTTTGCCAGAGAAGTGGAGGTAGGAGAGGCGATAGTGGCATCAATTCTATAATCAAACTAACATAATAAAGATGGTTAATACCCTAACTAATGTCTATGTTCCTTTACAAATTCGACAATTGGTCAATACTCCAAACTACCTTGGCAGTCTAAGTCCAGTTCGTTTCCTGTTTTTCCATTCTCAGGCTTCAATAAGTGGTGTAAAGCAGAAGTTTTTACTGTCGATACAATGGTTCTAGTAAGTGAAATGGTTACTGAGATGATTATAAGGTTTCAGTAAAAGTTATGAATATCATTATACAGACACATTTACTCAAAAATTCCTTTGTTATTAAGATACGTGAGAGTAGGTAGTGGCGTATTAATTATATTATTGATTATATATAGTAGTCTTTACATTCATAACATAATGTACGACAAAATGAACTGAACAACTGATAAACAGTTTCCTTACTGCTCCTTTACGGTTCATGCAAAGTCTTATTGTTCTGATTGTTTAATTATGATTGTTTAATTATCCTGATATATAATATCGATAATACCAAATTTCAATAATATCAAAAAATCCTAAAAATCAATATCTTAAATCCAGAACTTCTCTATCCTTCTCCAGCTTTTCTACCACTTTTATTTCATTAGGTGAAATAAGAAGTGCAGATCTCAACACCTCCTCCAGTTGTCGAATGTCAACCTCTTCTCTCCCCTCCACTTCAACCTCTAGATAGTCTGTCCCCTTTTCCGTTCTTTTTATCACTGCCCTGAATCTGCCGGTGAGCCCTGGAAATCCTTTGAGGACGAGGTTAAGCTGGGAAGGGTAGAATTTGACTCCTTTAACTTTGTGCATTTCATCGGTTCTCCCAAAAACACCTTTCGGCATCGTCACAGTTTTCCCGCACTCACACTCGAACCTCTCTATCATGCTCAGGTCGCCGGTTCTGAACCTCTGCATGGGCATTGCTTCCTTGTTGAGGTGAGTGACAACTATCTCTCCTCTCTCCCCATCTTCCAGCACCTCTCCGGTATCGGGGTCTATTATCTCCACGTAGCAGAACTCATCCACTATGTGTAGCCCATTCTCGTATTTACACTCGCACGCAATTGGTAAGCATTCAGCCATTCCGTAGTAATCAACCATTGTTGCCCCACCAAAAGCCTCCTTAAGCTGCTCTTTGTACCCTTCTATTGATGAAAAAGGCTCACCGGCAGCTATCAGCAATTTTATCCCCTCAAGCCCTTCATTTGCCAACTTCAAGGCGAAACTTGGGTTTGAAATCAGAACAGTTGGTTTGGCGTGTTCGGCAATTTCAAGGGCTCTCTCAGTAGAACCTGGGCCCAAGGGAACGACTTTCGCTCCAAGCTTCTCCATTCCACCGTGGAAATTGAGTCCGGCAATGAAGATGTGGTAATTGAAGGTGATAAGTGCAATATCTGCCCTCTCAACTCCAGCCCTGATAAATGCTTGGGCATTTGCGGTATCAATTGCTTCAATATCTCTTTTTGTCTGGAGGATCGGGATTAACCCCTTACCTGAAGGGGAAAAGTTTATTCTCACCACATCATCTACCATAAATCCACCAAAGGGATCAGATTCAAAAGCGGCCTGCAAATCTTCACGGGTTGTGAAAGGAAGCTTCTGAAAATCCTTCTCGCTTTTGATATCCTCAGGTTTAATGTTTGCTTCCTCAAATTTCTTTCTGTAAAATGGGTGCTGGTAATTTCTGGCCAGTTGACTCCTCAGAATATCAAGCATGCCCATTAGTTTATTTCTTCGTATTTTAAAATTTCGAATCCTACCGATAAATCATGTAATAAGGCATTTATCGAAATATTTAAGTAGAATTAATCATGACAAAATATAGAAGGAGGGAAGTAGATGTTTACGAGAAGGCAGTTCTTGGTGATAGTGGGAGGAACAACTCTTTCAGCCCTTTTGGGAGGGTGTGCAGGTCCGCAGGCACCAAAACCAACACCCACACCAACTCCGACACCGACTGGAGCAGCAACACCCACACCAGCAAAGAAATTTGTTATACCGGCCCTCTTTGATCTCTCAGGGCCGACATCTGGAGTTGGTGTACCGTACTCACAAGGAGCGCAGAACTGTACGAGATGGATTAACGAAAAAGAAGGAGGAATACCAGGAGTAGGCCAGATAGAGCTTGTGGGTACTGATTATGGATATAAGATTCCAGAGGCTGTGTCTGTTTACAACAGGTACAAATCTCAGTACAACCCAGCCGTAATAGTCGGATGGGGTACTGGCGATACCGAGGCCCTCTCAAAGAACGTGGCACAGGACAAGATTGTTTACATATCTGCAAGCTACTCATCTCACCTTGATGACCCATCTAAGACACCATACAACTTCTATCCGGTAGCGAGTTATTCAGATCAGGCAAGAGCAGCAGTTATGTGGATGAAGGAGTGGTGGGACAAGGAGGGAGAGAACAGAAAGCCAAGGCTTGTGTGTGCCTATGACTTCAACTCAGCCTATGCAAGAGCTCCTATAAAAGCAGTCAAAGATCTTGCCCAGAGTCTGGGCTTTGAAATCGGATCTGACCAGAATGTGGGCTTAAGAGCTACTGACACATCTTCCCAGGTACTTGCTATGAAGGATTTTGGTGCTGACTTTGTGTGGTTTGGAAATACTGTCGGTTCGGGAGCAGTCATAGCCAAGGACATAAAGAAGTTCGACTTGGGTGCGATTCTTGTTATGAACCAGTGGGGGCATGATGAGAACCTGATAAAGCTTGCTGGCGAGGCAGCTGACGGGGTTCATGGTGCCACCGGCCACTATTACTGGGGATTTGAGAGTGAGGCTCCCGGTCTGAAGACCCTCAGGAAGTCAATTGAGGAATATGGGCCTGAAGAATTCCCAGCATCACCATTCATAAGAGGATGGCTCAACGTGAGAACGGCTGCTCTGGCTTTGAAGGACGCCTATGAGAAGTTTGGCAAGATAACCGGAGAGAACGTGAAGAAAGCCATGGAGACTTGGAAGGATAAAGAGATCGAGAATGGCATCTCTCCACCTGTCACATATACGCCCACTGACCATAGGCCCACCACCAAAGCGCTAATCCTGAAGATAGAGAATGGTAAGTACGTGATGGCCAGTGATGGTTGGGTTGAAATCGAGAGGAAACCCGAGTGGCTTGGCTGGTAAGTGGCTGGTAGAATCGGCAACATCAAAACAACCGAGGAGGTAGCTGGAAAGTGTTAATTTTGAATAATGTAGAGGTTACTTTCGACCCTTTTATTTTAGTTGTAAAAGGAGTGTCAATGGAAGTTCCAGAGGGTAGCATAGTTGCCATTCTGGGGGCCAACGGGGCTGGAAAGAGCACGATTCTGAAGGCAATTTCTGGAGTAATAAGGATGGAGAGGGGCAGAGTTAGCCATGGATTCATTCAGTTTAACGGGAAGAGGATAGAGAATCTTCCGCCTGAGGAGGTGGCTAAGCTTGGCATAATCTATGTGCATGAAGGAAGGAGCGTTTTTGAGGAGCTGACGGTGGAAGAGGATTTGCTTGCAGGACTTTACGGCAGGAGATCTCTTGATCCCAAAGATGCATTGGAATTTGTCTACAATTATTTCCCTCAACTGAAAAGAAAGAGGAAGCTCAAGTCAGGTTTGCTGAGCGGTGGAGAGCAGCAGATGCTGGTAATTGGCAGAGCTCTCATCTCCAAGCCTGATGTTTTACTTCTTGACGAACCGTCTCTTGGCTTAGCTCCCAAAGTTGTTACTGAAGTTTTCAGGACAATCAAGCAGATAAATGAGTCGGAAGGGTTGACAGTTGTTCTAGCTGAGCAGAACGTCAGAAAAGCCCTTGAGATTGCGGAGTACGGATACGTCATTGAGGGAGGTAGGGTTGTGCTGCACGGCACAGCAGAGAAACTTATCAGGAATCCAGATGTACAGAACTACTACCTTGGTATAGGTGAGGCTGGAAGAATAAGTTATCAGGATGTAAAGTCGTACAAAAGGAGGAAGAGGTGGATTTCTTGAAGAATGTTCTGGAAGTGAGGGATGTCCACCTCAGTTTTGGAGGTATTATAGCGCTTAACGGAGTTAACCTTCAGCTTAGAGAGGGGGAGATTCTTGCATTGGTTGGGCCGAACGGATCAGGAAAGACTAGTTTGCTGAACTGCATTTGTGGATTCTACAAACCACAAAAAGGCTCGATTATCTACAAGGGCAAGGATATTACAAAAACTCCCCCTCACGTCAGAGCAGAGATGGGAATTGGCAGGATTTTCCAGACTCCCTATATCTTTCACGGTACAGTTGTGGATAACATAATGGTGGGATATGTTACAAAAAACAGGAACCTGATGAGCCTTTTAACGTCCAAATCCACCGTAGAAGCAAGAGAACTTGCTGAGGAGCTCATAGAATTTGTAGAGCTTGAGATTTACAGAAACAGTCCTGCACATGGCTTGCCAATGGGTATCAGGAAGCGCATAGAGCTTGCCAGAGTCCTCATGTGGAACCCGGATACTCTGCTACTTGATGAACCCACTTCTGGCCTGAGCATTGATGAGAAGAGGGACATGGCTAGGTTTATACTTGAGCTCAACGAGGTTCACGGAAAAAGCATCCTTCTGGTGGAGCATGACCTCTCCTTGGTGCATGACATAGCCCATAGAGCTGTTGTGATGGATGCTGGTGTTGAGATAGCCGAAGGAACTCCTGAGGAGGTTGTAAACAATCCGGAGGTTATAAAGGCGTATCTGGGTGAGTAGCATGGAAACCACGGAAAGTCTTCCAGCATGGGTTAAGGAGGCAATAAATGCGGTTCCAGAGGAAATTGAGACTTATATTTACGGAGAAGACATAGAGGTGGAAATCCCATCTTACGATACTTTCCCCAAGCTGCTATTGAAGAATTCCAAAGAGATAGGGGACAAGACGGCTTTGAGGGAGAAAAAACATGGGATATGGAAGAGAATAACGTGGAGAGAGTACCTTGAGAACGTCAAAAAGCTATCTCTCGGCCTACTTGCTCTAGGATTCGAAGAAGGGGACAAAATTACCCTGATAGGAGACAACAGGCCGGAATGGCTCTACACATACCTTGCAGCGGAGGCTGCCAAAGGTGTGCCCTTCGGCGTGTATCAAGATAATCTTGCAGAGCAGCTCTTGCCCCTCATAAACAACAGCGGCTCGAGGTGGATCTATTGCGAAGATCAAGAGCAGACGGATAAGGTTCTCAGCATTCTTGATGAAATTCCAGAAGTCAGCAGGATAATAGTCAAGGACTGGACTGGCATGTGGAGGTATCGAGACAACCCCAATCTCATAAGCGTTGATGAAGTAATGAAACTTGGGGAGGAGCTGGACAAAAAAGAGCCCGGCCTTTTTGAGGAGAACGTAAACTCACAGAGTAGAAAAGACATTGCGTGCTTTGCCACATCATCCGGCACCACGGGAGTACCGAAATGTGTTATGCTGAGCTACGAGAACATGATGTTCATGGGTCTCGCCTTACAAAAGGTTGTTTCCATGAGCATAGAGGAGGACTACTTCTCATTCCTGCCTTTGGCCTGGATAGGAGAGCAGATGATGGTGTTCTCATGCGGCCTCACCACTGGTTTCAGGGTGAACTTTTACGAGGAGCCCGAAACTGTCAACAGGGATCTCAGAGAGCTTGGCCCAACCATAATGTTCGGCCCGCCGCGAATATGGAGAGATATGCTGGCTGAAGTGCAGGTAAAGATTGCAGATGCTGGATGGTTAAAACGGAAGGCTTTTGATCTGGCAATGAAAGTGGGATACGGTTGTGTTGACAGGGAATTTAAGGGGGAATCAATACCATCTCATCTCAAACTTGCCAGAAAGATCGCTTATTTCATTGTTTTCAGGCCTATTCTTGACAAACTGGGGCTTAAAAGGATAAGGCATGCCTTCACCGGAGGAGCTCAGGTGTCCGTGGATGACTTCAGGATGCTTAGAGCGATGGGCGTTAACATGAAGCAGATCTATGGCCAGACTGAGATTTCTGGCATTTCATGCCTGCATAGAGATGGAGATGTTGATCCTTGGACGAGTGGAAAGCCGCTGCCGAGAACGGTCATAGCCATCACTAAGCGGGGAGAAATAATCTCCAAGAGCCCGGCAGTGATGCTGGGCTATTATGACAGACCCTATGAAGATGAAGTGGTCAATGGATGGCTTTACTCAGGAGATATGGGAATGGTGGATGCTAAAGGACATCTCGTCGTCATTGACAGGCTGGCTGACGTTATAACTCTTCAGGATGGTACAATCGTATCACCACAGCACCTTGAAAACAGGCTGAAGTTCAGCCCGTACATCAGAGAAGCTATGATTCTGGATAACGGGAGGCCATACGTAACAGCCATCCTGAACATCCACTTTGAAAACGTTGCCAAATGGGCAGAGGACAACAACATCCCCTTCACTGGCTATGTCGATCTATCTCAGAAGCCTGAGGTCTATGATCTACTTGAAGACGCTGTGAAGGAGGTGAATAAGAATCTTCAGGAGTCCATGAAGATAAGGAAGTTCATCTCCCTCTACAAAGAATTTGATCCCGATGACGAGGAGATGACCAGAACCAGAAAACTCAGGAGAGGCCTCATCAGGGAAAGGTACAGAGAAGTTATCGAGGCCCTCTACACCGATGTAGATGAGGTAGATTTCGTTGGTGAGATTAAGTACGAAGATGGAACCAGAGATCAGGTTAAAGTAAAAATGAAAATCAGGAGGGTGGAGTAATGGTTCTTCTGGAAATGATTGTTATGGGTCTTGCCGCAGGAACGATTTACGGCGTTATGGCCCTATCTTTCGTTCTGATTTACAGGGTGGGCAAGATCGTCAACATAGCAGTTGGTGACATGGTTTTGCTTGGAGCCTATCTGATATTCGCCTTCTCAGGCCTCGGACTGGTGGAAGATCCAGTAATCAACCTTATTCTTGGACTGATTCTAGCATCAATATTCGGACTGGTGATAGCTGTGGGAACTGAAAGGTTTCTCATGCGACCTCTCTACGGACAATCAATCCTATCGCTTATCATGATGACTGTAGCTCTGGGAATGATACTGAGAGGTGCCACCATCGTCAAGTGGGGAACCGTTCTGAGAGTATTCCCGGGGCAGCATGAAGTGTTTCCACCTATTCCATTCACCATAGGCCCTATTGAAATCCCGTACGTATATCTCTGGAGCATAACAGGAGCATTTCTGATATTCGGCTCATTCCTGTACCTCTTCAGGAAAACCCTCTTCGGATTTGCAATGAGGGCAGTATCCCTTGATCCTGAAGCTGCAGCCACCCATGGAATAAGCATCAAGAAAATCTACACCTACACTTGGATGATAGCCTACGTTGCCGCTTTTCTGGCGGGACTAGTACTGGGTGCCATCAATGGGATAACTGTAATAGTATCATATCTCGGCCTGGCAAGGGCTTTACCTGCTGCGCTGATTGGCGGGCTGGACAGCCCGGGCGGTGCAATGCTTGGAGGGCTTTTACTCGGCCTGATAGAACATACTGTCGGAACGTTCCTCAATGCCTACATTCCGGGCATAAGAGCCATCATTCCCTACATCGTTCTGCTGGTGGTCCTGATCGTGAAGCCCTACGGCCTCTTCGGAACTGTAAGGATTGAGAGGGTGTGACAATGGAAGGGAATGAGATTGTGAAAAGGAAAGGAGAGATGAGAGGGTGAAAACATGGGAAGCTCAAGGCCATGCGGTGTAATAAAGGAGAGTTACGCAGCTGACATGTCCTTCTTCGAAAAGCCGTTCCATTACTGGGCAATTGGCTTACTTATCCTCATCCTAGTCTTGCTGCCCTTCATGGCTCCAGAATTCTATCTTAATGCCATACTGCTGATTGCCATATTTGGTATTACCATAATGGGCCTGAACCTTCTGACTCAAGCACACCTCTTCTCAGTCATGCACGCAGCCCTCATGGGCATCGGGGCCTTCACCACTGCCTTCCTCTCGCAGCAGCTTCCTTTCTTCCTGACAATACCAGTTGCTGGCCTCATGGCTGCTGCTGTTTCAGTGTTCTTTGGTCTGCCATCTCTCAGGATTAAGGTGTTCTACCTTCTCTTCTCCACCACAGCAGCTCAGTTCATCATTGAGTGGATTCTCAACTGGATAACGAGGGATATACCTGGAAGCGCCGTTTACACTGCACCTTTGGGTTTAATGGGTTACCAGTTCGGTGTTTTGGAGCAGTACTACCTGTATCTGCTCATAACTGCCATAATGGCCTATCTGATTGCCCACATCGGCAGGACTCCCCTTGGAAAGGCAATGGTCATGATAGGCGAGAAAGACTATGCTGCCCAGATACAGGGTGTTGATCTGCTGAAGTTCAAGGCGATAGCTTTCGCCATATCCGGTTTCTACGCAGGAGTTGCAGGCTCCATGTGGAGCTACATGCTCGGCCTTGTGACGCCAGAACATTTCCCCTTCCTGATGTCATGGGAACTGCTTGGCGTGGGTGTAATCGTTGGTGGGCTTGGAAGCTACGTCTGGGGCTCAATACTGGGTTCGGTGATGATCATAGTAGTCACACAGGTGACGACTGAGCTTGTCACTGTCCTTACGCCCTACATGCCTTGGCTCGGTGCATCTGCCTTCGGACTGAGGGCCATATTCTACGGTATAATCATAGCAGCCATCCTGATCCTCGAACCGCAGGGGCTGGCAAGCCTGCTGAGGAAGGTGAAGAGGTACTTCGATCTCTGGCCATTTTCTTACTAACTTTTTCGACTTTTTTAATTCTAATTTATCGAATTGGATAAACTTTTTTAGCCCTCCCACCCAGCCCCAGGCTTCATTCATTATAATATTGACCTCGTAAGCTTTTCTGGATACTTCCCGGGCAGGCAAGTTTTTGATTAGAAAAGCGCAGAATGACACAAAAATCAGATCCTTCTAACCCTCAAATCCAGCACGTATCTGTTCACTCGGGGGGCATAATTCCCGCATTCCCGCAGCAATTCAACCTCAATCTCAATGTCGTGCTCAGAAAACAGCCTTTTCACCCTCTCAGGCAGCTCTTCCTCCTCGTCCTCTCCTGCAAAGGTGTAATAGTGGATGTATCCTCCATCCCTCACTTTCTCTGCCGCAACATCCACGAAGTTCTGGGCGATGTAGGGGGAAGGCATGATGATTCGATCGAACAATCCCGGCAGCTCCGGCACAACTTCCCTCACGTCTCCCTCAACGACTCTTACCTTGTCGGCAACCTTGTTCAGCTCAACATTCCTCCTGAAGTACTCGACGGCAGCGGGATTAATCTCAACTCCCACTATTTCCTTCGCCTCAGATAGTCTTGCAATGACAATTGCGTATGGCCCAACACCAGCAAACATAACAAGGGCCCTCTCTCCCGATCTCACAAGCCTAGCAATCCTCTCCCTCTCTCCTGAGAGCTTCACTGAATAATACACCTTGGTAGGATCAACATAGAAGCGGCAGCCGTGCTCTTTCGCAATTGTCTCTGTTTCGTTGCCGTAAATAGCTTCATATCTTGCCACCCTGAAAACACCTTCCACCTCTCCCACCTTCCTGAGAATGGTTTTGACGTGCTTGTGCTTCGCAAGTATGGCCTTCACTATCTCATCCTTCAGGTGAAGGACATCGTCAGGTATATCTATAATAACAATATCACCTATGATCTCGAAACTCCTCCTTATCTTCGCAAGCTCCTCTGGCTTTGCCTTTCCCTTGAGCATCTCTCTGAGACTCACATGAGCAATTTGATTTCGGGGTCTTAAATTCCTTGTGCAGTGCAATGCTTATGCATTCAATGCATCGCTGAATTTTTAAAAGAGTAAACCATTTCATGACCATGATTGAAAGAATCCACAAAACTCTGAAGGAAGATCTGGAAAGGATAAGGACTGAGAAGCCATTAATCCATCACTTAACCAATTTCGTAGCCATGAACGACAGTGCAAACATAACCCTTGCCATCGGAGCTTCGCCGGTCATGAGCCATGCTCATGAAGAAGTTCAGGAGATGGTGGCTGCTGCATCAGCCCTCCTCATCAACATCGGGACTCTCGACGAATACTGGATTCAGAGCATGCTTCTTGCAGGCAGGAAGGCTAATGAGTTGAATATTCCGGTTTTGCTTGACCCTGTTGGAGCTGGAGCCACGAAGCTTAGAAGTGATGCTGCCAGTAACCTCATGAATGAAGTTAATTTTACCATCATAAAGGGGAATTACGGCGAGATTCTGAGTCTGGCAGGAGGTGAGGGGGCGGTTAAGGGTGTGGATTCAGCATCTGAAGACTTTGATGCAGAGCTCCTGAGGAATTTTGCAGAGAGAATGAACGGCGTTGCAGTTGCAACTGGCAAATATGACTATTTCTCAGATGGCAAATCTGTATTCAGGCTGGAAAACGGGCACGAGCTACTCGCATCAATTACTGCCAGTGGATGCATGCTGGGAAGCGTTATTGCATCTTTCATGGCGGTTCAGAGCGACGCATTGCTGGCTGCCATTGAGGGCGCTGCATGCTACGCCATCGCCGGGGAACTGGCAGCAGTGAAGAGTGCAGGAATGGGCAGCTTCAGGACAAACCTGATGGACGAGGTTGCAGCACTTAATGCAGAAACAGTTTTGGAAAGAATGAGGCTGGAGGAGGTTTTATGAGCTTGAAATTAAAGCTCAGAGAATCCATTGGCCTGTATTTCATCACAGACGCTGGCTTCGGGAAAACTCATGACGAGCTGGCAGAAGCTGTTCTGAAAGCTGGCGTGAGGATCATCCAGTTCAGGGAGAAGAAAGCATCCACAAAGAATATGGTGGAGACCGCCAGAAGGATAAGGAAGCTCTGTGACGAATACAACGCTCTCTTCTTCGTCAACGACCGCATAGACGTTGCCCTTGCATGCTATGCTGATGGTGTGCATCTTGGCCAAGAGGACATGCCCGCATCTATCGCAAAGGAAATCTTCGACGGGTTGATTGGCGTCTCGGCAGAAAATGGGGAAGAAGCGATCAGGGCAGAGAAAGATGGAGCAGATTATATCGGCGCTGGCCCGGTTTTTGAGACCACAACGAAAGAAGATGCTGGGAGTTCTATCGGCATCGAAGGCCTCAGGAGAATCGTTGATGCTGTAAGCATTCCCGTGGTGGGTATAGGTGGTATAACGAAACACAATGCCCAGCTTGTACTGCAAATTGCAGATGGGATTGCTGTCATTTCTGCCATAGCAGCTTCAAGCAATCCTGAAAGAGAAGCAAGGGAACTTCTGGAGATAGTTGAGAAATTCAAAAAAGAAAAGGATTAATACCCTCCAGCCAATTCGCTTTTGGGTGAGGATAATGTCAAAGGTCCGAATTGTGGATTTAACGCTCCGTGATGGGCATCAAAGCCTTCTCGCAACTAGGATGAGAACGAGAGACATGCTTCCAATTCTCGAAACGTTTGATGAGGCAGGCATTTACAGCTTTGAGATATGGGGTGGGGCAACCTTCGATGTTGCCCATCGCTTTCTGAACGAGAATCCCTGGGACAGGCTGAGGGAGATAAGGAAGCGTGTCAAAAACACCCAGCTCCAGATGCTGCTTAGGGGTCAGAATCTGGTAGGCTATCGCCATTACAGCGACGATGTGGTTGAGAAATTTGTTACGAAGACTGTGGAAAATGGACTGGACATCTTCAGAATTTTTGATGCTCTCAATGATGTGAGGAATCTGGAGGTGTCTATTAAAACCGCCAAGAAGCTTGGAGCTCATGTTCAGGGAGCCATTTGCTACACAATCTCTCCCGTCCACACTATAGAGAAATATGTTGAGATTGCCAACCAGCTGGCTGAGTTGGAAGTGGATTCGATATGTATAAAGGATATGGCAGGATTACTATCTCCTAAAGTCTCCTACGAGCTGGTGAAAGCTCTGAAGAAAGAAGTTGGGCTTCCCATTAACCTCCACTCTCACTACACCAGCGGAATGTCCTCCATGGCCATGATAAAGGGTGTTGAGGCCGGAGCAGATATGGTTGACACCTGTATGTCTCCCATCAGCATGGGAACATCTCATCCACCCACAGAGAGCATGGTTTATGCTTTGAACGAGCTAGGTTATGATACCGGCGTTAAGCTGGATGTTCTGCTTGAAGTAAGAGAGTACTTCATGAAGCTCAGGGAGAAGTATGCCGGATATCTCGACCCCCTCTCAACCATTCCTGACACCCAGGTTCTCGTTTATCAGATTCCTGGTGGCATGTTCTCCAACATGATTGCCCAGCTCAAGGAGCAGAATGCCATGGATAAGCTGCCAGATGTGCTGAGGGAAGTGCCGAAAGTGAGGGAAGATCTGGGCTATGTGCCCCTCGTTACACCAACCAGCCAGATCGTCGGAGTGCAGGCTGTGATAAATGTCCTTGTGGGTGAACGGTACAAAGTTGTGACTAAGGAAACTAAAGACTTGGTTAAGGGTATGTACGGCAGAACTCCGGCTCCGATAAAGGAGGAGATAATCAAAAAGATTCTGGGTGATGAGAGACCTATTGATGGCAGACCAGCCGATTTGCTTGAGCCAGAGTTTGAGAAGAGGAAGAAAGAGCTGGAGGAGATGGGACTTAAGGTTTCAGATGAGGATGTGCTCATCTACTGCCTCTTCCCGCAAACGGGTCTCAAATTCCTGAAAGGGGAATTACAGGAAGAGCCCTTCCCTGCTGCTGGAGGAGCGGTCAGCGGCACGTTTGAGGTGGAGATCGAGGGGAAGAAGTACAAGGTTAGTGTGGCACCTCCTGAGTGAAGGGATATGGCAAGTACTGCAACCATCAATCCAAAAAAGGTGGTTTCGGATTACAAGGATGTTACCATAGGTATCTTTGGCTCCCACTCAGCCAAAGAAATAGGGATGGCTGCAAAGGCTGCCGGCTTCAGAACAGTAGTAGTGGTTCAGAGAGGCAGGGATAAGCTTTACACAGTCTACAACAACCATCTTTACGACGAAGTCATAATGCTGGACAGATTTTCCGATCTTCTAAGAGAAGAGGTGCAGGAAACTCTCATAGAGATGAACACAATCTTCATCCCGAACAGGAGCTTCGCCGTTTACGTGGGCTATGATGGCATAGAGAACAGTTTTGAAGTGCCCATTTACGGCAATCGCTTTTTGCTCAGAGCAGAGGAAAGAGATAATCCCAGAGGTCAGTACTATCTTATGGAAAAAGCAGGAATAAGGTATCCGAAGGAGTTCAGCTCTCCTGAAGAGATAGACAGGCTTGTGGTGGTGAAGGTTCAGCAAGCTAACAATCCTCTTGAGAGAGCCTTTTTTTATGCTGTCTCTCCTGAGGATTATTACAGACAGGCTGAGGAGCTGCTGAAAGCAGGGATAATAAACGAAGAAGGGCTTGAAAAAGCCAGAATTGAGGAGTATGTACTGGGTGCCCGCTTCAACGCCAATTTCCACAGCTATTCCATTAAGGATGTGTTCGGAGACTTCGACTTTGTTGGCTTTTCAGACAGGAGGCAGGTAAACCTTCAGGGCTTCCTGAACCTCCCGGCGAAAGAGCAGCTAAAGATAAACGTTCCGGTTAAGAACGAGGAGATAGGCCATTTTGGAGTTACAATGAGGGAGAGCAAGCAAGAAGTGGTTTATGAGTATGCGGAAAGACTCATAAGAGTGTGTGAAAGAGAGTATCCGCCGGGCATCATTGGCATGTTCGGTTTACAGGGGGCAATGGCCTATGGCGTTGATGATAAGCTGGAATTCGTGGTGTTTGACATCTCCTTCAGAGTGCCGGGAGATCCAGCGATAGGCCCCACATCTCCTGAAATGAGGAACCTGAGCCTGAAGCATGGCCGGAAGATAGAAGATCCGCTGGATTTGACAATGATGGAAATAGAGGAGGCTCTTAAGGCGGAGAGGCTGGAAGAGATCGTGACCTGATTAATTTTTCATTTTACAACCTTTTTACCATATACTCAAAACCCTTCCTGTATCCCAGCTTTCGGTAGTACTCTCTAACACCAACACCGCTTATTACGGCAATCCTGTCGAATTCTCGCTTAGCTATTTCCTCTGCCTCCTCAACCAGCCTCTCACCAAAGCCGCGATGCTGAAACGCTTTCTCATCCTTCTCACCAACAGGTATGGCTTTTCCATACACGTGGAGTTCTCTGATAATGGCAGCATCCTTCAGAACAGGTATGAAGGGCTCATCTGGAAATCTGAGCCTTATAAAACCGATGAGAGCGTCAAAGTCAGGAAGTTCGAAGCTGATGAAGAACTCCTTTCCATTGCTCGCCTCGTATTCAAGAATTTTCAGCTCCGCATCACCGGCTTCAAATTCCTTGTCCCTGAGCCTGTGTCCAACCTCTCTGCACCGAATGCATCTGCAAGTGTAGCCAAGTTCCTTCAGCCTTCTGTGGACGAGCTGCCTGATGTTTCCCTTATCAAGGCCTATTGCTCTGCCTACCGGGATATCTCGCTGTATTCGCTGGACTCTCACATATGACGGTAGGAATTTCTTGGCCTGAGCAATGAGTTCTACCACCTCATCTGTGGAGTAAGGCTGATATTCGCCACTCTTCCACATTTCGTAAAGCTGCGTCCCCTCAACCACAAGAGTTGGATAGATTTTCAGATAATCTGGCCTGAAATCAGATTTATCGAAAAGTTCTTTGAACATCTTCAGGTCTCTATCAAAATTGCTCTTTGGCAAACCGGGCATGATGTGGTATCCAACCTTGAATCCTGAATCTCTCAAAAGCTTGGTTGCTTCAATAACTTCCTTCACGCCGTGACCCCTGTTGATAGCATCGAGAACATCATCGTATACGCTCTGAACGCCCAGCTCCACCTTCGTCCCCCCGTAACGAAGCATTTCCAGTATATGCTCCTCTTTCGCATAATCTGGGCGGGTTTCAAAGGTTATACCGATACATCTCGCTTTAGCCCGCTCATTCCTCCTTTTGGCCACTTCCAGGCTTGAGGTCTGCCTGACTTTTTTCACACATCCAAAGGCATTGAGAGCGTTGAAAATTCCAAGCATGAAGTCATCCCTGTACTCTTTTTCTCTCGCAATGAAAGTCCCTCCCATGACTATCATTTCAACCTTGTCCACGCTGTGGCCGATCTCGCTTAGCTCTCTGAGTCTGGCGGATACCTGCTTATAAGCATCGTACCCATGCTGCCTTCCTCGCTGTGCAGCAGGCTCAAAACCAATATAGCTCTGAGGTGTACCCTTCTCCACCCCTCCGGGACATGGAATACATTTGCCGTGGGGGCAGGAGGCAGGAGATGTCATTACGCTGACAACAGCTACACCAGAAATTGTTCTGACGGGTTTAAGCCTGAGGACATCTCTTAGAGTCATCTCCGAATCTATACCAGCCTGCTTCCAGCACTTCAGAATCTCCGCGTCTCCGGGTATAGTAGATAGGCGGTACTTTCTGGCGACCTCTCTTTTAATCTTGGCTACCTCTTCCTTACTCCTAACTTTCCTTCTTATCAGCTCTTTGGCTATTTCTATGCAGACCCTCTGCATCTGATGTACCTGCATTGAAATGTAGGGTAGGAATGAAGGGTATAAAAACTTACGGTGGCTGATGGACTCAGGATGGGTTAGGAACACTTTTCTCTCGCGTATCTAACCATGCCCAGAAGAGCGTTGTTGATGTAGTAGTCTTCCCTCTCTTTTATGTCATCATCCAGCAGGCTGAACTTGGATATTAAGTCGTCTTTATCCATCAGAATTTTTCGCACTTCCGCAATAATATCCTGATCACTCATTTCAATATGTTGACATGTGAAGCTGAGAACCGTGTCAAACCAGAGCTTTTGCTGGTTAAGATATTCTTCAATCCGCTTTTTCGCATCTGCCATTCCAAAGTGCCCGTAGCATATGTGCTTTGCACCGACTCCCATGAGCTTTCTGGCAGATTCTTCAGCAACCTCATAGATGTATCTTGGCGGTGTTGCCGGTCTAGCGTAGTAAGTATCGTGGCCGAGCTGCTCTGAGAGTTCTTCGAATCTGTGGAAAACTCCTGCCGCTTCTCCAGCAAAAAGGTATTTCTCGAACACGTAGCTCTGGTGGTGGACTGCATGTCCGGGAGTCTTTATGATTTCAATCTCACTTCCAGCGAATTCTATTACACCTCTGTGTATGTTCTCAGCAGGTACGGGTTTTATCTCCCCGTAAACATCCACAATACTTTTCCCGAGAACCTTTCTGCTCCCTTCCATGAGCTTCTCAGGATTGATTAGGTGCTTCTCTCCCTTTTCATTTACCACGACTCTGGCGTCTGGATAGAACTTCAGCAAATCTGCTGTACCACCTGCGTGGTCAATGTGTATGTGGGTGAGCAAAATGTATTCAACCTTCTTAATGCCGAGGCTGTCAAGGCCTTCCTTCAGCAGGGGTATGGTGGACGCCGGGCCTACATCTACCAGAACTGCACTGCTGCCTTCTTTAATAACCCAAGTGCTGGTAAATCTCCTGTAGCCTGTCATTTTTTGAGGTAGGTCAATGAGAAAGAGGTCATTGAACTCATCTATGTCCATGGCCTCCGTTTCCGAATTCGATTTTTAAATGTTGAGATTTTGGAATTTTTGGATTTGGAATTCTTGAATTATACCTTACAAAGCCAGTAATGCAACCCACTCAGAAAGTTATTAATTCATGATATTATTTTGTATGCAATCATGGATATAATTGTCAGAAAAAGCCAGATAGATGGAGCTGCAACTCCTCCACCCTCAAAAAGCTATACCCATCGCACCCTCTTTGCAGCTTCCCTTTCCCCCCACTCTCTGATTAAAAACCCCCTTTCTGCAGATGATACCCTATCCACCCTCTGGGCCTGCAGAAAGATGGGAGCTTTCTTTGTCAGAAATCGCGACTTTCTATATTTCACAGGTGTGAAGCAAATCAACAGGGGCTACTTTTACTGTGGAAACTCCGGAACGACTCTCAGAATTCTGATAGGGCTGACAGCAGCATCCAAAGACTGGAAACCGGCAATTCTTGACGGAGATGAATCATTGAGAAAAAGGCCGAATTTGGAGCTTGTAAAAGCATTGAATTCTCTTGGTGCTGTTGTGGATGGTAACTTCCCACCTGTGAGGGTTTCAGGAACTTTTAAGGGGGGTGAAGTAGTCCTTAAAGCAGAGAGTTCTCAATTTCTGACGTCTCTGCTTATGAGTCTCCCCTTGGCTAAGGTTGATTCTGCCATCAGGGTAACGGGTCTGAAATCAAAGCCATACATAGACATCACTCTCCACGTTCTCCAGCAGGCCGGGATTGAAGTTGAAAAGGAAGGAGATACCTTTTATGTACAATCTGAGCAGGATTACAGACTTGCTAAATTCTTCATCCCTTCAGACTTCTCTTCTGCCAGCTATCTAATAGCTGCAGGATTGCTGGCAGGGAAAGTGGAAATAACAGGCATGTTTGACTCCAAGCAGGGCGATAGGAGAATTGTAGATATAGTAAGGCAGATGGGTGGAAAAATCAGATGGGACAGAGAGAAGGGGGTTATAACTACAGAGAAATCAGAGCTGGAGGGGATAGAGGTGGACTGCTCCGACACACCTGACCTCGCCCCTACAATTGCCGTGCTGGGGGCCGTTGCAAAGGGAAGAACGGCAGTAGTGAACGCCCCTCACCTGAGGTTAAAAGAGGTGGACAGGATCAAGGGAGTGGTTGATAATCTCAAAAGGCTTGGAGTGGAGGCAAAAGAGCTACCTGACGGGTTTGAGGTTGAGGGTGGTGAGGTTAAGGGTGGCGTTGCTGATTCACTGGGAGATCACAGGCTTGCCATGGCATTTTCCCTTTTGGGACTGGTGGCTGAAAGGGAAGTAATCGTGAGAAACTGTGAGGCTGTCAGCGTATCCTTTCCGAAATATTACGATGTGCTGAGAAAAATTGGTGCGGATGTTGAATTTGTTTGAGAATTTGTTTGAAGTATATTAAACCATCAAATAAAAAACTCCCCATTTTTAAAGGCTGGTGTGGCTCTGTCCCAGAAATAGTTGAAAAGGTCTGTTGCGAACTTTATGGCTGTTGGAGATGATGAAAAGGTATCCTTTGTGAAATCATAGCTCCCATTGCTTTTATGGAAGTTGAGAGTCATGTATTTCTCGGTGACAGTCAGTCCCATGTATGTTGGTTCATCAACTACTCTTATTTCGAGTTTCTTGAGTTTGTTGAACGGAAAGTCCTTGTATCTGTTGAGAAGGATTTCTAACACTTCTCTAGTTGTCAAACTTCTGACAAGTTGAACGTTTTCCATAATATGGAGCATGAAGTGGAGATAATATTCTATAAAACCCAGAGCATCGCTTTCTGATATAACATTGACATTGTTGCTCTGCATTATAATTTCGTCTACCCTTCTCTGGAGCTCTTCCAGACTCTCTTTTGTTTCGAGAAATTCAACTTCCTTCAGTTCCCATAGTCTGGGAATCAGAGGCGATGGGATTCTAATAATATGATCTGAAAAGAAGCTGCAGAGCTTTTCTATGACTTCTGTACTTTCCTCAATCTTATCAAGAAGGTGACAGTACATCATACCTTTATCCGTCAAGTTATTGCCCTCAGCGATTCCTCTCTCTCTGAATAGTTTGAGAGTAACTGAAAAGGTCGAGGGCGGTATATCTGTCTCTCTGCCATTGAGCAGACAGTAAAGAACGTCTCTTTTCCGTCCACTGAAAATTTTGAAGATGTCTTCTAGGTGCATTGTTGGATTTATGGTTAAGGTGAATTTAACTTTTTCCAGTGACGTGAAAATAAATCTTAAAAATGTTTTCAATGAAAACGTTATTAATTCTTTCCCGAAAGAAATGTCTGATGACTGGAAATACCTTTGGAAAACTCTTCAGGCTTACCACCTTCGGAGAGAGTCATGGAAGGGCGGTAGGATGCATTGTCGATGGCTGTCCTGCTGGTCTGGAGCTGAGTGAAGAGGATATACAGAAGGAGCTTGACAGGAGAAAACCAGGAGGGTGGCTGGCATCTCCAAGGAAGGAAAAAGATGAAGTCAGAATTCTTTCGGGTGTTTTCGAGGGGAAAACTCTGGGCACGCCAATAACTATGATGGTGGAAAACAGAGATGTTGATTCAAGGCCATATGAGGAGATTAAAGATATTTTCCGCCCGGGTCATGCCGATTACACCTACTACGCCAAGTATGGGATCAGAGACTGGAGGGGGGGTGGAAGGGCGTCTGCCAGAGAGACTGTTGCGAGAGTCGCAGGCGGGGCTATTGCAAAGAAACTTCTGGGAATGTTCGGAATCAAGGTGGTGGGTTACACCAAAGAGGTAGCAGGAATAGAGTGTGATGTCTCTGGTTTAACCCTAGATGAAATTGCATCTAGGGCAGAGAAGAGCGACGTGAGGTGCCCTGACAGCGAAGCAGAGAAGCAGATGGTGGAGAGGATCGTTGAGGCAAGAAAAGAGGGAGACAGTGTTGGGGGGGTTGCTGAAGTGATAATATCCGGTGTGCCCCCCGGACTGGGTGAGCCGGTATTCTGGAAGCTCGACGCATATCTTGCCTTTGCCTTCATGGGTGTTCCTGCAGTTAAGGGAGTTGAAATAGGCTCAGGCTTTAGAGCGGTTAAAATGAAAGGCAGTGAGCACAACGACCGGATGAGGTGGGAGAAAGGCATCAAATTTCTCAGCAATAATGCCGGAGGTGTGCTTGGAGGCATCAGCACGGGACAGGATATAATTATTAGAGCTGCCATCAAGCCTACAGCGAGCATAGCGAAGGTTCAGAAAACCGTTACACTTCATGGGGAGAATGTGGATATTTCTGTGAGGGGCAGACACGACCCCTGCATAGTTCCCAGAGCTGTTCCTGTGCTGGAAGCCATGGCAGCGCTGGTTATAGCTGATTGCATGATGCTTCAAGGCCTGATACCGAGATTCTTGGGATAGTCCTGCATGCAAAAATATTTAAATAGCTCAGTGTGAAGGGCAAAGGAGCGGTGATAACGATGATCTGGCAGGGTAGAAGCAGGAGAAGTTATACAGGCAAGCTCCTCAAGGCTCACAGAAAGAAGAGGAAGTATGAGTTGGGCAGAGTTCAGGTGGAGACCCTTATAGGCGAGAGAAAAATCAAGAAGGAGAGGGCAAGAGGCGGTAACATCAAGATAAAGCTGGTCAGGGACATGTACGCCAATGTCTATGTACCGTCTGAAGGTAAGGTCGTCAGAGCTGAGATAAGGAATGTTGTCAGCAATCCTGCCCATGTACATTATGCAAGGAGAAACGTCATTACCAGAGGGGCCATAATCGAGACAAGCCTAGGTAAGGCGAGAGTTACCAACAGACCCAGCCAGGAAGGAATAATAAATGCTGTTCTGGTTGAGTAGCTATTAATTATTTTTCGGCGTTTTATGAAATTTTTATGAACTCTGATTACTTTAACTTTTAATCTGAAATCAATCTAAATTCAGAGAAGTACTTATCTAATTGTAGTGATCCGCTCACAGACTTAAGGCTTCGGATTCAGGTGTTATCGAGAGTTTCTTGGACTATTCTCTAATCTTTCCTCTTCCTAACGAAATAAAGATTCCAATAAAGCAGAGAATAGAAAAAATGGCAAACGATATTTTCGTGCTTTCAAGTAAAAGTTGATACGTGGCAGGAGTTATTTCAGCCTTTCCGATGTAGGTGGAGAATATAAACATCACTATTGCCATGCTGAACATCTGACCGAGCAGACGCATTGTGCCGAGCGTTGCAGAAGCAATTCCGTAAAACCTTCTTTCAACTGAACCCATGATGGCGTTTGCATTGGGAGAAGTAAACAGAGCGAAACCGAAACCCAGCAGCATCAGAGTTGGTACTATAATTGAAAGGGGAGTATTTGCATCCAAATTGAAGAAAATCAGCAATCCTACAGTTATAATGGCCATACCTGCTGATGCAACTGTTCTTGGCTCGATTCTGTCAGAAAGCCATCCTGCCATAGGTGACAGCAACGCCATAACAACGGGCTGGGAAATCAGTATAAGGCCAGCCTCCTGCGGACCAAATCCCTTGATATACTGAAGATATAGGCTAAGAAGAAAACCCACAGCGAATGTAGCGCTATAATTAAGCAAAGCTGCAAGGTTTGAAAGGGTGAAGGTTGTATTCCTCCTGAACAGGCCTATTTCAAGAACTGGGTGCTTAGTTTTGCTCTCCCATATTAGAAAAGCGGAAAAGCTCAGGATGCTGAGAATTATCAGCGGTTCCATGAACTTGACCTCAGTGAGACCAAAGATCAGGGAGGAGAGCATGATGCCATAGATGGCAGAACCGATAAAATCGAACTCCTCTCCTTCGGCCTCAGCCCACTCTCCTTTCAGCTCTCGTAGCATTAGGAGGATTATTACTCCCAGAGGGATGTTTAGCAGAAATATGCTCTTCCATCCAAAATGCTGGGTCAGAACCCCTCCAAGGAATGGGCCGAGGCTGAGGCCGATATAAACTGCTGCAACATTAATCCCAAGAACCTTCCCCCTCTCATCCGACGGATATACTGATGTGAGTATGGCCATGCCTGTCCCGAATATCATAGCACTTCCAATTCCCTGAAGGGTTCGGGCAGCGATGAGCATTTCAGCGGAGAATGATAGCACAGCAAAGAGAGAGGCAATTACAAAAATGAAAATTCCTAAGCCAAACACCTTCTTTCTTCCCTTTATGTCAGCTATTCTGCCTGATGGAACCAGAAAAACCGCAGCCGAAAGCAGATAGGATGTGGCTATCCAGCCAAGCAGGATAGCATCCATCTTTAACTCACTGGCTATTGCTGGCAGCGCGATGTTTACTGAGGAAATTGTGAAGGGTGTGAGAAATGAGGCCATTGTTGCAGCCAATAGTGCCGCCTTTTTTACGTCCATGTCACCCCCTCACTAGTAACTGATTTCACAACATTTGAAGATAAAATTGTATCGGTAACCGATAATTTTAACTATTTGTAAAATTAGCTTTCACCATGCAGAAGCTCAGCGAACACATCTATTTTGTTGAAGGTGAGAATGGTGGTAAATATCCATTCTGCAACTGTTTGCTGATAAAGGATGAAAAAAGCTGTTTGATTGACACTGGAGCTGGGAGAACACTCAAAGAGCTAAAACTGGATACCTCGGACTTCATCCTGAACTCACACTGGCATGAGGATCACATAGCCTATAACGGTCTGCTGGATTCCAAGATATGCGTTCATGAGCTAGATGCTGAAGCTGCAGAATCCTTCGATGAGTTCAAAAGGAGGTACGGTTTGCCAGATGAGCTTGTGAATCTGTTCATAAAATTATGGTTTGAGGAAAGGTTTAAGGAAATTGCCTTTTCAGGAATAGATGTTCGCTTCGGCGATGGGGAGGAATTTGAACTAGGTGAGACCGTTGTAAGAGCAATCCACACTCCTGGCCACTCCGCTGGCCATTCTTGTTTTTTAATTCAAAACGGAAATTTCAAGTTGATATATCTTGGAGACATCGATCTCACGTCTTTTGGCCCTTGGTATGGCTGTTTGGATTGCAATGTTGAAGAGTTTGTAGAATCGATAACCAGAGTGATGAAAATCGTTGATGATGAGGAGGTTGAATTGGTTATTTCCAGCCATAAGGGAGTTGTCAGTGGGAAGGAGAAAATTGTAGAAGGTCTAAAGAGCTATCTTGAGAAGATACAGGAGAGAGAAAACAAAATTTTGAATTTGCTATCTTCTGAAGAGAGCAGCGAGAATCTGGTTGGGAAAGGAATAGTCTACTGGAAATTCCCAGAACCCCAGGAGATTTTCAGGCATTTTGAAACGGTTATGGTTGAGAAGCATCTGGAAAGACTGGTAAAGAAGGGTAGGGTAGCAAGGTTAGGGGATGGGTTTGTTAGGATTTAAGAAATTATAACATAAGAATTATTTTAATTAAATATATAAAATAAATCTAAATTGATGAAGCTACGGGATGGAGGAGGGGCTGAGTGGGATAAATAATTGACAAAGTGATAGAGTAGCTCAATCTGTCAAAAAAGCTCACGATCTCAGCGCATTTAGGAACTTTCTGATTCTTTCCACACTTTTAACTCCGTTTTCTTCAACACCTGATGACACGTCAACCCCTACAGGTTTGACGAAACTTACAGCCTCTTTCACGTTCTCAGGAGTTAAGCCACCTGCAAGTATCACTGGCAGATTTGCAGCGACGATTCTACTGACTCTAAGATCATGCATTATTCCTGTGCCGCATCCACTGTCCAGAAGGTAGTAATCTACATCAAATCTCTCAGCAAACCTCAAAATTGCTTTTGCATCTCTCTCAGGATTCGTTGAGCTTGCTGGAACAGTAACGGCTTTTATAATCAGCCCATCGAAGTCAACATCTATCTCCGCCTCAGTATGGATCTGCAATCCTGCAGGTTCCAGAGATGCAATTTCCTGATAATCTATGAGAGCAGTGCTGTTTGAAACCAAAATAACGTTGTCAAAGCATCCAATTATCTCTGCTGCTCTTTCTAGGCTTACACTCCTTCTTGAATTGCTCTTTACAACGACTCCTATAAAGTCTGCTCCTTCAGCTTTTCCAGCTTCTCCAGCCATTTCCACCATTTCTGCCTCTTCAATGCTTTTTATTCCGCAAATCTTTACCAACATATTCTCTCACCCAGTTACTGATTATTCTCATCCCGTGAGGTGTCAGAACGCTCTCAGGATGGAACTGAAGGCCGATGACGTCTAACTTCCTCGATTCGATGGACATCACCACTCCATCATCAGAGACGGACGTGATGCTGAATCCCTTTGGAACTCTTTTAATGGCAAGTGAATGGTAGCGACCTGCAAGAAACGGATTAGGGAGGTCTCGAAAAACGCCCTTTTTTCTGTGGAAAATTCTGCTCTGCTTTCCATGGACAGGCTTCACCCTCCCAACTTCTCCGCCATAAACTTCAGCAACAATCTGGTGACCCAGACAGATTCCAAGAAGCGGCTGAAACTCCGCAGCAACTTCGGGAGAATTACCGGAATCCTTACCGAATGGCTCTCCCGGACCAGGAGATATGATGACGCCATCAGGATTCAGCTTTTTAATCTCCCCAAGTGGAGTTGAGGATGGAATAACCTTCACTCTGTCGAAATACGAAACATACTCGGCTATATTCCAGACGAATGAATCCTTATTGTCTACTATCACTATCATATTTCACCAACACCTTTGTTACGATCAATCCCCAGGGCCTTCAAAGCTGGAAGCATCTTCCTCTCTGTCTCGTGAAACTCCTTCACTGGCTTCGAATCGGCAACGATTCCAGCACCACTTCTTACTACCGCTTTACCATTTCTGAACTCCACCATTCTAATTGCTATGGCCATGTCGGCGTTTCCGTTGGTGGAGAAATATCCCACACCACCGCCATAAGCGCCCCTGTTGCTCCTCTCGATCTCTGAAATAATCTCCATGGCCCTGACTTTAGGTGCCCCGGTAAGAGTTCCGGCGGGAAAAGCAGCCTCAATGCCCTGAAAGTGCGATGTTGTAAGTTCTCCTGTAACGGTACTCTCTATGTGCATGACATGGGAGTACTTTATAACATCCATAAACCTCTCCACCTTCACACTTCCTGCTCTGCACACCTTTCTAACGTCGTTTCTGGCCAGATCAACCAGCATCGCATGTTCAGCCCTTTCTTTCTCGTCATTCAGCAGCCTGGCAGCAAGCTCATCATCTTCTCTGCTATTATCACCCCTCCTGATGGTTCCGGCGATAGGGTTCACTATCATCTTTCCATTGAAAATTGATGCGAGGGTTTCAGGAGATGCGCCACAAAGCGAAACATCATCGAACTCAAGCAGAAACATGTAGGGACTGAGACTTACTTCCCTGAGCCTTAAATAAGCCTGAAATGGGCTGAGATTCGTCTCCACATCATACTTCCGGGATATGACCACCTGAAATACATCTCCAGCATAAATGTGCTCCTTCGCTTTCTCAACCATCTCAAGGAATTCATGGGATTCTGCATCACATGACGCAATGTGGGATTCGGGCTCAAATGTTTCAAGCTCAATCTTTCTGGCTTTTCTGATGATGTTCTTACAATCTACATCTTTCCCACTGAAGAATACATGTCTTGCAACGTGATCCACTATGAAATAGCTGGTATAATATCCGAACACTGAAGGCGTTTTGACTTTCATTCCAATGTAGGGATGAGCAGCATCATATGCTGCAAATCCCACAAACCCCCCTGAGAACCTTCTGTTTCCATGTGACATTTTTTTCGTCCTGCTGCTTATTTCATCAACCATTTCGCCCATTTTATCCTCAAGCTCCCTGAAAAGAAGCCCATCCTTCACTTCAACCACAAATTCGGGGGCGAAGCCAATGAAGGTGTAGCGATGTCTGCCTATTTTCTCCTTGGTTTCCAGAATGAAGGAGTAGCCTTCTTCTCTGACGGCTGCATATAGCTTTACGGGATCAACGTAATCCAGCTTTTCCATGTCACCCGTATCCTCCATATCCTCCATATTTCCTCAGTTCTTCCAGCTTTTTAACTGCAATTCCATTGTCGATGAGATTCTTGGCCACCTGATATCCCTCTCTGAAATCAGAGACTCTTCCAGCAGCGTAGAGGGCTGCAGAAGCGTTCATCAGGATGAATTCCCTATCGTATCCTTTCCTTCCTCTGAAAACTGCCTCAATTCTAGCTGCACTCTCTTCACTGCTGCTGCAAACCACTCTGGAAACCCTGAACTCCTCCACTCCGAACTCGGAAGGTGAGATGGTGTAAACTTCAACCTCTCGCTGCCTTTCAACCTCCGCCACCAGCGTGTAGCCTTCCGGGCTCACCTCATCCAAGCTTGAACCAACTGCCAGCCCTTCTATGCCTACAATCTGCATTGCCTCTCCCATCATCTGAACGACTTCCCCTCTGCATCCTATAATCTGTCTATCAGGCAGTGCAGGATTGCAGAGAGGGCCTAGGAGATTAAAAATAGTTTTAATTCCGAGTTTTCGTCTGATGGGCATTATTCTGGAGAGGACAGGGTGGTATAGAGGGGCGTGCAGAAAAACGTAGTTAACTGCTTCGAGCATACCTGCAGCTTTTTCGGGAGGTGGAACAGGAATTCCCAGCCTTTCAAGGACATCTGAGCTCCCACTGCTTGACGTTACGGCTCTGTTACCGTGCTTTGCCACTTTCATGACAGAAGAAAGCAGGATTGAGACTGCTGTGCTCACGTTTATCGTGGAGCTGCCGTCACCACCAGTTCCGCAGGTGTCCAGCTCTGCTTTGGCATCGATCCTCACCATGTTCTCTCTCAAATACTCTGCAAATCCTGCCAGCACCTCTGCATCGTAGCCCTTCGCTTCCAGAGCCGCCAGCATTGCAGCAGCCCTTATTTCGTCGGAAAGCACAAGCTCATTGATGAGATTTTTTGCATCATCAAAGTTGATTTCACCGTTCACAACAATTTCTAGCATCTTAATCCCATCCATCATTTATACACCTATTTATACCTCCACAAACCTTCTGACCTCTTTTTCGGGGTTTGGTGCAAGCATGAAGTGCGTTCCTATAAGTGCGGCATCGCAGTAGCTCAAAATGGCTTTTAGATCTTCAACACTCCTTATTCCGCTCATTCCTACAATAAATTCGCATTTCTCCCTCATTAGAGGTGATAGTCTTAGGCTTATCCCAAGATCCACGTTCTCCGGTGATAGAATGTCCCGATTATTTATCCCTCCAAGCTCCAGACTATCGATGTATCTAAGCTCTTGGTGGCTGTGAATTTCCACAAGGGCATCAAGACCACATTCTTTTGCTAGGTCGACGAAGTCCATGGTTTCCTCTTTCAGGATTTTGGCAATGAGCAGAATTGCATCAGCCCCCGCCTTAGCGGTCACCTCAACTTCCTTCCGATTTCTCACGAAATCCTTTCTCAGAACCGGAAGCCCGGTAATGCTGCATATCTCTTGAAGAGATTTCAGGCTGCCTCCAAAGGAAGGTGAGGTGATATATGAGATTGCACACGCTCTGCCACCTTCATATGCATCAACGAGCTCACTAATGCTTCTACCATTCAGCAAATCGCCGAGGGTGGGCGATACTGCTTTTATTTCCGCTATTATCGCATTTCCTTTTTTACGACACTTTTTCGCATTTTTGAGGAATCTTCCCATATTACAGGTATGAGCTTGAAATGTGTATATAACTCTTTCGGTATAATATATGCAATATAAATATTTGTTAAATTAATCAACTTCCAGCATTCTATCAGATTTTAAAGTATGTTTTTTATAATGAGCTTCTTTGAAAAACTTTTATAGGTTCTTAGAAAACTGAAGGTATGCAATTCGGGTGGAACCCGTGCATTGAGCTGGAAGGAAAAATGCACTCCATAATAAAAGATGCTTTCTGGCTCAGGAGGCACCATTCTGATTTCACAATCCTAGAATTCAGCATAGACTATCATGTGGCTGCCAGATTGGATAAAGTGTTCAATCCGGATGTTAGGAGGGCTTTGAAAAATTTCATAACTGAAAATGATTTCCAGCTCTTTCTGCATGTTTTATATTCGGGCAAAGGCATTCGGCCGGGGAATGAGGATTATCTGGATGAAGCTAATTGGATTGCGGAATTCTTCTCTTTCGCTGAACCTTCACTGATTATTCTGCATTCCGGCAGGAGAGCTCGGAGAGAAATTGATGAATTTCTGGATTATGTAAGGGATGCCCTGAAATCCATCCCTTTTGGGGCTGCAGTGGAAGTGGGAAGAAAAGGCTTTTTTCCGGCAAGCTTTGAAGAACTCGAAGTGTTTGCTTCAAGAGTGCCTGTTGTTCTGAACACATCTCTGCTCTGGGCAATGGCAGAATTCAGCGAAGAGAAGCTTGAAGCTGGCCTTGCAGAAGCGAGAAACTGGATGGTGGAAAGCATTCACTGGGGTGGGAGTAAAAGGAGGGGAGGAGATAAAAGAGAGCTGCACAACCTCCCCCTTTCAACTCCCGGTTTCCCGCTGGAAAGATTTGCTTCACTCCTCAAATGTGAAAACAATGTGCTGGAAATTGTGGGGGCGAATGTAACTAAAATTAATGAAGAACTTAGAGCCTTAAAGGCTGCTCTAGGATTCTAAAGCTTCTAAAGCTCTAAACAGAAAACGATAAGTATCTTCGCCTATTGTCGGTGTTATTAATTATTAAGGGTGATGACATGAGGCTGCACGAGTATCAGGCGAAGCAAATCTTTTCTGAACATGGCATACCGATTGCAAAGGGTGAAGTTGCTACAAGTGTGGATGATGTGCGCAAAATTGCTGAAAAACTCGGTGGCAAGGTCGTTCTGAAGTCTCAGGTTCTTGTAGGTGGGAGAGGCAAGGCAGGAGGAATAAAGCTGTCCAATAGTGCTGAAGAGGCTGAAGAGCTTGCCAGAGAACTTTTCGGGAAGGTCATTAAAGGGCATCTGGTCAGCAAAATCTATGTGGAGGAACAGCTTGCCATTGATAAAGAGATGTACGTGGGCTTCACGCTGGATAGGAGTAGAAAGGGCTTCACACTGATAGTCAGCAGTGTTGGCGGTATGGATATCGAGGAGATAGCTGCAGAGCATCCCGACAGAATAGCCAGCGTAACAGTCGATCCCATATACGGCCTCTGGGATTACCAGATAAGAAATGTGCTTTACGCTGCTGGTATGCCAAAGGAGTATTTCAAACAGGTTACGGCCATAATAAAATCCCTTTACAGCATTCTTGTCAAATATGAGGCTGAACTTACCGAAATCAACCCCCTTGTGGTTACAAAATCTGGAGAGATGATTGCTGCTGACGCAAGACTCAACATCGATGACAATGCGTTATACCGCCACAAAGAGCTTGAGAAGCTGAGGGATTACACTGAAGTGAATCAGCTTGAGAGGATAGCCGACGAAAAAGGCCTGAATTACGTCAAACTGGACGGAAATATTGGTGTTATTGCCAACGGCGCAGGTATGTCAATGGCAACCATGGATCTGATCTATCTTGAAGGCGGGAAGCCGGCCAACTTCTTGGACATAGGAGGGGGAGCCAGCAGTGAAGTGGTCAAGGAAGCCATAAGCACCATTTTGATGGATGAAAACGTCAAGGTCATCTTCATGAACATATTTGGCGGTATAACTAGGTGTGATGAGGTTGCCAACGGCTTGGTTAAGGCCTTTTCAGATATGGAAGTTTCAACGCCTATTGTGCTGAGGCTAGCTGGCACGAATGAGGAGGAGGGCAGACAAATCATTCAGAAGTTCGTTAAGAAAAGCGGTATAGGCATTTATGTTGTAGAGACAATGGAAGAAGGAGCGAAAAAAGCTGTTGAACTGGCGAGGTGAGCTTATGGCCATTATTGTTGATGAAAACACAAAGGTGGTTGTTCAGGGAATAACAGGCTCTCAGGGGTCTTTTCATGCGGAGAGAATGCTGAAGTACGGGACAAGGATAGTTGCCGGCGTTACACCTGGCAAAGGAGGCAACACTGTTCTTGGCGTTCCGGTATTCGATACGGTGAGGCAGGCAGTAGAGGAGAGAGGAGCCAATGCAAGTGTAATCTTCGTTCCAGCTCCCTTTGCTGCCGATGCAGTTATGGAGGCAGTGGATGCTGGTATCGATGTTGTGGTGTGTATAACAGAAGGCATTCCCGTCCACGATGAGCTGAAAATGTACAAAAGAGTTAGAGCAGCGGGAGCAACTCTTATTGGCCCCAACTGTCCCGGGATAATAAGCGTCGAGAAAACGCATCTTGGCATCATGCCCACGCAGATTTTTAAGCCCGGAAAGGTGGGGATAGTGTCTAGGAGCGGTACGCTAACTTATCAGGTGGCGTATAACCTCTCAATGCTTGGAATTGGTCAGTCCACGGTTATCGGAATCGGTGGAGACAGAATCGTTGGTCTGAGCTTTGTTGACGTGCTGAAGCTTTTTGAGGAGGATGATGAGACGGAAGCGGTTGTTCTGATAGGTGAAATTGGTGGGACTGATGAAGAGGAAGCAGCGGAATTCATTGCGGGGAGTATGAGTAAGCCTGTGGTTGGGTACATAGCTGGCATAACTGCCCCTCCCGGTAAGAGGATGGGTCACGCCGGAGCAATAATCGAAGGTGGTAGAGGGACAGCGGAGTCAAAGATTAAGGCCCTCAACGAAGCTGGCGTTGAGGTGGGAAGAACCCCCATGGAAGTTGCTAAAATTGTGGAGAAGGTGGTAAAGAAGGAATAGATGGGACAGAAGGGAGAGCTATGAGGGTGCACCACGACATAGTAATAGTTGGGGGCGGTCTTGCCGGTTTAAGAGCAGCCATTGCAGCTGCTGAGAAAAGCAAAAAGCTCAGCATAGCACTGATTTCAAAAACATATCCGATCAGGTGCCACAGTGTGTGTGCAGAAGGTGGGACTGCTGCTGTACTGAGAGAAGGGGATAGCTTCGACCTTCATGCCTGGGATACTGTCAAGGGTGCGGATTTTCTCGCTGATCAGGATGCCGTCGAGTTTTTCGTCAGAGAATCGCCCAAGGAAATCCTCAGGCTTGACAACTGGGGATGTCCCTGGAGCAGGACTGAAGATGGCAGGATAGCCCAGAGAGCATTTGGTGGGCAGAGCTTCAACAGAACTGTTTTTGCTGCCGACAGGACAGGTTTCCATGAAGTTCACACGCTTTATGAAAGAACGCTGATGTACCCCAACATAGTTCGTTATGATGAATACTTCATGACCAATCTGGTTATCGAGGATGGAGCCGCCAGGGGGATAATTGCCATAGAGCTGAAAAGCGGTGATCTGGTTCTCTTTGAAGCGAAAGCAGTCATCCTGGCCACTGGCGGTGCAGGAAGGCTTTTCGGCTTCACAACCTACAGCCATCAGGTTACTGGCGATGGAATGGCGATTGCATATAGATGCAGAGTCCCGCTTAAAGACATGGAGTTCTTCCAGTTCCATCCTACTGGTTTGGTGCCTTCAGGCATTCTGATGACTGAAGCATGCAGAGGTGAAGGCGGTTATCTGAGAAACAAAGACGGAGAGAGGTTCATGGAGCGCTACGCTCCGGAACGCATGGAGCTGGCCCCGAGAGACGTTGTGGCAAGGTCAATGTGGAGGGAGATAATAGAGGGAAGGGGAATAGAGAGCGAATACGGCCCATATATAGCCCTTGACCTAACCCATCTGGGGGAGGAGAAAATTGAGGAGAGGCTACCATTAATCAGAGAGGCAGCAAAGAAGTTTGCAGGCATAGACCCGGTTGAAGAACCTATTCCTGTCAGACCAGTTGCCCACTACACTATGGGAGGGGTTCATACCAACATGTGGTGTGAAACGCCAGTTAAAGGGCTTTACGCCACAGGCGAGGTAGCTTGCATTAGCATTCATGGAGCCAACAGACTTGGCAGCAATTCAACTGCTGAATGCCTAGTTTTCGGCAGGGTTGCAGGGGAGAAAGCTGCAGAATATGCTCTGTCGACAGAACTGAGACACGTGGATGACGACATTTACAGAGAGGAGGAGAAGAGGATATTTGATGAGTTCTTGGGCCGGAGTGGGGATGAGAGCCCGTATCAGATAAAAAAGGAGCTGAATGAGGTTATGGATAGCAGCTTCTGGATTTTCAGGGATGGCAACGGGATGAAAGAGGGTTTCAAGAAGATTCTGGAGCTCAAGGAGAGGTACAGGAATGTCGAAATTGCTGACAACACGAGAAAGTTCAACACCGATATGATTTACGCCTTTGAAGTTGGCTTCATGCTTGATCTGGCAGAGGCGGTGGCTGCGGGGGCGATTGCAAGAACTGAAAGCAGAGGAGCTCACTACAGGCTGGACTATCCAGAGAGAGATGATGAGAACTGGCTCAAGCATACCCTCGCTTACTACACTCCCGATGGGCCAAAGCTGGAGTACATTCCTGTCACAATAACGAAATGGCAGCCGGTGGAAAGGAAGTATTAGCGAGGTGTTAGCGAGGGGTGGTTTGATGAAGGTGATCTTTAACATCCGCAGGTTTGACGGCGAAAAAGACTACTGGCAGAGCTTTGCAGTTCCAGTTTTCAGAGGGATGACTCTTCTAGAAGGTTTATTCTACATCAAGGAGAATCTGGATGGAAGTCTCGCTTTCAGGGCTTCATGCAGGATGGGTGTGTGCGGAAGTTGCGCTGTGAAGGTGAACGGAAAGCCAGTTCTGGCGTGTGAAACCCAGATATCTTCTGTGAATTCCTCAAAGCTGGACATAGAACCTATAGATAACTTCAGAGTGATAAAAGACCTTGTTACCGACTTTGAAGGCTTTTTCAGGAAGCACGAGGCTGTTAAACCCTACCTTATAAGGAATGATGATAACTACGAGAATCCGGTTGAGCTGATTCAGACACCGAAACAGATGAAGAGCTACTATACCTTCAGCCTCTGCATAAAGTGTGGAGCGTGCTACTCAGTATGTCCCGCAGCGGCAACAAGAAGTGATTATCTCGGCCCCGCTGCAATAACTGCTGCATGGCGCTTCATTGCGGACAGCAGAGATGAGGGAAAGGAAGAGAGGTATGAAGCGGTGTGTGGAGACAACGGTGTCTGGAGATGCCATTTTGCTGCTGAGTGCAGCGAGGTCTGCCCGAAAAAAGTTGAACCTGCCAAAGCCGTCCAGAAAATGAGAATTCGAACGGCTCTGCACGCCATAAAGAAGGTGATTTTATGAGTGTGGCTGATTGGTTCAGAGTCAGGGGGAGAAGTCTTCAGAGCATATCGTTCAGCCTCCACAGATTGACGGGTTTAGTGCTATTCATTTATCTGCTGATGCATCTCAGCTACCTCACATCTCTGAAGCTCGGAAAGGAGGTTTATGAATCGCTGATAGCCACCACAGTCTCTCCAGCTTTTCTGCCATTTGACATACTTCTACTTCTCGCCACCATCTTCCACGGAGTCAATGGGATTAGGGTTGTTCTCAATGAGTTCGGTATCGGTTATGAAGCTCGGAAAGCAATGCTGTACGCAGCCTATCTTATCACAGCAATCCTGTGGATAATTGCCAGCGTTGCCATGTACAACTTCGTGGTGGGGGTGAGATAAATGGATGAGCTTGAGGGGATGCACACTAGGCGTGTGCTTGAACCAGCGGCATGGATACTCCAGATGGTTTCCGGATTGCTCTTGGCTGCGCTGATTGCCATCCATCTTTATGTGACCCACTTCTCAACCCATGACGCATTGGCTTACGAGAACGTAGTAGAGAGGTTCAGGGATGCAGGCTTCAAGGCAATTTACACACTTCTACTCCTTGCGGTGACATTCCATGCATTCAATGGTGTAAGAGCAATAGTTCTGGACACCGATTTTGGTGCAAAGAACAGGAGAGCTGTAAACTGGCTTCTAATGCTCCTGTTCGTTGCCGCCTTTGCTTACGGGATATTGCTGATGAGTTCTGTGTAATGCAAAAATATTTTTAACAATTCATTTTTAACTATAATCTTCTGCTCGAACCATAGCTAGTGGATTGTTGGCTGCTAAGCATAATTAAACATTTACTAGGTATCAGAACGGGAGGAGCCAGAACTCTCAAAAATTTCTCTGGCCCAATCAGCCAGATAAACCTTGTAGGTTTTCCCGAATTTTTCTCTGACAATCAGGTCTTTTTCCTCAAGTTTCTTCATGAGTGTTGAGAGCTTGGAATGGGAAAATCCTGTCCTGAAGTGCAGGGAATCTTGAGTTATACCTTCATTTTCGCCAATTATCTCAATAATCATGGCTTCATCTTCGCTCAGAAGCTTCTTGAGTCTGTCGGGAAGACATGTGCCTCCGGACTTCTCTGCGGGAGGGTAAGATGCCTCCACCTCAGTTTCTTGGGCTTCTTCAACCTCACCCTTCAAATATGGATACAGGAGAAGAAAAACAGCAGCTATCAATATTATAGTGTTCAGTGAGGAGTTCATATGCATCGGCATGCTTGGTAGAGAGAGAACTGCAAACAAAACCAGGACTATTGCGATTATCTGAAGTGTACGGTCGTCCATCCTGCTTTACCTCCTATATAATAGCGTTAAAGAATTATATAAAGAATTTGGAAGTTATTCCTCAGGAATTTCTATGGCTCCTTTGTCGATGAGCTTCTGAACTTCCTTGGGATGTTTACCTTCGACACTCACACCCATGGAAACTGCGGTCCCCAGCACTTCTTTTACCGCTGCTTTCAGCGAATACGCCAGCATCTCGCCTTTCTTCATCTTTGCAATCTTTATAACCTGATCCATGCTCAGATCACCTACGAACTCCCTGCCAGTTTGGTTGCTGCCTTTCTCCAGCTTGAGCTCCATTTTGATCAGCGCAGATGTTGGTGGAACACCCACTTCAACATCAAAGCTCTTGTCTTCGTGGACAATTATCTTGACTGGAACTGAAAGGCCGTCGAAGTCCTTTGTCAATTCGTTTATCTTGTCGACAACCTGTTTTACGTTCAGGCCAAGAGGACCTATTGCCGGTCCTAATGGTGGGCCTGGAGAAGCCTTACCTCCGGGAACTAGTACTTCAACCACTTGCTCCATTTTCACACCTCCTCTTCTTTCTTGTCTATAATTCTCACGTGATCAGCTTTCACAGTTACGGGAATCGGCACAACAGCTTCCATAAGCTCAACCGTTATCTCGTTCTTGGCCTCATCCACCCTTTTGACAATGGCCAGTTCACCTCTGAAAGGTCCTGAGACAATTTCTACGGTGTATCCCTCTTTTATCTGCTCTGCTGCTTTCTTTGGAGTTAGAAAGTGCTCAATCTCCTGAAAAGTCACTTCTCCCCTTACAACGCCCTTAACGTGGGGGACGCCCTTAATAGCCCTCAGCAAGTCCTCCATACCTTCAGCTTCTACAATTATGTACCCCTTCATCTCCTTAGGGGCGAGTATGGAGTAGACTCCAAGCTGATACTTTTTCACAGCCATCTCCATGAGATTAGCCACGACTCTTTCCTGATTTGCTGTTGTTTTCACTGCGAAAAACCTGCTCATTTAAACGCCCCCGGAAGAACGTCTAATATCAAATAGATAAGAAAGCCTAGAAGACCAATGACGAACATCATTCCTATAGCTACCTTCGTTGTCATGGAGAACTCCTCTCTATCTGGCTTCCTTGTCATCTTCAGTACGTTGTAGTATTCTTTGAGCTTTTTCTGGATATCCATGTTCATGAAACCAGCCATCAGTGCAGGGATTTTAAACTTTACCGCTACTTCACGAAGTCAATACCATATCGTCTGGTGATTGGATAACCTTTCTTGCCCAGTATCTGGGGGGATTTCACGCCGGTTACAATAAGCAATGTCCTTATAGTGTTCTCAAGTTCAGGATCAACCATAGCACCCCAGATTATCCTGGCATCCGGGTCTATCTTGGTGTAGATCTCTTCGACAATGCTCTCTGCCTCTTCTATTGTCATGTCCGGTCCTCCCGTAACGTTGACCAGTGCTGCTTTCGCTCCGGTTATGTCTACATCCAGCAACGGGCTCTTCAGGGCTTTTCTCACACTTTCAGCAGCTTTGTCCTCGCCACTAGCCTCACCCAGCCCAATCATTGCAACTCCACCCTTCTCCATAACTGTTCTCACGTCAGCAAAGTCGAGATTTATCAGAGCTGGCTTGGTTATCAGCTCGGTGATACCCTTTACCGCCCTCATGAGTATCTCGTCAGCTACTTTGAAGGCGAGGGGCATGGGATAGTTGGGAACAACTTCCAGAAGTTTGTCGTTGGGGATGACGATGACTGTGTCAGTAACTTCTCTGAGCCTCTCAAGGCCAGCTTCAGCATTAGCTCTTCTTATAGCTCCTTCAGCGCTGAATGGGAAGGTCACAACAGCAATTGTAAGAGCTCCAGCGTCCTGAGATGCTTCAGCAACCACTGGAGCAGCTCCAGTACCGGTTCCACCGCCAAGACCACATGTTATGAACACCAGGTCAGAACCTTCAACAGCCTGCTTTATCTCCTCTTCATTCTCTCTGGCTGCCTCTTCGCCAATCTGAGGAAGGCTTCCGGCTCCAAGCCCTCTTGTCCTCCTCTTCCCTATAAGGAGCCTCTTGTGTGCCTTTGTATAGTATAGGTGCTGGACATCGGTGTTTATGGCAATAAGCTCCGCACCATCGATACCCTCTTCAAACATTCTGGTAACGGTGTTGCACCCGCTACCTCCAACACCGATTACCCTGATGACTGTTTTGAGCTCATGCAGCATCTGAAGTATTTCATCCTCGACATTCTCTGCAGGAGCCCTGTGTTTCTCCATCTCTGCCCGTGCAAGTGCCTCCTCTACAAGAGATTTCATAATCATCTCTCCTTTAAATGACTCTAAAATTTTCCGGGTGGAATAGTATATAAATCTTTGTTTCCAGCTTTTGATGATGTTGATTTCAGGAAAACTGCTTTACAGGGGAGATATCATCGAAGCGGGCCTGAGAATTGAGGAAGGAAGGATTAAAGAGATATCAAAAGGCATTGATGGTCGGAAGATTAAGGGTCTGATACTGCCTGCAGCCATAGATGTTCATGTTCATCTGAGGGATTTTGAGGAGAGGGATAAGGAGACAATTAAAAGTGGCTCTCTCTCTGCACTTCATGGCGGAGTATGTCTTGTTGTGGATCAGCCCAACACGAATCCATTTATTGATTCGCCAGCGGTTTTTAAAAGGAGGGTTAAGGAGGCATCGAAAAAGAGCTATGTTGATTACTCTCTCAATCTAGGGCTCACTTCAAATAATGTTGCGAATATTCGCCAGATTGTGAATGAGATTCGAAGCAATTTTCCAATCCATGCCATCGGCGAGATATTCCTTCAGCATTCTGATGCCAGATATCAGGTGAGCTATGAGGAGCTTGGAAAGGCAAGGAGTATGACGGACGTTTTGCTGACCGTTCATGCAGAGGATCCGGCTTATGTGGAGGGGAATGATATCCCGAACTTCCTTTTCAGGAAGGAAATGGCTGAGCTGGAGGCAGTTAGGAATGTCGTTAAGCTTGGCATTCACATATGCCATGTTTCACTTTACGAGTCTCTTAAGCTCGTTCATTCCTCACCCTCAACCGCTGAAGTCACTCCACACCATCTGCTCCTCAGCAAGGAAGATTTTGACAGGCTCAAAGGCTTTATCAATGTGAATCCGCCTCTCAGAAGTAGAGGGAACGCAGAAATGCTCCTGAAAAATTTCAACATGTTTGATATACTTGCATCTGACCACGCCCCTCACAGAGAGGAGGATAAACTTAGAAGTGCTTCTGGCTTTCCGGGCGTTGAAACAATGTATCCACTTATGATGAGTTTAGTCAGAAATCATGTGATCGGGCTGAATGATCTGGTGGAGAGGATCGCCATAAATCCGGCGAAAATCTTCGGATTTCGTAGCTATGGGGAGATAGAGGTAGGAAACTTTGCAAATCTTGCTGTGTTCGATTTCTCTGATGTCAGAATCATAAGGGCTACTGAACTTCATTCATTATGCCAGTGGACGCCTTATGAAGGCTTTGAGGCCATTTTCCCTCACACTGTGATTCTGAGGGGAGAACTGGTACTTGAAGGTGGAGAGGTGCTGATTGAACCGGGCTTTGGAAGCGTGGTTTGAGTCCTATGATGTCTATGACGTTTATGGCCGGTGTTGCTGACATTGCCTCAATTTTCAATTTTGCCAGCACAACTCCATCAATGCTGGTGCTATCCCTTGCGATCATCCTAGACCTTCTGATGGGAGAACCACCGTCAAAAATCCATCCAGTAGTCTGGATGGGGAAGTTAGCAGGCTTCATGGATAGAATTTACCCGAGAAGAGGGAGGACTGACGTATTTGCCGGAGCTCTGGTGCTGTTAATTGTAATTTTTTTCGCTCTGGGAATAACATTTGCTGTTAATCTCTTACCCTTCTCCCTCTCACTGATTGCTGAGATTTACCTTGTATTCTCCAGCATATCCATCAGAAGTATGGCGGAGCATGCTTTGAGGTGTGTGGGCCAGAATGTAGAGCAGAATAAGCAGAATAGAGTGAGAAGAGAAGAGGTGGCGATGATCGTTAGCAGAGATGTTGAAAAGCTCAGTGAAGCGCAGCTTTCCAGTGCTGTCATCGAATCCACAGCCGAGAACTTTGTTGATGGCCTTTTTGCTCCCATCTTTTACTACGTCATCCTCGGATTGCCTGGTTTGATGCTCTATAAAGCCGTCAACATCTGCGATGCAATGCTAGGCTATAAAAATGAGAAATATAGGTATTTTGGGATGGTCTCTGCAAGGGCAGATGACATTCTGAACTTCATACCTGCAAGACTCTCTGCCCTTCTCTTTATTCTGCTGAAACCCTCCGCCTGGAGGTGCATTACTCGGTTCAGAAAAGTAAAGCTGAACGGTGGCTATCCCATGAGCGGTATGGCAGCGTTGCTAGGAGTGAGGCTTGAAAAGCCAGGTGTATATGCTATAAACTGCGGAAGATTGCCGGGACCAGCAGATATAATCAGGGCAGTCAGGTATTATTACATTCTTTCGGCATTAGCCCTCTTATTTGCCTCTTTTCTCCTCGTATCCCTACATCTTTTCAAGGGGCTCTATACCTAAAAGTTCCAGACCATTCCGTAGCGTTACGCGTGTGGCATCCACTATTGCCAAGCGGTGCATTCTGTATTCACTCTCAGCCTTCAAGACTGGGTGATCCTTGTAGAAGTCGTTGAAGGTCATGGCTATGTCCAGAACGTAGTCTGCGAATACATTGGGGCGGAGTTCCTTAACTATCCTCTCCACTATGTAGGAGAATTTGGAGAGCAGAACCACCAGCTTTCTTTCCATCTCATCGCATATCTCTGGATTGAATTCGAGATCTGGCATTCCTGCTTCTACAGCCTTCCTCATGATGCTGCATGCTCTGGCATGGGCATACTGGATGTAGCTTGCTGTTTGCCTCTCAAAATCCAAAGCTTGCTTCCAGTCGAATACCATTGGCTTTTCAGGGGCAACCTTGATAAAGTCGTATCTGATGGCTCCAACAGCTACCGCTTTAGCAACCTCCTTTTTCTCCTTTTCGCTGAACTCTCTCTCCCTTATAATTTCATAGGCCTCTTCGTAAACTTTCTGTATCAGCTCGTCTGCTGATATGAACTTGCCTCTTCTTGTACTCATGGAACCTTCTGGCAGCGAGACAAACTCGAAAAAGACGATTTCTGGAGGTTTGAGGTTGAGTTTCTTCAGGATGTCACCCAGCTGCCTCCCATAAAGCTTGTGGTCTGAGCCAAGCACGTTGATGCTTCTTTCAAAATTCTGGTTTTTCCAGAGGTGGTAGGCAATATCTCTGGCAATGTAAAGCGTTGTGCCATTTTCTCTTCTGACCACCACTTCCTTCTCGTAACCCAGATCAGAGAGGTCTATTTTCCAAGCTCCATCCTTTACAAGCAATCCCTTCTCCTCAAGCTCTTTCAGAACTTTATCCACATATCCGTTTCTGATGAACTGGGATTCCCAGACGTAATCATCATGCTCCACATTGAGCATCTGGAGAGTTTCTGTTATCCCCTCCAGAGCAGCGTTCACAACTCTTTTGAACTCTTCAACAACCTCTCCCCTGCCCTCTTCATACTCAACCATCAGCCTTTCCGCTTCCGCATCCAGCGAAAGGTCTCCTTCTAGGTCTCTGTTTATGGCTATATATGCTTTGGCAACTGCGTGATCAGGCTTTTCCTCCTGCTTCTCATCACCAAGCCCGTACTTCCTAACTCCAAGAACTGCAAGGGCCACCTGTCTTCCCATGTCGTTGACATAGTAGTGGGTGGTGACGTTTATGCCAGCCTTTCTGAAGATTCTGGCTAGGGTATCGCCGATAATGGAGTTCCTGATGTGGCCTATGTGCAAAGGCCCATCGGGGTTTGCCGAAGTATGCTCTATCAGTGCCTCACCACCAAGCTTCAGCCTTCCGTAGTTCCAGTCCTCATCCAGAATAAGATCTATGGTGTCTTCAAGAAACTCGTAGCTGACGTTGAAGTTGATGTATCCGTTAACCGCCTCGGCACTCCCGATGTAGTCATAAATCTCTAAAGCCAGATTTGAGAGAATTTCTTCAGCCACCTCTTGCGGACTCCTCTTCTCCTCTTTTCTCTCCTTTGCAATCTTAAATGCTCCTGTGTATGCAAGATCAGCGTGATCACTCTCTCTAACAAACCTCTCCTCGCAGCTCAACGCTTCAATAACTTGCTTTCTGAATTCCCGGAACATGGAATCACCCTACATTACATCAGGATGTTGTACATATCCAGCCTTGCTTCAGCCTCATGCATCTTCTCATGCAACTCTTCCAGGAAGTTTTTCATCATCTCCGCTGCTCTCGCCTTGCATTTTCCACACAGCAGCCTTCCCTCCCTGCAGGCTGACTCAATCTCCCTCAACTCCTCATCATCTTGAATCAGGTGGATAGTGTATAATTCAAACACCACACAGATTTCCGGTTGTCCGCCGAGCTTTCTCTGCTCCTCTGCTGTTGCTCTACCGCCGGTGAAGGCCTTCATAACCTTGTTCCTTGCCTCCTCTGGTCTCTCCAGCAGCGATATGAAGCTTTCAGGTTTTGAAGAGCTCATTTTCCCTCCTGTAAGGCCGGTGATGAACTTGTGATAGGTTGAGGCGGGAGGTATGAAGGCGAAGCCTCCAAGCTCCAGCTCGATCTCCCTGATTTCCTTCTCAATCTCTCCATAATCCCCTTTTATGTCCAGGTGCCCTTCATATTCAACGAATTCGAACTCAAGATGTTCCCTGGCTCTGTTCAGGTACTCCTCCCCCTTCCTGCTTCTTAACCTTGCTCCGCCATCAATCCTTTCCAGGGCAAAGATGTTTGCTCTGGCTGCAAGGTCTCTGGTAAGCCTTAGATGAGGGTCTTGGTCGGCGCCTACAGGTACCACAGTGGGCTTTGGCCCACCATACTCTTTTAGCTGGGGATGTAGTATGTCTGCTGCCTGAACTGCAGTAACTATCATTTTTGAGAGGGTCGTTTCGGAATTAAAGCCATAGATTGCCTTCAGCTCACTCCAGTTCACCTCGATGCCCAACTCAAAGGCTAGGTCTTTAACAGCGGTGTGGGCAGACTGGAAGTAAATCAGGCTGTTTTCGTTCAGACCTAAAGCAATTATGGCTTTGACGTATTCCAGCCCTATTTTCTTTGTTTTTTCCCAGCTGAGGTTTCTCACAGCATACGCCTCCATGTCAGCAATCCCCACGAACGCCATACCGCCCTGGCTGTTGTGCCAAATTATTTCATCCATGGTCATTTTGTGACCGAGATGGGGTAAGCCTGAAGGCATGAAGCCCGACATGACTGCAAAGGTCTCTCCCCTATTCATGGCATCAACTATCCTGCTATAATCCCGATGCCCGAAAATGACTCCCCTCCTCATGAGAGGATGAGGATCTTTTATGAACGGAAGAAGGGTGGAGAAGTCTTCCATCCCGAATTCCTTGATGAGCCTGCTGTAGTCAATAACCCCTTCAACTTCCCAGGGGGTAACCTTCATTTCAGAGATTTCTGCTCCACTTGTATTCTGTTCACGGTTCATAGCCAAAGCTGAACTGGAAAGAATTTATAAGATTTTGCTGTTTGGGCGAAATAGTTTGGGCGAGGTAAATAGATTGTAAGAGTCGTAAAAGGTGGTAAAAACAAAGAGTTAAAGCCCCAGAACATCATCCATGCTATACATCCCCGGCTTGTCAACCTCAGCTATCCATCTGGCAGCTCTTATGGCTCCCCTTGAAAATGCCTCTCTGCTCTGGGCTCGGTGAGTTATCTCGACCCGCTCACCCATGCCAATGAAGTAGACTGTGTGCTCTCCCACAACATCTCCACCTCTGACGGCAAACACTCCTATCTCATCCCCTCTCAGCGCCTCACCTTCCCTGCCGAATACAGTCTCTCTTTCACCAATCACCCTCTTGATGACCTCTGCTGCCTTTAATGCAGTTCCGCTGGGGGCATCTCTCTTGAAGCGATGGTGTATCTCCACTATTTCCACATCATACCCCTTCAGTAGCTCTGCAGCCCTCTCGATGAGCTTCCAGAAAACGTTGACGCCAACACTGAAGTTGGGGGAAAGTACAATAGGAATGTCCTTGGAAATCTCCTCGATTTCCTCCTTCTGCTCCTGGGTGAAGCCAGTTGTGCCGACAACAGCCTTAACACCCTTGTCCTTGGCAGCCCTAAGAACGTTAAGCGCCCCATCAGGGACACTGAAGTCTATTACTATGTCTGCATCCAGCTTTTCTAGGTCTGAGGCACTGGTAATGGCGACACCAAGCTTTCCAACCCCTGCAACCTCTCCGGCATCCTCTCCGATTCTAGAAACATCAAATGCCTGAACAAGTTCGAGCTGGCCATCCTCAGAAACATTCTTTACAATCAGCCTCCCCATCCGTCCGGCTGCGCCATTTACAGCTACCTTGATCATGGGTGAAAGTTGCTTTTATAGGATAAAAAATTGCCGTCTAAGTGGATGAGCTCGGATGAGTTTTAGATGAACTAGTGAGCTAGATGAGCTCCAGCGATCCAAGAACCGCCTTCAGCTTCTCAGTTTTCTCCTGACTCAGTTCAACCAGCGGAAGCCTCGGCTTTCCGGCAGCGAGACCCATAAGCTCCAGAGCCTTCTTGACGGGTATTGGGTTGGTATCTATGAAAAGAATGTCATAGAGCGGCATGAGCTTGTAATGCAGCTCCTTTGCCTTCTTAATATCTCCCTCTTTGAAGGCCTTGAACATCTCTTTCATGAGGTGGGGCGCAACATTTGCTGCCACGCTGATAACTCCCTTGCCTCCGATAAGGAGGATTGGGAGAGTCATGAAGTCATCGCCCGACAGGACGATAAAATCGTCGGGAGTTCTCTTTATGATCTCAGCAACCTGCTTCAGATTGCCGCTGGCCTCCTTAATGCCTATAACTCTCTCAATACTGGCCAGCCTTTCAACAGTTTCAGGTGTCGTGTTTATTCCGGTTCTGCTGGGAACATTGTATACGATTACCGGAATGGAGATAGCATCGCTTATGGCCTTATAATGCCTGAAGAGCCCTTCGGGATTGGGCTTATTGTAGTAAGGAGTTACAAACATCGCAGCTGTTGCTCCGGCTTTTTCAGCCTCTTTTGCCAGGAATAGTGCTTCTCTTGTGGAGTTTGACCCGGCTCCAGCGATAACGGGAACGCTGGCAACATCACAGACATATCTAACCACTTCTACATGCTCCTCATGGCTGAGGGTTGCTGCCTCACCGGTGGTGCCTGCCGGTACAACAGCATCCACATACTTCTCCAGGTAATCCAGATTCCTAGCTATCCCTTCAAAATCTACATCGAAATTTTCCTTAAAGGGTGTTACAAGGGCGGGAATTATGCCCTCAAACATCCACCAACCCTCTGTTTACTCTTCTTGTTATATATCCAGCTACCCTATTCCTGATTCTCTTGCTGGTTATATTTGTGAACTGGGCAACTAGCTCTTTATTCTGCTTAAAGTCTCCAGTAAATGTATCTGGATACCTCCTCAGCAGCTCCAGAGCTATTACCTTGATGTAAGCAGGTTTTACCGTACCCATAGCAACACCTCCCTGAGAAAAGGGACTATGTATCTTATTTAAGCTTTGCGTGTAGATAAATTACAACTACTTTACAACTACCCTGCCCCTCCCTTAAGCTTTTTCAGCCCACCCACCTAGCTCCTCCTCCATCCCTGATCTTCATTTCAAGTTTTGATAATCATCAGAGTATACTGTCTGTATGAAGCTTGGAGACGAGTGGAGGGATAAATGTTGAAATAGGGAAAGCAAACGCTAAAAAGCAGCATTAGCTTAAACATTAAAGCCAAAATAAAAGGTGGAAGCCCCGAAGCGGGCAGTTTCAGGTTTGAGCTTTAAGACGAATGTTTTAGACAAACATGACACCTTTAACTTCAGGAGCACCTCTGATATCTTTCTTGAGGACTTTTTCAACTGCTCTCAGGAAGTCATCCATTGTCACACTTGTGCGCTCTTCGCGTATGGCGAACATTCCTGCTTCTGTGACTATTGCTTTGATATCTGCACCGCTTGCACCTTCTGTAAGCCTTGCCAGTTCGTTGAAGTCGACGTCATCGCTGACCTTCATTTTTCTGGTATGGATCCTGAATATCTGGATTCTGCCTTCGATGTTGGGCATCGGGATCTCTATTATTCTGTCAAATCTTCCCGGCCTTAGTATTGCCGGATCCAGGATGTCTATTCTGTTCGTGGCACCTACGATCTTCACGTCACCTCTTGCATCAAATCCGTCCATTTCTGCTAGGAGCTGCATGAGGGTTCTCTGCACTTCCCTGTCACCGCTTGTATCGCTACTCGTTCTTCTTGCTGCTATTGCATCCAGCTCATCGATGAACAGTATTGTGGGTGACTTCTCTCTCGCAAGCTGGAAGACCTCTCTGACAAGTCTGGCACCCTCGCCTATAAACTTCTGGACGAACTCACTGCCGACAACTCTTATAAATGTTGCATTTGTATGGGTTGCCACGGCTTTCGCCATGAGAGTTTTTCCTGTTCCTGGTGGGCCAAAGAGGAGAACGCCCTTTGGCGGATCAATGCCAATTTCTGCAAACAGCTCTGGCTTCAGCAGAGGAAGCTCGACAGCCTCCCTGATCTCTTCAATTTGCTTATCAAGTCCACCTATGTCTCCATAGGTAATCCCCGGCTTCTCCTCAACTTCGAAGCCGTATACCATTGGATCCTTGGGTGTTGGGAGGACGCTGACCACTGCAAGAGTCTGCTGATTCAACGCAACCCTTGCACCGGGCTTAAGCTCGTCTGGATTTATATATTGAGAGGTGTGAACAACGAATTTCGGGCCGGTTGAGCTTTTCACAACAACTTTCCCATCAGTAAGGATGTCGGAAACAGTTCCGACGATTAAAGGTGGTGAGCGTAATCTTTCAATCTCGCTTCTAAGTCTTCTAACTTCACGTTCATATCTTATTCTTTCACTTTCAACGAATCTTTTTTCATCTTCAAGGCGGCGATAAAGTTCTTTAAGCCTTCTATACTCTTCTTCAAGCTGCTTTAACCTGTCAAGCAAGTACTCTGCCATATCCACATTTTCCTTCATGTCCTTGAACTCAACTTCGTCACTCCCCACTTCGGGACCTCCAAATATATTTAAATTGCAACTACTATAAGAAGTTATTGGAGGTTAGAAAGTGGAGTGCGAGGTCTGCGGAAAGGAAATAAAGGGAAAAGGCTTCAAAGTCATTGTAGAAGGCAGTGAAATTACAGTCTGCCCCTCCTGTAAAGATTTCGGCACTGAAAAACCTTTTGAGAGAATACAGCAGCGGGGCATTTCTGTTGTGGTAAAGAGAAAATCAAGACCTGGTAAAATAGAGTTTACTGAGGAGCTTCTAGAGAACTACAACCAAATAGTGAGGAGAGAGAGGGAGAAGAGGGGATGGAGTCAGGAAGATCTGGCTAAAAAGATTCAGGAGAAAGCCACTTTGATAAAGAAGATTGAAAATAAAGAGCTTGCACCTGAACCTGAAGTCATCAAAAAACTGGAGCGACTTTTCAATATCAAGCTCACCGAGAAGGTTCCGGAAGTTAAGGTGGAAACAAGGAAGTTTGGTACTCCGACTCTGGGCGATGTAGTTGTGATAAAGAGGAAAAAGAGCTGAAGAGCTGTATTAAGAGCTGAATTCATGGGCTGAATGAGCTGATGATAGCTGAAGAAGTTGAGAAAGCTGCAAAGCTTATAAAAAAGGGCATCCAGCGGGATGCAATTCTGAAGAGGATCAGGGGATATTCCCCTCTTACAAAAGAAGATATTTTTGAAATTGCAAAGGCCAGAATACGAGCAGCGGGAAAATTTGGTGAGCTCACAAATAAGCTCTTTTTTGATGAGGAAGGTCTCAGATATGCGACTCCTGAAATTGTGGCAAGATACAGAGCAGATCGGCTTAAATGTGGAATAATAGCGGATGTTAGCTGTGGAGCTGGAGCCCAGCTAGTCTTTTTTGGACTGACGTGTGAAAAAGTATACGGCGTTGAAATCGACAGGAAAAGAGCTTTCCTTGCCATGCTGAATGCAAAGCAACTCGGCCTTGGCAATGTGGAAATTATTGTGGGGGATGCCCTTGAAGATGCCACCATCAGAAAAGTTTCTGATGCTGAAATAATATTCTCAGACCCTGCCAGACCGCCAAGCGAAGAAATCAGGACTATGGAAAATCTATTCCCAAATCCCCTGAAAGTTTATGAGAAATATAGGGAAGTGACTTCGGAAATGGCCTTCGAACTCCCGCCTCAAATGCCTCCTGAAAGGGTTAAACTGAGTGGACTAAGTGGTGAGAAGGAGTATGTCTCTCTGAATTTCAAACTCAACCGCATGGCTCTCTATACAGGTGAGCTGGCAGAACATGATGTTTCAGCAGTATCTCTGCCTTCTGAGGAGAGGATTACCAGTGAAGACGAGAGAATAAAGCTTGAGAGAGGGGAACTGAGAAATTTCCTCTACGAAGTTGATTATACTGTTGTGAAGGCATCGCTCCTCGAAAACTTGGCTGGGAAACTTGGCTTTGATGGCATACTCGTTGAGCAGGACAGTCGGAGAGTTCTGCTGTCGAGCAATGAGGAGTACAGCAGCGATTTTCTGAGAAGGTATGAGGTGCTGGATGTTGTGCCCTTCTCTACCTCTGAAATAAACAGAAAGCTGAGAAAGCTGGGAGCGAGGAAAGTAACCCTGAGGTTCTCTTTAAGCCCTAAGGAATACTGGGAAGTGAGAAAGAAGATGGAAGAAGGTTTAAAGGGTGAAAAATGGTTTTATCTGTTCAGGATAGGGAAAAAAGGTGTTATAGCTGAGCCAATCAGATAGCTCTCCAGCGTGTGCCTTTAGGCGTGTCTATCAACTGAATACTCCTCTTTCTGAACTCATCTCTTATGGCATCCGCCTTCTGGAAGTCTTTCATCTTTCTAGCCTCTTCTCTTTCCCTTATCTGTCTAACATCTTCTTCGGAGAGAATGGGGACCCTTTTGTATTTCTCGAAAAGACCTAGAATGTTGCAGAGGCGGATGAATGTATGGAAAGCGTTTTGCAGCGATTTCTTGAAAATTCTAGAAGTGCTGCCTGAAATCATGCGGTTTATGTAAGTTGAAGCCTCATGGAGGATAGCCAGAGCTTTTGGCGTGTTAAAATCGTCCTCCATTGCTTGGACAAATCTTTTTTCGTACTCATCTAGGTTTATTGTTTCACCAGTTTTCTCGCCATCTTCAGCAAATTCTCCAAAAGTTTCCATGTATGCAAGCTCCATGTCCATGAGCTGAACAGTGTTGAGCAACGCTTCGTAGGATCTCTTTGCCCTCTCCATGGCGTCTTGGCTGTAATCAAGGGGGGTTCTGTAGTGGGCTGAGAGCAGAAAATAGCGGAGGACTTCACCTCCAAACTTCTCCACAACATCTCTTATCCTTACTATGTTTCCAAGGCTCTTGCTCATTTTCTCCCCTTCAATGGTGACAAAATCATTGTGAATCCAATAGCGGACAGGTTCAACTCCGTAGAGGGCGTAGCTCTGTGCCCTCTCGTTTTCATGATGAGGGAAGATTAAGTCTTTCCCGCCTCCATGGATGTCAAAGGGGGTGCCTAGGTATTTTGTTGAAAGCACGCTGCACTCAATGTGCCACCCCGGCCTCCCCTCACCCCAAGGAGAATCAAAGACTGCTTTAGCCTTTAAATCATCATCTTTTGCAGCTTTCCAGAGGGCAAAATCCTTCACATCTTTTTTGCGAGGGTCAGGTTCAATTCTGTGTCTGTTCAGCTCATCCAGACTCATTCCAGAAAGCTTACCGTAGGTCTCGAAACTGGGAACGTGGAAATAAACGTCTTTGCCATTCTCGGACCCAACCTCATAAGCATATCCTGCCTCCACGAGCTTCATTACAGCCTCAATAATTTCCTGGATGTGCTCTGTAACCTTCGGATGATATGTCGCTCTTCTGACGTTAAGTTCCTCCATATCTTTGAAGAATTCTTCTATGAACTTATCAGCTACCTCTTTCTGTGTCTTACCCTCTTCAACAGCCCTCCTGATTATTTTATCGTCAACATCGGTGAAATTCTGGACATAGATGACTTTGTGGCCTTTATACTCCAGAAAGCGCCTGACTGTGTCGAAGAAAACAGCACTTCGGGCATGACCGATATGGGAGTAATCATAAGCGGTTATGCCGCAAACATACATCTTAACAGTCTCATTAAATTCAATATCCTCGTATCCTTTTTTTATGGTGTTGTAAATGCGCATGGAAAAATGCCTGAATCACTCTTAATTTTATTTTCGGATTTATCAGATTTATCGGGGAATTATCTGAAAATACTCCAGATCAAAATCCAGTAAGCTTTTAAAATGAGAATAGCTAGCAAAATTGTGGAAAAAATCAGGAATGCAATTTCAGAAAGAGTCCACAATGTAAGGATATACTGCCAGATGACAGATATAGCTTCTATTTCCAGAAGGTATTTCGTTATCGGGTTCTTTGACGGGGTTCTTACGATTCTCGGGATGGTGATGGGAGCTCATTTAAGTGGTAAATCGTCTCCTGAGCTTATACTTACAGCAGGGGTTGCCACGGCTCTCGCACTCGGCATATCAAGTGGCTGGGGCGCCTATGAGGCAGAGAGAGTGGAACAGACATTAGAAGCAGATGAAAAAAGGAAAATGCTGCTTAGGGATACAAAAGGGTGTACAATTGATAGAGCTCACGCGTTTGCAACTTACGTCAGCTCTATTGTTCACGCTATAGCTCCAATTCCGGCGGCGATAGTTCCTCTCTCCCCGTATCTTTTCCTCCCACCTGACGAGGCCTTCAAAGCAACAATGCTCGTAGGTTTCTCCCTTCTGTTTTTAGTGGGGACGATGATGGGTAGAATAGCTAGACGAAACATCCTAATTTCTGGGTTGAGAATGGTTATTGCCGGATTGCTTACCCTCGCTCTGGTTACACTTTTGAGTCCAAGCCACGTGGTTTAATTGGATGTTGAGAATCGCAGTGCCTTAATCCGCCTTCACATTTCTTAGTCTTTATCCCCTCCACCCTGCCCCTCCGCCGTCCCTGAGTTTCATTAAACATATTTGCCTATTTGTCACTAGGTAAAAACTCGTAAAAACCCTAATCAACATCTCAAAATCAAAAATAAAAAGAAAAATCCGGAATTTAAGCTTCCTGGGTTAGCTCCACACAGTATTTCTGAACAACTTCCTCGCTGTCGGGCTTTGTGAGCAGTGAGACGACGATGAACAGCAGGAAGCCTGCTGGAATTGCCCATACTTGGTGTGGTGTGACCAGCTTTGTGCCAAGCACGTCGTTCAGGAAGAACCATGCGTGGTGGCCCAGCACGTACTTTGCCTTCAGCCAAGCGTAGAGGTGGAGCACGAACATAACAATTGCTGTAACCCAGGTGGCAGTTCTGTTGGCGCGCTTCCACCAGAGACCCAGAATCAGGCTAGGACCAATGGATGCTATGATGACAACGAAGGCCCATCCGCTGAGGTCAAGGACAAGAGCTGGCGGGTTGAAGGCTATGAACATACCTACTAGCAGGAAGACTACTGAGACTGTTCTTGCCACCATCACGGGGTCCTCTTTGGCTTTTTTGATGCCAAGAAGCATGTCGAACCAATCTCTTGTGACGATGGTGTTGACCACCATTACCCATCCGGCAGCTGTTGACATGGCTATGGCAAGACCTCCAGCCACCAGAATGCCCAGAATTATTGGGTTGTTTAGGGCTTCAACTGCAGCAATCATTGAATAGTCGGTTACGGTTCCAACTCCGTAAGTTTTCTGAATGGATGCCAGCACAAGAACTGCCAGAGGCTTCTTTAGCTCTGCAGCCTTCGCTGCAAGCTCCGGAGTAGCCAGTGGGTGGTATTTCTCGATCATAACCTTTGAGGCTGCACCTATAATCTGAAGTGCAACGTAGAAGATTCCAGCGAAGAGGGAAGTCCAGAATATACTCCTTCTGGCAGTCTTTATGTCCATGGTGGTGAAGAACCTAACGACTGTATATGGCATGGTTGCGAAACCGAAATGCCAAACGAAATACCATCCCATAACTGCAAGCCAGGTACCCACGAAGGGGTGGGGCGGAGCAGCATCACTGGCAGTGTTGAAGAACTTGGGGTTGTTCTCAAGGATTGCCTGATGTAGAGCACCAAATCCTCCAAGTTTTATTGCTATACCAATTGCTGCAACAACCGCTGCCACAGTCATCAAAGCTGCTTGAAATGCTGCGTTCCAGCTTGTGGCAATCATTCCTCCGTAGTAGACGTAGAATACGACGATGAGGGTTCCTATTATCACTCCGTAGATGTAAGGCAGCTTCAGAATTGCCAACAGGAACAGCGCCATACCCACGATTGACAGGGTTATGTAGAGAATGGCTCCGAAGACAACTATGAGTCCTATAACCCATCTCAGCCTCTGGTCGTTGTACCTATCAGCATAGTAGTCTGCAAAGCTTGTCGGAGCGTATTTACGCAGTGCGGCAGCAGTCAGCAGCGTTGCAAGGGGCATTCCTGCGATGATGGCCATCATTGCCCACCAGAACGGGTAGCCGAGGATGAACACGAAAGCTGGAAGTCCAAGCATGGAAGCTGGGCTAAGATACGTTGATTCAAGAGCCAGTCCGTTAACGATGCTACCTATCTGCCTTCCTGCGAGGTAATAATCTGTTGCACTCTTCATTCTCTGTTTAGAATACCAACCTATGGCTATAACACCGATGAAATACAGAACAGTTATACCGGCAACAATAGGATCTACCACAACAACACCTCCTAACGACCCTCTATTAGCCAGCTCTATTCTCTTCTGCCTTCTCTGGTATGTAGAAGTAAATGAACGCCACAATCGTCGGTATCAGGAAGGTCCCTATAAGTCCCGCGTATATCGTTGGAGCCAGAACTCCTCCACCAATATCCAAGTGGTTTATTCCCGCAATCGCCTCTAGGGCCCACATCAGAAATGTGTACCCGTACATCACCAATACTCCAAGCCAAAACACTTTAGGCGGCCATGGCATTACATCACCTCGTCCTTCACGACAAATAGTGAACTTTTAAATTTTTCTATTTGTAACTTATTGTGCTTATAAAAATCATAAAAATTAGTTTGTATGACTACAAATGTCAAAAAATTTTAGCATAGCTTCTATATGCCTGAAGAAGTTTTATTAGTTTGTCAAACGAATTGACACCATATTTCATAAGGCGTAGAAGTTGGATTTGAAAGATCTGGGCTGTTACAAATGCATCTGCTAAAGCGTTGTGTCTGTAAGGAATCTTCACTTCATACTTCTCAGCAAGCCTGTCAAGGCTGTAGTCGCTTAGAACACCTCTTTCACCCAATCTGTCAGCTAGCCATTGCTCGATTTCTGCAATATCCAAGTGTTTGAATTCTATTTTAAATCCGGTTTTTTTGAGGTGCTTCCTAAGAAAGCTGGCATCAATTTCAACTGCATGGCCAACGATAATGCTGTTTTCCAATCGCCTTACAATTTCCGGAGCTATAGAATCGAACTCAGGGGCGTTTTTCAAAGCGTCGGGGGTGAGTCCGTGGATGTGCATGGCTTTGACTTTACCCTCTGGTTTCAAAAGGGTGTAAAACGCATCGTAAGCGTGGATGCGGGTACCAGTCATGGGCACTATTGCAATGGCCAAAATCTCATCCTTTCTGGTGTTCAGCCCCGTGGTTTCCACATCAACAACCGAGAACTTGGTTTCCCGAATACCGGTCATATCCCATCCACCCTGAATCTGGTCCTAAGATACCGCTGAAATTCTGAAATTATCTTGAACGACTCCTTGAGGAGTATAAAGCTCAATTTGTCCAGCTCGGATGATTTTAAGAGGTTATTTTCCTCAAAAACCTGATGTTTGAGTCTGAGATCCTGAATGAACTCAAAGGATTCCCTTAAAGCATGGCTTCTTTCCCTTCCCATAATCTCTGAGGCGTATTCCAACCTCTCCACTGTATTTGTTACACCCAGCAATCCCTGCTCCACTGCGAGAACCCTAACGCCGTTAATAATAGGATATATACCATGCTTTTTGAGGTCAATTCCCTTTTCTATCCTCTTTATCCCGAAAAATCCAAGCGGGGGCTCTATGGATGTGGCATCTATGGCGAGGAATCTCAAGGCCTGGTTTGTTACACTTTCCCTGACATCTTCAAGAAGCTCTTCGTAAAGGGATATTTTGCCATAAATGGGGCGCATGTCTAGGAAGATTGAAAGGTAACGGACGTGTTCCGGTGTTGGCTCATCAAACCACTTTCGAAACATTTTTCTCCAATCATCTAAGTGGTAACACCATTTTTCAGCCATGTATCCTGCCTCACACATTGGAATGCCTGCCTCGCTGAGTATTCTGTTGACATGAGACGCGAACTCTTTCATGGATTCCAGATCTGAACAGATCAGCGCATTATCCTGATCAGTTGCGATAATCTGTTCTTTTCTCCCGTTACTACCCATGCTGACCCAGACAAAGTCGTCTTTGGTACCAGTTTCAGTTAAAGCCATCTCTATTGCCCTTACTGTGAGAGTATCATAAACTGAGTTAATGAGTCTGGAAAGCTCATGGAAGTGGAGACCTTTATTGGAGAGCTCTGAAACGGATGATTTTAGTAGCTCAATACCTCTTTTTAGGTCTTCAACATCTCTTGCTTTTTTAATTCTCCTGTAAACAGCTATCAGTAATGCAGTGGGCTCGAATTCAGATAGGATATCTTTACTGGAAATCACTCCTTTCATTTTTCCCTTATCTGTTACAACAAGATGATCGATTCCACTTTCCACGAGTTTCACATATGCTTCAAAAACCGGAGAGGATTTTTCAATGCTTATAACCGGGGATGACATGTACTCCTTTACGAGTGCGTTTGTTCTCCCATCTACAACCACCTTCTGGAGGTCATGATCTGTTAGTATGCCAACAGGATGGAATTCTCTATCAACAATTACTACTGATCCTACTCTGTTCTCCATCATCTTTCTGGCAGCGTCTATTATGTTATCTTCAGCACTGCAAACAACAGGTTTCTTGTGAATAATTGATGCAACGTCTTTTAAAAGAACCCTTTCCCCCGCATCGCTGGCTGTTTCATTGATTATATCCATGAAGCTCCTAAATTTTTTTGTCACGAATGTGCTAAAGAAAGAAGAAAACCTCTGATTCCTTTTGAACACCTCTTTGAACGCCTCCTTTCCGAACATGTAGCAGACAGTATCTTCAATAGCAATGGCGGAAAAGCTGGATGGAGTGTCGGATATGGTTGAGATCACTCCAAAAAGTTCTCCCTTTCCAATATGGTCAACCATTTCTCCATTCTGATAGATACCTACGGAGCCTGAGAAAATTAGGTAAACGTATTTCGAGATCTTTCCGGCATTAAGAATAACTTCTCCTTCCTCAAATATCTCTACTTCAAGATTGCTGAGAAGAATATTCAACTCATCTTCCGAAAGAAAGGAGAAGGGTTTTATTCTTTTTAGAAACTCCTTGGGAGGAATCATGTAAAATCTGTATTAAACTATAGATTATAAAAATTTACCCAAGTATCTGCCTCGATATCAACAACTTCATAATCTCCGAAGTACCTTCAGCAATATCAATTATCTTGGCATCCCTGTAAGCCCTGTCCGCTGGAGTCCCTGCTATGATCCCATACCCCCCGTGTATCTCCACGGCCACATCTGCAGCCCTCTTAACCACTTCAGCAGCCTTGAGCTTGCACATCGCTCCCAACACAGTAGCGTCGCCTTGATTCGCAACCTCAGCCGCATAATA
>MTMY01000001.1 GCA_002010215.1 Archaeoglobus sp. JdFR-37
AGTCTGTAGTGGATGGTGGAGCGGGAGATGTTGGTGAGCCTGGAGATTTCATCTAGATTGTAATTCCCATCTTCCTCGATACATTTGAGTATCTTGAGATCCTTCTCCTCAAGTTTGAGAGACATTGACATCACCTCCTATTTTATAAACCTATAAAAGTATTGCGAACATGTATATAAATCAAACTGATTTGATTTTAACTCAAGTGAATTTTAATTTACCTAACTTTGCTGCCATCTTTGTCGGATAACATCCTAAAGTTCATCTATCTATTTGGACAATGTTCAGGTTCAGGGAAAAAAATTTAAATAGAATAGTTAAACATGATTAATAGGGTGTTAAAAATGACACCAAAAGAAAGGGTAAATAAAATTTTTTCTGGAGAAAAACCTGACAGAATTGCCTGTTTTAGTGGAATGGGGAATGTAACAGTTGAGGGATTGAAAAAATACGATTATGCATTCTACGAGATACATCTGGATGCAGAGAAGATGGCCAATGCCGCATGCACAAGCTACGAGCTTTATGGATTCGAGTGTGCAGTGACCCCCTTTGATCTAGGAATTGAGGCAGAGGTTCTCGGAGCAGAGATGAATTTCTACACCCACAAAGGTAAGGAAGATATAGTCTATCCAACAGTCAAAAAGAAGGCAATAAATGAACCAGAGGACGTGGACGTTCCTGAAAATATCGAAGAGAAAGGAAGGGTTCCGGTTGTATTAAAGGCTATAGAGATAATGAAGGAGAAGGTTGGAGATGAAGTTCCAGTTGCCACGTATATTCTGGGTCCGTATACCCTTGCTGGTCAGATTATGGATCTGGAGAAGCTCCTGAAGATGTCATTCAAGAAGCCAGACAAGATCGAAGAGTTACTGACCACTCTAGCAGGAATGCTGATAGAGCTGGGGAGGATATATAAGGATGCAGGAGTTGACTACATTACTGTCAGAGAGATGGGAGCGCCAACTGATGTGTTGAGCCCGAGAATGTTCAAAAATCTTATCCAGCCACCTCTGAAAGATATGTTCTCTGAGCTTCCCAAGCCAACAGTTCTCCACATTTGCGGTGATACCAACCTAATAGTCGACCTCATGTGGGAGTGCGGTCCTACAGCCATAAGTGTGGAGCAGAAGAACGATGTGGCCAAGACAAGGGAGAAGCTCGGAGAGAATGCTTTGATATTCGGGAACATAGATCCCTTCGGCACCCTTGTTCAGGGTTCCATAGAGGACATCAGGAGTGCGGTGAAGAAGGCAATTGAAGGTGGTGTCAACAGCGTCTGGCCTGGATGCGATATCTGGCCAGCAGTTCCTAAAGAGAATATGATTGCCTTTGTTGAGGCTGTTAAGGAGTTTGGTAAGCTTTAATAAAATTTTAGGGGGAGGAGACAGATGGTTTCAGAAGAGAAAAGAAGGGAGATTCTCGAGAAGCTGAAGAATGGAGTTATTGAGTTTGATGAAGACCTCGTCAGAGAAGCTGCGAATGAAGCGCTTGAAGTGGGAATGGATGCTCTGGATGCAATAATGAATGGTCTCGTTGTAGGGATGGAAAAGGTGGGAGAGCTTTTTGATAAAGGCGAGTACTTCGTTCCAGAGGTTCTAATGTCTGCTGATGCACTGTATGCGGGACTGGATATACTCAAGCCACATGTGAGGAAGGAAGACATCAAGGTTTCAGGGCAAGTAGTCATTGGAGTAGTTGAGGGAGATGTGCACGACATCGGGAAGAACTTAGTTAAGATGATGTTCGAAGTGGCGGGCTTTGAAATCATCGACCTTGGCAAAGATGTGCCACTGGAGAAGTTCGTGGAGGAGTCTCTCAACTCCAATGCCGATATTGTTGCCCTCTCCGCCATGATGACTACAACGATGCTTGGAATTCCCAAGGTTATCGAAATGATCAGGGAGAGAAACCCCAAAGCAAAGATACTGATAGGTGGAGCCCCAGTTTCAAAGGATGCTGCTGAAAAGTGGGGTGCTGATGGATGGGCACCTGATGCCACTAACGCCGTGAAAGAAGCCATTGAGATGGTTAAGAGCCTGAAGAAAGAAGTTATGGGGTAAAGAAGATAGCCGAAATAAAGGAAGGGTAAAACCATCCAATTTTTTGGAGTGGTCATTATGTCTTCAAAGACTCATAAAATTATTTTTCAACCCGAAGGAAAAAGGGGTGAGTTCCCAGAAGGAACGACAATTTTGGATGCCGCCAGAGAAGTAGGGGTGGATATTGAGGCGATTTGTGGCGGTAAGCTCACCTGCGGGAAGTGTCAGGTTATTATCGAGCAGGGAATGGAGAATCTGTCGCCCATAAAAGAGGATGAGCAGAGGCTGCTGGACAAGAGAAAGGCTGGAAAGAACTACAGGCTTGCTTGTGTAACTAAATTCTACGGAGATGTTGTTGTTTACGTGCCCGAGGAGAGCAGAGGTGGAGAGCAGATTATTCTAAAGGAAGGTGTTGAGCTTTCCGTAGCAATAAACCCTGCCGTCAAGAAATACTACCTAGAACTTTCAAAACCTCACCTGAAGGATGATCTTGGAGATCTCGAAAGAATTCTGGCAGCATTGAAGGAAGATTACGGGATAGATAACGTTGAGATAGACTACGAAGTTCTGAAGAAGATGCCTGATGTTTTGAGGAGCGCCGACTGGAAGGTCACTGTATCGATATGGAATGATCGAGAAATCATAGATGTGGAGCCAGGTTACAGAGCGGAGAACGCCTACGGACTGGCTGTGGATATAGGGACGACCACTGTAGTTGGTTATCTAACTGATCTCAGAACTGGAGAGGTGCTGGCTATCGATTCAATGATGAACCCCCAAGTGACGTATGGTGAAGATGTTATGTCCAGAATCACCTATGCGATGCAGTATGATGACGGGCTTGAGAAGCTCAGCCAGAAGATAATAGACGGGCTGAACAAGATTCTGGAAAACGTCTGCAATCAGGCAGGAATATCAACAGAAGAAGTGAGTGAGATGACGGTTGTGGGTAACACAGGAATGCACCACATCTTCTTGAAAATCAACCCGCAGCATATAGCTATCGCTCCCTATGTTCCAGCTCTCCACCGCTCCCACGATGTGAAGGCAAGAGACCTCGGGTTGAATATTACAAGGGGCGGTTATGTTCATGTTTTGCCCATTGAGGCAGGATGGGTTGGAGCTGATAACGTTGCAGTTCTCATTGCCACTGAGCCCTACAAACAAGATGAAATGTGCCTTGTTATAGACATAGGAACCAATGGAGAGATCGTTCTGGGTAATAAGGAAAAGCTGGTTTCATGTTCGGCAGCAGCAGGCCCGGCTCTGGAAGGAGCCCATATAAAATACGGGATGAGAGCTGCTACTGGCGCTATAGAAAAGATAAGAATCGATCCCGAAACTTTGGAGCCGGAGTACAAGACAATTGGTGACGCTCCACCGAGGGGCATATGTGGCTCAGGTATTATAGATGCTGCTGCTGAGCTTTACAGAACGGGAATTGTAAAGAAAAACGGGAGGTTCAATCTTGACCTCGACACGCCTAGGATTAGGGAAGTTGATGGGACGCCCGAATACGTGATAGCCTGGGCTGATGAAACCTCCATTGGCCATGATATAGTGATGACCCAGAAAGATATCAGGGAAATACAGCTTGCTAAAGGTGCAATGTGCGCTGGAGCCCAGATACTCATGAAGGAGCTGAGTGTGGACAGTGTTGACAGGGTTATCGTTGCAGGAGCCTTTGGCAACTACATAGATAAGATTTCTGCCCTGATAATCGGACTTGTTCCAGACGTTCCCATTGACAGAATAGAGTCTGTTGGCAACGCAGCAGGAGTTGGTGCAAGAATTGCTCTGATAAGCAGAGAGAAGAGGGAAGAAGCGAATGAAATTGCTAGAAAGGTAGATCACATAAAACTGGCAGTTCACCCTGACTTCGAGAAGGAGTTCTCAATGGCAATGTACTTCCCGCATATGGACAGGAAGAGATATCCAAGACATGAAGAAGTGTTAAAGATGAGAAGTTGAGAGGTGGTTGATTGCATGTCTAATGGCTTGTTCAGAATTGAAAAACCCCAGAAGGTTGTGGAAATCGGTGGGATAAAGGTTGGTGGGAGAGGTGAGAATCCGGTAGTTCTGGTAGGAACAATATTCTACACCGGCCATAAAATAGTGGAGAAAAGGAAGGAAGGCAAGTTCAACAGGGAGAAGGCTGAAAGCCTCATCAACATGCAGGAGACTTTCAGCGATGAGACAGGAATTCCCTCGATGCTCGATGTTGTTGCTCTCTCTGAAGAGGAGTTCAGGAAATACATAGATTTCATTTCAGAAGTGACAGATATGCCCTTCATGATCGACGCCTGGAAGATACCCCCAAAGATAGGGGCGGCTAAATACGTTAAGGAGATAGGACTTGAAGATCGCGTCATATACAACTCCTTATCACCCTGGAGTGAAGACCTTGAGAAGGAAGTTAGCGAACTCAGAAACATCGGATTGAAGCATGGCTTAACAGTTGCCTACAACATGAGCGATCCGACGGTTGAGGGCAGAATCACGCTGCTCAAGGATTTACTGCTTCCAGCTCTGGAGAAGGCTGGTTTCGAGAACATACTGATTGACACATCAGTCCTCAACACTCCTGCCATAGCTCTGTCAGTGATGGCATGCAGGAAGATAAAAGAAGAATTCGGACTGCCTGTTGGCTGTGCACCATCAAATGGAACCGACATCTGGAAATATCCGAGGGAGCAGTGGGGTAAGACGGGATTTGCAGCGGTTGATAGCGCAGCCCATGCAATAACAGCTTTGATGTGGAACGACTTCATTCTTTATGGTGCAATCGAGAATGCGAAGTGGGTATTTCCGGCGGTTGCTACTGCAAACTCGATACTTGCAACGTTCATATATGAAGAGAGTGGTAAGCTGCCAGAGGACGGACATCCTCTCAACAAACTCTTCCCAGAGTTTGTTCAGCAACTGAGGGGCGAGGGTAATTAGAAGGAGAATTAGAGGGCTAAAGTCTTCGTTAACTGCTAGTCTGAGGACCCGATACAATATATATTTCCCTACAAACCCCCATTTATTTTAAGCCCTGTGAGTCTTACGGGCTTGATCCAGGTGATAATTATGTCGAATATGGCAAGAAAGATGGCAAGGAGGTTTTCAATACCGGTAACAAAAGTAGCAATTCCCGTAATAATACCAGTAATACCGGTAGTTATAACTCTAACACTTCTCCTCTCAGGCTGTACAACCAGTTCCGTAAATGTTGTGAAGCTTTCACCTCCAGACATGCTGGAACAGATAAAGCTCGGCAAAATTGACGCATTCGTTGCCTGGGAACCTTTTCCCAGCAAAGCCGTGAAAGAGGGCTCCAGAATTTTCATGAAATCCAGTGATATATGGCCCAACCACCCTTGTTGTGTTGTTGCCTATAGATCGGGGCAGCTTAACGATGATGTCCTTGAGGCTCTGGTCTGGGCTCATGTAAAGGCCACCAGATTTATCAATGATGCGAAAAATAAGGAAAAGATTGTGGATTATGCATCCGACTTCACGGGCCTTGACAGAGAGACTGTAGAGATAGCACTCCAGAATATCAAATATGTGGAATATCCCGATGAAAAAGAGTTTCGACACTACTATGAGTTTCTGAAAGAGTCTGGGATTCTCAAGAAATCCGTGACAGATATCGGATATGGAAGCGAAGACGACTTCTTCAACGACTTTCTGAGAAAAGATATCTACTCTAAAGTGATTAGAAAGCTCGAAGAAAATCCAGATTATGTGCCTGAGAAAGTAGGATCAATAAGGTTGGGATTCATAACCGCCGACCTGCATCATCTCGCATTGTACGTGGCAATTAAAGAAGGGTACCTGAATAAGGTCTTTGAGAAGGTTGAAACGAAGCAGTTCCCCAACGGAGTGGCGATAATGGAAGCTTTCAGGCTTGGAGAGCTTGATGCGGCTTATCTGGGTGGGGCTCCTGCAACCCTGAAGAGAATAAACGATGACATAGAAATAAGAATCGTCTCAGGAGTTAACAACGAGGGTTCTGCAATTGTTGTCAGAGGAGATATAAACAGCCCGAAAGATTTAGCTGGAAAGACCGTCGCAATCCCTGGCTTCGGCACGGTCCAAGACTTCCTGATGAGAAAAGTTCTGAGTGAGGGAGGGCTGAAGGAGAAGTGAACAAGCTTCCATCCTTCTTTCTTTTTATTTTAATCTGGTATCTATTCTCCTTTTTCCAGATAATCCCACCACCGCACACCGTCGCCATTACCTTTGCAACCCTATTTATCCACGGAGATCCTGTTCTGGGCAGAACAATTCTTGAACACTCCATTTCCAGCCTTTTGAGGGTACTGGCAGGAGCAGGCATTGCATTTCTGATTTCCATACCTCTCGGCATATCCATGTGGTACCCCAGAGTTTATTCTCTGTTTCATCCCGCTTTGGAAATTCTCCGTCCAATCCCACCTCTGGCATGGATTCCCCTGTCGTACATATTCTTCGCTTCTTTCCCGAGGCCAACCCTCTTCGCCCAGATATTCATAGTGTTCATAGGCTCCTTTTTCCCAAGCTTTGTTGCAATATCAGACTACGCCAGAAATACACCTTACGAATACGTGGAGCTTGCGAAGGTCTTTGGTGCGGATAAAATGAAAATCCTGAGACACATCGTCATTCCTTACTCACTTCCAGGCATAATAACCGGGGTGAGAGTGGGGCTTGGCGTGGGATGGATGAGCATAATAGCCGCTGAAATGATTGCCACTTCCGGCTTGGGTCTGGGGTACTTCATAATGGTCATGTACGAAGTGGGTGGGAGGGTTCCAGAAATAATTTCAGGGATGGCCATGATTGGATTGATTGGCTATGCAATGAATGCGATTCTGCTAAAGGTTGAGGAGAGGTTCCCATGGTGCTTACAGTCAGAAATGTAAGAAAAAGCTACGGGCAGCTTGAAGTTCTTGACAGTATCAGCTTTGAGGTAGAAGAGGGTAACTTTGCGTGCATAGTGGGTGAATCGGGCTGCGGTAAGACGACGCTGCTTAAAATAATCGCCGGAATCGAAAAGGCAGATGAGGGGGACATCCTCTATAACGGAAAGCCCATCAGGAATGAGGATATAGGCTATGTTTTTCAGGATGACAGATTGTTACCATGGCGAAACGCAATAGAAAACGTCTCCTTTGCCTTGGAAATGAGGGGGATAAAAAATAGTGATAAGGCGGAGAGATACCTAGAGCTAGTAGGTCTTAAAGGATTTGAGAGATATTACCCCCACCAACTGAGCGGAGGAATGAGGCAGAGAGTGGGAATTTGCAGGGCTCTGGCAGTGAATCCTAAGATACTACTGATGGATGAGCCCTTTGCCAGCCTTGACGCCCAGACCCGAAACAGAATGCAGACGGAGCTGCTGAGGATATGGGATAAGGACAGAAAAACTGTTATTTTCGTAACACACAGCATTGACGAGGCCGTTTTTCTTGCAGATGAGATTGTGGTGCTATCTAAGAGACCAGCAAAGGTGATAGATGTTGTCAGAATTGACATGGAGCGCCCCAGGGACAGAACGGATGAGAGATTCATAGAGTACAGAAGAAGAGTTTTGAAGCACCTATCATCTTAAATTATATCATACGGAAATATCAAAACAAAAAATTAAATTTAATGCTTTCAAACGCTCTCGACAACTTTTCTCAATTTCTCCTCAACTTCTCCGGCGATATTCCTTATAACTTCACTCTCAGAGAATCCAGCAAGAGCTGTGGGACGAATGGCTGAAACATAAGTCCTCTCGCCATCTCGGTAGACAACCACGTTGCACGGCAGAAGTAGTCCAAAGTCCTTGCTTTCTTTCAGCACGGAGTGAGCGTACGGGGGATTGCAAGCTCCGAGGATCAAATAGTCATCAAAATCAACCCCAATTTTCTCTTTCAGAGTCTCTTTAACGTCTATTTCGCAAAGAATACCAAAGCCCTCCTGCTTAAGAGCTTCTTTTACTCTCCCAACCACTTCTTCAAAATCTCCGCTTACTTCTTTCGTAATACCCAGCATGTCATTCACTCAGATTTTACAGCAGATATAAGTTCGGGGGATGTGTAAGGATGTGGAAATACCTCTAATATAAACCTCTGATATCAGTAACATCACAACCCATTAATACTCAGGCAACACAATCAGACTGTTACATCAAACAATCTCGTCAAGCTTTCTCATATCATCCAGAAACGGGAATTTTTTCCTTATTTTCTCCTGTTCCCCAAGGCTGACCTCACCCATAATAACTTCCTGCAACTCTCCTGCTTCAACAACAATATCTCCCAGTGGGTCTACAATCATGGAATGGCCAGGATATCCGAGATCACCTTCAACACAATTAGCTCCAACAACGTAACAGAGGTTTTCAAGGGCTCTAGCCCTCAGCAGGAGTCGCCAATGCCCAATCCGCTCCCTCGGGAACTCTGCAGGCACAGCCAGAAAGTCGGCACCCATTTTGACAAGCTTCCTCGCAATTTCTGGGAACCGTATTTCGTAACACACCATCAATCCGATTTTACCTGCAGGCGTTTCCACAACCTTAAGCTCCTTCCCTGGCTTGAAGTGTTTTATTTCATCTGTAAGAACGAAGGGGAGTATTTTATGGTATTTGTCAAGTATTTCTCCCCGGTACACAACCACCACTGAATTGTAAAGCTGCTCAGATTCCTTCTCGGCAATTCCTGCCACTATCACTATGTCCTTACGCTCCGAAAGCTTGAGGATTAAGTCCAGCTCTTCCTCAGCGCTGCCAACCAGAGCATAGTTCTCAGGGAAAAAACCGGTGTTCATAACTTCAGGTAAGACTATGACGTCTGACCTCACCTGAATGGCCCTCTTTATCAGACTGAGGGCCTTCATCAGGTTTACGTCCCTGTCCGGGGTTACCCTTAACTGCCCAACAGCAACAATCATTCTATCATTTCTCCAAGTAATGGATTATCTCTCCCTCCTTGGTCACAACCCACCTGTTGCCTTCTCTGTGGATGCAGAAGCCCCACTCTAGGATTTCAAGATGGTAATCGAGCTGTTTCTTTGACAACTTGAGAATCTCTAATATCTCTTCCTCACTTCTTCCCTCTGCTATCAGCTTCAGGATTTTTCTCCTCACAGGGCTTGAGACTGCAATGTGATATCGGTTATGGTACTCCTTACTCTTCTCCAGCGTCCCGCTATACTGGCTCCAGCTTTCCCTATTCTTTTCGGTATTTTTGCTCATGATGTTTCAACCCTCTCCTCTTGTTCTCCTGCATCTTCCACACTTACCTCCCCTACAGCCTCATATGCCCCCTGTAGTTCCTTGAGAATCAGTAGGTAGAGCAAGCAACTGAGCTTATTCAGCCACTCAACCACATATATCCCTACTTTCCCCTGATTGTTCAGCTTCACTGCCCACCGTTCAGCTCTTCTCACAACAGCCCTTGCTACACTTAAATAAGCCGTCACTTCATCCTGCTCTAAAATTACAAAACTCTTAGGCTTTCTGATAGTGTCTTCCACTTTCCTTATGATGCCTAAAAGCTCATCAACGTCATTTTTTCTGATTTTTTCATTTCCTGAAATAAATTCGGTGCCAACATCAAACATCTTCCTCTGAATTCTCCCCAGAATCTCCTTTGTTTCCCCTTTTGCAATGACTTTTGCAAGACCTATGAATGCGTTTGCTTCATCTACGCTACCGACACCCCAGATTATATCACTATCTTTAGGAACAAACTCATCTCTCAAAGTTCTGGTAAACTTAACAATCTTCATACTGTCATACCCCATTCTCCTTTATCAAAACTTTCAAAATCTGCTCTACAGCAGTATGGGGGTCGATCTCATTATTAATTACCCTATCTACCATCTCCCTAAAGCCCAGAGATTCATCGGTTGCGAGTCTTTCTTTAATTTCATCCATAATCAGGTCAAAGAGCTCTCTGCTAAGCCTCCTAGCTCTTCTCTCCTTCAAAAGCCCTGATTCTTCCATGAAGCGTTTATGTTCCTCAATAGCGTTGGCAAGCTCTTCTATTCCCTCTCCTCTGTCTGCAATGGTCTTTATAACTGGTGGAATCCACCCTTTGCCCTTCTTCATCCTAGCGAAAATTTCACCGCTTTCCACTGCTGCCTCATCAGCGTGAGTGGTTTTGGAGAGGATTTCCACTGCTTCCTGATCCATCATAAGCATTGCCTTGAGCCACTTCTCAGTTTTCTCCGCCCCTCCAAGATCTGCTTTGTTGACAACGTAAATATCACCTATCTCCAGTATCCCTGCCTTGTTTATCTGTATGTCATCACCCATTTCAGGCATCAGCACAACTATGGCGGTGTCGGCAACCTCTATGATGTCTACCTCACTCTGCCCCGCACCTACAGTCTCCACCATTATCACATCAAAACCAAAAGCATCCATCAACCTGACAACATCCCCTGTTTTCGCTGCCAAGCCGCCAGCTTTTCCACGAGAGCTCATGCTCCTGAAGAAGACCCCCGGGTCAAGCCAGAGCTGTCTGTTAGTATCTAACCCATCCATTCGAAGCCTGTCTCCAAGGAGAGCACCACCAGTGAAGGGTGAGCCCGGATCAACAGCCACTATTCCGACTTTTTTTCCTCTTTTCCTGAACTCTTGGGTGAGCTTACTGACCGTGGTTGATTTACCAACACCGGGAAAACCCGTTATCCCGACAACATGGGCTCTGCCAGTATGTTTGTAGATACGTTTCATCACTTCCTTCCCTTCCGGGAAGTCGTTTTCAACGTAGGTTATCCCTCTGGCCAGAGCTCTCTTGTTTCCGAGGAGAATTCCCTCAACTATTTCCTCAACTTCCATATTTCATGCCACCGCTTTCTTTTTCCTTGCCTGCTCTTTTTTCTTCGGAACCATTTCTTTTATGAAATCGATTATTTCGCTAATTGGCGTGCCAGGAATAAATACTCCATCCACACCCATCGCCTTAAGATCGTCAAATTCATCCTCGGGAATTATTCCGCCAACCAAGATTACAATTTCATCAGGATCTCCACCATATTCCCGAATGTAGTTTATTACTTTTGGAACCAGCGCCATGTGAGCTCCGCTGTGAAGAGAAATACCGACAACATCAACATCTTCCTGTACAGCTGCCATAGCCACTTCCTGAGGCGTGCGGTGAAGTCCAGTGTAGATTACCTCGAATCCGGCATCTCTCAGAAAGCGAGCAACAACTTTTGCTCCCCTATCATGCCCGTCCAAGCCGACCTTTGCAACGAGGACTCTGATTTTCTTCTCCATCTCCTCACCCCCAAAGAGCGATTAAAATTAAATTCAAATTTTACAAATTTTAGATTATTATGGGCTTCTTGTAAGTTCCGTAAACCTCCTTCAACACACCCATTATCTCTCCAACCGTTGCGTAGGATTTTACAGCCCCCAGTATTGCAGGCATCACGTTCTCGTTATTCTCTGCAGCGCTCCTCAGCCAGTCTAGTGCATCTTTAACAGCTTCGTTGTCCCTCTCAGCTTTCACATTCTTAAGCCTCTCAATCTGCCTTCTCTGAACTTCAGGATCGACTTTCAGAATTGGTATCTTGAGCTTCTCCTCAATGGCAAACTTGTTTACTCCGACAATTATCTTTCTGCCTTCTTCCACATCCCTCTGGTAAGATGCAGCAGCGTTGCTTATCTCCTTGATGAAGAACCCAGTCTCTATGCCCTTGAGAACGCCTCTGAGCACGCTCCCTTCACCCATCTTCCTTATGCGCTCGATGTAGTCCCAAGCTAACTTCTCCATCTTATCTGTCAGCCATTCTACATAGTAGCTCCCACCCAGAGGGTCTATGGTATCAGGAATTCCACTCTCATAAGCTATGATCTGCTGGGTTCTGAGCGCAACCCTCACAGCCTCCTCACTTGGCAGAGCCCAAGCTTCATCGAAGCTGTTGGTATGCAAACTTTGAGTTCCACCAAGCACCGCAGCCATTGCCTGTATCGTCGTCCTGACTATGTTGTTAAGGGGCTGTTGAGCCGTCAGACTGCAACCAGCAGTCTGTGTATGGAACTTCAGCCACCAAGAGCGGGGGTTCTTTGCTCCGTACTCATCCCTCATTATCTTGGCCCACATCCGCCTAGCAGCCCTAAACTTGGCAATTTCCTCGAAGAAATTGTTGTGGGAGTTGAAGAAAAAGCTCAGTTGAGGGGCAAGCTTGTCGATATCTATTCCTCTCTCTATTGCAGCCTCCACATATGCCATACCGTCGGCAATGGTGAATGCCAGCTCTTGAACTGCTGTTGAACCAGCCTCTCGAATGTGGTAGCCAGATATGCTTATGAGATTGAATTTGGGAACCTCTTCAACACCCCATTCGAATATATCAGTTATTATCTTCACAGAGGGTTCTGGTGGAAGGATGAGAGTATTCTGAGCATGGAACTCCTTCAGCATGTCGTTCTGTATGGTGCCACGCAACTGGTTTCTCGGTACACCCTGCATATCGCCTATTGCCACATACATGGCCAGAATTATCCCTGCTGGCGGATTGATGGTGAACGATGTGGAAACTTTATCGAGAGGTATGCCATCAAACAGTATTTCAAAGTCCTTTAATGTATCAACAGCTACACCTACTTTCCCTACCTCGCCATCAGCAAGCGGATCGTCGCTGTCCAGTCCCATAAGCGTTGGAAAATCGAAAGCTGTGCTCAGTCCGGTCTGCCCCTCCTTCAGGAGCATCTTCCATCTTGCATTTGTATCCTCTGCTGTGCCAAAGCCCGAGAACTGCCTCATCGTCCAAAGCCTGCCGCGATACATAGTGGGATATACGCCTCTGGTGTAGGGGTACTCTCCTGGATAGCTCAGGTCTTTAAGATAATCCAGATGGGCTACATCTGTGGGGTCGTATATCCTTTTTACCTCAATCCCGCTCAGAGTCTCAAACCTTTCCTGCCTCTCCTTACTCCTCTCTACGTAAGGCTGGAGACAAGTCTTCTCCCACTCTTCCCTTTTCCTTCTTATTTCTTCAAGACTCCTCTCATCCAACATGAGCATCACCTGACGCATTCAACATAATTTTCACCATTTCAACACTCAATTTTAACATATTAAACGGGAAAGATTTTTAAGTTTCTGGGATATTACTGACTTCGGATCTTTGTCTTCAGAACTTCCCAAGGATTCCCCTAGCAATTGTATTGAGCTGAACTTCCTTGGTGCCTTCATATATTTCCGTTATCTTGGCATCTCTGTAGAAGCGCTCCACGTCATATTCTGAGATGTATCCATAGCCGCCATGCATCTGTATTGCTTCGTCGCACATTTTCACAGCAAACTTTCCAGCATAGTATTTGGCGATGGCAGTTAGAGTTGCATCGGGGTTCCCAGAGGCAGCTTTCCATGCCGCATTGTACACTAGGAGCCTTGCAGCTTCAAGCTGCGACTTCAGATCAGCAAGTCTGTGCTGCAGGCTCTGAAAAGCACCTATTGGCTGTCCGAACTGCTTTCTCTGCTTTACGTAATTCAACGTCCTATCAAAGGCTCCTTGTGCAATGCCTAACGCCTGGGCAGCTATCTCAATTCTGCTCTCGTTAAAAAACTCAAGAACCTGATAGAAGCCCCGATTAAGGGTACCAATTACATCTTCTTCACCAACCCTCACGTCCTTGAAGCTCACTTCAGCAGTTGGAGAGCTCCTAATTCCGAATTTGCCTCCAATTTTTGTTGTTTTGAGTCCCTCAGCATCTTTTCTGACCAGAAACGTAGTAAATCCTCTATACCTAGGCTGGGCATCGGGATCAGTTACGGCGAGAACAATGAAGTAGTCAGCAATGGTACCGTTGGTTATGAATGTCTTCGCTCCATTTATGACCCACTCATCTCCATCCTTCTCTGCCCTTGTTTTTATAGCTGTGAGATCACTTCCTGCTTCAGGCTCTGTATAGCAGCCCGCAGTGATTGCCTTGCCCCCTGCAATCTTTGGCAGAACTTCCTCTTTCTGCTCCTGGCTCCCAAATTTCAGAACAACCTCAGATGAGAAATCAGAAAGTATAATGGCGCTTCCAATGGTGCTATCAGCCCTGCAAAATTCTTCTACAATCAGTATGTTCTCAAAAACGGTCATCCCTGCTCCGCCATATTCCTCTGGATAATGAACACCGATGAATCCAAGTTCGCAAGCTTTCTTCCAGAGATCGAAGGGAAACTCCTCCTTTTCGTCAACCTCCCTTGCCCTTTCCGGTGTGAACTCATTTACGGCAAATTCTCTCGCAGCTCTTTGAATATCCTTCTGATCCTGACTTAGCTCAAAATTGACCAAATTTAACACCTCCGAGGTTTGTCATTACTGATTGTAGCAATACATAAATGCTTTTCGAAAAATATTGGGTTTTTCAATGCTTAATCGTTATATAATTCAGGTATTGACGTCTAAATTGGCCAAATCCACCAATTTGGCTACCTCCTATCCGAATCCTATTTCTCCTTACGCTTGAGAACAGGGTCTTTTGAGGAGAAATCTACATAGAACCCAAGAGATGTCAAAAGTTGGTAAGAGTGTTTACCTTCGCCATGAAGCATGAGCTCAAGTACGTCTGAAGGCTCATCAACATCCACACTGGCAAAGAAGGAATCAAACAGAACAAAATTCAGACCTTTAGACTCAGCAGTTTTTCTGTGCCTGAAAAAGCTCCCGAAATGATATGACACCCTGAAATTCGGGTTTCTTACCAGCAACATATTGGTTCCGCCTTTCCTGCCTGGAGCTGCTACCACATCCCCGTTTATGCTGAAAAATTCCTCAACAATATCTTTGTTAAGTAAGGGTAGGTCAGACATGACAATAGCAAGCTCTTCCCCTTCAGCTCTGTCAGCTATGGCAGCATTTATACACTCATCCAGAGTCCTGCCATCCACAACGATCTCGCCTCGAAACCACTCCCTCTGAAAAGGTTCAGGGGTAACAATAAAAACGTTTCTGGCTTCACCAATTCCCTCAACTGCCTCATAAACGTCCCTAAGCATGGTTTCTGCCAGCAGAATCCTTTCATTTGGACTCATGATGGATGAAAGTCTTGATTTTGGATTAGATGGTTTGAAAGGTATTATGATGTCCATGGCCGCTGTCGGAATCAAGAGCAAAAAAGCATTGCCCTTGCGTCTCCCTTCGACAAACTTATATTTCATATTTTGAAGTTGGAGGTATGAATGACTTAATCTGCAAATTTGCAGTCAGGGAAGGCAAGAGGTTCGGAGAAACAATAGATGTTTACAATGGTCACATTATCGTTAAGGTCAGCAGCGATTTTATCGGCATTCCGCTGGAAAGGGTGGAAAAAATTGCAGATGATGAAGTACACTTTCAGGATTTCAATGAAAGCGAAGCAAAACAAATTGGGCTTGCATGGATTGAAGAGAAATCAAAGCCAGTAAGCATTGAGGAGCTGAAATCCTACGGTTTTGGAGAGGAGTAAAAATTAAACGGGATGGAGATGGAGTACAAGCAGGTCATTGTTGTAAGGGATGATCTCAAGCTTTCAAGGGGCAAGCTTGCGGTTCAGGTTGCTCATGCTGCTATTCTTGGGTATGAGAGATGTGATGACAAAATACGGGAGATGTGGAGGTTAACCGGTCAGAAGAAGATTGTGGTGAAGGTACCGGACCTCAAAACCCTTATGGAAGTGAAGGAAAAGGCAGAAGAGGCGAATCTGACCGTTGCGGTTGTGAGAGATGCTGGCTTAACTGAAGTGCCACCTGGCACGATTACGGCTGTAGTCATCGGCCCAGATGAGGAAAGGAAGGTAGACAAGGTAACTGGAAATCTGCCTCTTCTGAAATAATATTGATGAGATATTGATGAATTCTCCATCAGACTAAAGGATACTTTTTAATTCCCTCCAATTCAAATTGAATAAAACGACCGGGAGCTGAAATTATGAAAAAAATAACTTACGCTGATGCAGGTGTTGACATAAAGAAGGAAGAAAAGGCAGTAAAAAGCCTAGTTTCATCCCTCAATTTCGTAAGAGAAGGGTTGGGTAAGCCTATCCTCACAAACCATTTTGCAAGCGTCATTGATCTCGGCAACATCGCCCTTGCAATAACCACCGACGGTGTTGGCACCAAAATCAAGGTGGCAGAAATAATGGGGAATTTCAAGACGATAGGAATAGACTGCGTTGCCATGAACGTTAACGACCTGATGGCTATAGGGGCTGAGCCTATCGCCATGGTAGACTACATCGCCACAAATAAGCCTAATGAGAGGATCATGGCAGAGATTGGTCGGGGGCTGAATGAGGGCTGCAAGATCGCCAATATGAGTCTTGTGGGTGGTGAGACTGCAACCCTCGACATTGTCAATGGCTGGGATTTGTCGGGGACGGCTGTCGGCATCGTTGAGAGAGATAAAATGATCACTGGTGAGAGAATTCAGACAGGAGACGTCATATACGCAATACCCAGCAGTGGAATACACAGCAATGGCTTGACGCTTGCAAGGAAGCTCATTGAGGAGAACGGATATAGCTATACAGATAAATTTGGTGATAAAACAATTGGAGATGTGCTGTTGACCCCTACAAGAATCTACGTTGAGGTTCTTAAAATCATTAAAAGCCGAGAAGTTCACGGCATGGCGCACATCACCGGTGGTGGCCTCCTGAACCTCAAGAGGCTGAAAGAAGACGTGAGATTTGTAATAGACAAACCCCTCGAGCCTCACAAAATCTTCAAGTTCCTTCAGAAGCTCGGGGATTTGGATGAGAAGGAGATGTACAGGACATTCAATATGGGCATGGGTTTCATGATAATACTGCCAGAGGAAGAAGCAATGGAGCTTAAGAAAAGATACGAAGGAAATATAGTTGGATACGTTGAAGATGGTAAAGGAGTTTTTCTCAAGGATTTGAGGATGGACGAGTGAATATTAGATTACTGGAAATCCTTAATTCGTGCAAGTTACTCAACTTATTTTGCAATTTCTTACAATTTTACAGAATTTTACAATTTGTCAAAAATTAACTATATTAATACCCTATCCTAAAAAGCAACCATGAAAGTCGTGAAGGTTAGAAAAGTCAAAAAGGGAATCTGTAAATGTCACACATCTTGTAATTAAATTTTTTATTTTTTATTGAATTTATAATTATGTTTAACAATAATTAAACCTTCGACTAACCCTCCTCCAAAGTCTTAAATTCGTCAAAGCAGGTTCCACAACAGAAGAAATAGACTTTATTGTGATATTTATACACAATAGGCTCCTCTGCCAGATCTTTTCCACAGTAATCACACTTGAACGGGATTTTCATCCTTATCTGAATTTCCTTCTCACGCTTTTCCAACACCGGCATTATCTCCAGAACATCCAGACCACTTCTGTCAATGACTCTCCTCAGCTCATCTAGCCTATCCACGAGCACTTTTATCACGTACTTTTTACTTGTAATCTTATTGATTTCCACAATCTCATCAATTTCTTCAAAAATTTCTGGATTACCGGTCTCCACAATTAAAATCACAAGGCTTCCAGATTTCTCAATATCAGGGGACAATTTAATAGTATATTTCTGGATGATTCCTTCTTTTTCCAGCCTCTCAAGCCTCGATTTAACTGTGGGCCTGCTCAAACCAAGAAGCTTGGCCAACTCTGAAATACTTAATCGGGCATCATCTCTGAGAAGATTTATCAATTTTAGGTCGTGCTCATCGAGTTTTATCATTTCAATCTCCTCCACTTGTCCCTTCATCCTGACTGTTACATGAGCGTTAAGAATGTCAAACTATAAAACTATTTATTGCCTAATCTTACAATTCGCAAAAGAATAATTATATCTGGTTTTAGGCAAAATAGAAAAATAATAGCATAAAACTTGAGGTGAGTAAAATGAAAGAGAAAAATATCAAGATTACCGGGATGACGTGTGCATCCTGTGTTAAAGCCATAGAGGTGGCTTTAAAAGATCTTGATGGAGTTGAAGATGTTAGCGTTAATCTTGCAACAGAATCTGCAGTCGTTAAATTCGATCCCTCTAAGGTTAGCCTTGAAGAGATAACAGAAACCATTGAAAGCATTGGCTATGGTGTGGTCAAAGAAGAAAGAACCGTAACAGTAAAAATAGGTGGAATGACCTGTGCTTCCTGTGTCAAGACAATTGAGATGGTTGTTGGTGAGCTTCCAGGGGTGAAAAGTGTAAGCGTCAATTTGGCAACAGAGACAGCACGTATAGCCTATGACCCGGGCATCACAAGCCTGGATGACATAAAGAAGGTGATAGAAGAGGTAGGCTACCAGTTCATTGGGGTGGAAGGAGAGGAAGAAGAAGGAGAGGAGGAAGCAAGAGAAGACCATATTAGAGAAATGAAAAAGAAACTTTCATTTGCTGCTGTCGTTGGAATAGTCCTAGTCTTCCTACAGTATGGAGATTATATTGGACTACCAGTAGATGTCCCGTACAACAGCCTGATACAGTTCGTGCTTGCGACACCAGTGATGTTTTACTCAGGCAGAAGCATGTTTGCAGCCGCTGCAAGAGCGCTGAGCCATAGGATGCTTAACATGGATGTCATGTACTCCATGGGTGTCGGTTCAGCATATGTGGCAAGCGTGTTTTCAACACTCGGCCTCCTACCAGAGGACTACCTGTTCTACGAGACTGCAGTTCTGCTTCTGGCTTTCCTGCTGCTTGGTAGAACGCTTGAAGCTATAGCGAAGGGCAGAACAAGTGAGGCAATTAAAAAGCTGATAGGTCTTCAGGCTAAAACGGCTGTTGTTATCAGAGATGGGAAAGAACTAGAGGTGCCGGTGGAAGATGTTAAAGTAGGAGACATCGTAATAGTAAAACCAGGAGAGAAGATACCCGTTGATGGTGTCGTTGTCGAGGGTGAAAGCTATGTTGACGAGTCGATGATTACTGGCGAACCCGTTCCAAACCTCAAGAAAGAGGGAGACGAGGTTGTCGGAGCCACAATCAATAAGAACAGCGTGCTGAAGATTAAGGCAACGAGAGTTGGCAGCGATACTCTCCTGGCTCAAATAATTAAGCTGGTTGAGGAGGCTATGGGAAGCAAACCACCAATTCAGAGGCTTGCCGATAAAATTGTGGCATACTTCATACCCGTGGTTCTGACGATAGCGATAACGTCATTCGTCTACTGGTACTTCATAGCAGATGTGCCTGCCCTATTCGCCTTTACAACTCTGGTTGCTGTCTTGGTAATAGCCTGCCCCTGTGCATTTGGACTTGCAACGCCTACAGCTTTGACTGTAGGTATGGGGAAAGGGGCTGAGCTCGGGATACTGATAAAGAACGGTGAAGCTTTAGAAATAGCCAGGAAAGTTACAACAGTCATCTTCGATAAGACTGGGACACTCACAAAAGGCAAACCAGAGGTTACAGACATAATCGCCTTTGATGGGGGCGAAACGGAGGTATTGAAGATAGCAGCCATAGCGGAGAAGAGGAGTGAACACCCTCTGGCTGAGGCTATCGTAAAGAGGGCCGAGACCGAAGGGATCGACATTGAAGAACCAGAGAAATTCGAGGTTATAGCGGGCAAAGGAGTTGTTGCTTCTCTTAACGGTGACAGAATACTGGTTGGCAGCAGAAAGCTCATGATGGAGAATGGGCTGGCAGTAGATGCGAAGATAGAGGAAACACTACAGAGACTTGAAAAAGAGGCAAAAACTGCAATCCTCGTTGCGTCTGATGGTAAAATTGTTGGAGCAGTGGGAATAGCAGACACAATCAAGGAATCTGCCAAAGAAGCCATCGAAGAGCTCCACAAAATGGGCAAGAAAGTAGCGATGATAACCGGCGATAATAAAAGAACTGCAGAGGCAATAGCCAGAAAGCTTGAAATTGACACAGTTCTTGCAGAAGTTCTGCCTCATCAGAAAGCTGAGGAGGTAAAGAGGCTGCAGGAGCAAGGAGAGGTGGTGGCATTCGTTGGAGATGGGATTAACGATGCTCCAGCTCTGGCTCAAGCTGATCTCGGCATTGCCATCGGAAGCGGTACAGATATAGCTATAGAGAGCGGAGAGATTGTCCTAATGCGGGATGACCTGAAAGATGTTGTTGCCGCGATACAGCTAAGCGAGAAGACCTTGAATAAAATAAAGCAGAACCTGTTCTGGGCAATGATTTACAACACAATACTGATTCCAGTTGCTGCAGGACTGCTATATCCCCTCTTCGGCATCGTTTTCAGGCCAGAATGGGCAGGAGCAGCAATGGCGCTGAGTAGTGTAAGTGTTGTGACAAACTCATTGCTGATGAAGAACTATGTGCCACCTATAAAGAGAGAGAAGTAGATCAGGAATTTCTGTTTCCTCAACTTCCTAATTTTTAATTTTGAATTAGATATAATAAATAAAGTAATTATAAAAGGAGGTAGATTTATGTCGAGGATAGTCAGTACCGTAAATATTGCAATAGTCACATTGGTATTTTTGAGTGTTTTACCACTCATGTCAAGCCAAGCTGAAGCGTCAGATACAGTTTCCGTAGAGTATTCCACATATCCAGATGTAATAAAACCTGGAACAAAGGGGTACATTCAGATAAAGCTGACGAATCTGGGAACTCAGCCCATATACAACCTCCATGTGTTCCGTATCAAGGCTGAAAACCCATTGAAGATATACGACACTCACAAGGAGGTAGGAGACCTGTATCCTGGAATGTCAAAAACCATAATATCTCGATTTGAAGTTCCTGAGAATTCTGAATCCGGGTATTACATGGTGGAAGTCATTCTGAGATCGAAATACAGCAGCAACATAGACAGTTTCAGGTTTGACATCCCCATAGAAGTCAGAGGAGAAGCCCATATAAAACTCAGTGTAACTCCCGGAGAGATCGAGTCAGATAGTCAGGTAAATCTCACTCTCGTCGTGGAAAATAGAGGTGGAGAAATAAAGGATGTCAGGATTTCATGGAGTGGTGAGAATATTCTACCATTCACCGAAAGCTCCACTTTATACATACCTTTCATGAAATCCTGGGAATACAGAGAGATAGAGTTCAGAGTAAAGTCAACAGATCCGGGGACGGCAGTGATGACGTTCAACATTTCCTACACCGACTCGACAGGAAACCAGGTCATCGAAACTCACACTATTGCTCTGGATGTGAAGAGCAAGGAGGAAAGCTTCCTGAAAGTCACACTCAAACCGGAAGCTCTTGAGATTGGAAAAGCTGGCAAGCTTGTATTCAGCATATCCAACGAAGGTGGCAAAGAGCTGAGAAACATTTTGCTGAGCTGGCAGAGTGAAGTTTTGCTTCCAGCATCGTCCAGCTCGGAGTTCATGGAGGTTTTGAAGCCTGGAGAAAGCCGAATAGTGTCCTTTAACGTGTTTGTGAATGAGAACGCAAATCCAGGCTATTACTCATTCCCGCTCACATTAAAGTACGATTCCTCAGGAAAGACCAAGGTTGCAAATCGCACGTTTGCTGTGATGCTCAAAGGCGACATGTCTCTGACTACCACCCTTTTCAGGGCAGAATCCAATAAAGTCTTCATATCTATCGCAAATACCGGTAATGCTCCGGCAAAGAACCTAGTTGCCTATGCTAGCTCCGCTTATGGCAAGGCAGAGGTATTCATCGGAGACATGGAGCCAGGAGATGAGGAGATTATAGAGGTTGATCAGATGGGGGTTGACACGTCAAAGCCCTACAACCTGACGCTGAGACTTGAGTACAGAGATGTTTTTGACAATCAGTTTGCTGAGGAGAAGGAGATAAGCGTTCACCATTTCAGACAGAGCTTCCCGGCTACACTGGCTGCAGGAGCCATAGTAGTGCTTGCATTGGTAGTTGTCGGGGTGTGGCTCTGGAAGAAAAGGTGATGGTTCAGATATGGCTGAAGCGGAGTCGGAGCGTATAGCGTTAATCGGTGATCTCAAATGGTGTCCATAGCAAGGAAGAACCTCTTCCACGAAAAAGGAAGACTGGTGATAAGCGTAGGAGGCGTGGCCTTTTCAACGATGCTCATCATGATCTTAATTGGTGTATATTACGGAATATTCACCGAGAGCACCATGTATCTTGCCAAAACAAGAGCAGACCTCTGGGTCGGGCAGGAGGGCATACACGACACCTGGCACACATACTCTCTCCTTCCCCGAGGTTTGGACGATGAGATAAAGCAGGTTGGTGGAGTAAAAGATGTCCATGAGTTCATCGGGAGAGCTGTGAGGGCAAAGGTGTCCAAGGTATACGACAAGGAGGAGACAATCTACATAATCGGCTTTGACACGAAAACCGGTGTAGGTGGCCCTTGGGAGGTTCTGAAGGGAAAGAAAATACCCAGAAACGGCCAAGTTATTGTGGACAGGGTCTTTGCCATAAGGAATAACATAGACATCGGAGATAAGATTGAGGTCGGAGGAGTGGAGCTCACTGTAGCTGGCATCTCCAAAGATACTTTCGTTCTGGTCTACTCTTACGCCTTTGTGACGAAAGAGGATGCTGAGAAAATCTTCGGAGCCGAAGATTTTCTGAATTACTATATGGTGGAGGTAGAGAACCCGTTTTTTGCAAAGAAAGTAGCTGACAACGTCAAAAGCAGGCTGGAAAGCCTCGGTGTTAAAGTGGATGTTCTGACAAAGCAGGAGTTCATTAACAACCACAAAGAGGTGATAGATGAAAGCTTCAGTGCCATACTTCTGCCACTCGTCTTTATAGGGTTTTTCATAGGCGTCACAGTCATCGGGCTGACGCTGTACACAGCAACTCTGGAAAAGATGAAGGAATACGCAATTTTGAAGGCGATAGGTGCTAATGAGGCCTTCATGACCAGAATAGTCTTAGAGCAAGCCTTCACGATTGCCATGTTGGGATTTGTTGCTGGCTCAATTCTGTCACTTGCAGCGGCTAGCTGGGTGCCAAGTGTTGCTCCAGAGTTTTACGTTGAGATTAACCTGCAGAATATCGCAATGACCTTCGCATCCATTGGGGTGATGAGTCTAGTGGCAGCCCTCATCCCAATCAGAAGGATTGAAAGAATCGAACCTGCAACGGTCTTTCAGGCATAGGGCTGGTTTAGAGAGTGATCAAAGTGATTTAAGACGGGTTTGGATGGTGAGATCAGATGGATGAAAAGCTGGCTGGTGGTCAGAGACCGTTAGAAGTTAAAAATGTGACCAAAATATATGGTTCTGGGAGAACGGCTGTGAAGGCCGTTAATGGCGTTTCATTCTCAATCGACAGGGGTGAGCTGGTCTTGTTAATGGGACCATCGGGTTCTGGTAAGACGACCTTGCTCACCCTGATCAGCGGTCTGCTTAAGCCTACATCGGGCAGTATAAAGATCGACGGTAGAGAGATAACCAGTTTAACCCAGAAAGAGCTTGCAAAACTCAGACTGGAAAAAATAGGCTTCATCTTCCAGCATTTCAACCTTTTAACCGCCTTAACAGCCCTTGAGAACGTCATGATTCCGCTGATAATCAAGGGGGTTAAGGAGAGCGAATCAAGAAAAATGGCTGCTAAACTCCTTATCAACTTCGGATTGGAAGACAGAATGCACCACAAGCCCGAAGACCTCTCTGGAGGGGAGCAGCAGAGGGTAGCTGTTGCCAGAGCAGTGATAACAGACCCAGACATAATCATTGCCGACGAGCCCACAGCAAATCTCGATTCGGAAAAGGGCAAGGAGGTAATGGAGCTGATTCATGCAATGGTTAAAAAGGGCAAGGCTGCAATAATAGCCAGCCACGACCCCAGAGTGGAGAGTTTCGCAGACAGAATTCTCCGGATGGAGGATGGGAGACTGAAGGATAGTGGACATAGTAGAACATGATAGTGATGGAACGCAGAAGGGTTAGGTCCTGGCATGGACTGGAATTCACCATCGAGCTCCAAAACGGATGGGCGAAAATAGGTTTCTTTTTCCACCCTCAGCTTGCGAACTTTTTCATGAGATATGGTTTGCCTGAAAAAGACAGAGTCGAGATGGAGATTCTCCATGAACTGGGACATATTCAGATGTTTCCTTTTGTCCTGGCTTACTACATCCCCTTTTACCTTTCTGGCATTTCTGGAGGTTTTGAGATTGGAATTGCAACGGCAGGCATGTTCCTCTTCTGGGAAGTTCTGGCAGAAGCTTATGTTTTCTTCAAATATCGGACATACATAGAGGTTTACAGAAAAAGCATCCATCCCATCACGCTTGCCTTTTGGGCTGGAATCTTTGTTGCTGTGTTAGTTCCCTTGATTGTGCTGATCTTGCTCAGTCCAGCGTAATCCTGTCTGCATCTTGATAGGATGTCCTCATCAACCTCCTAATTTTCTCAGCAGTCTTTCTTCCTACTTTCGGAACTTCCATGAGCTCTTCTTCACTTGCATTGGCTATTGCCTGTATCGTTCCGAAATGCTCAAGGAGGTTTCTGGCAATGACGGGGCCAATGTCACTTATAGCAGAGACAATGTACTCCATCTGCTCTTTGAGAGTCATCTTTGTTTTTCCGGTGTGGAGAGCAACCTCCCTATCTTTAAGCTCCTGCTCTCTTCTGGTGATGGCTGCTATCAGCTCCGCCGTCTCTCTGGCATCCCTCGTAAATATTACCGGGATGCTCAGGTCAACCACGATGGATGCTATTGCTCCTCGTACTGCGTTAGGGTGCACGTTTCGTCTGCCATACAGGTTCTCGCCCTCAATAATGAGGAGAGGCCTAATATAGCTCTTTTTCAGATTTATGAGCTGTCCGAAGAGGTCTCGTTGCCTGTTGATGAGGCTCTCAAGAAAGTCATCGACACTCTTCCTTTCAATGGCCACCCTGTCACTCACCACAAAATCAGCAACCTCAAGATTCTGTAACCTGATGTCGAAGCCCATGCCATGCAGAACTCTTACAACTCCTCCTTTCGCTTCCCTGGAGTCGGCATAGATAGTATATTTTTGTCTGATTTCCGAAGCTTCTATGAAGTCCTCAAGACTCTTCTGCCCCTTCAAGTCTCTCTCTGCAACAAGCTTTCTCAGCCTGTCTCTCACTTCGTAAAGTCTGTCGTACATGGCCCTCTCTTTTCTGACGCTGGCCCAGTAATATGCTTCATCTCTCGTCCCTTTAGTTATCAGGACAACTATTCTACCTTCTCTTCCTCTCCCAGTCCTCCCCCTTCTCTGTATTGCTCTTATCTCTGATGGAACAGCCTCATAGAAAACAACCAAGTCTGTGGAAGGTATGTCGAGCCCCTCCTCCCCAACACTTGTGGAAACGAGAACGTTTAACTCACCGTTCCTGAACTTCTGGAGAATTTCCACCTGCTCCTTCTGCCTCATTCCCCTGTCCTCGCCCCTGTTGGCCTGACCTATGAACTTGGCAGCTCTCACACCCTCTAATGAGTTCAGCTCTGCCAGAAGTGTGTCGGCGGTATCCCTGAAATTGGTAAAGACTATTATTCTGGAATCGGGATTTGTTCTGAGCTGCTCCAATACAACTTCCTTCAATTTCTCCAGCTTTGGATGGTCAGCTTTACAGTTCAGAGCCTTGAGGACAGCGCTTCTGAAAAGAGGGTCGGATATAAGAGATTTGGATGCTTTGCTGCCTCCTTTGCTTCTTCCCTCTACAACAAGCCTTCGGAGATAGTGCTTCAGCGCTTCCAAGCCCTGGGTTTCAATGAGTTCAATGCCGTGCTGAACCTTCAGAATCTCTGCAAGAGTAGATAGGGCTTCAAAGTACCTCGTTTCCCCAGTTTCGGCAGCTTCGCTCTGCAAAGCTTCCTGAAGAGCTAACAGCTCTTTCTTTGTGAGTTTATCAAAATCCACGTTTTCAAATACGTTGAGCTGCTTCAGCCGCTTGAACCTGAGCTTGAGGACCTCCTGAAACTTCTCAGCCACTTCTTTCAGCTCTTCTGGCATGTCAACCTTGATCCACTCAATTTTCTTCTCTCCAACGTAGGATCTGACGTCAGGGTCGTATTCAGTTCTGATTTCCATATCCTCGATACCCAGATTATCTATAACCTCCAGAATCCTTTCAGGTTCACTGCCAGGAGATGCGGTTATTCCCATTATCAGCGGACTTTTCGATTCTTCCCTGAATTGCTTGGCTATGAAAACGTAGGAATAATTGCCAACAGCTCTGTGGGTCTCATCAAAGATTGCCAGAATAAAATCCCTAAGATTTACTCGAGAAGAGATTATGTCATTCTCAACAACCTGAGGCGTTGAGACAATAATGGTTGCGTTTTCATAGAGCTCTTCACGCTTTTCTGGAGAGACTTCGCCACTGAGGGTTACTATTTTCTCCGCATCTATGTTGAGGGTTCTTCTCAAAAAATCAGCGTGCTGCTCCACCAGCGGCTTTGTTGGAGTAAGAAACAGCACCTTTCCATCTTCGTTGAGAAGCCTTGAGGCAATTACGAGCAGAGCAATGACAGTCTTTCCAAGACCAGTGGGGAGGATTACCAGTGTGTTCCGCATCAGGCAGGTGGCAGCTATGGCTATCTGGTAGCTCCGCCTTTCCACTGTTCTCGGTTTTATCAGAGGATGGCTGACGTACTCCACATAATGATGTCTTTTAAGGGCTTTAAAAAATATACGCAGACATCAGATTCCTCAGAACATTCTTCTACCTCGATTTTGTTAAAAAGCTAAGGGTAAAGCTGAGAGTCCAAAAACCTTAAGTAAAAATAATGCAGAATTTCTATGATATGGAATCGGACACAAAATGCATCCATGATCCGGCTGTGGAGTGCGTGAACAAAATGGAATGTTTCAAATGCCCCCTCTATGAAGCAATTATGACTGATTATCCTCATTAATCCCTCATTGATCAATCTCTATCCCGTAAATCTTCTCAGGGTTCTCTACGCAGATTTTGTAGGCAACATCTTCATACCCTGCTTCAACCAGCTCCTTTATTTTTCTGGGAACCGTTTTGGGGCCAAGAACCGAACCAGGACGTTTAGCGTCGTCTATGTAATCGGTCTCCACCAAAAACCTGCTGCTTTTCTGAGCAGCTTTGAGCACGTTGTCGCCAGATGCGATTACCGATGGAAAAAGACCGATTTCCTCCATCTCCTCCACAGCAGGTGGGGCGAAGTGTTTCACCACTTTCTCCCTCTTCAGCCCCTCTTTATCTGCAAGTTTCGCTATTTCTGCCATACCCTCAATAGTGAAGCTTTCAGTGTGTATCTGGACTGGACAATCAACATCCCTAGCAACGCTGAAAGCGTGCTGCAACACTTCGTTGCTGAGCTTCCAGACATAGTCGCTCACCTCATAATGTGGCCTTCCGCTCTTGATAGCAACAGCTTTCCCTTCTGCAACATATCTGGCTGCCAGCTCAAGAGCATCCTTCATTATTTCAGCAGCGGAGTCATAGCCAAGCTTCTGTCCAATGACAGTTATCTCCGCAGGATGCACACTCAGAACTGCGTAACACCCCACAATCTGATTTCCTTTCCCCACCAGCTTTAAATGTTCCTCAAAAATATCTTTGAAGTCCTCGCCTTTCTTCGGAAATATTCCGTAATGGTGGCTGAGAAGGGAGATCAAGAAGACATGTGTCCCACCTGCCTGTTTGAACTGTTTGAGGGCTTTAAGGCGAAGGTGGTTATAGAGGTGCATGTGATTGTCGGTGACTATCATGAAGTGGTGGTAAATGGTAGGGTTTTTGAGTCTAACTTTTCTGGTGTATCAATATGTCAATGAGGTGTTACCATTTTACTTTTCACACATTTTACGTATCATCCCTCAGCCCCTATATGACCAGCCTACTTTCTTATGATTGGTAATGGCATTTTTCCTGCCAAATTTTCAGGTTCATATTCTAAACTAAACCCCCAAATGTTCAAAAATACCAGAAGCCTCCATTAAAAACAATTTCTGACTTATTCTTGCCATACCTGAGCAGACCTCTAAGGAGAAAAACATAAACATGAAGACCTGATTTTTACTTTACAGCCTTCCTTCATTCCGCATGTGTGGAACAACGATGTAGTTTTATAAGTTGGCATGCATATCTGAGTGGCGAGATTGAGAAGACTATAAATTTCCTTATTACCCATTACGGATACGGAAATATCACAGCTCTAATGGAATACCGTAAACTATTTAATTAATTATAGTGATAAATATTGGGTGTATCGAAATGGGAAACGGAAGAACACCTAGTTTAATAATTAGTTTATTTCTGATAGTTTCTATAATAGGAGTCTCGGCAGCACTTATACCACAGGAAAAAGTTAGAGTGATAATTACCGTAGACAGAGGTTTTGACGAGAAAATAATCCCGGCTGCAGGGGGGTGGATTATAGCGAAAGGAAAGATTTTTCCAGTTGTGATTGCGGAACTCCCGGCAAAGGCAATTGAGCATATAAAGAATGCCAAGGGTGTTGCCAAGGTGGAATATGATGTGGAAGTATATGTGCTGGGTAAACCCTCAAAACCACCTGGGAAGGACAAACAGAAACCTCAGCCACCACAGGAGATTCCATGGGGTATTAATAGGATAAAAGCTCCTGATATATGGAGCACATCTGATGGCTCAAGTAATGGTGTGATTGAAGTTGCAGTTCTGGATACTGGAATAGATCACGATCATCCCGACCTTGCAAACAACCTTGCATGGGGCGTGAGCGTTCTGCATGGCAGGATTTCAGAGAAATCAAAAGACTATAAAGACAGGAACGGGCATGGAACGCATGTTGCTGGAACGATTGCAGCTCTGAACAATGAAATAGGTGTTGTTGGAGTTGCTCCGGGAGTGGAGCTATATGCCGTTAAAGTTCTTGGAGACAGCGGAAGCGGCTGGGTTAGTGATATAATTCTCGGAATTGAGCAGGCTTTGCTCGGACCAGATGGGACTCTTGATAGCGATGGTGATGGAATAATAGCCGGCGATCCTGATGATGACGCCGCAGAAGTCATATCGATGAGCTTTGGAGGACCAAGCGATGTTCAGTCTCTCCATGACGCGATAGCAGAAGCTTACAACTACGGCGTAGTACTTGTAGCGGCTTCAGGAAATGATGGAGCCTCGAGTCCTAGCTACCCTGCTGCCTATTCTGAAGTCATAGCCGTTGGTGCAACTGATTCAAACGATCAGGTAGCAGGGTGGAGTAACAGGGGGGTAGAGGTGGTAGCTCCCGGCGTTGATGTGCTCAGCACCTATCCAGATGACACATATGCAACACTGAGCGGGACATCGATGGCGACCCCGCATGTCAGCGGAGTTGTAGCGTTAATTCAGGCAGCATACTACAATACATCCGATAGTGTTCTTCCAGTCGGAACATTTGGTGACCTTAACAATACTACTGTAAGAGGAATACTCCACATGACAGCCGAAGATCTTGGGACACCAGAATGGGATGCCGACTACGGCTATGGAATGGTCAGAGCAGATCTGGCGGTACAGACAACAACTAACTGATTACCCATATACATTTTTAACATCTTCTGGGTGGTTTAAGGGACAGCTATATTGAGGCACAGAGCTATTCAACAATACATTCATCATCGATTACTCTGCAATTTGGAATTTCAACGTTCCTAATGGTAGAAACGAGATAGTGTTCGATTACTATCCGGACAACAATATCATAGCTGTGACCGTTGTTTGGGGTTACTTTACTAGCTCACCATCCATAATGGAGATAAAAGAGTTCGACATACTATTCAACGCCGATCCAGATAATGATGGAACTACTGAAAACACAAATGTGATGGACCTGCAGAACATAGCAACCCACGAACTAGGCCACGGGATAGGGCTGGACGATCTCTACGAAGACATCTGCTACATGGAGACCATGTATGGTTACTCTGATTATGGAGAAGTGACTAAAAGGGGACTTGAATACAGGTGATATAGCAGGATTGCATGAGCTCTACGGAGAGTGAGGTTTGAATTTCTCTTTTTGTGTCTGCATTTTTGCTCTTTTCCCCTCATTTTTATCTCATCACCAAATAATAAATAGAATAAAAAATCATTTGTGCCTTCAAGTATACGATTTTAGGGCGATGAAGATGAAAAATGTTATAAATTATAGCCCCGCGGGGATTCTACATCTTCAAGGTTTATAACCCACAACTGCAATGACACAGTACAATGAGTGCTTTGAAGTTCCATTCGGCAGAGGGTTTACTCGATGGACAGATGAGACTGGCAAGGAAAGAGCTACCAGAAAAGAGCTATAAGATCCTTGAGAATTTTAAAATGAGACTTCTTTCTGAAGGAATCACTAAGCTCCGGATTGTTAGATATATCGGATTGCTTAGAAAGATCTACTCCTTGGTTCCGAGAGAATTTGATGAATGGGACGAGGAATATATCGTTGAAGTTCTTGCAAAGCTTGAGGAAACGGATTATGAGAATTCCACAAAGAATGAGTTCAAGAAAGCCATGAAGAAGTTCATAAAGTTCTATTACGGGAAAAAGTCTGATTTACTTGATTATGTTAAACAGACCAGGAAAAAGGATTCAAAGATCCCTGAGGTTATCAGAGAGGAGGATATTCTGAAGCTTATTGAGGTTGCAGATAATATGAGAGATAAAGCCATGATTGCAGTTTGTTATGAGGCGGGTTTAAGAGTTGGAGAACTTGCCGGGTTGAGAATTAGAGATATTGAATTCTTCACAAATTCGACAGGTGAGATGAGGGCCAAGATAAAAGTGACTGGGAAAACCGGTGAGAGGGTTATCCCGATTGTTATGAGCGTTCCATATCTTAAAAGATGGTTGGATGAACATCCTTTTAGGGATGATCCCAATGCCTATGTTTTTTGTTCGCTTGCAAGGATCAACTATGGTGGCATGATCTCTTATCAGAAGCTCTATGAGAAGTTTATTGAGCTTGGTAAGAAAGCGGGGCTGAAAATACGGCTTCATCCTCATACTCTCCGACATTCAAGAGCTACAGTTCTTGCCAACCATTTGACTGAGGCGCAGATGTGTGAATTCTTTGGGTGGGTTCAGGGCTCAGATATGCCACGGATCTATGTGCATCTGAGTGGCAGGGATGTGGAAAAATCAATACTCAAGCTGTATGGTCTCGAAACTGAAGAACAGAAAAAAGAAGTTGAGGCGAAGCCTAAAAAGTGCCCACGCTGTGGTTACCTGAATGCTCCAACGGACTTCTACTGTGGCAGGTGTGCTTTAATACTGGATGAGTCAAAGCGTGTGGAGCTTGAAATGGAAGAGATGAAACTCATGAAGGAAATAATGGGGATGATGGACCCTGAAACTCTGAGAAGAGCGAAGGATATGATTGAATTTGTTGAAAGGATGAGGGAGAATCCCGAACTGTTTAACCTTTTATTGCAGGTCAAAGGTTAGTTTTTTAGCGGTTTTATATACTGGAAACCTATTTTCTGTTTTAAAATGAGGCGCCAGCACACAGAGATAGCCATAACCCTGGCCCTGTTTGTAGTGGCTGAGCTGCTTTTAGACGCTTTGGCCGGTGACTGGCTGAAGCAGCAATTACAGAGTTTTCTTGGTGGCATTCCTGCAGCTATCGGTTTTGTAGCGGTGCTGGCGCTGATATGGGTGAGAGTTAGCAAGTATGAGGCGTTGGCTGGTTTAGGAGGGAGTAGAGGTAGAAGGAAGGCTGGAGGCAAGAAAGGAGGTGTGAAAAAGGAAAGTAGGAAAGGAGGGAGATGAAAGGATGAGTAAGGTAAGGAGAGTTGGAGGGGCTGTAAAAGCCCAGTATGGACATCATTGGGGCGGCAGCTTCAAGAAGGGTCGCATAGGGCTCATGGAAGTCGGAGCGCTGGTTTTCTATGTACTCGCCAGCATCGCTGCGTTCGGATTGGGTTCGCTGAGTCTTTCATGGCTCACTGACTTTACATGGCTTATCGTGATTACAACGATGCTGATAGTGCTTTCTCAGAAGAAAGACGTCACTCTGACGGGTGTCGAGGTAATTGGAGCTATTGTGGCAGTTGTGCTTCCCCTAGCGGCAGCGGGGCAGCTTACTTCAGTGGGCATTGACATAAGCAGCTATGTCGCTTCAAACGGCTTCCTGCTGTTTCTGATAAGCGTTGCGGGGGCAATTGTAGCAGCTACTCAGGATTGAAGGAAGATCAGGTTTTTCTCAAAATTTTTTACCAAGAGGGGTGGGGCAGATGAGCAACAAAAGAAGGGCAGTAATGGCCGCATTTATGCTAACGATGCTGATAGGGCAGACTGTGGCAATACCGCTAATTATCCCGCTGGCAATTGGCGGAATAATTGGGGCTGGCGCCATCGGTTACTGGCTTGGATTGCAGAAGTCAGAGGAATATCAGCAGCTAATAGCGGATTATGAGGCTCAGCTGACTTCAAACACTATTCAAAACGACATTAACACACGTTTATATCTGCAAGAGATCTATGCAAGGGACAACAACATAATAGCGCTTGGTCAGGATTTGTTGCAATATTCACGTAATTATGCGTGGGCTCTGGCAAAGTATGAAGCTTTGAAGGTCTTGGATACTGAGCTAAACAATGGTTCTAACTTCACGACTGCAAAAACTCTGGCAAAGCAGAAGGCACATGATGCTGTCTATAACTACTATGTCAATGTGACAAAGAACATCATAGCGCTGCATAATGAGACAGTAGAACTGATCTCTTATGCATTGTATAACTATAGCAACATTGGAATTAGTGAGGTTAAACTTGAAGGTAGTCATTTCATCGTTGGTTCAGGCAGTGCTAGCGGTTACGTTAGATTTGATAATAATACTGGAGTGTGGAAGAACTGGCGAACAACTTGGGGATCTGAGAGACAGACTAATTTCCAGAATGACTGGACAGAGCCGGAAACTCTGAATCTGCTTGGCACGAGTTTTAACATGAGCAGATTAGATTTGATCTTTGATTGTCCTGATGATCCGGGATATACCGTCCATTTGTATGCCACAAAGGTCTATATTGCTGGTGATTTGGTTTACAATAAGACAAAGTACACAGATGTGCTTAATGCGATTGACAGCGAATATAACATGATCAACTCTAACATTGATGCATACATTGATGGGCTTGCCCAGAGTTATGTTGATCAGTGGAATATTACGGCTCTGATTGATCCATACATCTTGGCTGGCTTGTTGAATCAGGATCTCAATGAAACAGGTTATCATGGTTATGCTGCTGCAGAGTTGGCCCTTATGGGTCTGAACACTACGGGCATTAATACGACTGTTAACATTACTGTCTATGATGGCGGTAATGCGACAGTCATGGAGGGCTGGCTGTTTACAGACTGGCAGGGAACCCTTGAAACTGGCCAGAATTATACGGCTAACAGCAGTTATAAGTGGTTCTTCGTTACTGATGGGGGTGTCTATGATCTAACTGGCTATAACTTCAGTGTTGGATCTCTCAAGGATTGGCAGGGTAACAGTTTGACAAATGTAACCTTGAAGCGATATGTCAGCCATACCGGTGACGTTGTGAAGATGTATGATGAGCTCTCGCAAATAAGGCAGCTTTACGAGGAGTACATCAACAACCTGCAGGCTATGGCAGCAGGAGGGGGCAGTGGGGGCTTTGACCTCTCTGCCTGGTGGGCTTCGCTGGATCAGACTGCTAAGCTTGGAGTTGTTGCCGTTGGAGCAGTAGGCCTTTACGCAGTTCTCAGGAGAAAGTGACCTTTTCCCCTTATTTTTAATATGGTGGTTTAGATGGCTAGGGGAGCTTTCGTTTTCTTGCTATTTTTCTTGGTGTCATTGGTGCTTATTCCGGCCAGCGCTGACTACATAGACATGTCAAAATTTGCCAGGAATGCAACGGTTCAGGAGCTTGGGAAGTTCAGCAGCCAGCCAGATTTAGTTTACTGGAGCAACGAGACGAAGAAATTCATAACCGGCACAGAAAGCAAGTGGGTGATTGATAGCTGGGCTTATGTGGTTGACTATGACCTGAATAAGGGCTATATCGTGGTATATACCAACAGGACTGAGCCAGTAACCATTGTTGACGTCTTTGGTGGCACTTGGAAGAAAGCAACAATCCATAAAGGCTACAACTATTTCAATTTCTCCGGAGTGCAGGAATATGCCGGGCTTAAGGTTGTAACAATAGGCTCACCCTCAGGTTTCGCCATCTTAAAGCAGAAAAGGGATATTTTCTACTTTGAGGACTATCCCATAGCCATCCTTAAATCTGAGCTGGCAAAGTTTAGCTGGCAGAGGGCAGCGGGAGCCTTGGGGCTTTTCCTTGTGGGCTTCGCATTGAGCTATTGGCTTAAGCGGGAGAGGCTTTTGATCAGCTTTGTTGACAATCTGGTAATAATATCGGTCTGCATTATTCTAATTCTGGCTGTTCTGAGTGTAGATTATACAACAACGATGGTTAACATCCCTGCAGGCAACTCTACAATAGCTAAGGAGATTCCTGCCTTAGAGCTTAGCAAGGAGAAGGTCAGGGATATGTATAACTGGGCTTTCGCTGTATTCTTCATAGCGGGCTTTCTCTTTGCCATGCGCTTGGCAGACTACGAAAAGCTTTACCTGGCTATCGTGGATTACTCTAAACCAATCAGGCTTTATGAGCTGCCATATCTCCCAAAGAAGGGGCTCATCAGGGATTTTGATAACAGATTAACCAAGATCAGCTTTAAGGAGGACTTTAAGCAGCTCATAAGCTTTGAGCTGGATGGGAAGAGTGTTAAGGGTATTCTGGCGGTGAAGGCAGAGGACAGGGTTAACGACAGCAAGGCGGAGTTTAACGCCAGGTATAGCCTGATTGCTTTCTTTGCCATGCTTATAATCTCGGTTGTGGCAAATTATCTCAATGCCTTCAAAATAGATCTGGCTTATTCGTTGCTTTTAGCAGCGATAACTGCCTCAATATTCAACATCAAGGCCATAAAACAGCATTTCAGCCTAGAAGTCACTAAAACAAAGCTCATTGAATGCAGCGAGATAATGAACGAGGATAACTATACCAAGATGCTCAAAAACGCCCAGATCAAGCAGATTGCCGAGGATTACAACAAGCTGTTGAGGGCTTACGTTAGGGAGAAGATTACGATGCCACGCAAAACTGTCAGTGAGCTTTTGAGCGTCATCAGGGAAGTAAAGGGTGGTGGCGATGAGTAGGGTGAACTTAAAAGCTAATGACAAGGTAGAACAGCTTAAACGCTTTATCAGTTACCGATTAGGCAAAAAGTTAGGTCTTGGAACCCTAGTTTTTGATCCTTTTGGTGATAGGCTTATTTTCCTTTTAGACGTTGCAGAGAAGGAATTTGGCAAGGAGGCGAGAGATGAGCTTTTCAGGTTTCTGGAGCCTTACCACAAAATGAGGGTTTTGAAGACTCTTCAGAATGAGGCAATTAAGCAGAAATTCTGGATAGCGGCAAGCGATCTGGCTAAACAGGATGGCGAGAAAGAGAAAGTGGAAGAAAGCGATGATGACATTTTGGGCTTATTCGATGGCGGGGAGGGATTGGATGAATAAGCTCATGAACGTTATAAATTCGGCAATAGAGAATGATGGCTTTCTTTTTATCGGGATTCTCGGTGATAAAGGGCTTGGCAAAACAGTGTTGGGCATGAACATAACCTTTGACATTCTGAAGGATTGGCGGGCTGTGTTGAAGCACATGGTGTTTACCATTACCGATTTCAGCAATCTGTCAGGGAGGAGCGATCTGATACGTCATACTGATGGCAGAATTAAAGCGGTGTTGTGGGATGATTTTGCTTTGCATACATCATCATATGGTTTTACGAAAAAGGGAGAAAGAGAGCAGCTTATTGACTTTATAGAGGATTTTGAGGTTGTTAGGGAAGAGGTTGCTGTTCTGATTGTAACTGCTGCCACCTGGGAGATGATCCCACCAAAGCTCAGGGATGCTGCCCATATCTTCATACAGATGACAAAGAGGGGAAAAGGAGAGGTATGGGCAAAGCAGAGGGGATGGCTGTTTTTGAGAAAGGATTACAAGAAAATCGGGGAAATCGAGAGTCAGAAGATTCCTGATGAAATCTATAATGAGTATAGGGAGATGAAGCGTAAAGCCAAGAGAGTAAAGGAGAAAATGGCAGTTATTAAGCAGAAGGAAAGGGCACGAAAACTGGCATTGGAGCTTTCCTCAGAAGAGTGGAAGGACATAGACCTGTTAACTGCTTATGGCATTCTGGACATGCATGGCAACTTAACAGAGTTCGGGAGGCTGGTTAAGAAGTATGCGGAAGAGGTTGGGGTGGAGCCTGAGAATGGGCATATAACATATAATAAGTGGTATGTGCGTGGGATGGGAAAATCCCACTTGACGGAGATAAGCAAAAGCGTGACAAGGGTCAATGATAGAGGTAGAATTGTGGTCCCATATGAGCTGAGGAAAAAATATGGGATTCAACAAAAAAGCGTGTTCTTGTGGCTTGATTTTGGTAAATTTGTCATAGGCTTACCGGATATCCAGTATGAGGAGTTTGTAAACTTTTTCTTTGATGAAGAGAAAGGGGAAGTTGAAGAGGTGGGAGGTTGACAGATATACTTAGTGCATCCCCCCTCCTCATTCTTATTGGGTTGGTGGTGCTATCCTGGTTCACAGGCAGCAAGCTGATCAAGGTTGTTGCTTTGGCGGTATTTTTTGGGGTTCCACTTATCCAAGGTCAAACAGCTTTGCCTAATAGCTTGGATGTCAGTCAGTTTTTGGATTTCGTGATTAATACGGTTAGTTACTGGCTTACTGAGGCTCTGGACAGCTTGATTAATTACATCAAGGCCAAGTTGATTGGGAGCATTTAGATCCTGTTCTCCAGGTTTGTGTCCACACTCCTGCAGAGCTCCCTGTGTCCACATTACGGTCCTATGCTTGTGTCCACAATCCTAGATCTTTCTCTGTGACCACAACCAGCATGATAATTCCTTACTTTCACTCCACCCAAAACTCCTATTTTCTGATAAACTGAGCCTTTTTTCACCGGTGATGAGTATGAATGTTGAACAGGATTTGATGGATTACAGGTTTAGAGCCGTTCTGAGGGCTGGTAAGAAGGGTGACCATAGCATAAGTATAGATGCCAGAAAGATTGCTGTGAGAAACAACGTGGACAGGAAGGGCGGACTTTACAGGCTGAACCTTGAGCAAATCATGATTGAGTTTGGTGAGGATTTGGCGATGGAGTTCTGGGAAGTTTTGATGTATCTGTTACCGGAGATGAAGGTAAAGGAGGCGATTAAGGAGTACGTGGAGAGGATGAGTTTTTGACAGCTCTGGAGGTAAGGTATTTTATTTTTCAAGAAGATGTGAGATTATGAGTGATGAGCTGACTGATGAGGAGATTAAGGAAGTGGAGGAGATCATTGAGGCATGCAAGACTGGAAAGATGAAGGTTTATACTATTGAGGAAGCAAAGAAGGAGTTAGGCCTTGAATGAGTTTTGAGGTCAGGCTTTCTGATGTATCTGTTACTGAGGTGAGAGTAAAGGAAGCGATGAAGGAGCTGGATATTGACTGGACTCTACTGCCATAATGTTAAAAAGGCATTGAGATTGTGAAAGAACCAGAATTTTAACCTCATGGAGTGAACTAAATGATCAGATTTTCAGAACATGCACTGAAAAGAGCTGAAGAGAGGGGGATAGATTTAAGTCAGGTTGAACTAGTAATCAGGGAACCACTGGAAGTAATTGACGTGAAATTTGGAAGAAAAGCGGTGTTCAGACAGCTTGAAGAAAAATATCTCGTTGTAATTTATGAAGAACAAAATGATGAAATAGTTGTAGTTACAACGTTAAAAGTGGATAAGGAGAGGCTGAAAAGATATGGTTTCAGTAGAGTTTGATCCCGAAGTAAATGCGATGTTCATAAGGTTTAAAGACGGAAAGGTGGCAGAATCGGAGCCCTTAGCTGACAATATCATCGTGGATCTGGATGAGGATGGAGAAGTTGTGGGAATAGAAATTCTCCTGCCAAAGCTCGAAAGGGAGCAAAAGGAGTTTGTTGAAAGGATATTGAAGGCAAAGGTTTGAAGAATTAATGATTTCCAGTGCTCATTCTTCTGTTTGATTCTTCTGTTTTATTTCTCTCAGCTATTTGAGGAGATCAGGAAGTGAAACGGTTTCCTCCATGGCTGATAGTTTTAACAAGGAAGAGGTTTAGCATTAGAGTTTTTGGTAGGAAAAGTTACTTCTCAAACTTACCGAGTTAGAATTTCTAAAAGCAAGGAAAACGTGAGCCCTGTCCAAAGACCATATGTTATAACATAAACAACGTTGTAGATTCTCTGAAGTTTCGGACTCATTCTTTTTTTCCTCCTATAGCTTTTCAGAAACCAGAGTGAAGCTGAGAAAATTATCACAATGAGTAGATATATCGGGTTTTTGTTTGTGAGAAAATTCATGAAAAGTATAATTTGCCAGAGGGCTGCATTAGCCCACATGAAGTTTTCTATGTCTCTGCTATTGCGGATTATCCAGTTTTCTGTTCTTTCATACATTTTGTATAGGAAATCGCTCATCTTAATCTCCTCCGGGCGGAATACAGTTTGTAATTCAGGTATTCGATTTCATCTCTTATCGAATTAATTTTTTCGTTTAACATTAGGAGGAAAAGCAGGATGAGGAGATCAGCCCACATGGCTGGATAAGTTGAGGAGGTTGGCGATACGATTGTAATGCTGATATTGATGTAGGACTTTTTTAACAAGCTATCGACAATGTGCTGGATGATTGGGATAAGAACTGCGCTTATTATTGCTATTTTCAGGTTTTGTGGTATCTTTTTTATAATCGGTTGTTCCTGGGGTATTTCGTTCACCCCTCACCCCCCATCAATTCCCCACTAACTCTGTCAAGCTCCTTTGAAGGCATCCTTATCCTCAAATGGTGTATCAGAAAGATCGCTGAGGCAATAAAGAAAATAAAGGGAGAAGACCCTAAGAAAGGTGGAGGATGGTTTATTTGTTTGAGAAGCTGCTCAAATATTACGAAAAAGCCAATCTCAAACAATCCAACTAAGAAGGCGAAGAAAGAGGTTATTAAAACTGTTTTTCGGAATTTTAAGCTTAACAATCCAAATATTATTGAAAGGAAAAAGCATATCAGTATTATTTGATAGAGAGACTCCAGGATACCCATTAAATTTGAGGTTTTTTGACCGTAAGAGGGTATTTTTTCTGTGTAGATGAACAGGTCGAAAATATTGTATTCGACATTTCCCATAATGGCAGTGGGAAGAACGATTCCTAAGATGAGGAGTAATAAACCTAAGTATGGTAGCAATCTTTTCTTTTTTGGTTTGGTTTCAGGGTTTTTGGCACTCATCCTCACCCACCCTTTACGCCCCCAATAACTTGGTTAGGAATAGACATCTCTCACTATTTTTGCCTTAACTTACCAATCACGAACAACCCTCGTAGATTCCACTTCTCTCTTTCCACCTTTTGATATCTTCCAAAGTTTATTAGCTGCTCGTGCTGTGGTGATTGCAATCTCTCTCCAATTATCAACAATGTCCGGGCTATCATCGGGATGTGCTCTTTTATTTCTTAAGTTACGTAAAAAATCAACAAGACTTTTAATTTCCTGGGTTATTACTCGTTCACTGTTGTCTTTCCATCTCACACGATATAATCCTCCAGTAAGATCTGCAAGGCTTTGCTCATGAAGCGGCTCTTGTTTATCTTTTCCTTTTTTTGTTATGGTTACTCCTAAATTTTTTGAAATCCGGCGTAATACACCTTCTAAACCTCTTAAAGCGGCAAAAACTCCTTGCTCCTCCATACCCACCGAGAATAAATCACGAGCAACTCTGAAATCCTTTTGTAAATCTGGAGGTAAGTCTTTGATTTCATCCATCAAGAACCTATTAAATTCCTCCGTCAATTCGTAGAATCCATCTAAAAGTTTTTTCGCCGCCCTCAGATATTCTTTTATTTCTCTCTCTATTCGGCGAGTTTGACTGTATCGCTCCCAGTGAAGATGCAAGTCTTTGGCATAAAGAAAATCGTAAGCATAGCGGCTTTTGGCTAATTCTGGGAAGTAGAGGAATATATACTCAGCAAGCGAGGATATTGTCTCAACAAGGTCTAGAGTCTTGGTTAAAATATCTTTATTCCAACGTTCACCCTCTGGTTGGCTACGGACTAACCTTTCCAGTTTCTCTACACTATCGTAAAACTCAAGGAAGTGCTTTGTGAGATTCATCATGTTATTGAACAGACACTCTACCATCATTCCATCATAAGGGCCACGGTGGTCAATGAAGTAGGGGTTCACGTAATTTTTGAATTCATCAAACGAGTTCCAGCTTTTACGTTCTGACATCAGTTACTCACCCTCCCTTAATTCTCCACAATCATTACTGGGTTTCTTTGGCTCTCTTTCTTCAGGTGTCTCATTGCTTTGTTCTTCGTTTTCGATTACTTCGATCCATGAGATTTCATCCCAGGGGACAGAGACGATACCAATACTCTTCAAAAAGATGCTCTGGTCAGTCAGATCCCATAGATTACCACTAATCACCCCACATGAAGTGCAAATTTTTAATTTAGGAAAAATACCTCTGAAATCATCTATTTTGTCGAGTTCGATTAATCTTTGGACTCCCCTTTTAATACGGGTGCCTATTATACGATCAAGTATTGTAAAGAAGAACAGAAAGAACAGAATTATTAGAGAGTATGCTGAAAGTTTTGTGGGGTAGATATCTGGAATGATATTTGTGTTGAACAATATTGACAGTGATATTGCTATATAGAGCAAGTTTCCCCAAAAAATAAAACTGTAAAAGACCAAATTTTTATATATGGGTTCTTTTAATTTTTTAAAATTCATTGGTTCTATTATAACCAAATAGAAAAAAATAATGAGGATAAAAGTTATAACTAGTGAAGCGGTGAGTGCTATGCTTAGTATCATCGACAATTCAATTAGTTTTGATAATTTAAAAATATATAGATTGAGAATTGATGATTCATAATACATCTCGATAGTGGCGACGACTATGGAGAAAAAGAGGCCAATGAATATTGGAATGATGACTTTCTTAGGCCTTATTTCGTCATGCACAGATAAATAAAAATTTCTTACACTTCTAGACATTTCAAAAATATTTTTAAAAAATAGTATCCTTTTTGTCTTTCGTTTGACTAATTCTCCTTTTTTGAGCTTTAAATCATAAACAAAAGCAATGAAAGTCAAAACTCCGATTATAGGAGATACTGATTGATTTAACTCCTGTAATAACTGGGTAAATCCCTGAAATACTTGAACAGCCTCAATTGTTGCCATTTAAATAGCCTCCTATAATTCTTTGATAATTGATAAAAAAATTATAATCATCAATAAAATCCCTATAATCCAAATAAACCAAACGTTAAACCCAGTTATTATAGCAATTTGTGGTAAGACTATGAAGAAGAATACAATTACGAGGAAGATCGCTACTATTGTTTCCATTATAGCTTCTATCAACCCCATCTTAATCTTCCTCCATCAATTCCCCAATAAACTTCTCTGGATCTTTAGGAGGAGCCTGAGAATGATATTCCTCAAACTCCTTTTCCATCTCCTCTTGCTGGACGATTTATCCACCTAAATTGGCTCAGCATCGACTTTGTAGGAATAATTCACACCGTATTCCCCGTCAAGAGTTAAAGTAACCTTAGTACTTTCACCCTTCTTAAGGTAGATAACTTCAGAAGCAGAATCTCTTGTTTGCCCAGTATCGGATATAAGCTGTGCAGAGACTTTAATATTTCCATCTACCCCATTATTTTTGACCCATATCTCAATTGTGTATACTACTCCTTTAGAAAGACTGAAATCTGGTGTTGCTCTTGATTGTAATATTACTGGATCTGGTTTGTTTGGAGTTGAGCAGCCGCTAAACAATATTGCAATCATAGCAACTGCGATTAACATGTAAAATCTTTTCATGGGAATTATTGGTTGAATATCTACTTAAATTTTGCTGTTTAGTTATTTATCCTCTAACAGTTCATTGATAAATTTATCAGGCTCTTTTGGCAAGTGAGAGTGATATTCTTCAAATTCCTTTTCAATCTGCTCAAGTAACTGAACAACTTTTTTACCAAGAGGGGAGAGCTGGTAAGCTTTGGATCCTGTAGGGGTATCGAATACTAAGTTAATCTGAATAAGACCGAGATTCGAAAGCTCACGAATGCTCAAGCTTAACGTGCTTTGATCTACAATTTTCAGGAGATCGCTCCATCTTTTAGGCCCATCTTTAAGGGCAAAAAGTGTCTTGTAGTTTCCAGATTTTGACAGCTTTTTGAGGAGTTCCAAACCATCTTTGTTCATCTGGTAACTCTGTTAGCATCCTATTATTTAAGATGGTATTTATGCCCTAGCTTAACCTCTTTGTTATTTTTGAACTTACTTTGTGATTCCACAAACTATAAATATTTGGAATTCTCCAAACTACTTTGGAGGTTGACAAACATGCAGGTGTGGAGTAATGTTCCAGATGAGTGGAAACCCAAGATAGAGAAAGCAATGAAGGCAATGGGCGTAGAGAACAACGTAAGCCGCTACATCTGGCTTCTCGTCTGGCAGAACCTCAGAGAACTTGGGCTCCTTGGCGTCAAAAACGGTGAATCTGAGAAAACTGTTCTGGAGGGTTGAAAATGGGATTTTTGATTGGACTTCTAGAAAGAAGCTCTTGGTTCGGTTTCGGAATAATGATTGGAGCGATGGCAATGCAGCATTTCAGCGATTTCACGCTCGTATATTCCTCAGGATTCCTGATATGGGCTGCGATGTTCTTCAGTGCCTTCTACTTGTCGGAGAAGGAGAGGCGAAAGAGAGCGAATAAGACTATTCTGGAGGGCTAAGCCATGAACTTCCTCCGAATCCTCTGGCTGGTCTGGACTGGCAAACTGAGATACCCGCCAGTCAGGAGGTGCTGGGGAAATTACCCTCGGAGGTGCTACCCTTGATATCCGTAACCGCTGAGTGCTCCTTTTGCGGTAAGCGACTCTCACAGGATCAGATCATTCTCCTTGGATGCTGCCCTCTCTGCCAGTCATGCTATGAGAGTTTGAGGAGGGTTAAGCCATGAGGGCTGAGAAGTGCCACGCATTTTCTCAGTTTTCACCTACCCGCTGCCTTCTGCCAAATCCCAGGATTTGTCGTCATTTCGACATCAGAGAATACCTGTGCTCCCAGCCCTGGCTAAGAGAGCTGAGAGGGGAGGTGGGTGTGGTTGTTCGTTAGCGCCCTTGACCTGCTGATAGAGTCCGGCAGATGTCCATGCCAGGGGGAGCTAGAGAAAACTCCCACAGGCTGGAGATGCACCCGCTGTAGCTGGGAAATTGTAGAGGTTAGTAGAGATGCCTGAGGTCAAGTATCCGGGGCTGAACCGCATGGCAGAGGAGTTGAGCAGGATTCTGAACAAACATCCAGCAGCAGTTCGCAATACCATCCTGAGCAACGTGAAGCACTTGCTTGAGAACATTCCGCCTGATGAGCTTCTCTCAATCTTTGAGGAGGATGGGGAAGATGGACGATGAGACTCTCTGGGCTATCGCCCTGAACGGTTCTCCCATTGCTGCCGCCATAGCTCTCGCCATCCTTGATGAGAGGCTTGGAGGGAAAATCTCCGAGCTGAAAAAGAAGCTGGATGAGATGTATGCTCCCCACCGCAGGAGCGGTATGGCCGGTGAAATCCCGGCGGGGAGCAGGAAAGGAGGTGTGACATATGGCAGAGGTTAAGGAGGCCGGAAAGATCGGGAAGGTGGAAAAGGTTGAGAATGGAAACGGAAACGGAGAGAAAGCAACCAAAAAGCCAGTTGAGACGGTGAACATCTTCACCAGCAACGGGATGCTTAGTTTCAGCGTGTGGGAGGGAGGCAGCATAAGCGTCAGAGTTAGCAGGAGGAAGGATGGAAGCGATGAGTACGAGAACGTCTGGAGCGGCAGGATAAACCCGGTTGACTTCATAAGCCAGTTTGGAGAGCTCAGGACTGTTGCAAAGACAGCCCAGGATGAGCTTAAGAAGATTTTAGGCCAGGAAATCTGATCTCCCTTTTTATTTTATGACAGGAGGGTGAAGATGCCTGAATATTATCGAAGTATTGAGCTCAACTTCGGGAATGAGGAGATTAGCTTTGGTTTTTACTACGACAGCAAGAAGCACAGATACCTGATTTCTATTAACTACGGGGAGGAATATATCAATGTCACGAGAAAAGAGGGAGAGACGATTCTCGCTTTTCTGAAAATACTCAAGGACTTCCTTGGAAGTCGAAATAATCTTCGAATTCCTAGAAGCGGATCTTCTTCTAAAGATTCTTCGAGTAGGTCCGACTCTCGAGACGTCGAAAGAGCATTAGACTTCTTGGAAGAGGCAGCTGCCTCTAAAATTTCTTCGACTCCCAAGGAGGTTTAATCAACTCAAACATTAGCATGAAGCGGGTTGTTGTTGCTGTCTCTCCCTTCGCAGAACCCCACGAATTTTTAGGAGTAGATGGGGAAGTCTATTCTGTTGTTCCTAACGCTGTTCTAATTCTCCCTGAGCTTAATGCTAGGGTTTTGGAGAAGCATAAGCTGGCCAGGATAGTTGGGGAATATAAAGAGCCGGAAGAAGATCCCTTTGAGCGGTGGCAGAGGGAAAGCATTGACCCCCTGGACTTCCTGGAAGACCCATCGGATGATCCTATCAAAGCATGGGCTGAGGCAGAGCTTCAAAAAGAATACTCCAAACCCTCACCAGACCTCAACCGCATCGTAGAGCTCCGCATGATAGCAAAGGGCCTCAACCCTGTGGCGATTCTAAGCAACGACACAACCAGGCCCTCACCAGCCACTCCGACCCAATCCCACCAGGGGAGCCCCACGGGTTTATCTCGACCCTTTAGTAATACGGTACAGGCCCAAAATTTTGAGGATTTTATTGAAGAGGATGAATTCAAATATGAGGGGCAGAAGCTGAGGCGAGCCCTTGAAACCTTCGGGCTTAGGTGTATTACAACGCTGCAGGCTGTCAGGATCTCTGGCCTTAATCAGATTGATTTGAGCGGTTATGCGATTCTCGATTATGGTTATACGAGGGTTGAGCTGCATGAGGAGTTTGCCAGGCTTTTACATGATTTGGGGTATAATCTCGAGAAGGATTTTGCCTTAACGCTTCTCTTTGAGGAGTATCGTTGCGAAAAGCACGGTTATGTTTACAAACCCGTCATAGACTGGGAAAAGAAGTTCTTCAATGAGGATGGAGACAGGAAGAAAAGCTTTAAGCTGATTGCCGGGCGCTTGCATCCCTTAAAGAAGTATTCGGACAGTAAGCGCTACTCAGCCTTAAAGCTGGAGCAGATTAGGGCGATAAATGACGTTGCCAGCCAGGAGGCTGTTAGCTATAGAGTTTTTGATGGGTTCCTTAAGAAGGTGAGGCAGAGGGATTTAGCTTTGCTCTGGATGGTGTTTACGATTCCTGATAAGCTGAGTAAGGATTTCGCCAGCTATACGCTTGCCCATCCTGGGAAAGTAGAGGATCTGATGAGAAAAGCTGTTAGATCCACCCTTAAGAGGTTCCTTAGGAAATACCTGAAGAAACATGAGAACGTTCCATTATATGGCGATTTCAAGATGGGCGGGCTTATGAACATCCATATCTGGAGCAGCAGCGAGCCAACAAAGCCCCATTTCCACGTTCACGTCATGCTCTGGAACATCGTTATCCATGAGGGAGAGATTATCAGGTTCAGCCCCTATTTCCCCAAGGAGTGGCTTGCAGAGCTCAGGAAGCTCTGGGCCAGTGAGCTCAGGAAGAGGGTTAAGAAGAGCGACATTTACGTTTGGACTGACCCCTTCCGCTGGGAGGAGGATTTTGATTCTTTCAACATCTACACCTCATACACCTGGCTGGACAAGGATGAGAGCGGAGAGCTGGAGGAGGCTGGCAGAATTGCTCATCATCTCCGCTACAACTCCCGAAAGGCTGTTGTTGATCTCAACGAGTTCTTTTACTCTGGAGTTAGGGCTGATGAGCTTACTGACAAGGAGAAAGAGTGGGTGAAGTTTCTCCTTGAATACAGCAACAGAACCAGCAATTTTGGCTTTATGAACAACTGGCGGAAGGTGTTTGGGATAAGGAGAGATGTGGTAGAAGAGTTTCTGGAGAGGCTCCAGAAGGAGCATTATGAGTATTGCCCGATCTGTAAGGCTAAGCTGGAATACGTCAGGCTCACCACTATTGATGAGGTGGTGAGGCGTAGGCGTCTGTTGGTGCTGTGGTATTTTGATAGAAGGATGAATATTGAGGTTTGGAGGGGGTTATAGACCTTAGAGGAGGATAGCCCCGCGGGGATTCGAACCCCGGTCGCCGGCTCCAAAGGCCGGCATGATTGACCGCTACACCACGGGGCTTTCAATGGTTGTCAAGTAATAAGTGACAACTGCAAACATTTAAATTCTACGGCTCGTTGCCTCTTCGGAGGTGGGATGTTGGAATGGTTTGAAAAATATTTCAGGTTTTCAGAGTACGGAACCGATCTGAGAACAGAGACCATCGCAGGGCTTACGACTTTTATGACAATGGCATACATCATCTTCGTGAATCCTGCCATTCTGAGCGATGCTATTGGTAAAGAGGCGATACCAAGCCTGGTAACTGCAACTGCAGCCTCAGCAGGAATTGCAACCATCATCATGGGACTGTATGCCAGAAAGCCCTTTGCCTTGGCTCCAGGCATGGGCCTCAATGCCTATTTTGCCTACGGTGTCGTTCTCGGAATGGGTTATCCATGGCAGGTTGCTCTTGCAGCAGTATTCGTAGAAGGGCTGATATTCATCGTTCTGTCAATAACACAGCTCAGAACTGCAGTTATCAACGCAATTCCATTGAGCCAGAAATACGCAATTGGAGCAGGTATCGGTCTTTTCCTTACCCTCATTGGCCTGAAATCGGCAGGCATAGTTGTTCCCAATGAAGCAACCATAATAGCTCTCGGAACTCAGAACATGGCTCAGCCATCTTTCTGGCTGGCAATATTCGGTGTATTCTTCGCCGCATCCCTTATGGTCAGGAGAATTCCCGGAGCTCTGCTTATTTCCATCATAGTTACGACGGTTCTGGCCATCATTGCCGGAGTAGCCTCAGCTCCCGAGAAAATTCTGGAGTTTCCGACTGTCGAGTACACGTTCTTCCATATGGACTTGGCAGGACTGCTCAATGTAGGAGCGATAGGCGTTGTTTTCGCTTTCTTCATGGTGGACTTCTTCGACACCCTTGGAACTGTTGCCGGACTGAGCGCAAAGGCAGGGTTTTTGAGAGAGGATGGCAGCATACCTGATGCAGACAAAGTGCTCCTCACCGATGCTATCGGAACCACCTTTGGAGCAGTCATGGGCACTTCAACAGTAACAACCTACATCGAAAGTGCTGCAGGTATTGAGGAAGGAGGTAGAACGGGATTCGTGGCTCTGGTAGTGGGGGCTCTTTTCCTGATCGTTGGTCTCTTCGTCTCGCCAATCGCAGCCATCATTCCTGCTGCAGCCACAGCTCCAGCCCTGATCATCGTGGGCTTTCTAATGATGAGCGTTGTAAAAGAGATTGACTTCACAGACCTGACAGAAGCTATTCCCGCATTCTTCGTCTTGGTGACAATCCCATACACATTCTCCATTGCAGACGGGATTGGTGCAGGCTTCATCAGCTATGCAGTGCTCAAGGTGATTGCAGGAAAGTGGAAGGAAGTGCACCCACTACTATATGCTCTGGCAATAGTCTTTGCCGCCTATTTCCTGTACCTCGGCGGTATTATAAGCATCTGAAAGCTGAAAGCTTAAATAGCTCAACATCCTACTTTTTTTGCCGATGATGAATGATGGGCGAACTGATAAGTGATGACAAGGGAGAGTCTGAGGCATCTTTCTATGCTTTTCCTCAACTTTTCCTCAATTTTAACTAATTTAACCACAACCCTTATATTTTCATTCTGCGTCCTTTTGAAGGGCACCTGTGATAAGTATAAGATTAATTCGTGATGGTAAGGTGTTGGCTGAAAGAAAGCTTTTAGAAACTTCATTGGATTATCCTGAGATTACTAGGGCAATATTTTCTGCTGCCAGCAATGGTGGAGTGGTAAGAGCTGATGAAGCATTCTGGTGGTTTTTTCTGAGAAATCCAGAGATGCTGAATGAATGTATACTGGAATGCATTAGCAATGGAGAAAAAATCAGATTAAGGGTTATTGGAGGATCTGGCAGAAGAACTGGCGAGAGAACCAAGAAAGTCCTGAGATGAGGAAATTGCTATGCGGAAAACGTTTTCCATGTGGTGGATTGCATAGCTGAAATCGTGGTCGTTGAGGGCAGCGGTACAGTCCTTCAGCACTTCCACTTCATACCCTCTCAGCACAGCATCTCCTGCGGTGTGTAGGACGCAGATGTTAGTAAGGACTCCTGTTATGTACAGCTTCGTTACTCTAAGCTCCCTCAGTGTTAAATCCAAGTCAGTCCCGAAGAAGGCCGAATACCTTCTCTTTTTCACAAAGTAATCGTTCTCTTCCGCTCCAAGCTCATTGATTATTTCTGCCCCTTCACTTCCCGCTATGCAGTGTGCGGGCCATATCTTGAATTCTACATCATCCTCCCGATGCCAGTCTTGGGTGAATATAACAGAGATATTATTTTGCCTTGCTGCTTTTATAACCTCTGCCAAAGGTTCAAAAATTGATTTTACATGATCTCCCGCATAAAGAGCGCCGTCAGCATAGCAGAAGTCCTTCTGCATATCAACAACAATCAGCGCTTCCATGAACACATGTTCGATTTTAAGGATTAAAATTTTGTGGATTAAGAGGTCTGAGAAACTGCACTTCTTTCAGAAGGGAACTTTGATTTACACTCTTCACTACAGAAAAGATGGTCTTTAATATCCTCCTCCAGTACTACTGGATTTTTCGTTATTTTATTGCACATTTCGCATCTGTATTCAACATCAAACATCGGGTAAATGTTCCTCCTTTCGTCTTTTATCACTCCCAGCACTGGCAGAAATTCCAGCACGTCAAGCTTGATCTGAATCTCGTCTGTAAACTTCCTCAGATCTTCCAGCTCACAGAATGTTAGCTTTACTAGATATCTATCACCCATTACTCTCACTATCCAGTCCACATTGTTATTGGCTGCAAGCTCCTCCACCATATCGTCACCGCATTTAATCAGAAGAGCAAGCTGATTGACTCTTTTTCTAGGGCATGCACCAAGTTTGACTGTAAATCTAGTAATAATCCCCATTTTAACGAGATTCTCTAGTTTTTTCTTTACAGTTGGGCGACTGAGACCACACGCTTCAGCCAGCTCAGAGATCGTTGCTCTAGAGTTTTTCCTCAGTGCTGATATGAGCCTGATATCCGCCTCATCTAGTGCTTCCATCAATTATAACAATAATTTTCCAGTTATTAATCTTTTCTACTATTTACTATAAAAATAAACTTACAAAATCATTTAGATGAAAGATGTTCTGGATAGATTTTGTTAAGCCACTTTGTTACACTCTGTTAAACCTTTATTTCGGCCCATTTTTCGGGAGTTTCGTACACCCTCAGCCTCACAACATTCAGTCCTTTTCCCTTCAGCTCTTCAAAAATTTTCAGACACATGTTCTCACAAGTGGGGTTCTCCATGTACCTGTTCAGAAGGTTGTGATCATATTTGCCAATAATGTCTTTCACGGCAGCTTCTAGATCACTGAAATCCATTATCATCCCTTCCTTCAGCTCTCCCGTCACCTCTACCTCAACGCGGTACGTGTGGCCATGAACATTTCCGCACTTTTCGTGACCGGGAATGTAGTGGGCGGCGTCGAAAGCGATGGAAACACAAATCGTCAGCATCACATCACCCCTAGATATTTATGAACTTGAGGAACTACCCTCACATCATGCTCGATTCTCTTCTGCAGCTCCATCAGTTCCTTTAAATTTTTCGCTCCGAAAACTGGTTGGAGCACAATGGAGCAAACGTAATCTCCAATCTGCTCAGAGATCCAGAGAACTTCATCAAAAGAGAACTTCTCTGGAACAACTATTTTTGCGAAAGTCATCCTTTTTCGTGTGTTTTTGAGGACTTTAAAAGTCTCAATCGTTTTTTCCTTGATTTCCCCCCAGTTATTTATTGCTGCACTAAGCTTGAAGTCACCAGCAACATAATGAACACACCTCTTTACTTTCCTTGCCGCATCCGGCAGTGTCATGTTGGATTCCAAGTAAAGCGGCACCGGACTTTTCAGCTGCCTTATAAAATCGGCATACAAAAGGGGTTCACCCCCTGTGAGGCTTACAGAGTGAACTGTACTTCTCTCGATTAGCCTCTGGACATATTCCTTGGAAATGGGATTTTTCAATATTCTGTTATTGATTTGATCAAAGCATTCCAGAGAAGTCTTTGTATCGCAATAGCTGCAGCTAAGATTGCAGCGGCGGAACCTTATAAAGAGCTGCCTGACTCCCACTAGAATTCCTTCTCCCTGTATTGACTCAAATATCTCGCTTATCTCCGCCTCCAAGGGTCTTCAACTCCAGCTTTCTCGAAAGCCCTTCTCCTCCTTATGCATGATTCGCATTTCCAGCACGGCTCCTCTCCACCACCATAACAGCTCCAAGTGTACTGGAATGGGACTCCAAGACTGCTTCCGAGTTTGATGATCTCTACTTTATCCTTCTCCACCAGTGGAGCATACAGCTTTACATTACCCATGGTTGAGAGCTGCAGAGCTGCGTTCATCCTCTCAACGAACTCCTTGCTGTTGTCGGGGAATGTCTCAGCTTCTTCTGCATTGAATCCCACAACAACATCTGCACCTAATGCCTCTGCAAAGCTTGCTGCAATTGCAATTAAGACCATGTTCCTGTTCGGTACCCATACTGCTTTTGCAGTCTCCTCTCCAAGCTCCTCCTCTTTCACTTCGGGAAATGAGCCTGAGGAGAGGCCGCCCATGTTTTCAAGCCAATCAAGATGTATAACCTTATGCTCTATCCCGTAATGTTGGCAGAATTTTGACGCCAGTTCAACCTCCCTCTCCCCAGAAGGCTGACCGTAAACGAAAGTTAAGGCAAGGACAACTTCCCCCTCTTCATGAACCTTGGCGGTTGCCACGGATGAATCCAGGCCGCCACTCAGCACTGCAACGTATTTCACAGACTTCATGATTCTCCCTCCGTCTTTATACTCTTATCTGACTGAACACCCAGTCCTCCACTACCCTCCACAACCAATTTAAAAAGAATTCTGTAGCAACTGACGTGCTCTACATAGTGTTTCTAACAGCAAGGTGCAATCTGAAATGCACCTACTGTGGAGGGAGCATTGAAGAGTCTATAATGCCTCCTGAAATCACCTACAGGCTGGATGAACTTGTAGAGTTTATTTCGCAAGATTCGTCGCCTTCAATAGCATTCTACGGTGGTGAACCACTTCTGAGAGCAGATTTGATGATGAAGATTATGGATAGTGTTGAAGCTGAGCACTTCATACTTCAGACTAACGGGCTTCTGCTTCACAAGGTAGATGTGAACTATCTGAGGAAGTTCTCTACAATCCTAGTCTCAATTGATGGCAGACAGGAGGTTACTGATCATTACAGAGGCGGCGTGTATGATAGAGTTATCAGGAACGTAAGGTGGGTGAGAAAGGTTGGTTATGAAGGAGAGCTCATAGCCAGAATGGTTGCCACCGAGAAGACTGATATATATTCAGATGTTCTCCACTTGCTATCCATTCCCCAGTTCAGTCATGTCCACTGGCAGATAGATGCAGTGTGGAGTCCTGACAGTTTGTGGAGAGATTTCACCGCATGGGTTAAGAAGTACAATTCCGGGATTTCCAGACTTGCCTCATATTTTATCTCCAGATTAAAGGAAGGAGAAGTTCTTGGGATTGTGCCGTTTCTGGGGGTTCTCAAAGCTATACTCTTTCAGGAGAACATGAAACCACCATGTGGGAGCGGGATCGATTCATTTGCCATAACCACGGATGGAAGAATTGTTGCATGCCCGGTTTGTGCAGATATGCCCTGGAACCAGTGTGGTGATATAGCTACCCATTACCGGAAACTGATGAAAGTATATATGGTTGAGCCTTGCTTGAGCTGTGAATACAGCTTTGCGTGTGGTGGGAGGTGTCTGTTTTTCAACCGCGAGAGATTGTGGGGCGATGAAGGTTTCCGGCTTGTATGCAGCACCGCTAGGCATCTGATTGAGGAAATGATGGAACTCACCCCAGAGATTCTGAAACTTTCTGAGCAAGGAATGGTTGAACTCAATGAATTCTATTATCCTAAGTTTAACAATACCACTGAGATTATACCTTAATGATACTTTTACTTGTCCTGTAGGAATTCCATTCTGTAATTCAGACCTAATACACCAACTTACGGCGTATTATAAGTATGTGTGATTGTCGCTCATCTTTTTATTCGAGAAAATTATTATACAAGTCCTTAATTTTCACCTCCTTGTTTTGAGGAACAGAGTGTTCCCAGTTTTATCTCACAGTTGTGC
>MTMY01000027.1 GCA_002010215.1 Archaeoglobus sp. JdFR-37
GCACAACTGTGAGATAAAACTGGGAACACTCTGTTCCTCAAAACAAGGAGGTGAAAATTAAGGACTTGTATAATAATTTTCTCGAATAAAAAGATGAGCGATGAGATTTAGCAGGAGTTTGAAATTATTACAGCTTAATCTTCCAAATGTTTGAGTTATGGTTAAGTGTAAAACGTTCTGTTTGGTTATGGACAAAATATAATTCGAATTGGCGGTGCTGAGCGGAGTGAAGTACGGAGTGAAGTAAAGAGGGCCTTGAAAGTAGTCATTTGAGGGGTCAATTATTCCTGTTGCGCCCTATTAACACATACCCCCATTAATACCCTATTAATGCTATGTTAATGCTATAACAAACTTTTATTCTGAGATAATGTGCCATTCGATAACATTTTTAAGGCATCTATTCTGCATGAGGTGCATGGGTAGAGCCTGGAAATTTGGAGATGATATCGATACCGACGTTATAATTCAAGGAAAGTATCTTGTCATAAATGACCCCGAGGAACTGGCAAAGCATGTTTTTGAAAACATCCGCCCTGAATTTGCCAAAGAAGTTAAAGAGGGGGATTTTGTTGTTGCAGGCGAGAACTTTGGCTGCGGAAGTAGCAGGGAGCATGCCCCCATAGCTCTGAAGGCAACAGGTATTGAATCAGTGATAGCAAAGAGCTACGCTAGAATATTTTTCAGAAACGCCATAAACATAGGACTTAGGGTTCTTGAGTGTAAAGAGGCTGACAGAATTCAGGATGGAGACGAGCTCTTTGTGGACTATGAAAATAACCTCATAATAAACAAAACCAGAGATGAAACCTACACTTTCAATCCACTTCCCGACTTCCTGAGAAAGATAATCGAAAAAGGCGGGCTTGTGGAGTTCAGCAAATCCATCTACAGGGGAGAGATATGAAAAGGATTGTTGTTATTCCCGGAGATGGAATTGGCAGGGAAGTAATGGATGCTGCCATGCTTGTTCTTGAGGAGCTTGATCTGCCCTTTGACTATATCTGGATGGATGCTGGAGATGATGCTGAAAAGAGGTACGGAAAAGCTTTACCTGATGAGACACTTGAGGAAGCGAAGAAGAATGATGCGGTCCTCTTCGGTGCTGCTGGCGAGACTGCTGCCGATGTCATCGTGAAACTGAGATTTGAACTAGAAACTTTTGCAAATATTAGGCCCGCAAAATCATTTCCGGGTGTGAAATGCCTTTATGATGACGTTGATATGATCATTGTCAGAGAGAACACCGAGTGCCTTTACAAGGGCTTGGAATATGAGGTTGATGGTGTCACAATTGCTACCCGTATCATCACCCGCAAGGCATCGGAGAGGATTATCCGCTATTCTTTCGAACTAGCGAGAAAGGAGGGGCGGAAAAGGGTTACCGCATTACACAAGGCCAATGTCATGCGAAAAACCTGTGGACTATTTAGAGACATTTTCAGAGGAGTGGCATCAGAATATCCTGACATAGAAAGCAACGACTACTATATTGATGCTGCCTGCATGTACATGGTCACGAACCCCCAGCATTTCGATGTTGTCGTCACAACAAACATGTTTGGAGACATCGTTTCAGACCTTGCTGCAGGGCTTGTTGGTGGTTTGGGCCTGGCTCCTTCGGCAAACATTGGAGAGAGGCACGCAATATTTGAGCCGGTACATGGAGCAGCCTTTGATATAGCTGGAAAGGGGATTGCAAATCCTACAGCAATGATACTGACTGCCACTATGATGCTCAGACATTTTGGTTACATTGAGGAAGCTAAGAAGATTGAAAGGGCTGTTGAGGCTGTTCTGGCCGAAGGAAAAACAACACCAGACCTTGGAGGTAAACTTAAAACCATGGAGATGGCTGAGGAAATCGCCAGAAGGTTGTGAACTTCAAATTAAACAATACGGGAGAGCCATCAGAATAACTATAATCGAATAATTAAAGCAGGAACTGAAAAGAGAATCGCATTAAATTAAAATCAATTTTAGAATTGTCATTCAGTAAATTTTATCAATAATTAGCGGCCTCTACCTATCGAGGTGAACATAGTATGACTGAAAGGAAAACCATTCTGAAATTGTTTGCCATCGCATTGATTGCAGTCGCTATTGCCTTCAGTGGCTGCGCACAGCAGGAGAAGCCCAAAGCAACTCCTACCCCAGCCGAAAAAGAAACTCCAAAAGCAACTCCTAAAGAGGTCAAAGCCATTGTTATTGGTGTAACAGACAAGGTAACCGACTTGGACCCCAGCAATGCTTACGACTTCTTCACCTGGGAAGTTATGAACAATATGATGGGTGGGCTGATGAGGTACAAGCCCGGCACAACAGAACTCGAGCCTTACCTTGCAGAATCATATGAAGTGCAAGATGGAGGCAAGGTTTACATCTTCAAGCTCAGGAAAGACCTTAAATTCGCTGATGGCACACCTTTAACAGCTCAGGATGTTGTCAGGTCCATTAAGAGGGTTATGGAGATCAACGGCGATCCGGCATGGCTTGTAACAGACTTTGTGGAGAATGTCGAGGCCATTGACGATTACACCGTCAAATTCACGCTGAAGAAGCCCATATCCTACTTCCTGGCTCTGACGGCAACACCTCCGTACTTCCCCGTGCATCCAAACTATAAGCCAAATGAGATCGACAGCGATCAGACTGCTGGCGGTGTAGGCCCATACAAGATTACCAAGTGGGTGAGAGATCAGGAGCTGATTCTGGAAGCCAACCCGTACTTCTTCGGAGAGAAGCCTAAGACTGAGAAAATCATTGTAAGGTTTTACAGCGACGCCACAACCCTCAGGCTTGCTGTTGAGAAGGGTGACATCGACATAGCTTGGAGAACGCTGACCCCAGTCGACCTTGCATCTCTCAAGCAGAACCCCAATCTGAATGTTCTTGAGGTTCCAGGAGCCTACATTAGATATCTCGTCCTTAACACCGTGATGGAACCCACAAATGAGAAACTCGTAAGACAGGCAATAGCGGCGGCAGTTGACAGGAAGGATATTTCTGAGAGAGTATTCATGGGAACTGTTGAACCCCTTTACAGCCTGATACCAAAGGGCATGTGGAGCCACAAGCCCGTGTTTGCTGACAAATATGGTGATGGAAACATCGAGCTGGCAAAGAGCTTGCTGAAGCAGGCTGGATACGATGAGAACAACAAACTGAAGCTTGAACTCTGGTGGACTCCAACCCACTATGGTGACACTGAGAAGGACCTTGCTCAAGTTCTCAAGGAGCAATTCGAAGCGACAGGCGTCATTGAGGTAGAGTTGAAGAGTGCCGAGTGGTCAACCTACGTGGATTATCTGAGAAAAGGTGCCATGATGGTGTCACTACTAGGCTGGTATCCAGATTACATTGATCCAGACGACTATACAACGCCATTCCTGAGGTCTGGAAGCAACAAATGGACTGGAAGCGGATACTCCAACCCGCAAATGGATGAGGTGCTTGATAAAGCATCAGTTGCAACCGATGAGGCAGAGAGGACGCAGTACTACGAGCAGGCTCAAGATATCCTAGCTGAAGATTCACCCATAGTGCCTCTGATACAGGGTAAGCTGTTTGTGGTGGCAAAGAAGGACATTGGCGGCATAACGCTTGATCCGACAATGATATTCAGGTACTACCTGCTCTACTGGAAATCTTAAATTTTTTAATATTTTTTCATTTAAGTAAAGTTTTTAAGTCAATCTCTGTTTGAAAAGTCAAATGTCGTCCCTGAAGGCGTATATAATCACGAGAGCATTGCTTGTTCTGCCAACAGTAATAATACTCCTCACTCTCGTCTTCTTCATTCTCAGAATCCTGCCAGGAGACCCCATAGCAGCAATGGTGGGTCAGAAAGTTCCTCCAGAAGTTCTGGAGAAAATGAGGGAAGAGGCAGGGCTTAACAAACCCATCCTGGTGCAGTATATCAGCTACCTCTACGACATTTTCAGAGGAGATTTTGGTAGGTCGATGATATGGGGCAAGAGACCGGTTATAAACGAGATTGCAGACCGCTTCCCTGCAACTCTTGAGCTCACAATATTCGCCTTCACCATCAGCGTTCTTCTTGGCATTCTAACCGGCTCCATTGCTGCCTTCAGGAGAGGATCAAAGCTGGACGCTTCCATGAGGGTTTACAGTATCGTGGCATACACTCTCTTCATCCCCTGGTTTGGTATGCTTCTGCAGATGCTTTTTGGAGTGTATATGCACATATTTCCAATAGGGGGGAGAATAGCACCGGGAATGGAGCCTGAGAGGATAACTGGATTGTACGTGCTTGACAGTATTCTTACGTTTAATGGCGAGGCTTTAAGCAGTGCACTTCTCCATCTATTCCTCCCATCCCTCACCCTTGGAGTGGTACTTTCAGGCGCATACACCAGAATTGTCAGAAACAATCTGATTGAGGTGCTACATCAGGACTTTATCACTGCATATAGAGCGAGGGGGATAAGGAGGTCGAGAATAGCATATCACGCCATGAAAAACGCTTTCATACCGGTTATCACACTGATGGGTTTGCAGTTTGCCATTCTCCTTGCAGGAGCAGTCCTTACCGAAACAACATTCTCTTGGCCTGGTATGGGAACGTTTCTGCTGGAAAGAATACAGTACAGAGACTATACATCAGTTCAGGGAGCCATAGTTTTCTACGCCCTGTTTGTTGCCGTCATCAGCTTGATAGTAGACATAATTTATGCACTGCTTGATCCTAGGATCAGGTATTGAGAGGTGTGGGCTGAGTAAGATGCAAAAGAAAGAGGAGAGAATATGGAGAATGCAGAAGTAAAAACTCTGGCCAGAAGGCTGTTCAAACCGCTAATACCGGAGGCAGAAGGAAGATGGATGGTAATTTCAGGATTGGCAATCGTCATCTTTGTACTGCTGCTGGCTTTACTTGCCGAGTTCATCGCACCATACAATCCCACAAAATCCACAGGGGATGTACTGGCACCGCCATCTCTCAAACATCCCATGGGAACAGATAATCTGGGCAGGGATGTGCTCTCCAGAGTTATATTCGGTTCAAGGGTCGTTTTAATGGTTGTCTTTACCGCATCACTCCTCTCAATGAGCATAGGAGTGCCCCTTGGCCTCATTTCCGGCTACTTTGGTGGAAAGCTTGATAGAACCCTTTCGATGCTAATGGACAGCATGTATGCCTTTCCAAGCCTGATTCTTGCTATAGCCATTGCCGCTGTTCTGGGTCCGAGTATTCTGAATGCAATGGTAGCCATCTCTGTCGTGTATGTACCAACCTATTTCAGGATGATCAGGGGGCAGACGCTCTCCATAAAATCTAGGCTTTTTGTCGAGGCGGCCAAAGCTATGGGGGCAGGGCATTTCAAGACCCTCTCCCGCTACATCCTACCCAACATAGTAACGACTATAATAGTTGTCTTTTCTCTCAGTGTGGCCGATGCCATTCTTACTGAGGCAGGTCTGAGCTTTCTTGGCTTCATAGTGACTGCTCCAACACCGGACTGGGGTTACGATCTCAGTGCAGGGAAGCCATATTTGCCAGCTGGCTACTGGTGGATGATCACATTTCCAGGTATGATGGTCATGATTCTCGCTCTGGGCTTTGCTCTGATAGGTGAGGGATTGAGTGAGCTCTATGCTCCGAGGGGAGAGAGATGAGCAAGATGAAAGGAGCAGAAGTGCTGCTGGAAGTTAAAAACCTGAAAACTTACTTCTTTTCAAGAAGGGGTGTGCTGAGAGCAGTTGATGATGTTTCTATGTCCATAAATAGAGGAGAGTTCATTGGTGTTGTGGGCGAGAGCGGTTGCGGGAAATCTACTTTAGCATTCTCCATTATTAGACTCATTCTTCCTCCGGGTAAAATCGTGAATGGGCAAGTAATTTTCAATGGAAGAGATATTCTGAAGCTTCCTGAGGAAGAGATGAGGAAAATCAGGGGTAAGGACGTGGGAATGATATTTCAGGACCCCATGACCAGCCTTGATCCTCTGGAAAAAATTGGAGATCAGATTGTGGAGACAATAATGGAGCATGAAAAGATGGACAAAAAGGAGGCGTGGGAGAAAGCAGCTAAGCTGCTTGAAAGCGTTGGACTCACTGGAGACAGGGTGAATTACTATCCCCACCAGCTCAGCGGAGGTCAGAGGCAGAGGATTATGATAGCCATGGCGATAAGTCTGAACCCACAACTCCTCATTGCTGATGAGCCGACAACGGCTCTGGACGTTGTTGTTCAGGAGAAGATAATGGATTTGCTGGACGATTTGAGAAAAGAGGGAAGAGCAATCATGCTTATAACTCATGATTTTTCTCTGGCTGTTGACAGAGCCGATAGAATAGCTGTGATGTATGCTGGATGGCTTGTAGAGTTTGGAAATGCAGAAAAGCTGGTTGAGGAGCCGCTGCATCCCTACAGCGATGGTTTGATTCAGAGTGTTCCTGATATCTGGATTGATAGAGAGATCAAACCTATGCCCGGATTCCCACCGGATCTGACTAACCCACCATCAGGCTGTCGTTTTCAGCCTAGGTGTCCGAAGGCAATGGGGATTTGTAAAGAAAAAGAGCCACCAACTCTTGAAGTGGATGGACGGACGGTGAAATGCTGGCTGTACAAATGAGGCAGATGGGGGTAAAGAGACACGGGGTGTGAGAAATGAAAAGCATACTGAAAGTGGAAAACCTGAAAAAATATTTCCCTGTCCAGAAATCGCTGATTGAGGTTCTACTCTCCAGAGGTATTGAATACATTCATGCTGTCGATGGTGTCTCATTTGAGATGGAGAAAGGCGAGGTTCTCGCCCTCGTTGGTGAAAGCGGATGTGGAAAAACAACCACCGGAAGAATAGTTGTCAGACTTGAGGAACCTACAGATGGTAGGATACTGTTTAAAGGTGAAGACATCTCCAAAGTTCATGGAAAAAAGCTGAAGGAGATCAGAAGGCACCTGCAGATTGTGTTTCAGGATCCTTATGCATCTCTTAACCCGAAAATGAGAATTGGGGAACATCTTGAGGACCCTCTCCTCATCCACGAGTTGGCAGACAAGAAGGAAGCCAGAGAAATGGCAATACAGATGCTGAACAGGGTTGGGTTAGTTCCGGCTGAGCAGTTCTACACCCGCTTTCCATATCAGCTCAGCGGAGGTCAGAGGCAGAGGGTTGCCATTGCCAGAGCCATGATTCTCAAGCCAGAGTTTGTTGTTGCTGATGAGCCAGTTTCTCAGATTGATGTTTCACTGAGGGCAGCAATTCTTAACCTCCTCATGTCCTTTAAAACCGAATATCAGCTCTCAATGCTTTTCATAACCCATGATCTTTCTGTTGCAAAGCTTGTGGGCGATAGAATAGCGGTGATGTATCTGGGGAAGATAGTGGAGATTGGAGGTGCAAAAGACATCATTTACAGACCTTCTCATCCCTATACTGCTGCTCTGATCTCTGCAGTTCCGTCATTCTTAAAGAAGGAGTTCAGAGTAGAGATAAAGGGGGACATTGCTGACCCAAGAAATCCACCATCGGGTTGCAGGTATCACCCCCGCTGTCCTTTTGCTGCTGAAGAATGCAGCAGGATTGAGCCGGAGCTTGTGGAGGTTGAAGAAGGGCATTATGTGGCATGTCATAGGCCTTTGAAGGTTTCACTCTGATTTTGTGTGGGATTACGAAAATCCACATTTGAGGTATAACCCAGTAAGGGCGATGGGTTTTAAACCCCTAGTTTGAAATACTGATGATGGCCTCCAAGGTAGCATCAGGAATAATTCAGGGTGTAGTTCAGGGCAGGCCCTACGATGATGATGAAATTCTTTCAACTCTCCACCCTCTTGTAGCTGAGTGGTTCCTCTCAAACTTCTCTTCCTTCACTCCTCCGCAAAGATATGCCATTGTGGAGGCATATAAGGGCAATAATGTTCTCATCTCATCCCCAACAGGAAGTGGAAAAACTCTGGCAGCATTTCTCACGGCAATAAGCATGCTTGTTGAACTTGCTGAAAAAGGGGAGCTTGAAGATAAAGTTTATGTTGTTTACGTCTCACCTTTGAGAGCTCTCAACAACGACATCAGAAGAAACCTTCAGGAACCACTGGAGGGAATATACAGGATTGCAGAAGAAAAGGGGATAAAGCTGCAGCCTATAAGGGTGGCAGTGAGGACAGGGGATACTGATGCATCTGAAAGGCAGAAGCAGATGAGAAAGCCGCCCCACATCCTTATCACCACCCCTGAAACCCTCGCGATAATTCTTTGTTCACCCAAGTTCTCCAAATCCCTTACAGGCGTAAGATATCTGATAGTTGATGAAGTGCACGCTTTGGCTGAGAACAAGCGAGGAAGCCATCTTGCGCTCAGCATGGAGAGGCTTGAGAGAATTCAGGAGGGGACTCAGGAAGGCAGGATGGTAAGGATTGGCTTGTCCGCCACCATTGCACCTCTCGACGAGGTTGCCAGATTTCTGGTGGGGTTTGAAGATGGCAGAAGTGGGAGAAGTGGTGGAAACGGAAAGGAACGGGGCTGTGTTGTAGCAGACGTGACCTTCGAAAAGAAAATAGATATCAGAGTTATTTCACCCATCGATGACTTTTTTGCAGCATCAGCAGATGAAATCAGCGAGAAACTCTACTCTCTGCTGGCAGAAATGGTGAAAAAAGCGAGAACAGCCCTGATTTTCACAAATACAAGAAGTGCCACAGAGCGAGTGGTTTTCCACCTGAAAAAGAAGCTCGGAGACGATTTCCCCATAAAGGCTCACCACTCATCTCTCTCAAAAGAAGTGAGGCTAGAGGTGGAGGAAGAGCTCAAAAATGGAATGCTCAGATGTGTTGTTTCATCGACCAGCCTTGAGCTTGGGATAGATATTGGCTACATCGATCTGGTTATCCTTCTTGGTTCACCAAAAAGCATAAACCGGGCTCTGCAGCGCATTGGCAGAAGTGGTCACAGGCTCCATGATGTAAGCGTGGGCAGAATTGTAGTGGTTGATCAGGATGACCTTGTTGAATGTACAGTTCTGGCTAAGGAGGCGCTAGAGAGGAGGCTTGACAGGATAAGCATACCCAAGAAGCCTCTCGATGTTCTCTGCCAGCACATTGTCGGGATGGCTATAGAAAAGAAATGGAGCGTTGACGAGGCACTATCTCTGATAAGGAGAGCATATCCCTACAGAGAGCTCACAAAAGAGGAGTTTGTTTCTGTTCTGAGATATCTGAGCGGGAGTTACTCTGAGCTTGAAAAGAAAAAGGTGTATGGAAAGATATGGTTTGATGAGGAGGAGGGGGTTTTCGGGAGGAGAGGCAAAACCATAAGACCGATCTATTACCTGAATGTCGGCACAATTCCCGATGAGGTTGCCATAAGTGTCATAACGAAGGAAGGAAGGCTGGTTGGAAAAGTGGAGGAGGAATTCGCTGAGAGATTGCTGAAGGGCGACATTTTCGTGCTTGCTGGCAGAACCTTTCGCTTTCTGAAATCAAAGGGGATGAGCATAATTGTTGAAGAGGTGCCGGGAGAGAAGCCCACAGTCCCAAGCTGGTTTTCAGAGCAGTTACCTCTTAGCTATGATTTAGCTTTGAGGATTCAGAAGTTCAGAAGAACCATCGAGGAGCTGCTTGAAGAGGATGGCAGCGAAAATAGCTGCGTCGATTATCTAATGGAGAACTACGGAATTGATGAAGGGGCAGCGAGGGCAATCGAGAACTATTTCAAGGAGCAGAAGCTTTTCAGCTCCATCCCAACTGACAGAAGGCTTGTCGTCGAGAAATTTGAGGCTGAAGGAAGGCATTATTATGTTTTCCACACTCTGGTGGGCAGAAGGGCCAACAGCGCTCTATCAAGAGTCTTTGCATTCAGAGTTGGAAAAATGAAGGGGTGCAATGTCCAGATAGCTCTCAATGACAACGGATTCATGTTTGTTTTGCCTCGCAACCGAACCCTGACCAATGATGAAATAAAGGCCCTTTTCACCACAGAGAACTTCAGGGAAGAGCTGATAGAAAGCCTAGAGAAGACGGAGATGCTGAGGAGGAGGTTCAGGCATGTAGCAGTGAGATCAATGATGGTTCTCCGCAACTATCTGGGCAGGGAGAAGAGCGTGTGGAGGCAGCAGATGAGTGCTGATACGCTGCTTCGAGTTATAAAGAGGAATTTTGGAGATGACTTCCCGGTTCTCAAAGAGACATATCGGGAGATAATTGAGGATTCAATGGATATAGGAAATGCCCTTGATTTTCTGTTGAAGATTAATAGGGAAGTGGAACTGGATATTGTCAGGATTCCATATCCAAGCCCCTTCGCTCTGAACATCTATGTGCTTGGTGAGGAGGATATAGTGCTCATGGAGGATAGAAGGAAAGTGATTAGGGCGATACACGAAAAAATACTGCAGGTTATAGCCACATGAAGGTTAGCAGTGTTGAGCTGACCCCTGAGAAGGCCGTTGTAATCGGCAGCACTGCTATCATCTCCGATTTACATCTGGGAATGGAGAGCGTGCTGCAGGAAAGGGGCTTTGCTCTGCCAAGGGTTCAGATCAGAGAAGTAATCAAAAGTTTCGAAGAAATCGTTGAGAAGTATGACATCGAAAGGCTGGTGATAGCTGGTGACTTCAAGCACGAATTCAGCAGAAACATGCCCTATGAGTGGGAGGATGTTGAGGAATTCCTGTCAAATTTCTCCGAACTTGAAATTTTGGCTGTTAGGGGAAACCACGACAACTTCCTTGCTGCAATTCTTGCAAAACGCGGCATAGAGCTGGTAGAGAGCGTTGAAATTGGGGGTTACACCGTTGTCCATGGCCACAAGGAGATTGACAGTATGAAAGCAGGTAAAATAATCATGGGTCACGAACATCCTGTGGTCAGAGTCAGATACGAGGGTGGCATTTACACTTTCCCCTGTTACTTGCGTTACAGAGATAGGGGGAAAGAGATAATCGTGCTGCCTGCATTCTCGCCCATCGTTTCAGGTAGCGATGTTCTTTCAATAGACTTCTTCCTCTCACCTCTGCTGCCGGATGTTGAGGATGTGGAGGTTTACGCCATCGAAGATGACGTTTTTTATCTTGGCAGGGTAAAAGAGTTGAGGAGGGTTGTTGGTGAAATTTAAAGGCGGAAAATGGGAGGACAGAGGGAATTATAGAGTTATGAAGGTTTTTGACATTGCTACCGACTCTTTCGTCCAGATCGTGGAAATCAGAGGGAAAGTGGGGAAGCACTATCACCTGAATCAGACAGAAGTTTTTGTTATAATGGATGGAGGAGGAAGGCTGGGGATTGGGGATGAAGAGTGGGATGTTAAGGCAGGAGACATCCTCCTCTGCAGGCCAAAAAGCATCCACTTCGTTGAGAGCGATTTTGTGAGAATTCTGGTTTTCAAATACGGGTGGAAGCCGGATGACACGGTGTGGCTGGAGTGAAAGTATTGTTTATAATTTCTCGGGCATTAGGGGGAGCAGAGAGAAATCATTAAGGCGAGATGGATTCACTCAAACCCACAAGAATCTTGATCATATTTCATTACCAGCACAAAACCCCTTCTTCCCCACTTTGAAGTTTCAAAACCACTCCTTTCTCCACTGTCGTCCCGGGAGCACCACCCACTTGGGAATGATCTATTTCATTACTGATTATAGGCGTAAGCTTCCAGCATTACGTAGTATTCCTGCGGATAATCGTTTCTGATTGTTCCATTCAGCAAAATGACCGGTTCATCGGGTCTTATGATGGACACGATTTCGTCAGTTTCCTGTCATTCTCCACCTGAAGGGTTGAACAGTAAATCCCTTTCTCCAGCGTGATGGTCTCAGTCGTATAGTTCAGAAGCAGTATTCGGGTCTTTTTACTAACATGATATACTCATTCCGCAAAAGATGGGATGCATTCACCGAGAGACGGAGCTACCCGTATCCTAGAGATATTAACTTCTTTGTCTCTAACCTCTCCAGTTTTTTCAGAGCCGTAAAATATGCAAGTAGGAGAGCAAGTAGCGGGAATACCGTAATTAATGCTTCATCCTATCACCTCTATCCGTCAATCGCCATTATAGTACTCCACACGACTCTAACAGGCCAACTTTACCACTTCAAGTGTTCAAGTGCGTAAGCAGTCACAATCAATATCAGTCTTTATAATGTCTACTATGTGCCGGAAATTTCAAATTGATGTCTGCTTCCAAGCTGATTTAATATTTTACACTTGATGCAAATTATCTAACAACATTTAAAATAACTACTCCGATATTGCACGCCGTTAACACAAGCCCTGAATCATTTTTACTATAACTCCACATAACAATTATTATGGGGGAAATTTCTCTGTTCGATGAGTTGAGAAGAGAAGTAACAATGATTACCAGTGACGAGATCGAGAGAAAACTGTATTCTCATGACGTTGGTACCCCTCCAAAACCCTTCAGGAGGTTTCTGGGCACAGCGGACATCGTCGTGAAACCGCAAAGCGTGGAAGAGCTGAAGAAAGTGCTTGAGATAGCAAAAAAGAGAAGCATTCCTGTGATTCCCAGAGGAAAAGCCACTTCCGGCTATGGAGGAGTTATACCTGTTAAAGGAGGAATAGTGCTAGACCTTACGGCTCTGAACAGAATAATCGAGATCGATGAGGAGAGAATGATTGCAGTTGTTGAGCCGGGGGTTGTATGGAAGAGGCTGGACGAAGAGCTGAGAAAAAAGGGTCTAACTTTGCGCCTTTATCCAACAAGCTATCCCTCATCAACTGTTGCCGGCTGGCTGGCCCAGGAAGGAGCCGGGATAGGAAGCTTTACCTACGGCTGGTTTTCGGAGAACGTTGAATACGCAAAGATTCTGCTGCTAGATGGTGAGATAAGGGAGCTGAGGGGAGAAGAACTGAAACTGGTTAGCGGGGCGTGCGGTACAACCGGAATAATTGTAGAAGTGGGAGTGAAGGTTAGAAAGCTGCACGAGGAGAAGATTGAGGCCTTCGCTTTTGATGATGCCGGATCCCTCCAGATATTCATTGAGAGGCTTCAAGAGGAGAAGGCAAATGTATGGAGTGTTTCTTTCGTAAATCCCGACGGAGCTTTTCTCAAAAGCCGGGTTCCGCCAAAAACTCATCACGGGCACCCCATTGAGGAAATTCCAGCACTGCCGGAGAAATTCATAGCAATTGTTGCTCATTTTGACTCATCTGAAAGAATTACGGAGATTGCAGAAGGATCTGGGGGAGAGAGACTGGATGATGAGATTGCTGAGCATGAATGGGAAGAGCGCTTCAATCCAATGCGGATAAAGAGGCTCGGACCGAGCCTAATTCCAATGGAAGCCGTTATTCCAGCATCAAAGCTGGCGGAGTTCATTGATGAGTTCGGCAAAGTTGTAGGAAAGCACATGTACTTGCTTGAAGGATTCGCCGTTAAGGGCGGAGAGATCGTTCTGCTGGGCTTTGTGCCCCATGATGAGCGAAGATGGGACTACTCCATGGCTTGGAGTCTTGCGTTGAGATTCAACGAAATTGCCGAGAAGCTTGGAGGCAGGCCTTATTCTACTGGACTCTACCTCGCCCATAAGGCTGAGAAGGTGCTTGGCAGGGAGAGAGTTGAAGCGTTGAAGAGATTCAAAGCAGAAGTGGATGCAAGAGGCATACTCAATCCTGGGAAAGTCGTCGACCCTTCAATAGCAGCCAGACTCATAAGCATTGCCGAGAACTTCAGCTTTGCATCATCTCTGGCGGGGAGCATTGAATATGCGGAAAAGTATGAAAATGGGGAGGGTAGAGAGCTTCCGGGCATGGTGGAGTGGTTTGCATACGCATGCGCTCAGTGTGGATACTGCGTGGAGGATTGCACGGAATATGACGCAAAGAAATGGGAGAGTACCTCGCCAAGAGGTAAGTTCTACTTCCTGAAGATGGTCATTGAGGGCGAGGCGGAATTCGATCAGGACATGGTGAACAAGTTCCTGCTCTGCACTACCTGTGAGAAGTGCAACATCAACTGTCAGCTTGCCATTCCTGTTCTTGAAAACTGGGAGCTTATGAGGGATTACCTGATAGGAAAACGAAACTTCATGACCTTTCCGCCCTTCGAGATTATGGCAGCAAGCCTGGAGAACAATTTGAATATATGGGCTGGCTACAGAAGGAATAGGGCAGACTGGCTTTACGGAGATGAAGACCTCTATGAAAGGGTGAAAGACAATCTGAGTAAAAACTCAGATGTAGCTTATTTTGCAGGCTGCACCGCAAGCTTCGTGGAACAGGATATAGCCAAAGCTGCCGTAACGCTGCTCAGCGAAGCTGGAATTGAATTTCAGTATCTTGGCACAGATGAGGCTTGCTGCGGAATTCCAATGCTTGTAGCCGGAAAATGGGACATCTTTGAGAAAATAATGAGGCACAACATAGAGGAAATGAAAAGACGAGGGGTTAAGAAGGTGATAACATCCTGTCCAGCCTGCTGGCTTGTGTGGCACCACTATTACAAAGAATTCGCCAATAAACTTGGCATCGAATACGACATAGAAGCGGAGCACTACACAGAGGTGCTGGCTGAGAAGATAAAGAGCGGAGAGTGTGCAATCCCTGAATTTTCGGAGTCTGATATTACTGTCACCTTCCACGACTCCTGTCACCTTGGCAGAGCTGGCGGCATATACGAACCACCAAGGGAGCTAATAAGGGCTGCTGGCGTGAAATTTGTGGAGATGGAGCACAACAGAGAGAATGCTCTTTGTTGCGGAAGTGTTTTGACAAGGATTGGCGAGCCACGCCCCACTTCAAACTACCTTGGCGGAAAGAGGATTAAGGAGGCAATAGATGCTGGGGCAGATATTATACTGGCTGTTTGCCCGTGCTGCCAGTTCCAGCTGAGGGTTGCAAGCAAAGAGAATGGCTATAATGTGCCTGTAAAGGATCTGGCAGCCTTCATTAGCGGACTTTGTGGTGTCGAATTTCAGGACCCCACAGACTACTGTCTGAGCATGTGGACCACCTTTGATGCCATGATAGCTCTGATGCAGCCCAAAAATATGGCGGAGTTGATGAAGGCCCTGATGCCAAAGATGATTGAGGCGATGCCGGGGAGCATGAAGGCAATGATGAAGTTTGCCAAGAAAGCTAGGATGTTGAAAGCGATGAAACCGCTAATGCCGAAAATGATGCCCATGCTGATGCCGAAGATTATGCCCAAAGTCATGCCAGACATGCTGAAAGAAGTGGAGAAGCGCGTCCCAATGCCGGAGCACATGAAGGATCAGATGCCTGATCTGATGCCGAAGGTAATGGAAAATCTGATGCCGAAAATGCTACCAGATGTTGCTCCACTGGTGGTCGAGGATATGGTGAAGTATATTGAGAGTACATTTTAATTTTTTATTTTATTTTTATTGCCATTTTATTGACACATTTATTTAACAAAACAGCGAGGAATCTTTCTTTTATCCTTTTATTTTAATACCAATGAAGCTCTGAGAAGGAGGAGGGGCTTAGTGGGCGGGATAAAAAAGATATGGGGGATTTAGGAGCCCCTATGTGACAAAAATTTAACAACATCTTAGGGTAGCCTATTACTTTCGCTCCACTCTCAAGGTAAATATATTGACGCCTTCACTCAACAAAAGGGGTGATAAAAATGAGCATCTACTGGGAAAGGCTTCTAGAGAGGGTTAGGGCGATGGAAGAAATCGAAAAAAGATAATAAATTACATGCCAAGGGATTTCAGAATCACTGAGAACACATCGTTTACAATATGAATATCATTCATTTCCAGCACTGTGTTCAGCACCGCCCCGATAATTGCACCCACTATCAGGGACGACAGTATTCTCACCTTTATTATCAGAATCAGTGCTATTACAAGCAGTATGAGGGTCGATGCAGCACCTATCTGGCTGAGTTGCGCCGCAGTCTCACTCAGTGCCTCATTCATCAGGTTGAACAGGGTTGCAATCCCTGTCATGCCAAAAAGGAATCCAATCAGGACGCCAATCACAATGATTGTTGTGTCTCCCATAATAGAAAGTAATAAAGAAGAAATATAACTCTTTTGTTATCCAAAAAGCTTAATTAGTTTCCGGCATAAGGATATTCGATGGCTCTGGGCTTTGTGCTGATTAAGGTATCCCCTAGAAAGGAGCGGGAAGTGTACGAAAAGCTGGCGAAACTCAAGGAAGTTGAGGAACTGTATCCACTCTTTGGCGAGTACGATTTGATTGCTAAAGTGGTAGTTAAAGATTTTGAAGAGCTCAGCGAGGTTGTCGTAAAGAAAATAAGGTCTGTAGATGGAGTTATAGAAACAAAAACACTTACTGGAGCCAAATTCTAGCATGCTGAGGGGCATTCAGATTATCGCAAAGAATCAGATCGGAGTTTTGAGGGATATCACAGCTATCATAGCCAATCATAACGGAAACATCACGTTTGCCCAGACTTTTATAATAAAGCATGGAGAGCATGCTGGAAATGCTCTGATATATCTGGAAGTTGAAGGTGGAGAATTCGAAAAGATGTTAGAAGAAATCTCCAGCCTTGACACAGTCATCGAAATGCAGGAAGAGAGGCCTTTTGAACACATCTTCGGCAAAAGAGTCATCGTGCTTGGCGGCGGAGCTCTGGTTTCTCAGGTTGCAATGGGTGCGATAAGCGAAGCCGATCGACATAATTTGCGAGGGGAGAGGATAAGTGTTGACACCATGCCCGTTGTGGGAGAGGAGGAGCTGGCAGAAGCGGTGCGAGCCGTTGCGAGACTCCACAGGGCAGAGGTTCTGGTTCTGGCAGGTGGTCTGATGGGTGGGGGGATAACTGAAGAGGTTAAGAAGCTGAAGAAAGCAGGAATTCCGGTCATATCTCTTAGCATGTTTGGAAGCGTTCCGAGAGTGGCTGATCTCGTCATTAGCGACCCGGTGATGGCAGGAACCCTAGCGGTTATGCACATCTCCCAGAAAGCAAAATTTGATGTCGATAGAGTCAGGGGTAAGAAGATTTGAAAGATCTGAAAAATGCTCTGGCCATTTTTTTGATTAAAGATGGTTTCGAGGCAATTTTTAAAATGCTGGGGACCAGGTTAAGAACTCCTGAAGGTCTATCCATGTGTAATTCGGAAAAATCAATCTCTTTGCCAACCTTCACAAGATAGTTGTAGTCCTCATCGTCTAACAAAGAGTAGAGCTTCGCTATTTTTATACCTACATCGTATTCCTTTCCCAGCTCCTTTTTATAGGATTTCTGGTACTCTTCCAGATTCGGGAAGTGTTTGCCCAGCCTTTCAGCAGCAATCAGATGATAGTAAATCCCACCACCAGTATATGGCTTCACCATGCCGGCAGCATCACCAATCAGAGCTATATTCCCCTTAACGAAGTCTATCAGACCGACTGGAATTGCTCCTGCGTTCAGCTCAGTAATCTTCCTCTTAACCCGTTCGGAGACTGAAGGGTGCTTTGTGATGAGATTTTTTAAGTAATATTCTGGATTCTGCTTTGAAACAACCCCGATTCTGGCAGTATCACAGTCAACAGGAATTGAGTAAGCAAAAAAACCATCTGAGTAACTCCTGCCGAAATACAGCTCTACAAATCTCTCATCCAGAGGTTCGAATGCGATTTCCATCTGGACTGCAGAAAAATAGGAGGGGTGCGGAAAGGCTGCAAGTTTTGCAACCGTCGAAGCTACTCCGTCTGCCCCTATGAGTACGTCGTAGCTAAGATATTCTGTCTTTACACCTTCAAGCCTGGCTTTTTCGCCATTGAAAGAAACAAGCTTTGTTTTTACCCTGATTTCAGAGTATTCGGATGCCGCCATGAGAAGCTCTGTGTCCAGCACCTTCCTCTCCACCACCACTGCTCCACTTCTACCAACAGCTTCCACGTAGTTGCCATCTGGAGAAAAGAAAAAGGCACCCTTGATATTGTTGAGCCTACTCCTGTCAGAGACGAATCTTCGTAGTTTAATGAAGCAGTCTTCACTTATCAGCCCTCCGCACTGAACCGGGAAACCTGCTGAAGCATGCTCTTCCACTATGGTTATTTCTATGTTCTTCTCTAAGTTCTCTGCACTGCCACTTTCCGCAATATTCAGGGCAGCCAAGCTTCCCGCTGGGCCACCACCAGCAATCAGCACCTTCATGTCAGATGTCCAAGATGTTAATGTTTCTTTTCACCGCTTCCTCCTTTGATTCAATATCTGCCAGTATTTGCAGGAATATGAGGGCCGCGGAAGGTGAGCCGCCACCATGCACTGCCCCAACGAAGTGGGAACTGGTCAGCCAGAACTCAATGAATTTAATTATCTTCAGCCGTTGCTCTGGTGTAAAGGATTTGCTGCCCCTGAGGTACTTCGCAACCAGTTCACCAATTTCCGATTTAAGATCGTCTTCTGAGGGTGCTGTAACGGGTATGCCACCGGCAATTTCTGATAAGTTAAGCATAGCTTTGGCCATACCTTCCACACCTATCACTTTTCCAGCGTTGGCTATGAGAGGATTCGGGAGCCACACTCCATTTGCAGCTTTCCCTTTAAATGCTCCGCCTGCAGCTATTCCGTAGGCAGCTTCGCTGGCAGCAATCATCTCTCCAAGTTTGTAACGAAGAGCTGGAGCCTTTTCAAGCCCATTGGCCTTCATCATTAGGCTTGCAGCACCCACCATTGAGTCGATGAACCCAGCCTTGCATGCAGCTCCCACACAGCGATGGGATGAGGCGAAATGGGTCAGAACGTTTCTGATGGCTTTCAAGTCTCTGTAGATAAGCACTCTCTCCCAAGGAATGAATGTTTCATTAAATACAACCATGCATGTTATTCTGTCGCCGTAAGCGGGGTTTCCTTTCTCCACCTCTCCCTCTTCTCTGAAAAGAGCCTGGTATCCTGTGTTCTGGAGCACGTATTTCACATCATCTTCTGCTTCAATTGCAAAGACTATGGCAAAATCCTCCTCCCCTTCCTTGAAGGTCTGGGTTGGAAGAACAAAGGTTAAATCTGCTGCAAATGCACCACTCTGGTGGATCTTTGCTCCGCTTATATATACTCCATCACTATCTTCTCTGACAACGCGAACGTACATTTCCTTTTCCTCCACCGGTCTTTTGCTTCTATCTCCTTTCGGATCTGTTAATGCAGCAGTACATGCAAAATCCTTTTTCTGAATTTCTATCAGAATTCTCTCAAGTTTTTCTTTGCTTTCTCCTTCAAGGGATGCATAAAGGGCGTTTATTGCATCGCTTCCGGTGCAACGGTAATTACATGTAGCAAGGTTCATGCTAAGCAGCCTCTGGTAGTCGTAACGGAGCATCAGCTCCTCCCTAGAAGTTATAACATGATTGAGGATGTTTACTTCCTCCCCCGAGATGGCAGAATTCACTTTGAAGCTTTTTTCCAATGCAAGGTCATAGGTATAAGCTATCGCATTCACGACAGGCTGAAGGTTTGGATGAGAAAGGTTACTTTTGCTTCCCCTGACATATACTGCCCTATCGTACGATTCCACCCGCTCTCGGTACTCATTACCCGAAATCAGCATTTTATCACCGGAGTTGGTCTTAAGCTACCCTTGAAAAATGTTTTGATTTTTGCACGAAGAGATTTTCCGCTTTTTCCACTTTTTTCCGCTAAAGTTATATTTTGCATTCATCCACACCTGCAAATGCTTTGGCTAACTTTCCATCTGGCATTTGTTATACTTCTCAACATTCCTTTTGGATACTGGAGAGCTGGAACAAAGAAGTTCTCTAAGGAGTGGTTTCTTGCCATTCACCTTCCTGTACCATTTGTTTTTCTTGTTAGAGTTCTCTCAGGGTATCCTCTCTCTTATATTCCCCTATTTTTCGTAGCGTTTTTTGTAGGACAGTATGCTGGAAAGGTTCTGAGGAAGTTAAATGGAGCATGAGCGTATATCTACCTCTACAACCCGTCCCCCCGGTTCTTCTTCCTTGAAAATCTGTCCTTCAAATCTGTAAACTTCGCAATCCTTCAGTAACCATGAATCTGGGGGTAAGCCGGCTTTCAGACATGTTTGTGTCAGAAATTCTTCCGCATCGAATCCATATTCAACTGCAACCTGAGGTAAAAGAAGACCTGATCGGTAGCCTTTTTTGACAATCAGGCCATGTCTCCCGATCTCAACATGTTCTGGTCTCTTTACAGGATCGGTCTCTATTTTATCCGGCGGTGTAAGAATTGTCACCTCAACTTCGATTTCTTTCATCTCCTCTTGTCTCACTGGGGGGAAACGTGGGTCCTCTACGGCTGCGGCGATAGCTGATTCGATAATCGCTTCATCAAGCCTTTTGATGGGGTAGGGAAAGCCTATACAACCCCTCAGCATTCCGTGCTTGTTGAGGGTTGTAAAAACACCTCTCTTTTCAGCGAAAATGCCATCAAATCTGTCCTCAATAACCTTACCACTGGACAGATAAGTTTCTATTGCTTTTCGAGCCAGTTTTACTGCCTTCTCGCCCTCTTCCATTGAAAGGAGTTTCATAGTCTCCACCATCTCATCAGCCCCCCAGAGTTATTAGTCATTTCGCAGAAAATAAATTTGGGTATTTTGAAGAAATGTGAAAATGGTGGAAAGATGGAGAGAGAAGAGATGGACGAAGTGGATGAAATGAATGAGGCAAAAAGCATAGGTATTGATGTGGGTGGCACCTTTACAGACATCGTGGGATTCAATGGCGATTTTTTCCACATCGCTACATTATCGACAGCAGAGGTCATCAGCAAACCTGAAATTCTGGTGGATTTACTTGATAAGCTCCAGCCATACAGGGTAACTTTTGGAATAGCTGCATGGGTGCGCAGAGGAAAAATTCTGAGGGCACCCAACCTCCCAGATTTCCAGAAGTTGGAAGAGCTGGCAAAATTCGAGTATAGGATGTTAAATGATGCCAACTGCTTCGCTTTCTATGCTGCCCATATCACCGGATTCCACAACGTTTTTGCAGTAACCCTTGGCACCGGTGTTGGTTCAGGAATCGTTATTAATGGAGAGCTTTACGAGGGACATGGTCTCGCTGGAGAGATCGGGCACGTTTATGCTGGTGGAAGTGAGAAGTGTGTTTGCGGTGGCGTCGGCCATCTTGAAACTTTTTTCAGCGGATGGAAAATAAAAGAAAAATTCGGAAAGGAGCTTGACAGAGCAGAACTGCTAGGATACGAGGGCTTTGACGTGCTTTGCCGTGAAGTTGCTTCGGCGATAATGATTCTTGACCCTGAATGCGTGGCTTTTGGTGGTAGAATTTCTTCCCTGCTGGAAGATGGAGACTTTAGGATAGGGATTGGAAAATACTTGATGCCGGAATTTGAACCTGAGTTTGTGGTGATAAAGGACCCCCTTGCTGTTGCAAAGGGGGCTGCATTACTGGCAGCTTTAAGGAGGTGAGTGAATGGGCGCTGCTAATGTTTCAAGAATGATTGAGGAGGCTGCACAGAAAATAGAGAGGATGGAGATCAGGGGAGCTGCTAGAATAGCCAAGTTCGCTGCAGAGACCTTAAAGCTATGTGCCGAGAATGTAAAGAGCTTTAAAGAGATTAAATGGGCTGCAGAAAGGCTGCTGAAGACTAGGCCAACTGCAGTCAGCCTTTACAACGCCATAAATTTCGTTATGAGGTGTGAAAGCTTGAGAAGTGACGAAAGTGATGCAGAAAAGCTGGAGTGTGTGAAGAAGAGGGCAGACGAATTTATTGAGTGGGTGGACACAGCCCAGAAGAAAATTGGAGAAATTGGAGCAAAGAGGATAAAGAATAATGCCGTCATAATGACCCACTGCAACTCATCTGCTGCCATTTCTATCATCAGCGAGGCATTCAGGCAGGGGAAAGTCGCTGCAGTATTTGCAACAGAATCCAGACCCCGCTTCCAGGGGCATCTTACAGCTAAGCAGCTGAAGGAATTGGGGATTGATGTGACTCTAATAGTAGATTCCGCCGTCAGATACTTCATCGAGGATGTTGATTACGTGATCGTGGGGGCAGACACAATAACAGTGAATGGCGCGCTTATAAACAAAATTGGTACTTCTCAGATTGCTCTCGCTGCTAAGGAGGCAAGAGTTCCCTTTATAGTTGCTGCTGAGACCTATAAATTTAGCCCAAAAACTCTGCTGGGTGAGCTGGTTGAGATTGAAGAGAGGAGTGGTGAGGAAGTTGCTCCAAGGGAGCTTCTGGAGATGGGAATTAAGGTGAGAAACCCCGCCTTCGATGCCACTCCTAGAGACTACATAGATCTGATAATAACAGAAGTGGGTGCCATACCTCCAGAAATGGCGTATCTGATCATCAGGGACAGGTTAGGATATGCAGAACTATGGGAAGATGAAATAAAGCTGTCACCACATCATTTCGACTGAAATCGCTGATAACGCCTGTATACATAATTTTTCAGCCTTAGAGGGTCCGAAAAGTAGAATATGCTCCCTCTTCCAGCTTCCCTCACCATCATCTGACAGAGCTCCAGAAATCTGGCATTTCTGCCCAGCATGAGTATGTGGAGATAGGCATCAACGTCCCTCAGCTTCTTGGCTTCCATCAGAGCACAGCGCCAGGGACTGAGGTATGGATTGTAGCTGGAGGTAGGCTCACCGTCTGTAATCAGAAATACGACGCCCCTGCCATCACAACCCCTCAGCTCCCTACGGGCTTTTCTCAAGGCGAGCCCGATATCAGTTCTGCCTTTCGCATCCAGATTTGGCAGATCTCCTTCTCTTATCCTTTCAGCTCTGTGATTAAAGGCTATTGTTACCAGCTCATCCATGCTCCCTTTTCTTATCGCCCTCTTTAAGGCCAAAGCCGCCTCTATCGCTCCAATTATTTTGCGACCTCTCATGGAGTCGCTTGTGTCTATCAGCATCACGTAATTTCTCTTCCCGCTCTTTTTGGGTTTTCTGACCACTATATCTGACTCCTCCAGATCAAAGTTCTTCTTGGCAATTTTTATCAGCGTTTCTTGGATATCTATCATGTCAAAGGTATGCATCATCGCATCGTAATCTGTGATTTCGTAACCCGGGAATGGAGACAGGCCAGCTCTCTCTTCTTCATGTTCTCCAATGCCTTTCTCCTCCATGTCTTCAACTGCCCTAGCAAGAACCTTCTCACCGATCATTCCCTCTGCAACAGAGCTGAACACTACTTTTTTGCGGTGAATTTTTTTGATGACTCCCTCTATGTAGCCCATCTCTATCAGATCCCGGAGAATTTCCTCGTAAAGGTTGTCAACAAGCTCACTGATGCTTATGTCATCAATACTGAGCTTTCCCTCAGAAAGCATCTCTTTGATTTCTTCCCAGACCTCTTTTCTCGCCTCTTTGTACTCCTCAAACTTGTCCATCCATAGAGATTCAGCATATCCAAAAGTCTTCACCATGTCATTGAAAATGGCTGAAAAAACATCGAAGTTCTCAAGAAGCTCCTTATCCTTTATCTTGCTCTTAAGAAACTCTTGAACATCAAATTTGCCAGTGTCTCTGTGGTAGGGATTGAAGATAGAGTAAAGGAGGTCGGATACAAACTTCTCATCAAAAAAATCTTCTTTGCAGGCTATGCACTCAGGCTTTGCATTCATAAACTCCATCTCCAATCCTTTCCACCAGCCCGGTGCATCTGGATATTGCCTCTAGGATTATCTCAAAAGCTGATTCTACTTGATTTGGAGTTTTACTGAGTATTATGACCTGTTTCCAGATATTGGTGAATTCTCTAGGGTTATCCTCATAAACACTTATTTCCCCCGCCTCACTGAGTTCCTCCATCATGGGCGGGAATTCATCCGGAAGTATTCCCGAATAGATTTCGCCGCACGTCCTGTTCACGGCCTCTTCCACTAGCCTCTCAATAACCTCATCCTTGCTGATACCATCTTCATAATCCAGTTCCATCCTGCTCCTCAGTCCAAGTTTCATAACCTCAAATTTCTTACCGTAGTCAGAAAGCATGACTGCTTTCCTACCTTTTCTGGTTGCTGCCGCTCTGACGTGGTCGAACAGCTTTATTGTGGCCCTGCATGATGGCTCAACTTCAATACGTGCAGCATAACGGCACTTATCCTTCATTCTGCCGTACCTAACAGTCCTAGCAATTATCTTAAGGTGCCACTCTGGAAGCTCTGCTCCGTCTTTGAGGGACATGTTTTTCAGCCCTATCTGAATCTCCTCTTCCAGTGATTCTGGCGGGCCTATCGGAACAGCCTCCATTCTATCCATCAGAGGCTCTTTGATGTCTGAAGTGCCCCTATAGTTTGCCGGGTTGGTGGAGGCTATGAATAAGGCGTCGATTCGAAGCGGTACGATGTCCCCTTCGGGCGTTGTTATCTGCTTCTCCTCAATAAGCTCATGGAGCATGGTTTGAAGTGCAGAAGGAATTGAGCCGAGCTCATCAAAGTAAGCTATGCCTCTGTTGGCCTTCAGAACCCTGCCTGGTGTGAAAACTTCCGGATGGTCAAGTTCGTACCCCTCTTTTATTTTCTGAATGCTTATCCCGCCTATCAGCTGGCGAGTGGTCATCATGGGGTCGCCAGGCACCCTTATCCACTTTCTGGGCACCCAGGTTAGCTCAACAACTTCGTCTTCCATGACTTTTTTCTTGCAGGAGAAGCATGCTGGTTTAACCGGATCATCGTGGATTCTGCAGCCTTTTATGGCGAGAAGCTTCTCTGGAAGAAGCTTGAGGATGGATTTGGAAAAAGTTGTCTTGCCATATCCCTTCTTACCAACAAAAAGAACGCTTGAAGCGCTCAGAAGGGCGTTTTTCACCATCTCCTTCTCCACAGCTTTCCCCACTATCTCGTGGAATGGGTCCAGCCCCTCCTTGTCATATTCAAGAATCTTCTCCTTTACGTATTCAGAAATGCTTTTTGAGTGATGCAACTCGTAGGGTTCAGACCAGATATCTATCTCCACACCATCGAGCACGTATTTGGGTGCATCTGAAGGTTTTACAATTACATCCTCGAATATGTAATCCATTGTACACTATTAAGCATGTATCTATTTCTCATTTTTGGTTGTATTATTTTGAAGTCTAAACTGCATAGATTTTTGCCCCCATCGAAATGGAACTGTTAATAAGGATTAACAAGTGTTAATAGGTCCCGAAGTATCCAGAATTTAGGTTAAAACTTTGGGTTAAACTCAACCAGGAGGGTTGAAGATGATTAGAGAGATAACAGTTGAACTGGGGATGGATGAAATGGCTGATATAACTGATGAGGTGAGAGAATTCGTTAGAGAGAGTGGTAAGGAAAACGGAGCGGTGCTGATCTTCAGCATCGGTTCAACCGGCGCCATAACTACAATCGAATATGAGCCGGGGCTGAAAAAGGACTTTCCTCGCATTATGAACAAAATTGCTCCATACGGTGAGGATTACGAGCATCACAAGACGTGGAACGATGACAATGGCTCAAGTCACGTAAAGGCAAGCATAGTTGGGCCAAGCCTTGTTGTGCCTTTCAGCAACGGAGAGCTGATGCTGGGAACCTGGCAGCAGATAGCTGTGGTGAATTTTGATACCAGAAAAAGAAAGAGGAGGGTTGTATTGCAGATATTGTGATGTGCCTGTGAGTGCTTTTAACCCTTTATAATCCAATTTCCGAGAATTGTTCAATCCTGCACTTGGGATGTGAATCGGGATTTGAAATAATTTAAGACAATTTAGGATATACCATGACAGGGTCTGGTGAGAATTATATCAGAAAAACTAATTCCGAAGAAATAATTCGGAAATCAATTCAGGGACTCACCCCATCCCAGTAGGGAAACATTTAAATTTGAGGTTTCAGCGGATTGTGTTAATGAAAATAATCAGGTGCCCGGCTTGTGGTGAGGAGATAGAGCTCAGGGACCTCTACGAGGGTATGGAGGCAAGTTGCGAGTTCTGTGGAGCAGTGATGATATTTCAGGAGGGCAAATTCCTTTTCCTCGAGACTAATGAGGAATTTGAGATAGAGGATTTAGAGGAGGATTTTGAGGAAGAGGACGAATTCGGGTTTGATGACGAAGAAGAGGAAGGTTATTTCGAGGATGAATCAATTTGAAACTTTTTATTGTACTTTATAAACTTTATAAATAGGCTATGTTCATACTGGAATTTGAAGCATCGTCGGACGAATGATTAAAATTGAGAGACTCCAGAGACCTACACCGTCATTTTTCAGTATTTGAAGTGGGGGGAGTGGAGTGAGAATTGATGGAGTTGGCGGACTTGAGGGAGTTGAGAAGGAAGTAAAAGAAGTATTTGATGAGAACTTTATTAACAGGATAAAACGTCTGAAAAAAACCTGGAACATATTCAACCCAATATTCTATCTGGTTTTCACACGTCTTGTTGAGGTATCCAGTATAATAAATGACGTGGTTTTGCCAACGGATGATGACGTGAAGGAGATGTTTCGGACTCGCATGGAGTTCCTGCAACTCGATTACCAGACCATAAACGAGACCCTCCGCAAAATATGGGTTTTTGAACTGAGAAGAGGTGAAGGATACAAGTTCAGCCAGAGTGTTGAGGAGCTAATGTATGTTGTTCACAGAATGAAGGATATTCAGGAGAAGATTGATAGTATAATTCTGAGCAACATAACAAAATGGTCAAAGGAGGAGCTTTTAAACATCTATTTTGTGATTCTTAAAACTTTGCTGGAAATGGAGGAAGAAGTATCCCGAGAAGTAGAGAGAGAAATCAGATATGAAACTCTGGAAAAAGTGGCAGCTTCAATGAATCTGGATAAGGTCCTCCAAGCGATATATGGCTTAGTAATGGAATATCCGGAAGATAAAAGAATAATTGCAGTGAGATTGCTGGAGTCTGAATCTTTGGAAATGCCCAGAGAAGTTGGAGAAGTTTTCTCAGCTCTTCCAAAGTTTCAGAAGCAGTTCATAGTTTCATCAATTAAATCAATATTCCAAGCTGAGTGAGGATAAAGTATAAAGTAGCTATCTTCAAACACAGAGAAAGTGAGAACCCGTCGTAACAAACTCTGGTGTGAGAACCACACTATAACTGTATTAGAATCGTACTTGTACTGTATCTGTACTGTATCCGCAGAAGAGTAATAAAAAAATCAGAGAACCAAATTTAAGTCATTTTAAAGTCATTTTATACAAACTACAGGCCTCTCAGCATGGAGAATCACATGCTGAGCTACACTACCAAAAAGCAGTTTTCCCGCAGGTCTGCGCTTTCTGACCCCTATAATAATCATGGATGCTCCAACTTCGTCTGCGAACTCAATTATGTCGTCTCCAGGCTCTTTACCTCTTACCAAGAGGTGCGTCTCATATTCAACTCCTTCCTTCTCGGCTCCATCCGCAGCTCTGGCAAGAAGTTCTTCTCCTTTCTGGACATCTTCTTCAGTCGTTCTGTCCCCACCAAACAGGGAGTGGATAAAGAGTAATTTTTCATTTCTCAGCTTGGCTTCCTCTACAGCAAATTTTATTATCCTCTCAGTCCGCTCAGACTCATCTATCGCCACCACAATGCCCATAATTCGACCTCCCTTCCCTTGTTTGTTTCTATCAAAATCAAGTCTTCTTTATATATTAATCATTCTGTTTGAAGTCTGAGGCTAGGCTGAATTTGATACCAATAGATACAGCAATTGCCTGAATCAAGAATACATGTTCGTCGAAGCTTAGGCAAACTTTTTAAGCATGATTATTAATTGCTGGAAAAAGCTCGGGAGGGATCAGATATTCTGATAGAGGTTAGGTTTCACGGAAGGGGTGGCCAGGGGGCTGTAACGGCTGCAGACCTTCTTGCAGTGGCAGGCTTCAAGGAAGGATATTACACTCTCTCATTTCCCACGTTCGGTGCTGAGAAAAGAGGAACACCAGTTGCATCTTTTCTAAGGATCTCCGATAAACCTATCGTTCAGAGAGACGAAGTTTACAATCCCGATTATGTGGTAGTGATGGACCCTTCGCTTATTGGCGTTGTTGACGTTCTGGCAGGGATTAAAAAAGATGGGATGCTGATAGCCAACTACCCCAAAGGGAGTGAGGATTTGAAGAGACACCTGAATACTGATGTGAAAGTCTACTCCATAAATGCAACAAAAATGGCCATGGAACACCTTGGAAGGCCAATCACCAACACCGCAATGGTGGGAGCTTTAGTAGGTGCAACCAACATCGTAAAGCTCGAAACCCTTAAGGGAACAATTAAGGAATGGTTTGAAGATGAGAGCCTAGCAGAGAAAAACATCAAACTGGTTGAAGAAGCGTATCAGTACATGAAGGAGGTTTGTAAATGGTGAAGGTTAAGATTGGGCTTGGCGGAGTAACCGAGCCCCTGGTGTCGAAGAATATGAAAACCGGGGACTGGGGTACCGAATACCCGGTGGTTGATGAGGAGAAGTGTACTGCATGCAAGAACTGCGAGATTTATTGCCCTGACGGCTGCATCAAGGTAGTGGAGAAAGAGGGCAAGAAGGTGGCTGTACCGGATTACGACTACTGCAAAGGCTGTTGGGTATGCTTCACAGTCTGTCCCGCTGATGCCATAAAGATGGAGGTTAAGGAGCTGTATAAGGTAGAGGTGTGCTGATATGAGGAAAGTTGTTAGAGGATTTTACGCAATCGCTCACGCTGTTAAGCTCTGCAAGCCCAACGTCATCTGTGCTTATCCTATAACTCCTCAGACTGAAATCGTGGAAAACCTAGCTGCAATGCATGCTGAGGGAGAGCTGGAGAACTGCGAGTACATAACGGCTGAGAGCGAATTTGGAGCAGCAAGCATTCTGGTTGGAGCCTCTGCTGCGGGAGCAAGGACATTCACAGCCACAAGCTCTCAGGGCTTAATCCTGATGAGTGAGGTCCTTTACAACGCAGCAGGCATGAGGCTGCCTATCGTGATGGTTGTTGCCAACAGAGCTTTGAGCGCTCCGCTGAGCATCTGGAACGACCACCAAGACAGCATGGCAATGAGAGATGCTGGCATAATTCAAGTTTACGTTGAGAATAACCAAGAGGCCCATGACCTAGTTCCCGTTGCTTTCAGGGTAGCTGAAGATAAAAGGGTCATGCTGCCCTTCATGCTGTGTATGGACGGCTTCAAGCTCACCCATGCCTATGAGCCAATTGAGCTGCTGGAACAAGAGATAATCGATGCCTTCCTGCCCCCCTACGATCCGCCGGTAAAGATGACAACCAAGAAGCCCCTCACCTTCGGTGCCTATGCTCCACCTCCGTATTACATGGAGTTCAGAGCCATCATGCACGATGCAATGGAGAGGGCCAGAAAGGTTATTGAGGAGGCCATGAAGGAGTGGAGCAGCATTACTGGAAGAGATTATGGTGGGCATACGTTTACAGATTATGACGAAGCTGAAGTTGCAGTTGTGGCAATGGGCTCTATTGTCAGCATGGCCAGAGACGTTGCTGAGGAGATGCGAAAAGAGGGTAAGAAAGTGGGAGTTCTGAAAATCAGGACCTTCCGCCCATTCCCTGCTGATGAAGTCAGAAAAGCTCTTGAGAACGTTGACAAGGTAATTGTGCTGGAAAGAGCACTGTCTCTCGGCTCTGACGGGCCTTTAACGCTTGAGGTTAAAAGTGCACTTTACGGAACAAGCAAGGAAATCCACACCGTCGTTGTTGGGCTTGGTGGAAGAGATGTACCGAGAGATCTGATGGTGAAGATAATATCCGAGGTTTATGAGGGTAAAGTGAAGCCCGGGTTCAGGTTTGAAGGAATTCACGAGTATGAAGAGGTGATTCCATGAGCGAGTATTTTGCTCCCGGTCATGGTGCCTGCCCGGGATGCGGGCTGACCATAGCCGTGCGCAACACTCTCGAAGCTCTTGAAGGGAAAGTCTTCGTATCAAATTCCACAGGATGCCTAGAGATTATAAGCTCCATGTATAACAGAAGCGCCTGGGGCGTGCCCTACATCCACTCCCTCTTCGAAAATGCCGGAGCGGTCGCTGCAGGCATTGAGGCAGCTTTAAAAGCCCTTGGCAGGAAGGATGAAGGTCATGTAGTGGTCTTCGCAGGAGATGGAGCAACGGCTGACATTGGTATTGGAACGCTTTCCGGCATGTTCGACAGAAATCATGACGTTCTCTATATCTGCCTAGATAACGAAGCGTATCAGAACACCGGAAATCAGCAGAGTGGTTTGACGCCACCAGGAGCCAACACAACCACAACACCGGCAGGAAAGATAATGCCCGGGAAGCTGGGAAGGAAGAAAGATATGGTGAGCATTGCAGTTGCCCACGGCATCCCCTATGTTGCATCAGCCAGCGTCGCCTTCCCCATGGATATTCGCAGAAAGGTAAAAAGGGCCGTTGAATTTGAGGGGGCCAAGTACATTCAGATACACTGCCCCTGCGTTACAGGGTGGGGTATTCAGGGCAAAGATGCGGTTCCGCTGGCAAGGCTTGCAGTTGAGACTGCCTTATATCCTATTGTGGAATTTGAAAACGGCGAATTGGTTAAGGTCAGGAAGATAAAGGACAGAAAACCAGTGGAGGAGTATCTAAAGCCTCAGAGGCGTTTCAGACATCTCTTCAGACATCCTGAAGGAAAGAAAATATTGGAGATGATCCAGAAGATTGCTGATGAGAATGCTAAACGCTACAATCTTGACATTTAACTTTTTTATTGATGATTGATGTAGGACGATGAATGAAGGATTATAAAGGACAATGATGAAGCCCGAAGAAGCTCTTGAAATTTCAAGGCATGTAGCAGAAGAAGTCAGAAGGGCTGTTGAGCCACTAGCTGGCAGAAGAGCTGCAGCAAAAGAGGTAGGTATGGGGAAAGATGGAACGCCCACGAAGCTCATAGATAAGGTAGCAGAGGATGCGGCGATAAGGGTTCTGACGGAGTACAATCTGACGGTAGTGAGTGAAGAGGCTGGAGTTACAGGTAAAGGAGATACAGTGGTTGCTCTAGACCCAATTGATGGTACATTCAATGCAACGAGAGGAGTTCCAATATACTCCGTTGCTCTGTGCTTCTCTTCAAGCCAAAGACTGGAGGATGTTTTTTTCGGATACGTAACGAATCTTGCAACTGGAGATGAATGGTACGCCGATGAGGTGGCGTATAAGAACGGGGAGCAGATAGAGGTATCCAAAAGAGAGAGTATAAACTGCAACGCCATTATGTACTACCCCACGAGAGATTATGGCTTCAGAAGAGTGAGAATTTTCGGCAGTGCAGCTCTAGAAATATGCTTTGTGGCAGACGGCTCTTTTGACTGTTTCATAGACATCAGAAACAATGGTGGGAAAGGATTGCTGAGGGTTTATGACGTTGCAGCCTCAATATACATTGCATCAAAGGCAGGGGCAGTTGTTAGCGACCATGAGGGCAGAGAGATCTGGCAGAAAAGAATAAGCATGGATGAGAGATTCAAATTGGTTATTGCGAATCAGAAGCTGCATAACAGGCTTCTGGAGATCTTGAAATGAAGGCTGCGGTAGTTTATAAATATGACTCTATTGGAATTGCTGAAGAAGCTAGGAAATTTATCGAGGAGAGTATCTGCTCAGCTGAAATCTTTCACATTCCTGATAAACGCCTAGAAGGTTACGATTTCATAGTTTCAGTTGGAGGAGATGGTACAATTCTCAGAATTCTCCAAGAAGTACTGAAGTGTCCTCCGATATTCGGAATTAACACTGGAAGAATTGGGTTGCTCACCCACGCAAACCCTGAAAATTTCAGAGACATCCTGCCAGGGATTATAGATAGATGGGAAATCGAAGAATTCATGAGGATTGAGGCTGAAATAAACGGAAAAGTCATGATGAGGGCGTTGAATGAAGTAGCATTCCTCAGCAACACTCCCGCCCGTTTGATAGGGTTGAAGGTATCCGTGGATGGTGTTGAGATAGAAGATATGAGGTGCGACGGAATGCTCTTCGCAACTCCCATCGGCTCTACAGCATATGCCCTATCTTCAGGGGGTCCCATAATCGACCCATATCTGGAATCAATCCTCATCGTTCCTGTTGCACCCTTTAGGCTGGGTTGGAAGCCGTGGGTAATAAAACATGACAGGAGAATCGAAATTGAGGTTTCCAAAGAGAGAAACGCTCTAGCAATTTCAGATGGACAGAAAATTTTGGAAGTTGGGAATGACGACGAAGTGGCTGTTTTCAGGTCCCAGTTTCCTGCTGTCTTTTTCAGAAGTGGATTCAACAGGCTTGAGAGGATAAGAGGGAAGTTAATGTCTCTTCGATAATCTTGAGGTGATTACATGCTTCTTCTTCTTGGCCTCATAGGGCATCCCGTTGCCCACAGTGTATCTCCAGCAATGCATCAGGCAGCAATGAAGGAGCTAGGGATAGAAGGAGCGTATCTGGCTTTCGATGTTCTGCCTGAGAATTTGAGGGATGCAGTATTTGGTGCTAGGGCTCTGGGATTCAAAGGTTTAAACGTCACAATTCCACACAAGGAAACCGTTGCAAGATATCTTCGTCTGAAGGAAGAGGCTGAGGCGATAAAGGCTGTGAATACCATAAAGCTGGACGACATGACTGGCTACAACACCGATGTTTACGGTGCAATGAAAGCACTTGAGGAAGCAGGCTTCAAGGCGAGAGGAAAAAGGTCCCTGATTGTGGGAGCAGGAGGAGCGGCTAAGGCTATAGGTTACGGGCTGATAAGAGTGGGAGCAAAGCTTGTTGTTACAAACAGAACACCATCGCGAGGCATAGAACTTGCTAATTTCCTCAGGAAATTTGGGCCATGCACTTTTATCCACTTTGACAAGCTTCACGAGTTAAGGGGGCGGATAAACCTGATTATCAACGCCACTCCGCTGGGGATGGAGGGGTTTGAAGAACGCCTTCCCGTTCCTCCAGCCCTTCTTGAGAGGGTCACGGTTTTTGACACCGTTTACAATCCAATGGAAACTCTTCTGATAAAAGAAGCCAAGAAGAGGGGTTGCAGGGTGGTTTACGGGATTGAAATGCTCGTCCATCAGGGTGCCAAGAGCTTCGAGATATGGGCTGGCATGGAGCCCCCAGTTGAAGTTATGAGGGATGCTGCCTTAAGGGCTTTGGGAAGTATGAGGTAACGGGATTCATAACTGGCTCAAACATTCACATATCCGAACTTTCTGATTCAATCTTCATTTTGTTTCCTTTGTACAGTATAATCTTTACTTTCTCTTCAGTAACGATTCCTTCGCCAATAATCTCCATCAATCTCGGCTTGATCTTGTCTATTCTCTCCTTTTTATCAACAACTTCTATCACGATAGGCAAATCCGTTGAGAGCCGAAGTATGGACGTTGTGTGTATTCTGCTGGTTTTTCCGTAGCCATAGATACCCCTCAAAACTGTGGCTCCAGCCAGACCTTCCTTTTTAAACATCTCCACAAGATATTTATAAAGGGGTTTACCCTCGTATCTGTCTGATTCACCGATGAATATTCTCAAGAGGATAGCTTCCTCCTCCTTTTTCTCCATCTCAGTGCCTCCACAATCCAATAGCAACAACTTTACCCAGATACACGGCCAGCAGTGAGAGAGTAACGGTTCCCACTAAATTTAAGGCAAATAAAACAATTTCCTTTTGTTCAAGAAATCTGAAAGTTTCGTAGCCAAATGTGGACATTGTGGTGAATGAGCTCACGAATCCTATTGTCAGAAAGGTCCTCATTTCAGTGCTGAAAAACCCTTCATATTCCGAGAGATACATTATCAGACCCAGCATGAAGCTGCCGATGACATTTACTGCAAGAGTTCCCAGAGGAAAGTCTAAAACACCATTTTGAATCCATCCGCCAATGAGGTATCTTAGCACTGCCCCCAGAAAGCCACCGATGCCTATCAGCAGCAAATTACTCATGTTTGCCCCTCGCCTGAGATTTTCACCATCTGCATCTCCTTCAGAATCCTCAAACTTACAATCGCGTAATAGGTATCTTCCAGAGTTGAGATGCCCCCGTAGATGCTCCTTCTAAAACCACCATTAGCGATCTGGAGAGATGCAATGTATTTCAGAATTTTACGACATCTATGGGCGAGATACCTAAATCCAAGAACTTTAAGGCATAAAAGGGAGTAGTAAGTCTCTTCCAGGTATGGCGGGTAACCTCCAGGAGATTTTGTGAAACTCCCTGTTGGGCATTCGTGCTGCCTGATGAAAGAAATGACATCATTGCCTTCCTCAATTCTGTTGTAGAGGATGTAAAGGCAGTAATACACCTCCTGAAGGCTTGGAGAACTGACCCCAAATCCTCCCTCTTTCCTGAACTTTTCTACGAAATCTTTCACGTCATCCGGGATGTTTTTGCCGAGCAATCTCAGGGAGCACGAGATGATGCATATCTCTCTCAGTATGCTGGGCAGGTTGAAGGAGTACGTGGCTGTAGTGCCCCTATAGTAATCTATGATTCGCGAAGGCTGGGTAAACCTTTCGAGAATTTCCTTAAGTCTTCTAAGTAGGAAGCTACTCAAATCCGATAATTTTTCCTCCAGTAGCTTCAGGCAGTTGAATGTGTAGAATATGGCGTATGGTTCAATCTTTATACTGCCATTGAGGAGCTTCACAGGCTCTTCTCTGCGGAATATTTCGGCACTGATGGCTTTCAGCACATATACTGCGTAGTAGGTCTCAGGCAGAGAAGATGGCAATGGTTTGCAGAAGGCAAAGCCCCCGTCTGCAGCTCTTCTGGAAAGCACGAAATTCTTCAGCTTTTTGATGTCTGTATCTCTCGCTTCTCCTAATCCTTCAAATAACAATCCAGTAACATGCGGGATCAGCACCCACCTCCAGCGTGCAGAACAGGCGTCATCAGCCTTAACGGCGGTTAAGGGTGGACGCCATCACCCGCAACGTCTGCTTAATGCAGGAGTTTGTTATATATCCTTTATGCTGGGGTCAGCATCATTAGCCACAGTCGCCATCGTTTCTCCCCACAAAAATTTTAACCTCATCACAGATGCAACTCCATGGAAATTTACGAAGTTAATAATGGCGTTTACTGCGTTGACACTCTGGTTGGAGGTCAGAAAGAAGCAATTTCATGCTTCATCTTGGACTTTGAGCGTGCAGCAATTGTTGAGGCTGGCCCAATCTCCACTTATAGAACGCTCTTGGAAGCTCTGGATGAGATTGGAGTGAGAAAGGACAGGGTTCGATACATTGCAGTCACCCACATCCATCTTGACCACGGAGGAGCATCCGGGGCTCTGTTAAAAGAATTACCTGAAGCCAAGGTCATAACTCATCCTCTGGGAGTGAAACATCTCGTAGACCCGTCGAAGTTATGGAAAGTTTCGAGCTCCATCCTCGGCAGCCTCGCCGACATTTACGGCCAGCCATTACCCGTTGAGGCAAATCGCATAATAGCTGCTGAAGATGGATTGAAGGTAACTTTGAGCGGAGAGGAGTTGGTAGTTCTCCATTCTCCTGGCCACGCACCCCATCATGCAGCTTTCTTCCTAGAAAACAGCAGAATACTATTTCCGGGAGATGCGGCAGGTATGTTCATGGACGGTTATCTGATACCCACCACTCCCCCGCCTTTTAGGCTCGACCTAGCCGTAAAAAGCCTAGAAAGGTTTGAAGGGTTGAACCCATTGTACATCGGCTTCACCCATTTTGGAATGAGCCAGGCCGATGATTATCTGGATAAAGCTATAGAGAAAAAGAAGTTGTGGGTTCAGGTGGCAGAAGAGGTTGTTGAAGCTGGTGGGGGAGTTGAGGAACTCCATGCGAAATTGCTGGAGGTGGATGAGGATTACAGAAACTTGTGCAGGTATTATTCCAGCTCAGACATAATTCTGAGAATGTACAAGGTAGGATTGATGGGTCTGGTTGAATTCGTCAGGAATGGACGATGATGGAGTGCTGGAGGATTAAAAATTAAAAACTAGAGAAATGGGGGGAAAGGAGGAAGAAAAATGAAACTGAATTTTATAACATCCAACGAGGGGAAATTCAGAGAAGCGAGAGAAATAGCCTCTTCTTATGGTATAGAGGTGGCATGGCTGAAAATGAAATATGACGAATTTCAGGGAGACACACTTGAGGAAATAGCCGTTAAGAGTGCCAAGGCACTGTCGAAAGCAATAGGAGAGCCTTTTTTCATCGAGGACAGCGGACTCTTCGTGGAAGCGCTTAACGGCTTCCCAGGTGTTTACTCATCCTATGTTCTGAAAACTATAGGCAATCCGGGGATTCTTAAGCTGATGGATGGGGTAGAGAACAGAAAAGCATACTTTGAAGCAGTAATAGCTTTCTATGATGGTAGCGAAATCCATACGTTCGTCGGAAGGGTTGAGGGAGAGATAGCAGAGGAGATGAGAGGTGAGAAGGGATTTGGTTACGACCCAATATTTCTCTACGGAGACAGAACCTTTGCGGAGATGGGGGAAGCAAAGAATGCAGTCAGCCACAGAAGAAGAGCCCTTGAGAACTTTCTGAGGTGGCTCTCAGAAAACTTTTTAAGCTAACCATCCTTTGCCCTTTCAGGTGGTGCTAACATGGCTAGGATGCACGCAAGAAGAAGGGGAAGCTCAGGATCAAAAAGGGTTTATCGTGATTCTCCTCCAGAATGGGTAGACATGAATCCCGAAGAAGTAGAAAAGAAAATTCTGGAGCTTTACGAAGAAGGTTACGAGCCAAGCATGATCGGGATGATTCTCAGAGATCGCTATGGCATTCCTTCTGTTAAGCAAGTGACTGGAAAGAAAATCCTTCAGATACTGAGGGAGAAAAGCGAGGTTGGAATGCCGGAAGACCTTAAGTCTCTGATAATGAAAGCCATCAGGCTGAGACAGCACATCAATCAGCACAAGAAAGACTATCACAACAAGAGAGGGCTCCAGCTTATAGAGGCAAAGATATGGAGGCTCAGTAACTACTACAAGGAAAAGGGAGTTCTACCGGCTGGCTGGAAGTATGATCCAGAGAAGCTCAGAATTGCTTTAACCAGATAATAGGTAATATGCCCTTTTTAAGGGGACATCACCTCATATGCCTAAATTTTTTTAAAGGAGAAGGTTACAGTAAGGAGTTTGTGGAAGCTCTCTTTTCAGTTCTGTCCAGTGAGAAATTTACAATCTCAGAAGGTTTTGATGACGTTTGCAAGGCATGTCCAGGATGGCAGGGGTTGCAGAAAGGGTGCAGCACCTACGGAGAGGACTACATTCGGAGAATAGATTCCCTCGCCCTGTCTCTCCTGAAATTTAAACCTGGAGATAAAGTGAGCTGGAATGAGGTCAGGGAAAGGCTAAAAAGTACCATAGGTAACTGGAAGAAAGAAGTCTGCTCCGATTGCGAATGGGTCAGGGTTTGCAGTGAGAGTCAGGAGTGGAGGGAGTGGAAATAACTTTGAGGCCGAGGCCTTTGAAAGAAGAAATAATAGCAAGAGGCCACCCCAATATTACAGCGTCACACTACAACACCTTTCAGATTACCAAGGAGAGCAGCATATCCCGGCAGGCAGACTGCGTGATTGGTGTTGAGGCTGATAAATCCATATCAGAGCTTTCCGAGGAGATCAAGAAGGAACTCAGGGCTGGGAAGGAGCTCAAAATTATACTCAAACTCCCGGATTACGGAGTTGGAGAGGAGATACATGCTGTTGGAGCCCCTTCAGATTTTTCGCATCCCACTGATATTGTAGTCAGGAAAAGCTATTATGTTTGCAGCAGAACTCTCGCCATAAAGGCAGATAAGGCGGCAAAGGATATATCCAGGGAAATGGTGGAGCTTTTAAAGCTCCCAGATACTCTCTTGGTTTTTGAAATCCTGGTTTTCTGATTTATCAGTTCTGAGTTCGGTTCTGAGTTCTCGGAGTTCACAGAGTTTAAAGGCTGGATATTGTTGAGCAGAAAGATATATATTTGATGGATTATAATTGCCCCCATGGAGCCTCTTGAAGGGCTTCGCAGAAAGCTCGCAGCTCACATTGCTCTTTCAGTCATTCTTGGCCTTCTGATTTTTCTCTGGTGGTATGGTCTCTATGCTATACTCCTCACATTCAGGCTTTTTATGAATCCACCCTACGTGCTACTGGTGTTTTCCCTCCTTTTCATCATCTTCTCTGTCCTGATTCAGCACAGGAATGTTGAGTTTCCCTATTATTTGATGGGTGGCGCATTGCTTAGCCTTCTCGTAACTTTCGTAATTGTGTGCGCCGTAAATGGCGTCGTATGGATTCTGAGCAATGGTTTGCCTGATGCTGATTTTCTGATTACCGCCATCTCAATTTCAATGCTTGCTGGCTTTGTGAGCATCAAATTCGTTGAGGGGAGGATGTGGTGAGCTTAGGATTCGAGAGCATCAGATGCTGAATAATGGAATTATATCATGGAGAATGTAATGAATGCAACGAAGAGTAAGCTTTGGCAAACTCCAGATTTACTTCTCTAACCTCTCCCATAAACTCCTTTTGCTCTTCTCCAACATCACTGAGCTTTTCAACGTCTTTCTGGGTCTTAATCTTCATTCCATCCTCCACAAGCTTGCCATCAGGTATCTCGACTCCTATGATGATGCATCCATGCCCGATGAAACAGTTTTTACCTATCTTGGACCTCAAAATTACGCTTCGGAACCCCACAAAGCTGTTATTGCCTATCTCAGCGGGGCCATGGATTATGCAGCCGTGAGCCAGCGAGACATTATCGTGAACATTAACGCTGCTACCTTTCAAGGCGTGGATAATGACTCCATCCTGAATGTTGCAGCCATTACCGACCCTGATCTCCCCCTCATCTCCCCTTAAAACGGCGGTAGGGCCGATGTAACAGTTTTTTCCAACTTCAACTTTCCCTATAACCACTGCAGCAGGGTCAACAAAAGTTCCTTCTCCGATTTCAGGCTGGCAGCTTTCGAGCCAGCTGGTTGCAGGGTTTTTTCTCAGAGTCATGCATCTGGTTGGAATTTTGTCATAAATTAATGTTTAGGTTTGGAAGCGAGTCGGTTTTATAATCGGTTTCTTAGTTTTGATTAGCTTTGCTGTGGACGGGTTAAGCTTAGAATAACCAAAGTTTATATTTTAACATAATATTGTAATGTTGTAGAGCCGTGGCCTTGACTTCAGCAATCTTCAGTAATAATGTCGGAATTGGGAGAAATCGAAGGCCATTTTAATCTTTAATCCTCCAGATACTTCTCAAAGTGTCTGTCAGGTATTGCAGCAGGAGGCTTAACTCTTCCCTCAGCCACTTCTTTGCTCACGTAAAGGGCACAGTAACACCTGCCGTATTCATTGATGTCATCCTCAGCATAAACGCAAGGGCATATTATCGGTTTATCTTTCTTAACATCTCCCGTTGCAGGTCTGCAGGGGCAGTTTGCGTAGCCATAGCGCTCTTTATTCTTCAGAAGCCCCTCAGCTAATTCAAGCACAAGCTCTTTATCGGGGTTGAGGTGCCAACCTTTTCTCTCTGCAACTTTCTCCAGAATATTGTAGTATTCTTCAGGAGTCATTTTAACCCTCCAGAAGCTCCTGAATGGCCTTTTCGTCGTATCCAAGAACGTGCTTATCCCCTTTTATAATCAATGGAACGGCATAACTTCCCGAAATCTCATGCACCTTTTTTATGACCTCCTTCCTCTCATCACCTTCCAGCTCATCTAGGAAAATAACCTCAAAATCCACTCCCTTTTCCTGAAGAAATTTTATTGTTCGTTTGCAGTAGGGGCATGTTGAGAGAGCATACACCGTTATGTCTGCCAAATTATCACCCAAACCAACTTGATTTTAAAAAATAAAAATTTTCCTGCTATTTTTTACAATCTACAAAAAATATACATGACTCTAGATTATATTTAGAGACAATGAGTTTCAGAGCATACGTCATAGCAGCAATCTTTCTGGCACTGTTGCTGATGGTTGCGCCCAGAAGTCGGCCCCTTCTCCAGGCCAGATGCAGACATCAACTCCGGTTCTAGCTCCAAAAACACCTGAGCCCCTGAATTTACCTGAAATACCTGTTATTGAGCACCCCGGACAGCTAATATTCATGTCAGATAGTACCTCAGAGCATTGTTACTCAGGTTCCAAGGAGTCTGGAGATTGAAATAACCAATGTTGACGGGATGTACGGTACGGTTTCGTTTTCGGGGGTGGTGACGTACAACGGCTCACCCTATTCAATCTCGGGGAGCATACAGGTGATTCCATGATTTTGTGATGCAGGGTAAATGAAGAAATATTGAGATACTATCAAGATAAGAAAAACAAGTACAGCAAAGTATTTTTACTTTTTAAGTGAAACTCAGCCTCATGGCCACTCTGAGCGAAAACCTCTCAGCCCTTATAGAGTCCTTTGATTACAGTGGGAGCGTTGAAGAAAGGATTAGAATTCTTCGTGCTGCAATAGGGACGCTAGGTAACATTTTTTATGGAACCGAAAAGGAGGAAATTTATTCTGATCAGGTCAGAAGGATAAAACTCCGTCTCAGAGAGCTCAGGGGAAAACTTGAAGGAGAAATGCCATTTGAAATATGGAAAGAACTCATGGACAATCTGGAAGAGCTGAGAGATGAGATTGAAAGGCTTGCAGTTAAAGAAGGTGTTCTGAGTAAGTGAGGTCGAGTAGGATCTACTTTTTAACAAACTCTATTTTTCCTATTCCGAGCTGACAGATAACTCTGGCCGTAATCTCGCCTTCTCTGACTTTCTCAAGCCCCTCAATTTCTCCAATTCCAACATTCCCTCTAAAGTCAACTTTCACATTCTCAGGGACTATGATTATGACTTCACCCACTCCTCCCTTCACAGACACATTCACGGCATGTGGCGGAAGTTCAATGGTGACGCTGCCAGCTCCAAAATTGATTTCTGTGGAATTGCTGCTTACAACCATCGCTCCTTCTCTCTCCATCCAACTGATGAAGACGTCTCCAGTTCCGAACTCTATCGAGCTGTCGCTGACCTTGATTGTGGATATGTCCACAATGGTGTAAGTATATGCTGCGATTGATATCACAGCAATTATGAGAGCAGAAATAACAAACACTCCCCTCAGCACACCATTTGTAAGAATTGCGAGACCAATCAGGGATATTGCAAGGGGATAGAGTTTGTAAAGAGTGCTGGCATGTTGGGAAATCAGCTCTTTCACAACTCCTGTTGATGCAAGCAGCAGAAAAACTCCCAGTAATACCAGCAGAGCCCCTACAACCTTCCTCATTTCTTACTCACCAAGAGGCCAATTCCAATAAGGATTAAAATTACTGCGAATAGTTGGGAATCACTAAGCCAGAAGGGTATAATATCTTTCACAAAGAACAGGACACCTATCAGGATTAAAGCGTAAGCCAACAGCTTCTTTCTGCCCTCTAACTGCTCTTCTTCTTTGTTTTCAGGGGCTTTAGAGCCTTCAGAAACTTCGGGAGATTCAGAGTCAACAACTCCACTAACTACCTCTTTTTCTTCAACCCTTCCAGCCCCTCTAACCTCTCCAACCTCTCTAACCTTTCTGACCTCCTCAGCATCCTCCTCAGGCATTATGATGGCAAGGACTAGGTAGATGAGAATCGTAATTCCCTTCAGAAAAGCACCCACAATAAAAATAAGCCTTATAAGGGTTGAGTCCACTCCAAAATACTTTGCCAGCCCACCGCAAACACCGGCTATGATTTTGTCCTTTCTGCTTCTCTGAAGTTTCTCCATGGATTGAAAAAAGATTCGGGATACTTAATAAGGGTTGTGATGTAATGCTGCTTTTATTATAATGCTGGTTTGTTATCTTTTTAAAAAGGCTTTAGTTGGCTACTTCTTGAATGTCGAAAATTGATAATAAGGAATGAATAGCTCACGGATAATCGACGGATAGCCGACAAATAACGAATCAGAAAAAATCACAACGGTTAAATAGCTTCCTGAACGACTTTTTAAAAATTTCTGGTGGGTCATTTATGCCAATTGAAGTGGAGATAATTACGGGAAGGACAATTGATCAGGGTAGAACGGTTGAAGAAAAGCTCAGTGAAGAATATTTCAAGGCTGTAAGCTATTGCGAACTGAGCAAGGATGACTTTGAGGCCTTGGGTTTGAATGAGGGAGATAGGGTGAAAATAAAGTCTGATTTTGGGGAAGTGGTGGTATTTGCCAGAATTGGAGATTTGCCGAAAGGCATGATCTTTATCCCCATGGGTCCTTACGCCAATGCTGTAATAAGCGATGACACAGACGGCACGGGAATGCCGAGGTTTAAAGGAGTTAAAGCGATAGTGGACAGGACAGATGAGGAAGTTAAGAGAATTGAGGATCTGATATAGTGTGTTTGATGAGTTGAGGTGGGATAAATGGAAAATGTAGTCTGCACCTTTTGCGGAAGTGTTTGTGATGATGTCCAGTTTGATACCCAGCAGTACAAGGGCAAGAAGTTCTGTGCTCTCGGCATGTCCAAATTCAGTGCCAAAGAGAGAATTAAGTCACCCATGATTGATGGTAAAGCTGTAAGCTATGAGGAGGCCATTGATGCAGCCGTAGATATTCTCGTGAACTCGAAAAAGCCCCTCCTCTACGGATGGGCGTCAACTGTGAATGAGGCGATAAGAGTCGGTGTCATTCTGACCGAAAAGCTTGGCGGTATCTATGACCAGTGCAGCAGCGTTTGTCATGGCCCTGGTGTTCTCTCAACCATTGAAGAGGGTCTGCCTGGAGGAACTCTAGGGCAAGTCAAGAACAGAGCCGATGTAGTGGTCTTCTGGGGCAGCAATCCCATGGAGGCGCATCCACGCCATCCAACCCGATATTCTGTTACTGCCAAGGGCTTTTTTGTGAAAGACAGGAAGGAAAGGAAGGTTATTGTTGTTGACGTCAGAAAGACAAAGTCTGCCAGACTTGCTGATGAGTTCATCCAGATCAAGCCCGGTTACGATTACGCAATATTCTCGGCTCTGAGAATGCTGGTGAAGGGTGAGGAGATTGAGGCTGAAGAAGTTGGAGGGGTCAGCGTTTCAAAGCTCGCTGAATTGGCTGAAACGATGAAGAACGCCAAATACGGTGCAATTCTCTATGGTCTGGGCATTACGCAGTCAAGGGGGAGGGACAGGAACATAGAGAATGCGGTCAAGCTGATCCAGCTCCTCAACCGCTACACGAGGTGGATAATCTGGCCCATGAGAGGTCACTATAACGTTGTTGGAGCTGGTGAGGTTCCAGCGTGGGAGGTGGGCTACCAGTACGCCATAGACTTCAGCAGAGGCTACCCACGCTTCTCTCCTGCAGAATTTGCAGTAAGCGAAGCTTTACTCAGGAGGGACTGCGACGCAGCCCTTATAGTTGCCAGCGACCCAGTTGCTCATCTGCCAAAGAAGGCTGTAGAACATCTTAAGAGTATTCCAGTCATCCAGATCGACCCCTTCCCCAATATGACCACTCTGATCTCCAAAGTGGTTATTCCTGCTGCTATTACAGGAATAGAGGCTGAAGGGACGGCATACAGAATGGATGGGATTCCGCTGAGAGTAAAGAAGGTGGTGGATAGCGAGTACTGGAGCGACGAGAAAATCCTTCACGAGATGCTTAAGAGGGTAGAAGTGAGAATGGGATTCAGTTAGGGGTGAAATTATGGGAATTATGAATCTTCACATTAAGAATGGTATAGTAATTGACACGAAAAATGGGATCAAAGCCGAGAAAATGGATATTTTCGTTAAAGGTGGGAAAATTGTACAGGAAAGCGAAATTGAGGGAGATGTAAAAGTTATTGATGCAAGCAACAAGCTGGTTGTGGCTGGCGGCGTTGATATGCATGCTCACATTGCTGGAAGCAAGATAAACTCCGGCAGAACCATGAGACCAGAGGAGATGAGAATAGTCAGGCAGACAGCAGGGAAGCTCCGCACTTCCATGGGACGAGTTCTTCTAACCTCTCCGGCCATCGGATATGAGTACGCGAAAATGGGTTACACAACTTCCTTCGAAGCTGCAAGTCCTCCAATTGGAAGCCTTCACACCCATGAGGAGCTCGATTCAATTCCTGTTATCGACAAGGCCATGCTTCCGGTTTTCGGGAACTGGCACCTGGTTTTCAAATATACTGCCGAGAAAGATACTGAGAAGATGAAAGCTCTGATTGCTTGGGCCATCGAGCGGACAAAGGGTTTCGGTGTCAAGGTTGTCAATCCGGGCGGTGTTGAGAAATGGATGTATGGAGGTAATGTTACCAGCCTTGATGATCCTGTAGAGTACTTTAATGTAACACCCCGGGAAATAATAACTGAGCTTGTTAAAGCAACAGAGGGGCTCAATCTGCCCCATAGCGTCCATCTGCACTGCAACCGCCTTGGCGTGCCAGGTAACTACGAAACAACCATTGAGACAATGAAGCTTGTCAGCGGATTCAAGAATGATGAGAGGCAGGTCCTGCATGTAACCCATGTGCAGTTCAACTCCTACAGCGGTTCTTCATGGAGGGATGTTGGAAGCGGAGCAGATGAGATTGCAAAGTTTGTGAATAAAGCGGATAACATCACAATTGACATGGGACAGCCTGTATTTGGTCATGCAACAGCCATGACGGGCGACGCACCATTCCAGTTCAACTTGCACAAGCTTCTGGGAGCGAAGTGGATAAACAAGGACGTGGAGCTAGAGACGGGAGCTGGTATAATACCCTTGGTTTATCTGCCCAAGAATCCTGTTCATGCGGTGCAGTGGGCGATAGGGCTTGAGCTCGGTCTGCTTACGGATAGCGACAAGGTTGTAATCTCCACAGACTTCCCCAATGGCGGGCCGTACACCAAGTATCCCTATATAATGGCCATGCTGATGAGTGCCAAGATGAGGGAGAAAGAGATTGCCAATGCCAGCCCCTACATTCAGAAGGCAACAAATCTGCCGTCAATAGATGCTGAGAAGACTTTAGAGGAAACCATTCACATGACGAGGGCACTGCCTGCAAGAATTCTCGGTCTGCAGACCAAGGGTCATTTAGGCGTGGGAGGAGATGCAGATATAGCCATCTATGACCTCAATCCGCTGGAGGTTGACCCCAGCACTGAGTATGAAGTGGTGGAAAAAGCCCTTTCTACGCCCATTTACACCATAAAGGGTGGAGAGATCGTGGTCAAGGATGGAGAGTTGGTACAGGAAGTCTGGGGAAGAACTTACTGGATAGATGCAATGTCTCAGGTGAGCACGGAAGTCATAGAGGAAGATCTTGATGACTACTTCACCCATTATTACACAATCCAGCGCTACAATTACGGCGTTGAGGAAGCCTGGCTGAGAGCTCCTGAGAAAATAGTGGTGGGGTGATTGTCATGATGGTGCTCAAGCCCAAGACTGATTTCGCCGTAACTGTTGAGGCTGAAATCACACCTGAGCTTGCTACCATGAGTGTAGAGGAGGCATCCAAGTTTAAGGTATATCATGGCAGGGAGCAAGTGAGCCTAGGGGAGCTCTTTGAGATAACGAAGGAAGGTGACGATAAGAAGCTGGTGTTGGAAGGAGATTTCAGTAGAGTGAAGTGGATTGGAGCCAGGATGGAGGACGGAGAAATCATTGTCAAGGGTAGTATAGGCGCCCACTGCGGTGCTTACATGAAGGGTGGAAGGATAGAGATTGAAGGTGATGCAGACGACTGGCTTGGAGCTGAGATGAGCGGTGGAGAAATCGTCGTCAAGGGAAATGCCAGAAACCTTGTTGGATGCGCATATTATGGCGATATGAAGGGTATGAGCGGTGGAAGGATTCTAATTGAAGGTAATGCTGGGAATTACATTGGAGAAAAGATGGCTGGTGGTGAGATAGAGATAAAGGGAGATGCAGGAGACTTTATTGGTACAGAGATGACCAATGGTGTCATTATAATCCACAGAAGCTGTGGATTTGCGGGAGGAGACATGAAGGGAGGAGAAATAAGGATAGGCGGAGAATTCGATTTGCTGCCGTCGTTCAAGAAAGGCGATGAGGGCTATGTTGGGGACATCAATGTAGGTGGAAAGGGAGTAATAAGGCAGATTTGATTTAGATTTTAATTTTTAACTTTTTAGTTTGGGAAAGAGCTATCTCACTTTGAAGAGCTTCTCAACATTCTCCTTCAGTAAAAGTCTCAACTCCCCCCTTACAAGCTCTAACTCCCATATTTTCCGAATTTCACTCTCTATGCTGCCAAAGGGCACATCAGAGCCGAAGAGCACCCTTTCAGCACCAACCTCCTCAACAAACCTCATGATAGTTGCCGGAGACGCCAGAGACGTGTCAAAGTAAATATTATCGTGTTCCCTGAAAGTCCTGAGGAAATCAAGGGGCGCACCGCCAAGACCCCCCAGGTGAGGGATAATCAAAGTCAGTTCCGGGAATTTATCCACGAATTGTTTTGTAAAATCCAGCTCTTCCTCAAAAATCAAGGGGAGACTGAGATCAGCTACATAATCCACGAACTTCGGCAAATCTTCCCTTTCCAGAGTTCTGTAATTGGAAGATAAATCTGACACACCACCAACCCAGTGCCATTTAACTGCCACAAATTCGCTGCTTGGCTTTGGTAAATGTGCGTTCAGGCAGAAAATGGGAAGAAACTCATCATGCTTCCGGCATATTTCAAGAACCATTCTGTTTGCCTCATCTCCATTCTCCGCATACGATGGAAAAGGCATAATAGCAGCTTTTCCAACTCCAGCATTTTCCATTTCTTTCTTTACCCTTTCAACACTCACGTGTATGCCCAGAGCATGTGAAGGGCCTATGTGGATGTGGGAATCTATGGCGAACATTCTTATCTTTCAAGTTTCTTTCATCTATCTCAGCTACTCTCCTCCCCCAAGTCCTGCCTGTTCTTTCCCACTCCCTCTGATACAGTAAAATTTCCACCTAAGGGACATCATATCCGTGACTGGGCAGGATGGGCAGAGGCAGCCTTTCTCCTCAGTAATAATTGAACTTTTACCCATAGCACAGAACACAAGACTGCTTTCACCTGTCCCAGTATAACTCGGACACTCTCCACAATACGATTTGCAGACATCCCTCATACTCTCAAGTCTTTTGGCCATTTCTTCCTCTGAAAGGCCCTTCAAGGATGCCATCTTATCTTCAAAGCTCTCTTTCACATATCTTCCCCTCCTTAAGGTTGGACTGATGATATAAAACTCATCAATCATATATGTTTCTATTATGTTTCTATCCTAGATTTTTCCGAAATTCGCTTTTAAATTCACTTTCTTGCAGAGTCCTTAGATTGTTAAACCTCTTAAACCCCACTTACCCTTCCTTAATTTTTCATGCTTTAAATTAATCGGGACAAAAAAGGAGCAATTGAGACTGAAGAGGAGCTCGATTAGAATAATATAGTTATATATAATAGTACTAATACTATGCACATTCTATGAGGCAAATCAAAGCCCAATACAGAAAATCTTTGTCTTCACTGCAGAGCATACTGCAGAACCCCGCGGAATGGACGCTAATATCAACATACATCCAAAGTTTTTTATTCTTCCTTTCTTCTTTCAACTGGGAGGTTGAAGTCAATGGAGATGAGGATAGGTGAGGCGCTTATAGGCGAGGGTTATGAGGTTGCTCATATCGATCTTATGATTGGTGACAAAAACAGTCCTGTTGCAGCTGCTTTTGCAAACGCTCTAAGCCAGCTATCCGCCGGACACACACCTCTTCTTGCAGTCATAAGGCCAAACCTCATAACAAAGCCGCCCGCCGTGATAATTCCGAAGGTTACCGTCAAGGACATGTTTCAAGCTGAACTCATTTTTGGTGTTGCACAGATGGCTGTTGCGAAGGCAATAGCAGATGCTGTGGAAGAGGGGGTAATCCCCCAAGATAAGGCTGATGAGCTCCTTGTCATTGTCAGCGTCTTTATTCATCCAAAGGCCAAAAACAAGCATAAGGTCTTCTACTACAACTACGGAGCAACCAAGCTGGCTTTACGCAGAGCAATGCAGGGCTTCCCGGATGTTGAGACTGTTCTTTACGAAAAAGATCGCAGTGCCCATCCTCTTGTTGGTAGAAAGATGACAAAGCTCTGGGACCCGCCATATCTCCAGATAGCCATCGACATACCGGATATCGAAGAGGTGAAGAGGGTGATGAACCTCATTCCTGACAGCGACCACATAATTTACGAGGTGGGAACACCGCTTGCCAAGAGATATGGGGCAGAAGTCATACTGGAGCTCAGAGAGGTTAAACCTGGCTCTTTCTTCGTTCTCGACCTGAAAACCTTGGATACCGGGAATCTTGAAGCAAGAATGGCTGCCGATGCAACAGCAAATGCCGTTGTCATCTCTGGCCTTGCTCCAATCCAGACAATTGTGAGGGCAGTAAAGGAAGCGGAGAAAACAGGAATTTATAGCATAATTGATATGCTGAACGTGGAAGACCCGGTAAATAGGCTTCGAAAAATCGTGGATGCCGGTGTAAAGCCAGATGTGGTGGAATTGCATCGAGCAATTGATGCGGAGGGAGTAGCAGAACCTCCATGGAAGCTGGCAGGAAAGATAAAGAAATTCGGAGTTCTCGTTGCGGTTGCAGGTGGTTTGAGACCTGAGAACATGGAGGAAGCAGTCAAAGCTGGAGCAGACATCCTTGTGGTGGGAAGAGCGATAACAAGGGCAAAGGATGTGGAAGGGGCTGCAAGAAGATTCCTAGACTACATGAAGCCTGACACCGATCAGTTCCGGATAATGACCGATTTCTGAACTTTTTATAATTTATTACCGAAAATGGGGTGATAAAATTGGGAAAGGATAGAGGTGTGGTTATAATAAATTTTAAGGCCTATAAGGAAGGTTTTGGGGAGAATGCATTGAAGCTGGCCAAGATAGCCGAAGATGTGGCTTCAAGGGTAGATGATTATGTGGCAATAGCCCCTAACTATCTCGATTTGACAACAATCATGAACAGGGTGAACATCGATGTATATGCCCAGCACGTTGATGCTGTAGGCTATGGTAGCCACACCGGCAGGGTGACGGCGGAGATGATAAAGGAGAAGGGCGTGAAGGGTAGCCTCATCAACCACAGCGAACGCCGCCTCAGGCTTGCAGACATTGACTTTCTGGTGTCGAAGTTCAAGGAGCTTGGCCTTACAAGTGTTGTGTGCACGAATAACGTGGCAACAACCGCTGCAGCAGCAGCACTCTCTCCAGATTTTGTTGCGGTTGAGCCTCCAGAGCTCATAGGAAGTGGGATTCCTGTTTCAAAGGCTGAGCCAGAAGTGGTTGAGAACTCTGTCAAAGCAGCAAAGAATGTAAATAGCGACGTGAAGGTTCTGTGTGGTGCAGGCATAGGCAAACACGAGGATTATGTGACTGCCATGGATCTTGGGGCTGATGGCGTGCTCCTAGCAAGTGGAGTTGTGAAAGCTGAAGATGTGAGGGCGGCGCTTGAAGAACTCCTTGGCTTGAGATGATTGGCTGATTGTGCAAATCTGGACAGGGAGGTAGAGGGTTGTTTGACAGAAAATCTAGGCTTATGCTTATGCTTGGAGTCCTGAACGACTGCTTTGGAGATATCAGAACAGCAGTAATCAATCTATCCGATTTCATCGGCACTCATCCCGAGTTTCAGGAGATTGACGAAATGGGTGTGAGGGAACTACTTGAAGATGCCAGAAAGCTGGAGGAAAAAATAATCAAAGTGATGGATGAAATAAAAAAGGAGATTTACTCCGAATAAATTTTATCTGGCTTTGGTAGCCTTAATGGCTCTCTCTGGACACACCGTTGCACAAACTCCGCAACCAGCGCAGAGCACCTCATCGATCTGTGTCTTCAAACCCCCTTCCATTCTATCCCCTACATATATTGCTGGGCATGTGAACTCTGCAACGCATTTCATACAGCCGTTACATTTATCTGTAACATAGAAGGGTGTAATTCTGATTCCCTTTCTTTTTCTCTCTCTTGTCCACAAAATGGCGCATTTCTGACGGGCTATGATGACTGCCACACCGTCATGATTCAGAGCTCTGTGAAGGGCATCCTCTATCTTTGATATGTTGTATGGGTTCACAACTTCAACGAAGTCAACACCTATTCCCTTCACTACGTCCTCTATCCTGACGGTCTTGGCTTCCTCTCCGCAGCCTTTA
>MTMY01000018.1 GCA_002010215.1 Archaeoglobus sp. JdFR-37
CTCCAGTACTCCGGCGGGAAGTCCTTAGCTATATCCTTAGCCGCATCCGCAATCATCCTCTGCTCATCCGTCAGCCTGAAATCCATTTTTTACACCTCCTATTCGGTTTTAAAACTCAATGTCATAATCCACAATTAGCTATGATAATAATTTTTTAAAAAAATTAAACAGGTTTGAAGTAGAGTATGTCGGTTATCCTGCCCTCCCTCTCTTCTTTGGACTTCAGAACGGGTTTTACTTTCATGCCCACACGTATGTCTTCAGCATCCATTTCTCCTAGCAGGTGGATTATACAACCATCCGTGCCATCCATGTCGATTATTGCGTAGATCTCGGGATTCTTAAGGGACTCTTCGTTGTTATCGAGGGTTGCCACGGCAAAGGCTCTTACACAGCCTTCTCCGCTAATTTCAACGAATTCAGTTTCGCTGAAATCGTATTCGCAGTAAATGCGTGGTGGGAAGTATGTTTTGCCGCAGCATGTACATTTAGCTGCCAAAAACTTCCCTTCGTCCTTCAGAGCTTTGAAGAACCTGTCTCCAGCTTCTCCGCTGGTGTAAATCCAGTAGAGTTCTATTTTGCCTTCAATATGCTTGAGTTCTCCAGCATCAACAATTTTCTCGTTGAATACCATCTTCATCACCCCTCCAAGGGCTTCCAGTACTTAATGTCTGTAACGCTCCCTTCTCTTTCGCTTTCAGACTTCCAGACTGCCTTTACCTTCATTCCTATGTAAACATCATCGGGGTCAACCTCGCCTAGGATATGCATGAATCCCATTTTCGGTGAGGCTCCATCCACTGAGATCACTGCTACTATGACTGGCTCTTCCAGTGGTTTAGCGTCTGGATCGATGTATGAGACAGAGAAAGTCTCAACGACACCTGTATCCTTCACCTCGCACCACTCATCCACCGGCCTGAAGCAGAGCTCACAGAACATGCGTGGTGGGAACATTATCCTGCCGCAGTGATCGCATTTTGTAGCGAGAAGCTTCCCTTCCTTCAGACCCTTAAGGAATCTGCTGATAGCCTGCCCGGCTGTGAAGGAGTATCTTATGTCGGGATGATGCTCCCAGTAGGTAACCTTACCCTCTTTTATGTCTTCAGCCTTAATTTCCCTCCCTTTTACATAAGGGGGGCAGCTAATATCTTTCTTCCCAACAGCCATCTTAATCACCTCTTGTTGGAGAGCACAACGACAGTGCCAACCTGCATCAGATCACCCCATGCCTGAGCAACGCCTCTCGTAACTTCTTTGGCCACCTGTCTCTTGCCAGCCCTGTAGGCGAGCTGCCAGTAGAGTTCTGCAACCTTCACGCCCATTGTGGCTGCTATTGGATTGCCGACTCCAAGCAACCCACCGCTCGGGCAGGTTGGTAGATCACCATCCCTTGCTGTAACGCCCTCTCTGGTGAGAATCGGAGCCTCACCTTTCCTTGCCAGACCAAGTCCCTCCATGTGGTGCAATTCCTTGTAATCAAAGGGGTCGTATGGCTCTGCAACATCAATCTCCTTCCTCGGCTCGGTTATATGAGCCATCTTGTAAGCCATTCTTGCAGCTTCAGCCACGTAGCGTGGGAAGTAGAGATCTCTGTTGGTCCACCAAGTTGTGTCCAGAGCCCATCCAACGCCAGCTACCCACACGGGATCATCTGTTAGCTGCCTGGCGATGTGAGGAGCAACCATTATTAAGGCTGAAGCACCATCGCTTGGCGGCGAAACATCCAGCCTTCTGACAGGCAGAGCCATGGGCTCGCTGTTAAGGACGTCCTCAACAGTTATGCGTTCTGCAAGCTGAGCAGCTGGATGGTCGAGAGCATTCGCTTTGTTTTTGACTGAGACAAGGGCTATATCCTCATGCTTGATGTTGTTCACATGCATGTAGCGGCGCATCTCCAGAGCAAAAATCCATATCAGGTTTGGCTGAAGCGGGCGGTCAAGAATGGGGTCCCAGATGTACTTAAAAGCTGATTGCGGATGCGGGTGGCAGGAAGACATCTTCTCCTCGCAAACTACGAGGCAGACATCAGCCAGACCACTTGCAACATGCCAGTATCCTGCAATTGGTGCGAAAACGCCAGTACCACCTCCAACGAAGACTCTCATGTACGGTCTGTCGCTCCCACCAGAACCATCAAGCAGATATTCGCCCTTCATGTGTAGGCCATCGAAAGCGTCAGGAGCGGAACCCATCACAACCATTTCAATGTCTTCAATTCCCAAACCCGCCTCTTCCAGAGCCTGTTTAACGGCATAATAGCTCAGTTCTTTTCCAGTCTCATTCAATCTCCTCTTGAAAGTGGTAATGCCAGCACCAACAATCGCCACATCCTGCTTCTTGTGGAAATTCAGACCCTTAATCCTTTCAATCTCCATAAGCATCACCTCTTCACCTGTTTTACCTGCTGAAAACAGCCACAGCTCCGCTTGCCGTCGGTATGTACCTCCATGCCTGAGCTACGCCCACTTCTGCATCAACCTGTCTCCTGCCAGCCTCTCCGCGAAGCTGAAGGACAACTTCCAGAGCTTTCTGTCCACCTGTTGCTTCTAGCAGGTTACCAACGCTCAGACTGCCTCCAGAGACATTCACTGGCAGATCTCCACCTCTTCCGAAGTATCCGCCCTCCACAAGCTCTGGAATTTCATTGCTCTTTGCAAGCTTCAAGGCTTCGATGTGCTGAACTTCTTTGAAAGCAAATCTGTCGTCAACTTCGGCAACATCAATCTGCCTCGCCGGATTCGTTATGCCAGCCATCTTGTATGCCATCTCCGCACTCTTTCTCGCATAAGCGGCGGTAAAGCTCATTGTGTCGTAGTTACTGGTCTCACTCCACCAACCAACTCCACTTACCCATATGGGCGTGTCCGTGAGTTCTCTGGCAATCTCTTCCCTTGCAAGAACGAATACAATCGCACCATCGGCCCTCTGGGCAATTTCAAGCTTTCTAATCGGGTAAAATACTGCTTCGCTTCTGAGTACATCGTCAGCAGTTACCTTTCCAGCATAGGGGGCATCGCTGTTCAGCCTGCCGTTGGCTTTGTTCTTCTCCACAACTTTCGCAAAGACATCATCGCTGTATCCTCTTGCCGTCATGTAGGCTGACTTCTCAAGGGCAGCGAAGTAATAGGGATGCGCCTTTCCGATGGGGCGAAGCCATATAGGGTCGAAGGCAAATTTTATCACTTCGCCAAATGTCAGGATATCACTGGCTTTACTGTGGGCTTCCACCACTGCTATGTCTGCAAGGCCACTTTTGATGATCATCACAGCATTTGCGATGCCGTAAAGGAAATCCGCATCAACGGTGAAAGTGGGCTTCAGCACAGCTCCAAGCTGGTCGGGCACGAATTCGTCGAAGATGGCAAAGCCCTCCCAGAAGTCTTCAGCGCATGTGACAAAGGCATCAACGTCTTTTCTCGGATCAACCCCTGCATCCTCGTAAGCTCTGACAGCAGCTTCGTACATCAGCTCTTTCCAGCTGAGGTCTGGTGTATTGGAGTTAAAACCTGAATAACCGGCTCCTACAACAGCCACTCTGGTCATCAAAACCACCTCTTTTGAGCCTCGTAGGCCAGTAACTATTTAAAATTTTCTTTTTAAATCATTATCAAAAGGTTTATCTTATTCAATGATTATTAAAAATCATGAAAAATAATGATATTGGTTATGGTTATTAGACCTTTATAAACTGTTGTTAAACTTCAACCCTGAACTTCTTTCCCTTGCTTATGATGAGGCCATAGGGATCGATTTCCTCCCTCAGTAGCTTAAGCTCCTCCGCAGTTGGAGGGTCAAGCTCGATAACTTCATCGGCAATCAGCGGTTTGAATGTCATTTCTGAAACCACATCTTCCACTTTCAACCCTCTCAGCACGCCAATCAGGCGCATCTGCTTGGCCTCCTCATCGAAGTCAAACATCCCCATAGAGGTTATTACCCTGTAAGGCCCTGTCCCTCTGGGCAAGCCAAGTTCTTCCCTGCTCTTCCCGTCAATCACGTGGCCGGGAGAGGTTATGAAGTCGCATCTCTCAACGAATCTTCGCTTCTCATGGGACATGACAATTATGGTCTTCCAGCAGTAACTCGCCACTTCATTTCCGCCTCCGCTGCCGGGAAATCTCTTCTTTGGCCTCTCGTAGTCGTCACCAATCATTGTGGAGTTTATGTTGCCATAGCGGTCTATCTGAGCTGCTCCAAGTACACCGTAGTCAATGTAGCCTGAAGCAGCGTAGCTAAAAGCAAGATTCATGCTGCACCACTGGAGGCTTCGGTAGGTGTTTTGCGGTCCGCCCATGGTGCCTCGCAGGAAAGGAGTTCTGCTCTGAGGCCCTATGGCTCCAAACTCGAAAACCTGAGTTATATTAGGTGAGTAAAGCTTCTCGGCCAGTATGGCAACTACCTGCGGGATGCCCCAGCCAACGAATATGGTTTTGTTATCCTCAAGGAGCCTAGCAGCATTACAAATCATGAATTCGGTATCTGTGAATTCAACAACGGCCATTTTCACCACCCCTACAGTTTACCTGAACCCCTCAAGTATTTCCGCTTTCCTGACAAGCTCCTTCAGCCTAGCCATGCCAACTTTCTTTTCCAGAAACTCCTCGTGGCTGTCTACATCATAAATGTACTCCTCCAGATACTTCTGCATGTCTTCCTCAGTTGCAATGGAGGAGAGCTTCAAGTAGTGCTCGGCATCCATTTCGTAGTAGCCCTGAGTCCCTCCAGGATATGCTCCGAAGGGTGCGTGAACGACAGCATCAACAAGATAATACGGGATTAAGGTCATGTTGGGATCTTTTCTGAATTCTATTGTCTCCACTATCCTCTCAGCGGAGATTATGACCTTCTTGGACGCCATGGCTGTTTCTAGCGTTGCTACTGTAGGACCATAAACTCTGGCATTACCGTAAACGTCAGCTTCCTGGACATGGATTACAGCAACATCCGGATTCAGAGCAGGGAGTAAGGCAACAGGAATGCCACTGAAGGGATCTTTTGCAACTATCGCTCCGGAATGCTTTATGGTGTCAGTCCCCAGCAAGTCTCTTGCGGGGATGAATGGAATTCCCATGGCTCCCGCTACAAGTCTGTAGGTTATGCTGCCGTTACTCCAGTCGTAAACCTTAACCTCGCCTCTCTCCACCTTGCTGGCAATGTAGGGACCAAATCCCAGAAATCCCACGTCAATCTTTTCAACACATCCTGCTCCAGCCAGCAAAACACTCTCGAGCAGGGTGAACTTTGCACAGATCCAGAGCCTCTTTTTTCTTTGCCTTATAATCTCTCTGATCAGGCTTTGCGGGCCTCTTGTGAGACTCGAGAAATCATAGGCCAGATAATCACCATCGTCAACAAACTTCTTCACAGCTTCCCTCTCTTCCATCAGCTTGTCTTCCCAATCTCTCTTCTTCTTATCTCTCACATACTCTCTGAAATCGTCTGGATGGACGAAATGAAACTCTGCTTTGCCTTTATCGAGAATTTCGATAACGTCCATTTTTAATCACCAAAAAGATGTAACTGGGTGAAGTTATTAAGTGTTGCTAAAATTTTCTTGACCTAGGGGAATATTTCATCATGAGCCTTACCGGTCCTTGTTCACGTGTTTATCTCTCTACTGATTTGCTGAATTTAATCGAGACTTTTAAATACACTTAAATACACTAAACTTTATGGCACACAAAACCTTAACGATATCTGAGGAGGCATACAACTCTCTTAAGAGGTTAAAGAGAAAAGGAGAGTCGTTTAGCGACGTCATCTTGAGAATAACAAGGAGTGCAGACCTTTTGGAATATGTGGAATCTACAGATTTCTCAGAAGAACTGGCTGATAAAATTGAGGAAGTATATAGGGCGAGAGAACTAGTAAAAGGTAGAAGGGTAGAATTCTAACTCTTAGGTTAAACTGTGTTATCCGAAAGGTGATTGAATGGTCTGTCTGGAGACTGACTTTCTTGTGGGAGTTATACGGAAAGATCAAAGAGCCATTGCGAAGTTGAGAAAACTTGTTGAAAGGGGAGAAAGGCTTACAACCACGCCCATAAACGCTGCCGAGCTGTTTAAAGGCGCTTATATATCCAAACATATAGATGAAAACTTAAAGAAAGTTAGAGGACTTCTAAGCAGGCTGGATTTACTTGAGTTCAACATAACAGCCTCTGACATATATGGCCAGATCACATCTGAACTTGAAAGAAAGGGTGAGCTGGTGGGCGAAATGGATGCGTTAATCGCCAGCATAGCGTTGGCACACAATGAAAGGATTGTGACCAAGAATGTCAAACACTTTGGCCGGATAAAGGGTCTGGAGATCGAGGAGTGGTAATCTGTTTGTTTAACTTGTTTTTGCCTTTTTAAATTCTGAATTTCGCTCTTTACTCCTTGGATTATCTCAAAATCTTATCGGGCCCACCTAAACCAATTCTGTACCCTCTCATCCACCCGTCTCTCAGATTTTCAGAGAGAAAATAGAGAAAATGGGAGAATATTTTACCTCCGCTCTCTGGGCTCAATGTACTCCTTCGGCGCCACCTCAATCGGCTCAAGATATTTCCTCAACACCTTGGGAATTTCAACTCTTCCATCGGGAAGCTGATTGTTCTCTATTATGGCTGTTATAGCCCTCGTTGTTGCTATGGCTGTGGAGTTAAGAGTGTGGACGAAACCCTTTGATGGCTTACCTCTCTCTTCGGCAAATCGAATATCCAGCCTGTAGCTCTGCCAGTCGGTGCAGTTGCTGCAGGAAACCATCTCCCTGTATCTGCCTTGAGCTGGCATCCATACTTCCAGATCATATTTCTTAGCAGCCACTATACCGAGATCGCCAGTGCAAATGTTGACGATTCTGTAAGGCAACCCAAGCCCCTGCCAGAGCATCTCCACATTCTCTATCAGCCTCTCATGCCAGTCCCAGCTATCCTCGGGCAGGCAAAAGATGAACTGCTCCACTTTGTGGAATTGATGTACTCTGAAAATGCCCTTGGTGTCTTTCCCATGTGCTCCGGCTTCCTTTCTGAAGCATGGCGAAACGCCTGCGTAGAGCAGAGGAAGCTCATCCTCAGCCAGCGTTTCGTTCATGTGCATTGCTGCAATTGGATGCTCAGAAGTTGCAATCAGGTAGAGATCTTCATCTTCCAGCTTGTAAAGTACCTCTTCAAAGTCGCTGAATGCCGTGACACCTGAATAAGCCTTCGAATTCATCATATAGGGTGGGTTGACCATTGTGAATCCTTCTTTGGACAGAAAATCCATGGAATACATCATAAGGGCCAAATCCAGCCATACTAGGTCGTCAAGCAGGTAGAAGAATCTGCTTCCTGCAACCTTCGCAGCCCTTGCTATGTCTGCCCAGCCGAAATTTTCCACTGCATCTGCATGGCCTGAGGGAAGCCACTCTATAATCTCATAATCTGCTTTGCCGCTCGTCTGCTGGATGAAGGCATCTACGTGCTCCGTGTACACTCTCGCCTTTCCCCAGAATTTGATGGGGACATTTTCGCTGTCATCTCTGCCAATGGGAACGCTGTCGTGGATTATGTTTGGTATCGACATCAAAATTGAGTTCAGCTCTTCCTCAATTTTCTTCAACTCCTCTTCACTTCTCTTAACCTCTTCAGACAGCTTTTTCGCCTGTTCAATCAGTTCCCTTTTTTTGTGGGGTGGGGCGTTCTTGACGTCCCTCGAAAGCTTGTTTCTCTCATGTCTGAGCTTGTTTAAAGAATGCAACTTTGTTCTCCAGATCTTGTCAAGTTCGATTGCTTTTTCAACTACTTCAACGCTCTCTCCTCTTCTCTCCTGAGATTTTATCAGGATTTCAGGATTTTCACGAAGGGCTTTGAGTATGCTCCACATTTTTTCACCTCAGCTAAACCTCAGCTAAACGGATTCGCCATAAAGTGTTACAACATCTCCATTAATTTCCACCATTATTTCCTGCTTAACATACGGCTCAGCAATCTCCCAACTCGATTCTGAAGTTTTATTTCCCAGCTTGTTCAGCATGAGTGCCATTGCGATGTAGAACTCATTTGCGTCATTAACAGTATCAAAACCAATCTTCCATCTCCACTTAAAGTCATCGCCGCTCCGGTAGATGGTAAGCCTATCTCCATCCCAGCCTGATGCAGCATTGAAGGCTGCACTGTCAAAAACGTGAGTTGCGAGGAAGATATAAAGGAAGTATTCGCCCATTCTGGTGTCCTTTACGACTCTCCAGCTTTCTGGATTTGATTCACCAGGGTTATATCCTCCAAAATCCCTAAACGTTTCGCTTCTGAGGTATTTTTCTACATGGATTATCTGCTCTGTGGTTGCAGGCGGGGTTGTAAGAACTTCATCCACCTTCTCAAATCCACCATCAAGGTAAAAGCGGGCCAAAAAGGTGCTTCCGTAGTGATAAGGGAACAAGAAAAGCGTGGTCAGGCTGTTGTTCTCATTAATTTCCTCATCAACCTCAGTTTTCATCTCGGCACTTAGATTTTTACCGGCGTAAACCCATCCTGCAACAACAGCATCTCCCTCAATTATAGCAGCAATGGCCTTATCGCTATCGTAACTCCCATCGGAAGTTAGGTTGAAATACCTTTCCTGCACAATGTGTTCGAACTCGTGGGCAAGGGTCTCTTTCGCAGAATCGCTGCCCGGATCAAAGTTCTCCTTTACCACATATATGTCTCCTTCCCACGCAAAGGCCATGAAAAGGCCCACTTCTTCATCTTTCTGCCTTTCAACGCTGAAATTTGAGGAGGTTAGCATGAGGGCTTTGTAAAATATCTCTTCATCCTTTAAAGCCTCTTCATCGTAGCTCCGGCCACCCCACTGCTGGATAACCCAGTCTTTTGTGACGATTTTGAGCTGGATATCGGAGATATTGTAACCTCTGATTTTTTCAAACTCTCTCAGGACATCTTTAAAAACTTGGTTGGCCTGTGCCTCATAGCTATCGGTATAGAAATAAGCGTAAGAAACTGTAAAGATGATTGCGATGAGGGTTAGTACCGCAACAACGATCCTTCCTTTCATTGTCTGCCAACCAACCAAAAGGTTTATTTTAATTTCTCCACACATCCGATTAAATGTCATGTATTTTCTGTGAGTATTTCTCTAGTTGCGGCGGGATGGCTGAGATCTGCCAACATTTCAAACTTAAAAAATCAAGACCCAATGGGAATTCTATAAAGACTATCGTCAATAGCAGCATGACTATAAGTGAGGCTGCTAAGGCCATGAACATGACTGTAACAGATTTCTTGCACTATATTGGGCAGCTTGAGAAGGAGGGGAAGTTAAAAATTAAAATAAAATAAATAATAAACTAACTAGCTCAAAACTCAATAATGCTCACATCCTCATCCTCTATTATTGCGTAGCTCCTGACTCCACTCAGGTATCCGCACACCTCACCTGGATTTATGATAGTGGCATCACCTTTTTCCACACCTTTCTTGTGGGTGTGCCCCGTTACGACAACCTGATATTGCTTGGCGAGTAGTCGTAAAACGTCAGGATTTGTGCCGTGATACACGCATCCACTAGGGAATCCGACGATGTCTCCGATTATCCACCCTTTTGTAAGGGCAATCTCCATGAGCTTGCCTCTGTCTCCATCATTGTTGCCGAAGGCGATGTAAATTTTCTCTGCTATCTTTTCCAACCCTTCTAGCTCTCTGATGGCGAAAGGAGAAATTACATCTCCCGCATGGACGATAAAATCCACTTTTTCATCTTTCACTTCCTCAATCAAATCTCTTATGGCGTAAATGTTGTCGTGTGTGTCAGATATGGCAAGAAACTTCATGGATTCAAGTAGCTGGGGGCCCCTTATTAATTTTCTGTGATATCCAGAGATGGGCTGGTTTTCGGCAGAATGTGTAGGGCAGGAGAAGAAGTAGCACCATCAAATAGGGCTATTAAAAGTTAAAAAGATAAAGAAAGAAATCACCCTACGAACTCCTTAATGGCATCGCTGACCTCTCTGGGCTTCTCCACCATAATCATGTGCCCCGCTCCTTCTACCACAACCATCTTGGATTGAGGTATCACCTGCCTGAAAAACTCCGAATACTTGGGAGGCGTCATAATATCATCTGTGCCGACCAAGAGGAGAACAGGCACATCTACCTTTATTCTGCCATCCTTATAGTCCTCCAGAAGGTCAAAGTTATCGCAGCACACGAAATCTCTAAGGGTAATCTCGCTCCCGCATTTTATGATTTCCTCTCTGACTTCCTGCCTCACTTTCTTATTCTCAAACCTCTTGGAGAACATCCATTCCACCAGCATGTCTGCCGTTGCCTCAAACTCCTGCTTTAAACCATTGAGGATCTTTGGATGAACCCTTAGCCTTGCACCGGTTCCCACAAGTATAAGCTTATCCACAATCTCAGGATGCCTGAAATAGAGCATCTGGACAATTGCGCCACCAAGAGAGTGGCCGGCAAAAATTGCTTTTTCAATTCCTAGTGCCATAACAGCTTCAGCAACCACATCTGCATAATCTTCCACGCTTTTTATCTCCAAATCATCGCTTTCACCGTGGCCAGGAAGGTCTATGGCGTAACCGCCAACGCTGTCAAGCTGACATCTCCATATCTCTCCGTTTCCACCTGAACCGTGAATGTAGATCAGATTTTTGATCTCAGAGCTTCTTTGACCTTCTCTGAAGTTTATTTTTCTGCCCCTTATCTCAACAATCATGCTTTGTGGTATATTTTCGCTGTTTTAACATTTCCGATTTTATTTTTTGGTTTGTTTTTGATTATTGGGTTTGCTTGGTTTGTCAATTTGTTGCCCCAATCTATTCTTGCTGGATCACAATTCATCGGGCTTCATCAACTTCTCCTCTATCCTTGCACATATATCTTGGGCCTCCTCGTTTACAGGGATAATTTCTATCTCTTCAGCTCTGCCGGCACCGAGGCCAAGCTCAGAAGCTCTTGCAATCTGCTCCTGCTGGAAGATGCTACCCTCTGAAACTTCTCTAGTGGTTCCGTATATCCTTAAAACTGCAACACCGGCAGCGTCTATGGCAACTCTGTCGCTGCTGGCCATGATTATGCCTGGCTGTATCAGTGTTCCTGTTTCAGGCCCGCCTTTGGAAAAGCCCTGAATTGCATCCAGAATAACGAATTCTGGCTGGTAGGATGTGTTGATTTCCGCTATCATCTTTCTCATGTGCCTTGAAGTGTGAAGCTCGGCCATGTAGTTGTAACCATCCACAGGGTCGAACTTTGCCACCATACCAACGCTGTTTTTCAGAGATAGTGTGAAATGCCCACCAAACCTGTGGGTTTTCAGGCAGCAGGTTTGTACAATTGCATCGACCTCCCTGAAAACCTTTGGGAAGAGATAACCCCTTTTCCAGTGGCTATTTTCAGGATTCTCCCTGATCCACCCCTCTCTCACCTCGTCAAGAACAACCACATCAAAACTTTTTTCGGCAGCAAGTTTCAGCACACCCATCTTCTCCAGCACCCTTCTCGTGTCTCCCATCCCGCTCCTTTCAGCTAGGATTATGTCAGCATTCTGTTCTTTCAGGGTATCTACAATTGAGACAAGGGTATCGATGTGGGTTGAGGCTGGAAATGGATCGGCACTGTTGTAGTTGGCCTTAATGGCCACTTTTTTACTGCCAAGTTTGTCAACATCAAAATTCTCAAGTAGCTCCTTTATTCCCACTCTTCTGTCCTGAGTTTTTATCACATAAACAGGAGATTTTACGGATCGAGTCATGGGTTTTTTCTCCTCCGCTCTTTCAATTTTCTTTTTACCTTCAGAATACCTTTCTTTCGGATAGATGCAACCTGAGAGAATGAAAGACATGAAAGCTGCAGAATGTCTGAGGAATTCTCTCCTATTTACCATATAAGTGATTGATCGTTAACCTTTAAATTTTTCCTGAACTGCATGTTTTAGGACTAAAGCTTATAACAAATAAAAGTGGAGAGTATTTCATGAAATATTATGATGCAATAGCAATTGGTACTGGTTCTGTTATGAGCGTTGTAAATGGCTTCATCCAGTTTAATCCAGATGCGAAGGTGGCGGTTATTGATAAGGACAGACCAGGCGGAATCTGCTTAACCAAGGGGTGTATACCCTCTAAAATACTCGTTTATCCAGCAGAACTTATTTCGGACATCGAGAAAGCGAAGGAGCTTGGAGTCCATGTAGAGGTCAGGGGTGTGGACTTCAGAAAAATTATGGAAAGAATGAGAAAGATTGTGGATGAAGATGTGGAAGAGATAGAGAAGGCATTGAAAGAGCACCCGAACATTGATTACTACAGAGATGTGGCCACATTTACAGCTCCTTACGAGCTTAAAGTCGGAAATGAAAGAATCAAGGCCGAGAAAATCTTCATCGGATCAGGCTCAAAGCCCCTGATTCCAAATATTAAGGGTTTGAGTCAGGTTGGCTTCATCACAAGTGACACCCTTCTCGAACTGGAGGAAATGCCGGAAAGCTTGGCCATTATAGGAGGCGGGTATATCGCTGTTGAATATGGAAATTTCTTCGCTAGACTGGGCTGTGACGTGAAGATAATCGAGATGTTTCCGAGAATACTTTACAATGAAGAACCTGAGCTATCGTGGGCAGTTCAGGAGGAGCTTGGGAGAATTGCCGAAATCTATACTTCCTATAAGGTTATTGAGGTGAAAAAGGAGAATGGTCTGAAAAAAGTGGTAGCAGTAGATTCAGAAGGCAATAAAAAGGAAATAGAGTCTGAAGAAGTACTGGTTGCAGCAGGGAGGGCGCCTAACTCAGACATTCTAAAACCGGAAAATGGTGGAATAAAAACAGACTCAAGAGGCTGGATCGTCGTTAATGAGTATCTCGAGACATCAATGCCAGGAGTTTATGCACTGGGTGACGCAATTGGAAAGTACATGTTCAAGCACGCGGCAAATCATGAAGCGAGAGTTGTTTTCGAAAACGCTGTTATGGGTAGGAGAAGAATGATGAATTACGATGTAGTTCCCCATGCAGCTTTCACACAGCCTGAAATTGCTAGCGTTGGGCTGAAAGAGGCGGAGGCAATAGAAAGATACGGGAAGGATAACGTGCTGATTGGCTATGAGAAGTATGAGACGACAGGTAAGGGGCTGGCCATGAATGCAAAGGGGTTTGTGAAGGTTATTGTCAGCAGGGCAGGGAAGATTTTGGGAGCCCATATCGCTGGAAAGTATGCTTCAGTCATGATACAAGAAATTGTGAACCTCATGGTTGCTAAAGCAAGTGTTTCGGTAATGCTGGAAGCGATGCATATACACCCTGCTCTGAGTGAAGCGGTCGTGTGGGCTTTTGGAAACCTTATGGAGGTTGAGGAATATCACAGGATGTTGGCAGAGTTTGGGGTGTAAAATGGGGTGTAGTTGTAATTTTATTAAAAATAAGCCGCCGGCGGGATTCGAACCCGCGACCTGGTGATTACAAGTCACCCGCTCCGACCAGCTGAGCTACGGCGGCCTAGATGTGGTGGGATACGTGGGGGTGGTTGGTGTAGTGGTAGGTTGGAGGGCAACTTAGCACTGCTGCAAGATTCGGTGAAATTCGGGGGTAATTTAAGAATTGCGGTAGCTTTCATGGCTGACCGGCGGTGGCGTCAGCGACGTCATAGGTATGTGTAGGGACATGACAATTCCACAAAAGAGATTGAAAGAACTTTAATCCCTGATTTATGTAAATTTGTGAAAATATTTATCTATTTTTCAGGTTACGCATATTCAATGAATCGCTATGTCATACTTCTTGCCGGATTCGTTATGATGTTGGGTCTAGGAATAATAACTTCTTGGAGCGTTTTTGTTCGCCCTCTGATGCTGGAATTCAACTGGAGTGCCACCGACGTGACCCTAGTTTTCACCGTCTATTACGTTATCTTCGCCCTCACAATGCCCCTAGCTGGCCACCTGCAGGACAGATTCGGGCCGAGAAAGGTGGCAGTGATTGGTGGGCTGCTTGTAGGCTCAGGCTTCATCCTCGCTTCTTTGATTGACACCATTCCATCCCCGCTGTGGCTTTATGCCACCTACGGCCTGATTACCGGGACAGGTTGCGGACTCGCTTATTCAGTAAGCAGTCCAGTTGCAGTGAAATGGTTCCCAGAGAAACAGGAGTTTGCTGTTGGCATCGTTGTCATGGGCTTTGGGATGAGTGCCTTAATCTTTGCCCCACTGGAGAGGTATTTAATTGACCATGTGGGAATCGGCGGGGCATTTCTTTACATAGGCTTTTTCCTTTTGCTGTTGACTGTTTTACCTTCTTTTATCCTGAGAAATCCCGACAGAGAGGCTCGGGTCTTGGCTGGTGGTGAAAGTCAAACCACAAACATAGAAATGGGCCCAAAAGACATTATCAAAACTAGGCAGTTCTACATCCTCTGGATGAACTTCTGCCTGATGATTTCTATTGGCTTCATAGTTCTCAGCCACATAGCCGCCTATGCCGAGCTGAGAGGGATAAGCCCATATCTGGCAGCTCTGACATCAAGTGTTTTTGGAGTCAGCAACGCCTTCGGAAGGCCCGGAATATACTTGCTTTCGAGAAAATTCGGAATAGAGAGAACCATGCTTCTGGTATTCGCGTCTCAGGCAATCTTCATGTTTCTCATCCCTTATTCTGGAAATACTGCTCTATTCGCCCTTATCGCCTTCGCCGGTATAATGTACGGAGCCAATCTGTCCCTCTTTCCAGCGCTGATTGCCGAATACTTTGGAAAGGCAAATCTGGGAGCAAATTACGGATTGATATTTACGGCAGTTGCGGCTGCAGCACTGCTCGGCCCCCTCAGCGGCTCAATCATTTTTGACGTTCTGGGAGGTTACGACAGGGCATTTCTGCTGGCTGCCATCATGGCTGGAGTTGCCCTTTTTCTGGGATTCTTTCTCAGAAAGCCTTCAGTGGGTGATTATTAGTGTTATTAATGGAGTTATTAGTGGTTATTGGGCTGGGGAGTATCAAAACTTAGCGAATTCAAGCTGGGTAGTTAAGAGCGACGTGCATTGCCAATAATCAAGCAACGTATCACCCTCTCAAATACTGCTCACTGGCAGGCACGAATCTCTCTGACCTCACAGGCTCATCGTACTTCTTGATATCTTCCAGCTCAATTGCCATCCACAACTTGCTTTTTCCTTCTCTTTTCCCCTCCCCTTGAGACTTCATGTATTCCTCCAGCTCATTCTTTGTGAGGAAAATCCTGTCTCTATAGCTCTCGAAGAACTGCATGGGGTTCTCTGAAAGTATTATCCTCTTTATTCTCGCCTCTCCAACGAAACCTGTATCCTCCTGAGACTGGTAGAAAACGAACTTCATTCCCGATTTCAGTTGTTTCCAGGCTGTTGCAGGCTTAACGAATACGTTTTTACCCTCTTCAAAAAACCTGTTAACGTACTTCTTCGGTATCGGGAACGCTACACCTGTTACACCAGCATCCATCTTCGACACCTACACAATTTACATATAGTCTTCTAGGAAGAGTGTATCAAATTCCTCTTCGACTTCTTCGGACATTTCTTTCTCCCTCTTTCTGAAAACGGCTTTACACCTCTTCAGTTTGGATAATGCTAGGATGTAGCAGTCGGCAAGAGCCATGTTGTATTCAAGCTTTACTCTGGCAGCCTCGGTATGGAGGCTCAGGTCGTTTATGATAGTCACTGCCGGGTGGGTATAAATCCAGTTTACGAATTCAGAAGCCTTTTCAAAGGCATTTTTAGCTCCAGAGAATTCCAGCAATCTTGCAGCAATATAACACACCTCAGCTAGAGTTATGGGTGGTAAAAACACTTCAATTGCTCCTATTGATTCTATTATTGCCTTTGCTGGACTGTGGAAGGAAGCTCTTTTATCGATATATTCGACAAAAACACCAGTGTCGATTACAACCTTAGCCAATCTCGACACCCAAATCCTTTAGAAGCTTCTTTATTTTTTCCTCGCTCTCATCTCTCAGCTCTCTGAGAAGCTCACCGGATCTATCTCCGATTTCAACTTGGATTATGGGAGGCTCGATAGAAGGTTCGATAACTATCTTGTTTCCCTCCAGAGTGACATTCAGAATACTTCCTGGCCTTATGCCAAGCTTTTCTCTAATCTCTTTGGGTATAACAATCTGCCCCTTTGATGATGCCTTAACCTTGACCATGTTCCCATGTAGGATTTCGTCTTACTTAAATCTTACTTAAATCTTACCAATTCCTCAAAATTTATATAGAAACACATTACCACTGCTAACTGGTGGTGAGGATGGTAAGCGACATACGGGAGATTGCAGCAAAATTCGAGCGTATAGGGACACACTCTCACATTCGCGGCCTTGGATTAGACGAGAATCTGAAGGCTAAAGATGTGGCTGAAGGGCTTGTGGGTCAGAAGAAAGCCAGAGAGGCTGCAGGAGTCATAGTGAGGCTCATCAAGGGCGGCAAAATGGCAGGGAGAGGCATACTGATAGCCGGCCCACCCGGAACCGGCAAAACAGCAATTGCAGTGGCCATAAGCAAGGAGCTTGGCAAAGACATACCCTTTGTCCATGTAGCTGCCAGTGAATTCTACAGCAGCGAGATGAAAAAGACAGAGGCATTAATTCAGACAATGAGGAAGGCTATAGGTGTGAGGATTAAGGAAACTCGGACAGTGCTAGAAGGTGAAATCGTTGGTCTGGATTACAACATGGTACCGAATCCCTACAATCCCACCCAGAAAATCCCGGAGTCTGCAACTCTAACTCTGGCAACCAAGGACGACAAGCGGACATTCAGCGTGAGTGGCAGGCTAGCACTTCAATTCATGTATCAGGGAATTGAGGTCGGAGATGTGATAGTAATCGACAAAGAAACGGGCAGAATTGCAAAGGTGGGCAGGAGTGAGAAGGCATCCAAGAAATACGATTTAGGAAATGCAGACATTGTCGAGATACCGTCGGGCAAGGTGGAGAAGGAGAAGGAGTTTACATATGTTGTAACCCTATATGACCTCGACGAAGCCAACGCAAGGCGTGGGAGTATCTTCAGCCTGTTCTCAGCAGAAAGCAGGGAGATCGATAACGAAGTGAGAGAAGCTGTTGACGATCAGGTTAAGAAATGGGTGGAGGAAGGAAGAGCAGAGCTTGTGCCGGGAGTGCTGTTCATCGATGAAACTCATCTCATGGACATAGAGCTCTTTGCCTTCATGAATAGAGCAATGGAATCTGAGATGGCCCCCATCATAATCTTGGCGTCAAACAGGGGTTTCAGCAAGATAAGAGGGACTGATATCGTCGCACCTCACGGCATACCTCTAGACCTTCTGGACAGGCTCTTGATTATAACAACTGAACCCTACACAAAAGATGAGATAAAAACCATAATTGAAATCAGGGCTGCAGAGTCAGGCATAATGCTGAGTGATGATGCACTGGAGAAGCTGATGGACATCGGCGTCCAGAACAGCCTGCGTTACGCAATACAGCTTTTGGCTCCAGCCCACGAGTATGCAAAGCTCAGAAACTCAGGAAAGGTCAGCCTTGAGGACGTGGAAAGAGCCTCCCAGATTTTCGTGGATGTGACACAGAGCTCAGCGTACCTGAAGAAATGGGAGGAGAAGATGCTGGCTATGTGATGATTTTTTCTCCTTTTCCGTAAACGATTGCTGTCCCTTCAGCCACAAGCTCTTCTCCTCCCTCTTTCCACACTCTGAGCCTGAAAAATCCCACTCTTTTTCCACCCTTTACCTTCTCAGCTTCTCCTACCAGCTTATCTCCCACGTTTGCAGAGTTATAGAAGTTCATGTTTATATTGACCGCCATCCTTCTGAAATTTTCGCTGTTGGATGCTATAGCGAAGGCGAAGTCTGCAACTGCACCTATGAAGCCACCATGAGCTACGCCGTGGAAATTGAGATGTTCTTCCTTCACAACAGCCTTAACTCTGGCATAACCTTCCCTTATCTCCAGAACCTCCCCACCCAAAAACTCCCTGAAAGGGTCTGATTCAAGAAAAGTTCGGAGTCTCTCGTCCATATCTCTCAAGTGATTAGTCATTATATAAACTTCACGAAATCGGAGAGTTCCGTCAAATTTCTTATGACGTAATCCGCATATTTCGAGAACTCATCAATTCGGGATGAATTTTTGCGGTTAATTACTAGTACAGTTGCAACTCCGGCATTTCTGCCAGCAAGCATGTCCACCAAGTGATCTCCTACCATAACACTCTCTTCCCTCTTTGCTTTTGCAATCTTCATTGCAAGCTTGATAGGTTCCGCATTAGGCTTTGGTGGTGCCACTTCCCTAGTGATGATATAGTCGAAGTTGAGGAGATGTTTTCTAGTGATGATGTTCACGCTATCTAGGCAGTTTCTGGTTATCACTCCCTTCTTTAAATTGTTCTCTTCAAGATGACTCACAAATTCTTTTGCTCCAGGCATGAGAACAGACTCAAAAGCAGACGCAAGCTCATACTTCTTCAGAATTTCAAGCTTCTTCTCCCTTTCGTGCTCAGGAGATGAGAGGATATGCTCCAAGATATATCCATCCTCTATTCCAAGCTCCCTCTTTATCTTTTCCAAGGGTATGTTGAATTCCACGAGGGTGCCATCAAGGTCAAACATGAAATGGGTGAACACAGAATAGTTGCGATGAAAGAGTACTTATTTTTATCGTAACAGTTCTTATTGTTCCAGCAGTCTACCTTTTATTATGAAACCGTTCTCTGATGGCTCTATTCTCTCAACTTCCATACAAAACTGCTGAAGTTCTTCAAATCTCGCTCCCACTTCTACGAACTTCTTCCCGACTATTGGAAGGTTCGCCAACATCTTCACCTTTACACCTTCCTTGCAAAGCTCGAGGGTGCACTCACATTTATCCGTCTCTCCGTTGGTGAACAAGGAGGAGAAAGCCAATCTCAAAGCCGCTACTTTCTTCGACACTTCTGTTGACCTCAACCAATCCAATATGTTTCCACCTGTTGTGGATTCGATGAAGTCAACAGCAGCCTCATCATCTTTTATGAGACTTTTTATAAAGGCCGAAAGTTCGCAGACCACATTGAACACTCGGTCTTCGTCAATCTCGGAGAAAAGTACGTTGAAATGGAAGGATATTCTTTCCAGAAAAATCTTTGTCAGATGGAAAAGCTTCTTTTTATCCTCTCCTTCCGCTTCAAGCAGGTCTCCGCTATGGAGCCATGTACTATCCCGTATGGTCTCAGCAATGTCTGAAGCGATGCCTTTGGGGTCAAGCTTGTATTTAAATGCCAGCACAGTTCCCATTATTTTGCAGAAGAGAGATAGGCGTAGAGCTTTAGTAACATCAGCGACCTCATCAATTTTCAGGGAGATTGGGGGTCCAAAGGTTGATACTTTCCCTGCACGGCAAACATCAAGCAGATACGATGAATACGTTGTGGATTCAGGAAAAATCCAGGTTATAAAGTCTCTGAAGGCTTTTGCAAACTCATCACCTTCAGAGCCAAAAAAGAACTTCTTGTAGCTCTCCCACGCTGGCTGCCTCTGTATTGCATGACTCCATATGCCCATATTTTAGCTTTTTATCACTGTATTTATAAATATTTCTCGTAAATAATCTTTTGAAAGACAAATTATAATTTTCATATTTTTGGTATCGCTGAATTTTGCTTACAGAAAGATTTAAAGCTCTAAAAAAGTTGGGCGTGCTATGAAGCTTCTACTCATCCATGCTGACTTCATGGAATACAGAGTTGAGAAAAAAACCAAAGTTGCTGAACCCTTTGAGAGTGAAGGCGGAAGGGTTGATGATGTGCTTGTTGCTTTCACGGCGGTAGAAAAGGGAGATAGTGAAGCGGTAGTTGAGAAAGCTGCCGAAGAAATAACAGAGGTTGCTAAAAAGGTTGGAGCTGAAAAGATTCTCGTGTATCCGTACGCCCATCTCTCTTCTAACTTGAGTGATCCTGAAACGGCTGTCAGAATGCTGAAACTTTTGGCAGATAACCTTTCAAACAGCTTTGAAGTGCACCGTGCACCTTTTGGCTGGTACAAGTCCTTCACGATTTCATGCAAAGGCCATCCTCTCAGCGAGCTCTCCAGAGAGATAAAGGGTGAAGAGGAGGTTACCCAAGCTTTGAAGGATGAGGAGGAGGTTGTTAGCTACTGGTATATCCTGACTCCTGAGAAGGAACTGGTGGAAGTAAGCAAATTCAGCTTTGAAGGCTACGAAAACCTGAAGAAGTTCGTAAATTACGAGATGGCGAAGAAACGGGCTGTTGACAGAATACCACCCCACGTTGAACTCATGCAGAGATTGCAGATCGCCGATTATGAGGAGGCAAGCGATAGCGGGCACATGCGGTACTATCCCAAAGGAAGGCTGATAAAGAGCCTTCTGGAGACCTTTGTGACGGAGAAGTGTGTGGAGTATGGTGCCATGGAAGTTGAAACGCCACTCATGTACGACAGAAACCATCCAACGCTTCGAAAATACCTTGAGAGGTTTCCTGCCAGGCAGTACATAATAAAGGGTGATAAGAGGGACTTCTTCCTTCGCTTCGCCGCATGCTTCGGGCAGTTCTTGATGAAGAGTGATGCTGTTATAACTTACAGAAATCTCCCCTTGAAAATGTACGAGCTTACCCGTTATTCCTTCAGGAAAGAGCAGAGAGGAGAAGTTGTAGGTCTGCGACGCCTGAGAGCCTTTACCATGCCAGATATGCATACGCTTGCAAAGGACATGGATCAGGCCAAGCGGGAGTTTTTTGACCAGTACAGGCTGAGTGTTGAGGTTCTCAAGGAAATCGGCCTTGAACCAGAGGATTATGAGGTGGCGATAAGAGTGACCAAAGACTTCTACAATGAAAATAAGGAGTTCGTTCACTCTCTTGTTGACGTTCTTAAGAAACCGATTCTTGTTGAAATGTGGGATAGGAGGTTCTTCTACTTCGTTCTGAAATTTGAATTCAACTTTGTTGATGCCCTTGATAAGGCTTCAGCTTTGAGCACGGTCCAGATAGATGTGGAGAATGCTGAGCGGTACGATATCAGTTACGTTGATGAAGACGGCAGCAGGAAAAGGCCCTACATACTCCACTGCTCTGCCAGTGGAGCCATTGAGAGATGCATGTATGCTTTGCTGGAGAAGGCCCACATGGATGCGGAGAAAGGAAAACTTCCAATGCTCCCGGTTTGGCTCTCTCCAACCCAAGTGAGGATAATCCCCATCAGCAGAGCTTTTCTTGATGCTGCACTGGAGGTGGCGGAGAAGCTAAGAAAAGCAAGAGTAAGAGTGGATGTTGATGACAGAGATGAAACGCTGGGCAAGAAGATAAGGGATGCAGCAAGAGAATGGGTGCCTTATATTGTAGTTCTGGGAGAAGAGGAGGTTAAGGGTGGTTTTATGACCGTTACGGTAAGAGCAGAGTCCACGCTTGAGCAGCAGAAGAGGGTTAGGACGACAGCGGAAGAGCTGATTTCCAGAATCTCTGAGGAATGCAGGGGTAAGCCATACAAGCCTCTACCACTACCAATGCTACTGTCCGAGAGGCCAAGTTTCAGGTGATATGGGGGGAAAATAGGTAGGTGATATCATGTCCGCAAAAACGTATCTGCCGCTTCTTATGGGCATTATTGCAGGAGTAATCTCATTTTTGCTGACAGGGGAATTCAGGAGCAGAGACCCATTTGGAATAATCATTCTGGTGGTGTTTATTTATCTTCACAAATACGTTCTTCCTAGATTTGGGGAGGAGGTAGGTTCGGGAAAAGACTGGCTGGCGGTAGGATTTCTAACTCTTACAACTTGGTACATCACCTGGACAATTCTCCTCAACCTGTGAGGTGGGGAGATGGGTGGAACCAGCGGGTACAGAATAGCAGTGGTAAACAGAGATAAGTGCAAGCCGAAGAAGTGCAGCCAGGAATGTGTCAAATACTGTCCAAGGGTCAGAACTGGAGATGAAACGATAGTCATTGATGAGATTGCCGTAATCAGCGAGGAGCTCTGCGTTGGCTGCGGAATATGCGTCAAGAAGTGCCCCTTTGGCGCCATATCTATCGTTGGACTTCCTCATGAACTTGAAGGAAAAGAGGTTCACCGCTACGGGATAAACGGGTTTATGCTGTATAATCTCCCGATACCCAAAAAGGGCAGCGTTGTCGGGCTTTTGGGAGCAAACGGAACCGGAAAGAGCACCGCTGTCAGAATTCTGTCGGGTCAGCTCAAGCCAAATCTAGGTAAAGGAGAGGCAAGCTGGGAAGAGGTATTTGAAAGATTCGCCGGAACTGAGCTGCTGGATTACCTCAAACAGCTTTCAGAGGGAAATGTGAGGGTGAGCGTTAAGCCCCAGTATATAGAAGCTATTCCCAAGGTTTATTCCGGAAAGGCCAGAGATTTGCTGGCTAAGGTGGATGAACTTGGCATCATGGATGAGATTGTGGAGAAGCTCGGCCTGAGAAACTCCATAAATAGAGAAATCAATGAGCTCAGCGGAGGTGAACTCCAGAGACTCGCCATCGCTGCCTGCCTGCTGAAAGATGCCGACTTCTATTTTCTGGATGAAGTGACATCTTACTTGGACATATACCAGAGGACTGAAGTGGCCAAGGTGATTAGGGAAAAAGCTGAGAAGAAGCCCGTGCTCATTGTGGAGCACGATATAGCCATCTTGGATATGCTTGCAGACTATGTCCACATAAGCTACGGAGAGCCGGGCGTATATGGTATAATAACAGTTGCAAAGGGTGTAAGGGTTGGAATCAACCAGTATCTCAGGGGCTATCTCGCTGAAGAGAATATCAGAATCAGGGAGAAGCCCATTGAGTTTGAAGTTTTCATGCCCAGAGATAGCACATCTGAGAAAGCCCTCATCGAATATCCGTCATTCAGGAAGAGCTTCGAAGGCTTTACGCTCACAGCAGAAGCAGGGGAGTTCAGAGAGGCAGAGGTTATAGGTGTTGTCGGCCCAAACGCCACCGGAAAATCCACTTTTGTTAAAATTCTTGCTGGGGTTTTGAAGGACGATGATGAGAAGGTTGAACTGAATGTGAAAGTGTCATACAAGCCCCAGTACGTCAAAGCAGATGTAAGCATGCCGGTTGGAGCCTTTCTCAGGAGTATAAATCCGGCAATTGATTCATCCTACCATAAAACCGAGTTCATCAGACCTTTGAGGCTTGAAGACCTCTTTGAAAGGCAGTTGGATGAGCTCAGCGGAGGAGAGCTTCAGAGAGTCGCTATACTAGCATGTCTGCTCAGAGATGCTGACCTTTATTTGCTGGACGAGCCGTCAGCCCATCTCGATGTTGAGCAGCGAACAGAAGTAGCCAGGATAATCAGGAGGTTTGCCCTAAACAACTCAAAAACGGTGCTTGTAGTGGATCACGATATCTACCTGATAGACATGATAAGCGACCGCCTAATGGTTTTTCAGGGTGAACCCGGGAAGAAAGGAATTGCAAGGAAACCCATGGATATGCGAAACGGAATGAATCTCTTTCTGGGCAATCTGGGCATAACCTTCAGGAGGGATGAGGAGACCAAGAGGCCTAGGGTGAACAAGCTGAATTCCCGGCTTGACAGGGAGCAGAAGGCTAAGGGGGAGTATTACTACTACTTCTGAAAATGTTTCTGAAGATGTAAAACCTCTCTCCTTTATAATTTAATAGCTTTCCACCTTCTGGCGCTTCATTGGCGAAAGGTCTGATTAGACAGTCTGCTTCTACCTTCTCTGCTAAGGAAACCAGCGGCTTGTAAAGCTCAGGTGGGGGNCTGATTGAGTAAATGAGGGAAGCATTTTGATATATTCTCAAATCTGGGTCAAAAATATCATCAACAAAGAATTTAACCCTAGAAGGAACTCTGACCTCTCTGGAGTCGGTAGCGATGACATCCAGCTTTTCCGACAGCATCAGAGCAACGGTTGGGTAATAACCAATACCAATCTCCACCACTTTTCCTGTGTAACGACTTAGTATGTACTCGGCTATCACCTCTGGAATCACAAGGCTTTAAATTCAGATAGCAATAATAAACCTTTGGGATGTACTGTATTCGAGACTGTTCACTTAGTGACTTTGCGGACATCATCGAAATAGACAGAGAAGCATTCAACTCTACAAACCCCACCTTTGACCTTTTTGTCTATGTTACATATGGAAGTGACATCATTGTGGCAGACATTGGAAGGAAAGTCATAGGATACTTAGTCTTGATGGATTCTGGAAAGGATGCCAAGATTATGAGCTTCGCAGTGAAAAAAGAGTTCAGAAATAGAGGAATTGGGAGTATGCTGATGGATGAAGCTATAAAAAGGTGCAGGGAAAGAGGGAAAGGCAGGTTGCTGCTTGAAGTCAGGGTCTCCAACATCTCCGCTCAAGAATTTTATAAAAAAAGAGGGTTTAAAATAATCGACACAATCCCCTCCTACTACTCTGATGGAGAGGATGCATATTTAATGTGCCTTGATCTCTGGCGGGAGCAGTTCTAGAACCTCTCTAATCTTCGGATTTTTCAGAAGATCTTCTGCTGATTTATCCTTGAATACATCCGAAATTCCCTTACAGAGCATTAAAATTGCTCTTTTGTGGTCGGCTTTGCTTTTGTGTATATGTACGGGATTTACACCAAGTTTGTCATATTCTCTGAAATGGCCGTTTGCAACTCCTGCCCCCTCCAAAAACCTTTTTACCTGAAACAACGTTAAGTGCAGAACTACCAGCTCTTCTTTGTGCATCATTATCACCTTCTGCCCTCAAAAAAGCATGTTAAAGGGTTAAAAAACTTAATGGTTTAATGATACAAACTCATATATTGGCATACAAATGGGAAAATCTTATTAATTTGAAGAAGCCCACACTCTCCAATGAGAGTTCTTCTTAGTAGAAGGGATACATTGAGACTTCTTATACTTTCCGAACTTGTAATGAACAAAAACTGTAATCAGAGAGATATTGCTGCAAAGCTGAATTTAACCCCTCAGGCCATATCTGAACACTTTAAGGAGCTGATTTCAGATGGTTACATCAGAGTTCTTCACAAAGGCTTTTATGAAGTCACAGAAAAAGGCTATGACTGGCTTAGTAAAAACCTTTTTGACCTCCATATGTTCTCTAAAGACTTAGTAAACAGGATATACTCTCGATCCATTGTTGCAATAGCTGAAGGAGACATTGGAGTGGAAGATAGCGTTAAGTACTGGTTTGAAGACGGATACATTTTCGCCACTAGGAGTGAAAAAGGAAATGGGGTTGCATTGATGTCTGCGAGGCACGGTGAAGATGTTCTGGTTAAGGCAGTAGGTGGTTTTGAACCCCCTAGGAAGGGTGAGGTGATTGTTGTTAAGGTCCCCGATGTGGGAGAGGGGGGCAGCAGGAAAGTAGATCTAGACGAGTTCAAGAAGCTTGTGAAAGCCAGACAGAGAAGCATAGTCGTGGCACTCGGCATCGAAGCCTTGGTTACATGCAGAAAAATAGGTATCGAACCAATCTACTTTGGTGCGAAAAATGTATGTATTGAGGCAGCTCACCAAGGTAGCGGGGTTATTGTAGCCTGTACCGAAAGTTTGCTTGATGATCTACTCAGGAGCCTTATTGACGAAGGCATCAGGTTTGAGGTCAAGGACTTTCATCTGGAAACCTGAATTTCTTCTGGGCTTCCCTGTAAAATCTGGGAAAGCGTGGCTCGAAGAATAGGTTGGTTCGTGGAGGATAGGTTATTCCTGCACCTCTACCAGCCAATTTGAGACCCTCTGCGATTCTCTCCAGCCATGAGGTGTGGAGACCAAAAACCATCTCATCATCTTCAAGAGCTCCGTATATCCTGTCTCCCGCTCCTGGAACTGCTATTGTGCAGTCTTTAGCTATGAAAGGATCTATGACTGCCTCTCCACATGAAGCGAACTTTCCCTGAAGCTTTGCCTCAACTTCTCCACCATAGTATGCTCTTGCATGGATTAGTCTGCCTATCTGAGCGGGATTCCCGAAAATTACTGCCACATCTGGCTCTTCAGCCATAATCTTCAGCGGTGAAATCAGAACTGCCTTGTATTTTCCAAATTCGAGCTTTGGAATACCTTCCATCTGCTTTTTCGCTACCTCAGCATCCCGAGCAAATCCAACCTCTACTACTACCTCTGAAAAGTCATACTGCGCCCAGCCGTAAAGTATCTGGGCTGGTGGACAATTCATATCCTCTATTGTAACTCCAACAACTCTTCCATGTCTCCTTGCAAAGCTTATTGCTTGGCACATTGCCATTTTGAATCCTCTCTCAGACGGTCTGAAACATCTCTCTGGAAAATCGGGCTTATGGAGGAATTTTATTCCAACGACCGGTGTTTTAAGCCTCAAATTCTCCTCTATTTTCTCTGCCGTACTAACCCAGTAGCCCATGGAGCAGTTTTGTCTTGAAAATTTATAATATTTTGGATTTTTATCCATTTTATCCTTTGGATGCAGTATTCTACAATATTTTCAATAGGATTGGCTTACAAGTAATCTGTTGTTTAGCGCCCAGTTTATCAACAATTCATCAAAATTCAATACTTAGTCTACCCATCCGCCCGAAAGCTGGTGTGAATGAGATATTACCAAAAATGAAACTCCGGGATTGGTGGAGGGGGGCTGGGTGGGCAGGATAAAATGAAAGGATTAAATGGTTTATCTTTCTAGTCTTTTCCAAGATATCTCCAAAATCAGCTCACTTTCTGGAAGTGCCCGCTTATTATTCCTGCAAACTCTCTCAGCGGCTCACCGATCTTCAGACCTTCACCATCTTTTATCTCGAGAATTCTGAAGCTACGCTCATGGTCGCCGAACCTGTTCTTTACCACGGCTATTGCCTTTAGAAGCTCTCCGTCAAGTTCTATGTGCCTTCCAGAAAGTAAGTAATCTGAAAACTGGCTGACTCCGTATCCGGTAAAGTGGAAGACATCCATGGCTTCGGTAATCTCCAAAACGCTTACCATTATGCCACCGCTCTGCTTCATTAGGTTTTCGAGTTTTGTCATGGCCCCAACAATTTCATTTTTTGAAACCGAGTAATATTCCAAGACATTCGCAGGATCTACCACCACTATGGAGGGGTTTAGATTTCTTAAATCTTCCACAGCATTTGCGTAAAACTCTCCAATGCTGGAAATATTCTCAAACTCTCTGAAAACTAAGTTCTTAGGTTCGTAATTAAAAATCTTCTTGAATCTCTCAAAAATAATGTCTTCACTTTCATCAAAGGAGTAGAATACCCCTGTCTCACCCCGCTTATCGTTCTCCATTAATAGCTGGAGACAGATATTTGTCTTACCTACACCATTCTTTCCGCTCACGATTATGTGAGACCCCCTGAGGATACCGCCACCGAACATTCTGTCGAGCTCTAGGTTTCCAGTGCTGACAATCTCTTTTTTCCAGTTCCTCTGGATTGGAAATTCTATTATCGGATAAACCTGTATTTTTCCTTGTTTTATATCAAAATAGTGAGTTCCGATATAGGCATCTCCTCTAAATTTCAGCAGTTTTAGCAATCGCAGTACTCTTCCATCCCTCTCCCTCACTTCCAGAATAATCTCCCCGCTGACGACGTAACTTATCATACTTCTACCGGGGTCTTCATAGGCTTCAGCAGAAAGAAGGGTTGTGACACCGTTGGATGAAAGTCTGCGGACAATGGTTGATATGATTCTGCGGTAAAGTGCACCATCTCTGATAACATCTGAAAGGACACCTATGCCATCAATGAAAGCTCTTTTTGCATCTCCTGCAACCTCCTCTATTGCTTTTATGAAATCAAATATTTCTGACAAAGAGCTACTGGTCCAAAGATAGATCTGATCTTTGGTGAGTATTCCGAAGGATGAAAGCATATCTACAAAGTCTATTTTGTCCACTGGAATGTCGAAGTCTCTCCCCTGCCTCTTTATTTCATTCACACTCTCGTCGAAGGAAATGTATACTACTTTCTCACCATTCCTGACTCCTTCTGCTAAAAAATGGAGTCCGAACAGAGTCTTACCGCTGCCAGGACCACCTTTTATTAGATAGGGGTAACCCTGAATGAAGCCACCCTTAAGGACATCATCAAGGCCATAAACTCCAGATGAGACACGATTGGGAATTTGCATGATTAACCACCAAAATTTGATTTCTTAAATAATTAATGACTGAAAGCTATCAATGTTGATAAATCTTTCCAATTATAGGTAGAGAATATTCGACGAGAATAATTTAGAACACCAGATTTTATTTATTTCTGTGCAGTTTGTTTAATTTTAATCAGATCTAAAATTTATAAGGCTATGATTTATAAGGATACATTATAAATAATGTTCTATTAATAAATTACCTTCCATCTGGCGAGCAACCCTTCGCCGAGCTTTTTCCACTCAATAAGTTTGAGTTTTAGAGGAATTTTGAAAGATTCACCATCAACAACTGTCGGTGACAGATTTCCACCTATAATCATACTGCCATAGTATATTGAGACCTCATCCACTAGCTTTTCCTTAAGCATGGCATAATTAAGAGTAGCTCCACCCTCCACCATAAGCTTTTCAACGCCCCTCTCCCTCAGATGCCTCATGAGGGCTAGAAGGTCTACTTTGTCCTTCCCCAGTCTGACGACTTCTGCCTTCTTTGCTACAAGTCTCACCTTCTCCTCATCTGCTGCTTGGCTAACTGCGATTAGGGTCTCTGCCTCGCTACTCAGCACTTCAGCATCCAGCGGTATTCTGCATCTGCTGTCTACCACAACTCTCAAGGGCTGCCTACTTTTTCCCATTTTCATCCTCAAAGCTATGAGATCGCCAGCCTTGACAGTCAGCTTGGGATTATCTGACAAAACCGTACCAATGCCTACCATTACGGCATCGCTGGTTGCCCGCAGCATATCCACTCTCTTCATGTCTGCTTTACATGAAATTCTCACCTGTTTCCTACTCTCGTCGCTTATTTTACCGTCTGCACTTGCTGCTACATTTATAAACACGAATGGCTTTTCTTTCATTTAAGCAACGCCTCCAGAAACCTCTTAGCCTGCATAACTCTCTCCAAATTGTTTCCAGAGAACTTTACTATTACGTATCCGGGTTTCGGGTATGAGCCTATCTCAACATCTGGGAATTGCTTTACCACCTCATTAAGCCTCTCCAGCATATCTTCTTCATAACCCTCCACTCTAAGAGTCTCAACAAAGTGATCCGTTCTTTCGAATCTGGAGAATATCTTTTCGAAGGTATCTCTCATTTCCGCCGGAACTCCGGGCATGACGGCAATGTTCTCGATAACGAAGGCGGGAGCAACGCCTACATCGTTTTCAACTATCTCAGCACTTTCGGGAAGCATTGCAATTTTGTCAATAACATCTTTATTATTTGTTTTCTTCATGAGGACTCTGACCGCTTCATCATTTTTTACCAGCTTCTTTCCAAGAGCCTTGGCAATAGCCTCAGCAGTTACATCATCATGTGTTGCTCCGAGCCCACCAGTAACAAGGACAAAATCGTATCTTTCAGCCAGTCTTCTCACCTCTTCAGCAATATCTGGGATTGAATCCGGAACTGTTACAATTCTCTCTACTCTGTGTCCACTCAGAGTTATCCGTCTTGCCATGTAAGCTGCATTGGTGTTTTCTATGTCTCCACTGAGAATTTCGTTACCGACGCTGATGATTGCGAATTGCATGGAGATGCACTGCTTTTCAGAAAGAAATAGCTTGCGATAGTGGGGTTAAATGGATTAATATTGGGTTAAGGTCCGGGGGATTGCTAGCTCTTTTCAATTCACACAAATCACTAAGTGTTACTGCCATTCTGACATGTAACGATGGAGAATGGGAAAAGCTTTAAATGGAAGGGTGTTATGCTGCTTGCGGGAGGGCTGAAAAATGAAAATGCAGACTGAAGTGAGAACGTTAAAAGAGGGTGGTTATGTCATTATTGATGATGAACCATGTGAGATTGTTAGCATGTCGGTAAGCAAACCTGGAAAACATGGGGCGGCGAAAGCGAGAATCGATGCCATAGGAATCTTCGACAAGCAGAAGCGCAGCATCGTACAGCCTGTAACTGCCAAGATATATGTCCCAATTGTTGAAAGAAAGAGGGCCCAGGTAATCAGTGTAATGGGGAATATTGCCCAGCTTATGGATCTGGAGACCTATGAGACTTTCGAGCTTGAAGTGCCAAATGAAGTGGCAGATAAGGTTCAGCCAGGTAACGAGATAGTTTATATAGAGTCGCTGGGCAAGAGGAAAATTGCGGAGAAGTAATTGAGATAATTTGGACATTGGATATGCACATAGATTCTTTTTTTGCCATCTCCAATTCTGATTTTGAGGACGCCGAATACGTTATATTTGGTATTCCATTTGATGGAACTCAGTCTTTTAAATCTGGCTCCAGATTTGCTCCCACAGCCATTAGAGAAGCCAGCTGGAACATGGAAGATTACTCTGTGTATTTTGACCTCAGTTTTGATGAGGTAAAGGTGTGCGATGCTGGAAACATAAACGTGGATGGCAGTGTTGAAGAGGTTATGGGAAAGGTAACCAAATTTTTCAGGAAAATTAAAGCTGTGCCTGTTGCCATTGGCGGAGAGCACAGCATAAGCTACATGGTTGTAAGGAACATGAGTAATTTCTGCTATCTTGTTTTTGACGCTCATTTCGATTTGAGAGACAGCTTTGACGGCAATCCCTACAATCATGCGTGCAATACTAGGAGAATCCAGGAACTTGGAGTTGATATTATTCAAGTTGGGGTGCGGAGTGGGACGAGAGAAGAGAGGACTTTTGCTGAAGAGAAAGGTATTGAAGTGTTTTATTCTTGGCAGATACTTGAAAATGGTGTAGATGACGTTATTGACGCTCTGGAAGATTACAGGAACATTTATCTCTCTATAGATATTGATGCCTTCGACCCATCTTTCGCTCCCGGCGTATCAACTCCTGAGCCTTTTGGACTCCATCCCATCCATCTTTTGAAGGTGATAGAAGAGATCGGCGGCAGAATTATTGGCTTTGATGTTGTTGAGGTCATTCCAGACTCCGAAAAGATAACTCAGAGTTTGGCGGCTAAGCTGATATGTGAAGTCATTGCTGCCCGGTCTGTTTCGCCATAGTTCTTACAGCTCGGACTGTTGCTTTTATGTCCGGTACTTCTCTTAGCATAATGGGTATCGAAAGGAGGAGATACACAATGGATATTCCTATTCTCACTTCAACACCCGGAAATAGGAGCTGGGCAATGAAGAGGAAGAGCAGGCTTAAGGCCTCAAGTCTGGAAACTCTGAGGTTGAGAATTACTGCTGTGGCGAATAGAGATTGAGCAGCGGTGAGAAGTACCTCCTCACTCTGCCGGGCATCTAAAGGTAGAGCAGCAATACCGCCATAAGCAATGCTGTAAACTAGGGCTATGGTGCCTATTAAAAGGGTCCACTGATTCACCTTAGAGGATATCAGGGCGTTAAGGCTTGCAGAAATTCTCATTTTTCTTGCTAGATAAAAAGCAACTATAAATTCTGGCGCCTCACTTGCCAGCGGAGCTATCCACTGCACCATGATGAAAGGGTCGAGGCCAATTATTTCAGCAGTCTCCAGCAGTCCTTCTGCAAAAGCCTCAACGCTGATAAAAATGATGAAAGCTGAAAAGAGAAAAAACGCTACAACGCCGCCTCTTCTCTTCTTCACCGGAAACGAGCAGAGGTAAGCTGGCACACCTTCTGGCTCAAATTCCTCATGAGGTGCTTTCATAGCCAGTTTTATGTATGCAATGTACATCCCAACAAAAATCAGGGTATCAAAGAGGGAGATATTCCCTTTGAATGGTAGGAGGAAAGCGTAAAGGGTTGCCAAAAACAAAAAGAAGACTTCCAGCCTCAGCCCCTCATCCAGATCAATCTCTCTTTTTTTGTTGGTCAGTAGAACGTAGAGCATCACAGCACTCCAACCTATGCCTATCAGCAATCTGTTTGCTCCGGTCATGTTGGCCGTTGCATAATGCACATAATCGCTATCCGGATTCAGACCTGCCATCCATGCAAAGTACATGTCTACGGCATATTCCGGAAGGACTGCAAGTAAAGCAACCACCGCAAGACTGAAACTTCTGGGAACATCTATTTCTGCAGTTTCGGCAGCCCATGAGAGAAGAAATGATGCCGAAATAACTGCCATACCGGCAACTAACGCCTCGAGGTATGGGGGAAGTGTATAACCCATCAGCCATAAGGAAAACCAGGGTAGAGTGAGAAGTAAGGCGATAAGGATCTTAACTCTTTCCTTTATAAAAGGCATGCTCTGGGTTCCAGGAGGAAGAAATTTAAAGGTTTGCCTTTAGATTTAGAAATTGTTATAACACATTGCACTTTGAAATAATAATAATGATATTCGACAGAATGGTCGGAGAAGAGGAGGGATTAAAGCTATTATTCAAGGAAAAGGCTGTTGAAATTCTTATGACTATTTACTACGAAAACCTCGATGGAAAAAATGTCTACATACAGTACATTGCCAGCAGGATAAATAGTCCCCACAGCTATGTCTGGCTAATGGTGAAGAAATTTGAGCAGGCTGGCTTGGTGGAGACGATTATAGAAGGAAGAACTAAAATTATAAAATTAACTGAAAAAGGTATCCGGGTTTCTCAGCGCATTCAGGAAATAATTGAAGAATTTATTGAATAAAATACATTTGAATTAGTACACTTTTTAAAAAGTATATTATATCATGCAATTTTGAGTCTGAAAATCATTTTTAATCTGCTCTGTTATATCGGTCGGCGGGTGATAATGTGGAATCCCTGAGGCTGACACGAAGGAATTTTATGAAACTGGTTTCTGCAATGGGTGCATCAGCTTTCCTAACAACATATAAGGCAGATATTGTCAAAGCAATAACCGAGGCAAGGGACTACTGGCATATTGCTTGGCTGAACGGTGGTGCATGCACTGGCTGTACGATATCTTTTGCCCAAGCTTCGAATCCAGACCTGTTGCAGGTCTTAACCGAGATAACGGTGGGAAATTCGGGACTGCCGATTGTTCTGCCTGACTACATGGAAACCATACACATCGCTTCCGGAACCCTGGCAGAGGGGCTGAAAGAGAAATGGAAACATGGCAACAAGGGTAAGAGAATCCTTGTAGTAGAAGGTGCGGTACAGGACCCAGGATATTGCATCATTGCCGGAAAGGACTTCAGAGACCATGTTGTTGAAGCTGCAGAAGTTGCAGATGCTATCGTAGCTGTAGGACAATGTGCCACATTTGGTGGAATCCCTGCAGCAAAACCAAATCCAACCAATGCAAAGGGACTATCTGAGTTTCTGAAGGAGGTTGGAATTAACAAGACTGTTATCAACTTGCCCCTGTGCCCCGTTAATGGAGAACATGTTGTGATCACGCTGGCTGCCGTGATTATGGGCGCCATACCGGAACTTGATGAATACGGAAGGCCAAAAATGTTCTTCGGAACAAACATGCATTATGAGCTCTGCCCCTACAGGCCGTATTATGATAAAGGCCAGTTTATAGAGGTACCGGGAGAAGGAGAGGGTTGCAAATACAAGATTGGCTGTAAAGGACCCATAACATGGACTGACTGCCCTTCAAGGAAATGGAATGGGAATACGAGCTACTGTGTTGAAGCTGGAGCACCGTGCATAGGATGTTCAGAGCCCGGATGGCCCGACGAATTCTCCCCGTTCTATAATGAAGTCCCGTCTCTGGTTTCGGCGGTTGTTGACCCAACCAAGCTTGGTACTGGAATTTTTGCCGCTACTATTACCGGAATAGGTGTGCATGCTGCTAGGAGGACTCTGAAGGGAGGTAAGGGAGGTGAAGAGGATGAGCAGTAATATTGTTATTGATCCTGTTACGAGAATAGAGGGACACCTTAGAGTGGAAATGAAGCCCACTGAGGTCCAGACAGCCACTGGAAGCTGGACAATTGTCGATAAAGCTTACTGCATCGGAACGATGTTCAGAGGTATTGAAACAATATTGAGGGGCAGAGACCCAAGGGATGCTTGGTTCATAACCCAGAGGATATGTGGAGTTTGCCCAGCACCTCATGGTGAAACATCAATTCAGGCCATTGAAGCTGCATTTGACGTCAAACCAACCCCGGTGACGGTTCTCATCAGGAATATCCTCCATGGTGCCTATTACATCTATGACCATATTATCCACACTTATCTCCTCATTGGCCCAGAGCTCGGGATTCTTGCTAAATATCTTCCAATGGTTCCTCCAGCACTGGGGAAGGAAGGTATAGAGAAGTTGAATCTGGGATCGAGCTACGCTCAGGCTCTTGAAATACAGAGGAAAGCCAACGAGATAGTTGCCCTCTGGGGCGGAAAGTTCCCTCACCATCAGACTGAGTATCCGGGAGGAATGACTGTGAGGCCCACAGCAGACAGGATCGCATCAACTCTCGCCAGAATGACTGAACTCTGGTCATGGGTTGCTAAGGTGATGGTTAGAGACTTCAGAAGCCTTCTTACGGCCAACGAACGCATCGGGGAGGCTGTCAGCACCCTTCTGGACATCGAATTCAGAGGACTTCAGGATCTCGGAACCTCAACAGGTAATTTCTTGAGCTACGGATTGTTCCCTGACCACGAAAACTATGGTGACTGGCTTTCACTCCTCGATAGTCCAGGAAAAAGGGAGAGTGCACTGATTCATGCTGGAGCATGGGATGGAAGTGCGAAGTCGTTTGATCTGGAAAAGATTGCTGAGTTTGTGAAATATTCATGGTACAAAAATGAAAGCGGATTGAATCCAAAGCACGAAACCACACCAATTCCGGACAAAACCAAGGTTGAAGCATATTCTTGGCTGAAAGCTCCAAGATATGACAACAAGGTTTATGAGGTGGGTCCGCTGGCAAGGATGATCAACACCTTCGGAATGAAATGGAAGATACCCATTAGAAATCCTGTGACAGAAGAAGACCTCGGCTACTTTGAATACGGAGTTCTGAATCCAAAGGGTTCAGTTATCGACAGAGTCGCTGCAAGAGTTGCCTTAACATTGCTGATAGCGAATAAGATGTTTGAGTGGATTTCTGAGCTGAAGGGCTACATGGGTGAAAAGGTTACGAATTATAGGAAAAACGTCAAGGAAGGTGAAGGCTTTGGTCTCTGGGAGGCACCGAGAGGCGCACTGCTCCACTATATAAAAATCAAGAACTACAAAATCGAGAACTATCAGGCAGTTGTTCCCAGCACCTGGAATTTCGGGCCGAGAGATGACTTTGGCCAGCCCGGCCCTGTGGAAACGGCTCTTGAAGGAACATGGCTTCCAAGGGATGTGAGCGTTCCTGAGGTCTGTAACATCATCTATCCTGAGAAGGATATAGACCTCTCACCTATTGGTGTGAACGAGAAGATGAGCTGGGGAGATGTCCTCAAGCCTGCTCTGGAACAGCTCAATCTGGGCAGGGTTAACATGGAGCCGGTGAACGGATCAGAGTACAATACCTCCTTGGCACTGACTGTGATTAGGAGCTTCGACCCATGTATAGCCTGTGCAGTCCATGTCCTCAGGAAGAGGTGAGAAAATTGAAGGACAAAAAGGACTGGGTGGAGGTTCTGAGACATTCCAAGTTCGTGAGGAGCTGCCACTGGGGCATAGTCCTAACCTGTCTTTTTTTGATACTTACCGGTATTCAGCTTGCCTTTGGATATGAAATAGTGGACGATCCACAAGCTCTACATCTCAGGCTTGGCATCGTCTTCCTTGGATTATGGGGGCTGTTCGCTTACTTCGCCATGACAGAGGAATGGAAGTGGATTACCCCGAAGCGAATTCCTTATAGCATAAAATTCGTCATGGAAGAGGCGGTAGCATGGGTCAGGGGCGATCATGTAGAAGATCCAAGAGCATATGACCCCAAAAGGAAGGAGTATGTTGAAAAGGTGATACCAAGTCAGGTGCTTGTATGGTGGACATATGTTGCTTTGACGCTGGTGATAGGTCTAACAGGCCTTGTACTGTATGATCCAGAGTTATTCAAGCCCTTTATGAATTTCGCCGATAGGCTGGCAATGCTCTTTGGAATCAATGGTTACGCACTGGTGAGGGGTCTGCACAGGTTCACAATGTTCCTATACATCACTGTGGCAATTCTCCACGCCTATGCAGCTACAATCTTCGATACGTTGCACTCAATGATTTATGGGACGAGGAGGGAAAAGGTTGCCTGGAGTTCAAGCAAGAAAATCTCGAAGGAAATCTCGAAAGAAATTGTTGGTGCTGGGAGTAGGTAACCTACTGATGGGAGATGATGGTATAGGCGTTAGGGTAGTGGAAAAACTGAAAAAAAGAAGGCTACCAGAAAATGTAGATGTGATGGACGGTGCAACCCTGAGTTTCCAGCTTCTAAATTTTTTTGACGAGTATGATAAAATAATTATCGTAGATGCTGTCAGTTTCGGGAAGAAGCCCGGGAAAGTGTACCGGTTTAAGCTGGAAGAACTCCTTGAGTTTAAAACTGGTAATGTCGCGTCAGTTCATGACTTTGATGTTTTCAGTGTTGTTAAAATGGTCAAAACTTTTTCAGAAGTTCCAGAGATTGTTATATTTGGTGTTGAGGCTGAATATATTGGAGAGGGAATCGGTCTCTCTGAAGCTGTTGCGAAAGCCGTCCCTAAGGTGATAAAAAAAATATTGAGAGAAGTTACTCTCTCAAGAGGTAGAATAAGGACGTTGCGTAGAAGACAATTCCCACCAGCAAAATGAATTCCCACATAATCTGTGGATTGGCTACGATAATTATAAATTTTTCTAAACTTGTTATATGCATGATTTAAAATGTAATTCATCTCAAATATTAAGAAACATGCATTGCTAAAACATAGATAATTACCGGCAGGTTTATAAATTATCAGTAATTGAAGATATTAGAGGATATGAAGGCCGGGGTTTACGTTTGTCATTGTGGAAATAATATTTCTGACACCGTAGACATTGGAGAGCTCATAGATTTTGCCAGAGGTCTTGAAGGGGTCAGTGTGGTCAGAGATCACCTTTTCATGTGTTCAGAAATGGCTTGGGAGATGATAAGGAGGGATATCGTCAACGGGCTGGTTGATAGGGTTGTAATTGCAGCATGCACGCCAAAGAATCACGAAAAATTTTTCAGATCTGCTCTGGAAGCAGCAGGATTGTCGAAATACATGCTTGAAATTGCAAACATAAGGGAGCAATGTAGCTGGCCTCATAAAAGTGAAAAGAAATATGCCACAGAAAAAGCCAAGTTACTGGTGAGGAGTGCAGTTTCTAAAGCTGCACTTCTCGAGCCCTTGGAGGATATTACCTTCAGTATTGAGAAGAGCGTTCTTGTGATAGGGGGAGGTATTGGGGGTATTACGGCTTCCTTAGATCTGGGGAATATGGGTTATAGGGTGTATCTTGTTGAAAAAGAACCCTCTGTAGGTGGGAAGCTAACCAAATTCGACAAGATATTTCCATTAAATGACTGTGCATCATGTGTGGTTTCACCGATGATGGCGGAAGTGGCAACTCATCCGCTGATTGAACTCATCACGTATGCTGAAATTGAAGATGTAGAGGGCTCCTTCGGGAATTTCAGGGTAAGAGTGAGAAAAAAGCAGACGTATGTTGACTGGGATAAGTGCATCGGATGTGGAGCGTGTACAACTGTCTGTCCATCTAAAGCTAGGGTTCCAGATGAATTCAATGAGGGTTTAGGATGGCGAACTGCCATGTATATTCCTTCTCCTCATGCCGTTCCGAGGAAGGCTGTTCACGATCCAAATGTCTGCGTCAATTGTGGAAAAAAGACCTTCGGTACGAAGAGATTTCTGAGAAACGGAAAGGAATATCTGACTCCATGTGAAAAAGCCTGCCCTACTGGAGCAATTAATAGATCGATTCGGTGGGACCCTGAGGGGGAAATTATCGAGCTGGATATCGGTGCCATAATTGTTGCTGTGGGGTACCAGGTGATGGATAAGGAAGTTTTTAAGGAATACGCACCGCATTCACCAAATGTCATCACTGCACTACAGTTTGAGAGAATTCTCTCGCCTACCGGTCCAACAGAAGGCAGGATTCTGAAGCCATCCGATATGCAGAAGCCAAATGCAATATCTTTCATCTCCTGTGTGGGTTCCAGAGATGCCAGATACCACACCTACTGTTCGAAGGTCTGCTGTCTTTACATGCTGAAACAGGCTAGGCTTGTGAAAGAGAAAAACCCTGAAATTAACGTGTATATCCACATGATAGATGTCCGGGCTCCGGGAAAGGATCTGGAGGAGTACTATGTCCAAACAAGGCAGCTGGGCATCAACATTATCAGGGGTAAGGTTGGAGGAATAGAGGTTCTTCCTGATGGAAAGCTGAGGATTCTGGGTTTTGATGCTGATATTGGGACTCCAGTTGAGGTGGAAGTAGACCTTGTTGTGCTTGCAACGGCAATAGAGCTTCCCGAAGATGCAAGGAAGCTTGCAAGAAAGCTAGGCATAAATATTGACTCCTCTGGATTCCTAAAAGAAGACCATCCAAAATTAAGGACTGTTGAAAGCTCTCTGGATGGAATATTCATTGCAGGATGCTGCCAGGGTCCAAAGGATGTATCCGAGACGATTGCTCAGGCAAAAGCTGCGGCCACAGCAGTTGCAGCTTTAATGGCAGGAGATAAAGTCAGGGTTGAGCCATACATTGCTGAAGTTTCTAATGAGCTCTGCGGAGGTTGTGGTATCTGCATATCTCTCTGTCCTTATAATGCTCTCGAAATGGCAGAGGGTTCTGATGAGACCGAAAAGAGAGTGGTTAAAAGAGATGTCAGAACTTGTAAGGGCTGTGGTATCTGCGTGTCATCCTGCCCATCTGGGGCCATCTCCCTCAGTGGCTATGACGATGACCAAATCTCTGCTCAAATAGGCGCTATGTTAGGTGTTATGGCGGTGAGAGTATGAAATACGTGGTGAAATTAGGAAAGTTTAAGGAGTTCAAGGAGCTTAAGGAAGAGTTTAAAGATGAACCCGTAAAAGAAGTTGTAAAATTTGGTGGAGAAGGTGTAAAAAAGTGTATTCAATGTGGCTCCTGCATGAGTGTCTGTCCGGTGGCGATTACCGGATTTGATTATCCCAACAAGAAACTCTTCAAATTGATAATGTTGGGTGTGAGGGAGGAAGTGCTGCAAGACCCTTCTCCTTGGATTTGCGTGGCATGCGGAAGATGCATTGAGGTGTGCTCACAGGATGTGAACCCCCTCTCTGTCTATTTCGCCTTCAGAAGGATTCAAGCCAGAGAATTTTCAATCCCATCCGTTGCAGAAGAGGCATTGAGACTGCTTTATGAAACGGGGCATGTAATTCCCCTAACTGGAGTGGAGAAGTTGAGGAAGGAGCTTGGCCTTTCAGAACTTCCAAAATCTGCCCTATCATCTCCAGAGGATCTTAAGGAGATACGAACAATTCTCAGGAACACAGATATTGCCGAACTCGGAATACTACCCCTCTTCTGAGGTGTAGCTATGAAATTTGGGCTGTACCTGGGTTGCCAGATTCCCTTCATCAGACCTGATCTGGAGGTTTCCATAAGAAAAACCCTCCCACTCCTCGGGGTAAAGATAATTGACCTTGAAGGATACTCCTGCTGCCCCACTTGGGTTTCTGCCCCCTCCTTCGATGAGGATGCCTGGCTGGCGATTTCTGCTAGGAATATCTCCATAGCTGAGGAAAATGGTGTAGATATTGTTACAGGCTGCAATAATTGTTACAGCGTTTTGAGCCATGCGAGATACCTTCTGAAGGATGAAGAGAGACGGGAGAAGGTCAACAGAATTCTCGGCAAAGTTGGAAGGTTTTACCGAGGAAAATCAAAGATTTACCACATCACTCATGTCCTATCCGATTTTGTTGGAAAAAAGAAGCTGAAGGAGAACCTCGAGTATTCTCTTGACGGAATGGTCGTTGCTGTTCAGCCAGGCTGTCACATGCTATGGCCGACAAGAATTATGGATGTGCAGGAGGAGAATCCATTTTATCCCCAAAAACTGAAAAATTTGGTTGAGTTATTGGGAGCCAAGTCGCCGTATTACAGTAGAATAGAATACTGTTGCGGAGCAGGACCATCCATCAGAGCAATTGACTACGAAAAATCCGCTTATTTCGTCTTAACAAAGCTGATGTCTATAAAAGAGGAAGTCGATCCTGATTTTATTGTCACTGGATGCTCCACCTGTTACATTCAGCTTGACGAAACTCAACAAAAGCTCAGAAAAGAGGGTAAGGTTGGTTTTCAAATTCCGGTTTTTTACTACACCCAGATACTGGCGATTTGTATGGGTATAGAGCCTGATAGTGTGGTAAGAATCGGTTCAATTCCAAAAGAGGACATCATAGGGAGAATACTGGAGAGTGGGAGAAGATGAGTGATGAATTCAGACCCAATATCATAGGCTTTGCGTGTCAGTGGTGTGCTTATCAGAGTGCAGATCTGGCAGGCACTCTTAAGTACGAATATCCCTCGACTATCAAACTCATACGGGTGCCGTGCTCTGGCAGGGTTGATTCAGCCTTCGTACTTGAAGCTCTTGCACTTGGAGTAGATGGCGTTTTTGTTGCCGGATGTCCGGAGGCCGAATGCCACTATAGATTTGGAAACAGGATTGCCAAAATCAGAACTGCCATGCTGAGAAACATTCTTCCAGAGTTCGGCATTGAATCAGCCAGACTCAGATTTGAGCACGTATCCAGCTCTGATGCTGTAAAATTCGTTGAATTTGCAAAGGAGTTTGATAAGCAGATACGAAAGCTCGGTCCAACTCCGTTGAGAGGGGATAAACATGAATAGAATAGCATTCTACCTTGCTTCAGGTTGTTCAGGCTGTGAGATGTCATTTCTGGATTTATCTGAGAGATTGCTGGATGTGATGGATGGGCTAGAGGTCGTATGGGCTGCTCCACTCTTGATGGATTCCAAATACCATGATCTTGCAGAGCTGGAAGATAGATATATTGATGTTGCCTTTATAGAAGGAGGCATAAAACTTGACGAGCAGGAGGAAATAGTGAGGCTTTTAAGAAAAAAGAGTAAAGTACTGGTTGCGTTTGGCGTATGTGCTACCTCAGGAGGCATCCCTGGACTTTCAAATTTCCACTCCAGAGAAGAAGTGTTTGAAACAGTATACCGGAAGAGTGTGACAGTAGACAATCCTGATGGAGTCTATCCACAAACAACAACTCTTCTGAACGGAAAATACGAGCTTACTCTCCCTACTTTTTATGAAAGGGTTGTGCCGATTGATAGAATCGTTGAAGTGGATTACTACGTTGGGGGCTGCCCTCCTCACTACGATCACGTGGCGAAGGTGCTTGAGGTTCTGAAAAAAGAACCTCCGGAGAAGGGTTCATGGATCACCTCTGGCAGAGCAGTATGTGATGTCTGTCCCAGAAATCCGGTTCCGAAGGGTGAAAAGATAAAAATGATGGATTCGGTAAAGAGGGTGTTGGAAATACCTTCTGATGATTCGTGTCTTCTGGAACAGGGATTTCTCTGCTTTGGGCCGGCATCCCAGGGTGATTGTAGGGCGGCATGTATAAATGTTAACATGTCCTGCAGGGGCTGTGGTGGGCCAATGCCAAGTGCAGGAGATTATGGGGCGAAAGTTATCGATTTTATCTCGTCCCTGATCGAGAAGGATGGAGTTGTAGATGAGATTTCCAGAGCATATCCCAGCCTTGCTAGGCTGATCTACGCTTACACGCTTCCATCTGCACTCATTCCCGGTAGGGTGAGGAAATATCACGTAAGAGAGGTAGATTGATGAAGAGAGTTGAGATATATCCGGCTTCTAGGATTGAGGGACACGCCAAAATAGCCATATTCCTGAATGACGAGGGAGAAGTTGAAAATGCTTTTTTCCAAGCCACTGAGCTGAGGGGATACGAGAAGTTTCTTGTCAGTATGCCTATCGAGGAGGTTCCGAGAGTTGTATCCACAATCTGCGGTATATGCAGAGCCATCCATTTTGTTGCAGCTTTAAAGGCCTCTGATGCAATATATGGAGTTGAACCTCCAGATACGGCGGTAAAGATCAGGGAAATGCTGATGCACTCTCATTTTGTCGAAGATCACACGATAACGCTGTATGCACTCGGTCTTCCAGATTTTATTTCAGCAGAGAGCCCAGAGGAGAGGAATATCTTCGGCCTTTTCAAAGTGCTTGGAAAAGAGGTTGGGAGAGATATACTCAAAAAGAGGGGTTATGCGGTAAAGATACTTGAGATTCTGGGTGGAAAACACATTCATCCTGTTTCTGGAATTCCTGGAGGATGGTCTAAGAGAATTGATGAAGAAGAGAGGGTGAAAATCGAAAAGTACTCCAAGGAGATTCTGGAATTGGGTATGAGGACTGTGGATATCGTGGAGAACTTAATCATTGATCGTCTGGGGGCCTTGGATGAATCAGATGGGGAAGCCTTTGAGCTAGAGCTGAACTATATTGGGACAGTGGACAGAAGAAGGGAGATGAACTTGTATAACGGGTACCAGAGAATTGTAGATCCATCAGGCAAAGAGATCGGGAGGTTTGAAGGGGAAGAGTATAAGGAAATTATTGCAGAAAGGGTCGTTCCGTGGAGCTACAGCAAGATACCGTATCTCAGGAATGCTGGATGGAAGGGTTTTGTGGAAGGTTCAGAGACAAGTCTGTACATGGTTGGGCCTGTTGCTAGGTTTAATGTGGCAGAAAGGCTATCAACTCCTCTTGCTCAGGAAGCAATGGAAAGGATGCTTGAATTTGCCGAGGAAAGGCCAGTTCGAAACATCATCCTTAACCACTGGGCCAGAGCCATTGAATTGCTTTATGCAGCTGAAAAGCTGTATGATCTATCTCAGGATGAGGAAATCACTGATTCGAGCATCAGCTCTGAAATTTCAGACGTTACCGGAGAGGGAATTGGGATTGTCGAAGCTCCCAGAGGACTTCTCATCCATCATTATATTACAGACAGCAGAGGGATTGTGAGAAATGCTAACCTTATTGTGGCTACTACTCACAACATGGGGGCCATCAATATTGCAATCAAAAAGGTTGCAAGCAAGTTCATCCAGAATGGGAAACGTGAAGATGGGATTGGAGACGAGGTTCTCAATCAGATTGAAATGACTTTCAGAGCCTTTGATCCGTGTATAGCATGTGCTACACACTCTATAAATGGTAAACTTCCGCTGGAAGTTGAAATTTACGATTCAGAGAGGAATATTATCAGAAAACTCAGTAATTTTTAGAGATCAGAACATGAGGGCGATTGTGGTTGGCATAGGAAATCCACATTTCGGCAACGACTCAGCCGGAATAAGGGTTGCAAAAATGGTGGAGATGGCGAAGAAGGATGTGGCAGAGAAAGCTCTTAATGTTGACATCATTTACCTTTCTACTACCTCTTTCGAAGTTATTGATAAAATTGCGGGTTACGATAGGGCGTTCATAATTGACACCTTAAAGGGTGAAAAAAACGGGAGAATTCATGTGTTGAGAATTGATGACTTGGGTTCAGCATATCTAGATTCGACGCATCTGTATGGCTCTCATGGACTTGATCTTGCGGCAACGTTAAAAATTGGCTACCAGCTCTTTCCAGATGAAATGCCAGATATTGAGATAATTGCAATCGAAATAGTTGATGCAGAGCTTGGCGAAGAGTGCTCCAAGGAAGTGTACGATGCTGTGAAAAAGGCATCCCGATTACTCCTGCAGAAGCTTCTGGAGGAATAGGACTTCTATGTGACATTACAAAACTAGAGAAAAAGTTAATGTTAAATATTCTACTGAAGTGACGATGGCATGGGACTTGAAGTTACAAGAAGGTATTTTGAAAGTGAAGACGGTCTTAAGGTTCCCGCTTACGTCGTCAAGGGAGATGGGAAGGCTGTCGTCATAGTTCACGGTTATGCATCCTCTAAAGAGGAGATGCTGGGTCTGGCTTTTCGGATTGCTGAAAGAGGCTTTTATTCTGTCGCAATTGACCTCAGAGGTCACGGTGAAAATGAAAATCCATTCGATGAGAATGCACTTGCGGATGTTGATGGAGTGATAACTACACTTTCAGGGGAGTTTGGGCAGGTATACGCCATTGGATTCAGTCTCGGTGGTCTGCTGGCTCTTGCATCCAAAGCCAGCTATGTTGTAGCTGTATCTCCACCCCTCATGCAGAATGTAGTTCCTGAAGCAAAGTTTATGCTTCGTCTCAATTCCTGCAGGGTTAAGGAGAAGGACAAAGAAGCACTTTTCAGGATACTTGAGAAGTTGAACCCGGTAAGGCGAAGAAACTCAGCTTTCCTACTTTACGGAAAGGGGGAATCAAGAGGTATAGCTGCAATGATCGAGAAGTGGAGCAACGAGAATGATGGCGTTTATGCTGTAATCAGCTCAAATCAGGCAATGCTGCCTGAAGTTGAAGTTGAGCCAGACAAGCTTCGCGATTACCTGCCCCACTTCATCAGTCATCTTGCCACGCCCCACAGTAGGGAGAGTGAGGAGGTAATTCTGAGAGAACTGGAAAGGCTTTGAAATGGGATTTGTTAAGTATTTGTTAAGTTTTGGAATATTTAGCATTCTTGTCCACTTTCTTGCTCCCCAAAAACTCCAATGAGTGCTATTAGTGCTGCAGGAATTGCATGCTCGGTGGCGAAGGTGATGTGGGGACTCAAGTCGATAACGTAATCAGCAAATCTGAAAATACCTTTCGGTATTCCTGTTCTGCTCCCGATGAACACAACAACTTCCTTTGCAAGTCTCAAATCCTTTCCGAGTTCATCCTTGATGTCTGAGACCTGTTTTCCCGTTGGATCTGTGACTATCAGGATGTTGCCTTTTCTCTTCTTATCTCTGACCGTCTGGTAGAGATCTTGGAGTAAGACATTTACAGCATTCACTTCTCTGTCATAGCTCTTTTTTTGGATCTCCAGTCTGCTGAATAACCCCCTTTTGACGCCCTTTATGAATTCTGATAGCTGATAGGCATCAACATAACCAAACGGGGATATGACCAGCTCCTTAATTTCGAAAGACTGGGCAGCTCTTCCTATCCTCTCACCCATCTCTTTAGCAGCAGTGTAGTCTTCAAGATAGGGGATCTGAACGATGCTGACCTTTTTAAAAAGCTTTCTTGAGTCAATTTTATCTGGAGTGTATTTTTTCCTTTCTTCCTTTCCGTCCAGCACCCCAATGTAGGCTGTATCATCTATTATCTCAACATAAACTGCCTTTTCCGGAAAATCCAGGGCCACATCAGCTCCACTCAACTCCTTTATCCTTGCACCTAGCCTGATGTTTACGTCCACGCTGGTGAATTGATGTTTTCTGCCTCTTCTTGTGGTTCTGATAGCAAAACTGCTGAAAGAACCCATGGCCTTCACGATCTCTTCAGCTCTCGATGTTATCTCACCAAGGTCAGCTTTGCAGACGGTTATGACCGGTATGGCTCTCTCTATCTCTGGTACTTCCTTCACCCTTTCAATCTCGTCACTGTGGATTATTATCAGGCCGAGGTAGCCGGAGGGCCGTACCTCTATTTTTATATCATCCACACCTTTATCACCAAGAACATCCTTAACGTGAGAAGCTGCCACGTATTCTAGCCCTCTCTGGGTTTTGGCGATAATCATCAAGAAAATATGTTCAAAATGGAGAAAAACCATTCGGTAGGATTTGGGTAAGATCATTCTTGGGTAGAATTATTCAAAGATTATTCAGCCAACTTTATAGATGCTATGCCGCTAAGGGCAAAGATGGCTGCAAATGTAAAGAAGACAGGGGCAAAACCAGCTACATCAATCAGAAATCCTGACAAAACGCCCGATATCACACTTCCAACGTTGCCAGAAAATACGAGAAAGCCAGAAACGGATGCAGTGTTCTCTTCTCCAGCTATCTTTGTGGCCAGCCAATATGTTGCACCAACGCCAAACCTGAAGAAGGTTGAAGCGATGAAGAGGATTAAGATTGCCTGAAATAGGTTATGAGAAAAGGGCAAGGCTGCGAAGGATGCTGCAGCAAGCAGCTGGTTCCATGTTATAGTCTTTTTCGCCCCAAACCTTTCGGCAAAGATACCGCCAATAACTGCACCGATTACGCCGGACAAAGGGAAGATTGATGCATAGCCGGCTGCTTTAAGGGAGGAGACATCGAAGGTAGTGAGGTAGAGGGCAGCCCAGGTAAAGGTCCCAATCATGGCAAAGAAGACGGCAAACTGGGTAAAAGACAGTATAATAATCCTCGAATCTTTTATGAAAGCAAAACTCCCACCTCCACCCTCCTCAGGAGCTTTAAGTGCAAGGACTATGGCTAACAAAAGCATTATAGCTGCTGGGACATAAAATGACAGTTCTATGTCATATTCTGCCAGAGTTTTTGCTAGAATGAAGGCTAGGGAGGTGCCTATGGGAACAGAAGAACCCAGCAGAGCTATAGCTTTGCCCCCTCCCTTTGAACTAATCTTCACCAGTGGACCCCAGCCAGTACTCTGCCCAATGCCGTTAATGAACATGCCTAAAACGATGGCTGGGAAAATCCATGTTGTTACAACGAGATTCCCGACGGCGATAAGGAGCGCCCCAGTTGTTAGAACAATCTTAACACCAAATCTGTCTCCGAGAAAGCCTGAAGGCATCTGAAACAGCGTGTAAGCTAGGAAAAGTGATGAGGTAGCAATACCCATATGGGTGGCTGTAAATCCGTATTTCTCAATTATAGCAGGTATGAGGGCAGGGAGGTTCATTCTACCGAGATAGAAAAGAACATACACTGTCCAGGGTATGGCGATGTACTTAATGCTCCTCGCATTATTCCGCATAATTCTCACTGCCCTCGTCACCTTTACGGAATTTTGCTAAACTATGTACTTTTTAAAAGTATAGCGGATTGCTGATTTGTTTTAATTTTGATTAGAATTTGCTGATGATGCTAATGCTGAAATTAGCCTTTGCGAATTTCAATCCTATAGTCTGATTTGAACTGCCTTTACAGCCTCTTCGACAAACTCAGGAATGAACAAGGGTTCGATAAACGGACGTGGCAGGTGATTTTTCACCTTTCAATCCTACAATAGTCTGATTTGAACACCCGTTAATATTCCCTCTTTCACAAACTTAAAGCTTTCTTACCCCTTCCCTTATTTAAATAGTGTCAGGAACCCCAAATAATGTA
>MTMY01000024.1 GCA_002010215.1 Archaeoglobus sp. JdFR-37
CTGTTCAAGTTCGCGTGGATGCTGGATTTCATGGCGTTAACGTCGACATGCTTGGGAGCTATTCCTCCGGTGTCGTGGCATGAAACACAGTCTGGTCCGCCTGCAGTTCCTGGATCCAAGCTGTGGGAGAAGTTGAGAGTGGTTAAAGCATAACTTCCATTCAGAGCATGACAGGTGTTACACACACTGTCTGAATAGTCTGTCGATAAAAAGCTCGTATGATCTGTCCAACCCGGCTTTCCTGTATTGTCAACATCAATGAGTGGTGGTATTGGACTGAATCGATCTCCCCTATAATAAATCGCACCACTGTAATGGCAGTCGGCACACCAATATGTGCTAGCTAGATCTGGACTGTTCTTAACATTGTTGGGGTCGTCCATAAGCCACATTACGTTTCCTAACGCGGTGACATTATGCTTGGTATTTCCATGACAGTAGTCGCATGCTTCGAGTTCGCTTGTCCAGTAATTGCCCCAGATCGTCCCATTTGAAACATTTGATGAGTGCTTAAGCGGGTCGGGTATAATCGGGGCTCCATTGATACCAGAAACAGAGGTTCCGGGCTGATGGCACGATGTACAGTCAACGGCAGAAGCTGGAGAAGTTGTGAATGTACCAAATGCTGTGAGATACTTTACGCCGTGAATATTTCTGTTCTCACCTGTCTCGAAGTGACAGGTTTCACAATTCACAATGCTGCCACCATTGTGGGAACTCTTATCGCCATGACAATTTTGACAATATGTGTCTAACGTTACAATTGGTTTTTGAAGGGTGGACTCATGTATCAGACCAGTATTGTGGCATGTGGAATTTGTACAAGTAGGAGATGGATAGTTTGTTGCATGATCAGGCACGTTTTTACTCCATATGTCAGACATTGCAACACTGAAAGCGGTTGTGGTGTTCTGGTGGCAGTAGGCACAATTGTCTGATGCGCCACTATCCCATGTTCTCAAATCTGCTCTGCTTTTTCCGTAATGGCTTGGATTTGCAAAGTTGTTTTCTGCTGCTGTCGGAATGGAGTAGGTATTTTTCATTTCATCAAGGTTATGGCAGAGGGTACAGGACTCGGAATCGGTTGCTGCTGAAATTGCTGCTTTTATGTCTTGCCCCGACTTGAAATGTTCTGCTACAACGGGGGCTCCTGAGTAAGTTCCATCATGGCATTCGTAGCAGTAATTTGTGTTTGCATCGGTGGCAACGAAGTCCTTCTCCATGTAGTTAGTTGCGTTGGTGTGGCACTCCATACAGTCCCAGTAAGAGCCGGAGGGGTTGCTGGTGTTGAGGTTGTTGTGGATGGAAACGTTAAAGGCTGAGAAGTCGACCTCTCCTGGTGAGGCTCCTGAAATGGAGAAATACTTCCATGGGACAGCTGTCTGTTCATCAGAGCTTACAACAGTTGCTGAAGCATTATGACATGCTTCACATGCATAGGGTTCCGGTTTTAAGTTGGAAGGAGTTGACCATGTTTTTTTCCCGTTATGACAATTGTTACAGCTATGTTCTGGAAGAAAGTCCACGACACCATTGTTATGCCTAGGATCCATGCTGTCAGGATGACAGTGATAACAGCCTACTTCACCGTTTGGCCCAGGATTGCTATATGATTTCTCTACCGCTTTCCAAGAGTGGGCACTGAACTTGCCTGTCTCTCTTTCCTCGAGGGGCATGAATTCATGGCAGTTGCTGCACGGCACATAACCTTGCGTTCCAAACCCCCAGTTATCAGGATCATCGCTGGATTGATACCAGCTCCCTTGTGGTGCGTCGTTAAATTTTCCAGTTCCCCAGCTTAATGTACCGTGATTTTTGTTTGTTATCTCATTTCCAGTCCTCGGATCATATACATGGCAAGTTCCACTACATTTACCGCCATTTACATCCACGCTCATAGAACTCGTGTCAATAGCATTCGTATTAGCGAGATTTACAGTTATTATTCCATCACCATGGTTCATCCCTGCATGACAGGCTCTGCATTGCAAGAAATTTTTATGTGCACCGTGCTTTCCACCAAGCTTGTTCTTTGCATCCAATCCGTGACACATTCCGTTAGCAGAACAATCCTTGATTGGTTGCTTGTTGTTGTTTGAATCGATCCAGTACATCTGGGCATCCCTAGCAGCCTCTGCAATTAACGTTACACTAAGAACAATAGCTATAGCTAAAGCTATCATTAGAACGGTTCCTTTTTTATTTTCCAAACACATTATTCTCCCCCCAACCACCCCCACAAGGGGGGCAATCACTTATTTCACTTCAATTCAAAATTTTTCTCATTAAACTATTTAAACTTTATCTCATAACGATTATTATAGATTTAGTTAAGATCTAGCATGAAATAGGTCGTAAAATAATTGTCAGATGATGATCACCTCAATAAAAACATATTGCAAAGCAACTGTGGAACTTTGGTGGATGTAGGGTTCCAGTGTATTCCATCCCCACCTATAGGAACATAAACCTGCTGGAGCTGTAAAAGATCGGCAGAATTCCTCTTTCACAACCAAGGCTGTGGGAGTTCTGACTTCCAATTCAATCAACGAGCCTCTTCTTCACAAAAGGATTTCTCTCTGCAATCTCCTTCAACTTTGCTTCAAAACTGTCAAAAACTGGCTCATTCAGAAAAACACCCGTCCTACCCACCTCTCTCCTTCTTTCAAGAACTCTGAACCTTTCAACCACTATCTCCATACCAACTCCAAGAAGCTTTGATAATTCTGAAGGGCTAATATCGCAGCACGGAATTTCTTTATGCCCATTCTCCGTAGGTATTATCAGCATCAGCCTCTTGTCAACCCCCATGACTCTTTTTTCCTCCTCAATCCCTCTGAGATCTACAGCACCTCCGAAATTATAGAAATCAAGCTCCCTCTCTCGCATTCTAACCAGAGGGAAGCTCACAGTTGCGTCACTCAGTATTATTTCTCCTTTAATGGCATAATTTGGAGTTGCCTGAACTAACCTTCTTTCGAGAATTTCAAATTCTGAAAGGGCGAGTTCTATGCGGTACGATGGGATTTTGATGGGGATGAAGACATCAACATCGCTGTCCTTGTTCACATCCCCCCTTGCAACGCTACCATAAACCATACTTGGGATACCACTATTTCTCAACCTTTCCATGACTCTTCTAGCTATCTCACGCTTCTCCTGGAGCAACTTCCACTGCTCTTTGCTGTATACAACCTCCTTTGGTTCACCGAACGTGGCAGTTCTCCTCCTCATTGCATTATTGCACCATTCTATTGTATTCTTTATACTACACCATCATTATTGTACCGTTTCGTCAATCCACTTCAGATACTCACGTAGCCCATCTTCAACGGCAAAGGCACAAATGCATGGGACAGTGTAGCTGTGAATTTCCTTAACCTCCTTCTTTATTTCCTTCATTTTTTCGGCTTTAGTTTTAATAATCAAGCCATATTCCTCTGCCTCCTCAATCTTCCCCTCCCACCAGTACATTGAGTGTATAGGAAAGAAATTCACGCATGCTGCCAGCTTTTTTTCCAGCAAATACCTTGCAATTCTCTCGGCTTCTTCTTTCGAGGAGGCTGTGACATATACAAAAGTATACATGTGAGGAGTTTAGGAGGAGATGTTGATAAAGCTATTCATGCTATTCATGTCAGTGCTTTCTTTAGAAAGTACAAGTCCAGTTGAAACCCCCCGAAAATCTTAAATCAACAGTATGTATATATAGTATATGGCAAAGACAATTCAGTTGCCCAATGACGTGTACGAGGAGTTAAAGAAATTCAAGAAAGGGCTGTCTTTCTCTGAAACCATCAATATTTTGCTGGAAGAGTACAAGAAAAAGAAAAAACTGTCTAAAGACAACTTTTTGGAGCTATTAAATGAACTGGAAACAAGATATGCCGGCAGAGAGAAGGAGAACGTGAGTGAAAAGATAGATGATGTGCTATGGCGGTAGCAGATTCGTCTTTTCTTGTCGCACTGTTTCTACCATATGACATCAACCACGAAAAAGCCAAGGAACTGTTCAAAAATACTGATTACGTGATTGTGCCTTACGAAATTTTGATGGAGACTTTGACTGTCCTTTTGCACAAAGAAGACATTGAACTCGTTAGAACGGTCCACGAACTCATCGAATCCGCGGAGACATTTGTGGTGTATTACAAAGGTGAAAGGTACTCTGACAAAGCGCTGATGCTCTTTCTGAATCAGAGTGATAAGTTATCTTTCTTCGATTGCGTTGCTATATCTCTGGCAAAGCTGTTAAAACAAGATTTACTGACGTTTGACAGGAATCAACTGAACGAGTTCAGAAAATAGCTTGATTAAAATTTTTGATTGAAACCGATTCAGACAACATCCTTAAGGGCATTAAAAGATAAAAAGGTGCAGCCGAGGTCTCCCTAATTTCCAAAATTACCCGTCAGTTTTTAATACCACCTCCTCTAACCCCTCAAACAATGCTGAACACAACCGGAATTGCACTGGCAATCTTCTTCATATACTGGGGAGCCATAGAATACCTGAAGGCATCTGGAAAACTTGAAAAATACTCCCTATCCTCCTTTGGCCCTATACTCCTAGTAAGAACATCGAAAGGTCTCAGATTTCTGGACAGAGTATCTAAATTCAAAACCTTCTGGAGGATTTACGCCAACATAGGCATTCCAGCAGTATTTATTGGGATGCTTTTCATGTTCACGCTGGTTTTGGCAATGGATTACATAATTCTGACCGCCCCACCCCAGCCATCAGAACTCACCCATCCGAGAAGTGCCCTTCTTATTCCGGGTGTGAACCCCTACATCCCCCTAGTTTGGGGACTGATAGGCCTAGCAGTTACGCTGATCGTGCATGAATTCAGCCATGCAATTCTGTGCAGGGTGGAAGGGGTTAAAGTAAGGGCTCTTGGTGTTGTGCTGGCCTTGGTGCCAATTGGCGGGTTCGCAGAACCGGATGAGAAGCAATTGCTAGGGAAGGAGTCGAATCTGAGGGCAATCCAGAGGATAAGGATATTCTCCGCCGGTGTAGTAAGCAACTTTTTCGTTGCGGCAATAGCCTTTTCCCTCTTCTTCTACCTCCTTTCTTTCCTCTCCCCGGTTGTGACGGTTGTTGATGTTGAGGAGAACAGTCCAGCCTTCGGGCTTGTTGAGAAAGGCAGTGTTATTACGTCAATAAACGGCATCCCGATTCAGGGGCAGGAAGACGTGGAGAAAGCTCTGAGAGGTTCAGATAAACCGGATAAAGTACTGATCCAGTTCAAGGACGGTGGAAGTGTAGAATTGCCTAAAATTGCAGGGATAAAAATTGCTGATACAATTTCCAGCTATCCTGCCGAGGCTGCAGGGTTGCAAAGGGGTATGGTTATCATCTCAGTTAATGGTATCGAAACTCCCACTTTAACAAGTTTCCAGAAAATAATGAGATCCACAAAACCCGGAGAGACCATTAAGCTGAAAATTTTCAGTGATGGAGAGTTTGATGAGATAAGAGTAACGCTTACAAAAGCCCCTGAAGGAAATTATGGTTTTCTTGGGGTTAGAATAGAGGGATTGACCTATCTCAGCGGATTAAGGCTGGGCTACTCCAAGCAGATGCTTGAGATGCTCCAAAGCATTCCCTCCTCACTCACCTCACCGGTGGGATGGCTTACAATAATGTCCATGCCTTTCCTCTTCTTCCCCGGTTTCGGAGGAGATATGCTAAATTATTTCACACCAACAGGTTTCTGGAGCCAGTTTGGAAATCTGCTCTTTTATGTACTCAACGCCCTTTACTGGACGGCCTGGTTGAACTTCTACGTTGGTCTGTTCAACTGCCTCCCAGCAGTTCCACTGGATGGTGGAAGAGTATTCAAGGAAGCTCTATCCTCAATCCTTGCCAAGAGATTCGGGGACAGAGGAGAGGCAATCAGCGAGTTTGCTGTTAAATTCCTAGCTCTTGCAATCTTCAGCTCAATAGCCATATCCATCATAATCCCGAATCTGCCACTGATGGGTCTGTAAAGATGGTGGATCTATGAAAGGTGGAGAGACTAAAAAGTGCAGAAAGTGCAGAAAAAGGGCTGTTGTGAGCCTCAAAACCTACAAAATTTCCCTCTGCGATACCTGCTTCCCTCCCTTTTTTGAAAGGCTTGTGGAAAGAGACGTGAAAAAGTACAAAATAATCAAAGAGGATGAGAGAGTTCTTGCTGCCGTTTCTGGCGGGAAAGACAGTGTTGCTCTTTTATCAACCCTGAAAGCCATATCATCCAGCCTTAATTTCCATATTGAAGCCCTCCACATAGATTTGGGAATCGGAGAATACTCAAGGAAATCAACGGAGATTTGCAAGAAACTCTGCCAAGAGCTTGAGATTGAGCTCAACACGGTAAAGCTGGCTGAATATGGCTTCACAATTTCGGATGTTAGTACCAAGAAGGTCTGCTCTGTCTGCGGAAATGCCAAGAGATACATATTCAACAGATTCGCCAGAGAGAACGGGTTCGATGTCATTGCCACAGGACATAATGCTGACGATATTCTGGCCAACTTTTTCAAAAACTGGCTCTCAGGCAACAGATGGTGGATCGAAAAGCAATCACCCCGCACAGAGGGTTTTGACAGAGTGATCACCCGTATTCGCCCACTCTTTTTGCGAACGGAGAAAGAGAATGCAATATACGTGCTCACGAGACATCTTCCATTTCTGGCCGATGAGTGCCCCAATGCTCCACAGGACAGATGGAAGGAGATAATTTACGAGATTGAAGCAAAGATTCCGGGTTTCAAACAGAACTTCGTCAGGAATATGTTTAAAGAGAAAAAGGAGGTCTCAGATTTCAGATACTGCTCTATCTGCGGGGAGGTTTCCACATCGGAAATATGCCAGTTCTGCAGGAATATCATGAAATACGGAAAAAATAGGGAGGCATGATGAAGACAGAGTGACGAAGATACAATCAAAAAAGAGAAAGTTAGCTTTCTTCAGTTTGCTCTCCTTTCCCCTCTTCTTCCTCTGATACTTCCTCCTCTCCGTCAGTCACTTCTTCTGATTTCTTCTCTTCCTCCTTTTTTCTCTCGGCTTCTTTGGTTTCCTCAGTCTCACCAGTTTCTTCTGCTGCCTCTGCTGTTTCTACTTTCTTCTCGAACTTCTCAACCAGCTCTATCTCCTCCACATCTGTAAGGCGGAAGATGTCGTTGACTGCTGCATACTTCCCGAGCAAAAAGGCCTGATCCAATGATAAGCCTCTTGGAACCTCTATAACAGCTTTCTTCCCATCCAGCCCTACTGAAACTTCTCGGCCAGTGTGAATCATGAATATGGATTTTATCTTTTCTTTAGGGCTTTCTATCTTCTCTTTTATCTCAAAATCGAATGTGATGGTTTTTCCAGCAAGCGGATGGTTAAAATCAACAACAGCCCTTCTACCAATTACCCTCTCAATTATCCCAACTCTCTCACCCACCCTCACCCTTGTACCGGGCTCGGGTCTCTCTTTGAAACGGGATATGCTAATAACCTCTTTATTCTCAGGATCATACTCTCCAAAGGCTTTCTCAGGCGGAACTTCCACACTTCCCTTGAAACCAACTTCCTTGCCCTCCAATGCCTCATCAAGCCCCTTTATGACGTGTCCTTCTCCTACCACCACAACGATGTCGCCATATTTGGCGTGCTCCTCGTAAACACCATGTTCCTTCGCTACATCCTCATCTGTGGAATCTATTACTGTTCCGTCTTCCAGTTTCGCAGTATAGCTGATCCTGACGAAATCTCCCTTCTGAACCGTCATACTCATGACATCACCTCGGCAAACCTTCAGCAAACTTTAAGGGCTGGCAACCGGTATAAAAAGGTTGGTGTGAGCATGGAGATCGAAGTGAAATTCAGGTTGGATAGGGACATTAAACACATAATACAGCAGTTCGCCACCTTTGAAATTGAGAAAGTGGAAGAGGATATTTACTTCAACTCTCCATCCCGTGATTTTAGGGAGACGGACGAAGCTCTAAGGGTCAGAAAAGATGTTGAGGGATTTTCCATAACTTACAAGGGGCCCAAGGTGGATTCGGAGACAAAAAGTCGGGAAGAAATAAAGCTCAGAGTAAATGACTTCAATGCGGCAGTGGAGCTGTTCAAAAAGCTTGGATTCAGAGAAGCCGGCAGAGTTGTAAAGAAGAGGACAATATACAGGGTAGGTAATGCAATAATCTGTTTAGATGACGTGGAAGGGCTGGGAAAATTTGTGGAAATAGAGGTTGAATGTGATGACCTCGAAAAGGGGAAGCAAGAGATTTTTGAAATAGCGGAAAAGCTAGGGTTTGACAAGGGAGAGAGCATAAGGAGGTCTTATCTTGAGATGGTGCTTGAGCGGAAAGGATGAGATTTGACCAAGGTAGAGGAGTAGGTAGGATGGGCTAGGTTAATTAATTCCAGACAATTATAACCACATAATTACATAAATACATAAACCAAAACTCAAATCTGCTTCAGCTCAGCTTCCTTCTCTTTCAAATCCACAACAGCATACCTGCCAGCAGAAACACTGCCAGGATTTACAGCCAGAAATCCTCTTTTCTCAATCCCTCTCGCTTCGTGGATGTGTCCACAGAGAATCACTTCGAACTTCTCTACTATTTCAGCAATTGCCTTACTTCCAGCTCTTTTTCTGGTGTATGTGAAATCAAGAATCCCTTTAGGCGGACAGTGGGTAACAAGAACGTTGTACTCTCCAAAGGTGAAGTTCGATGCTGTGGTACTTATCTCATCCTCGCTGTACTCGCTCGGGGTGAAAAAAGGAGTGAGGTTGCTCCCTCCAAGGCCATGGAAGGTTATGCCATCCAGCTTAACGCTCCTGCCGTGGATAAAGTAAATATCCGAATTTTGAAGGATTGAAACTGCCTCTGGAGGATCGCAGTTCCCGTGAACGGCTATACACGTGAAATCTGCCACCACTTCCAGAAATTGTAAGATATGATTTGGTGCGAAATCTGTTATGTCGCCACAAACCACTATAACGTCGAAGTTCTCAGCGAAGATAATCCTCTTCAACCTTCGAAAAGCAGAATGAATATCTGAGACCACTAAGGCCTTCATATAACGTCATATCACGTAAACATCGCCGTTCTTGGGGGCATAGGCTTCTATCCCCACTTCCTCCCTTATCCACTCTGCAAAGGCCTCGGTTTCCTCGCCGTGGACAGCGAAGGCAATTTCTGCCCCCCTGTTGGCCACTCTTCTGACAACCTCTTTGAGCTGCTTATCGTCGCCATGAGCTGAGAAGTCGTACTGCTCCACCTTCATCTTAAGCTTCACAAGCCTGGTTCCAAGATTTATCATGCCCTTCTCAAGGGCCATCTCGCCGTTAGTACCTTCGACCTGATAGCCTGTCAGAATTATCTTGGATTTCTCATCGTTATAAAGGCGGGAGATGTAGAATAGAGCCGGTCCACCGTTCAGCATACCGGCAGTTGTGACTATTGCTGCCGGTTCCTTCAGTACTTCTTCTCTCTTACCCCTCTCAACGGGTATTGCCTTCTTTATTGCCTTCCTCAGGTGTCTGGCGTTCTTTAGATAATCAGGGTAATTACTTAGAATCCTCCCTACCTCTCTCCCCATTCCGTCAACATAAGCTGTAACACCGTATTTCTCCAAGATCATCAGAACTTCTTGGGTTCTACCCACAGCAAAGGCAGGGATGATTGCGTGTCCTCCCATATCAAGGGTCTCAAGAACCGATTCGATAAAGGCCTTTTCCAGCTCCTTTCTGTCAGGATGGTCCACTCCGAAATAGGTGCTTTCCACAATGAGGATGTCTGTCTCTGGGTAGAAGGTGTCGGCTCCCTCAAGCAAATTCGTGTCTTCAAGCTTGATGTCTCCGGTGTAGAGGATTCTGACATCCTTGCTCATGTGGACTGCTGCACTTCCAGGGATGTGGCCAGCGTTGTAAAGGGTCACATCCCAGCCTGCAATCTCAAAAGACTCTTCATAATCAACTTCCTGGCTGTTGCTCTCAAACTGCCTGAATTCCCTCCTGCCGTAGGGCGGCATTTCCATTATGTTCATGGAGTCCTTCAGTAGGATGTGGGAGAGCTCTTTGGTTGGAGGAGTCATGTAAATTGTGGGATCGCTATCCATGAGATTTGGGGCTACACCTACATGGTCAAGATGGCCATGGCTGATGATAACATGGGTTGGGAAAACACCATTTATCGGGAATTCTGGAGGGTCAGACGGTTTCATTCCATAATCTAACACAACAGAATCCACCATTATTGCAGATCTTCCTACTTCTCTGCAGCCTCCTAGGAAATTTATTACTGTCACTCCTGCTACCTTCGGGTGGGCAGAATATATAAATTTCGGTGAAGTTGTTTCGATGTCTCTTTCCTAAGATTGTTTGTATTTATTCATATTTTGTCCCACCCACCCTGCCCCTCCATCCTCTAGGTTCAGGTTTCCAATCTTCTATTGTTTTATTTATTAATGAATCAATGTCCCTATTAATACACCCAGAGATCAATAACTATAGTGCATCAGCTAAAGTAACTCAAAAGGGCAAAAAATAGCTGAAAGAAGAGCAGTGAAAGCCCCAGTCTTTTTACAGATATTCTGCCTGCCATAAGCGTGATAAATATTGCCAGACCGATAACAGGCAAGAAAACGCGAAGGGGCAGGAGCTCATACATTGCCATGGATAAAATTATCAGGACAATCAAAACACGCCTTGTTGAGATTAAACTCCATAAATTCCAGTTTTTTCCATTTTCAAAAATTATAGTATCTGCAAGAAGCACAGAATAAAGGGAGATCAGGACTAGAGGTATCCAGAGATGGAGGAAGTTTCCAATGCTCTCATCCGACATGGCTGCAATCATTGGAAACGGAAAGGTTAGTACCATGGCTCCAAGAATTATATAAACTCTCAGATGACTTCTTACAAGAAATTGAAGCATGAACAGCAGTGCATAGGGTACCAAAACCAGTAAAACCTCATCATCTCTGATTGCTATCCCGATTGCCGTAATCGTAAATAGGGCAGGAAATGCCAGCATCGGACTGGCAACACCCTCCTTCAGAAATCTATGAAGAGGTTGAATGGAAAGGAGGAGCAAAAAGCTCAAGGCTACACCATATGGATTGAAGTAATTTATGATTCCCATAAGGGTTGAGGCGAGCCAGATGCTCCAAGAACCGTGCATTGATGGGAGAGCATTTTTCATGATCTTTTTTCTGTAGAAGTTCGAATATCTGTTGCCCCTAATATATCCGGGAGTACTTCTGGAGAAAACTGTATAGTTCTTCCACCTTCGTTACCTCTTTGCAGGCAACAGAGAAAATCCTTCTCCGTATCTCCACGTCAACGTTGCAGTTGAGCTTTTTCATGAGAGACACTGCTGCAATCTCACCTCTCCTGTCCCAGTCAGTCATAATCACAACTTTTTCACCCATCAGAGAATCAACGAGCTCAGCATCGCTCAGAACCGATGAAAGTAGGATTTTTCCCCTGATTCCAAGGTTACGGAGAGATTCTGCATCTCTCCTACCCTCTACAACTATAATTGCCCCCTTACTGGCTTCATAGATCAAATCCTCTATTGCCTTCCTTATGGCCAGAAACTCCTCTTTACCGATCATTTTTTACCTTCAGACTCTTTCAACTTTCCTTTTCCAGCTTCCTCCAGCTTCTCCAACACCTCATCAATGGTGGTAGAATATACAATTACTTGTTTATGGCTGGAAGTTACCCCTTTAACTATCTCAACCTTTCTGCCAAACAGCTTTTCCATCACCTTCACAATCTCTGAATTTGCCTTACCTCTCGATGGGGGGCTTTTCACCCTCACAACCACGCTTTTCCTCCACTCATTGTAGCCCGCAGGGATTTCCGTCTGTTTTGAGTTAGGAGTGACTTCAAGGGTTATAAGAACGCCTTTATCAGTTTGTTTCAGGGCCTCTCTCATCCCACTTTCCTTCATCCCTCTGCACACCCATTACAAGTCATGTTTAGCTTATACTCTAACCAATTGGCTGACACCAACAAAAAAGGTTATAAAAAATAAAACCTTTCGCTCAACCATGAGTGAAATCATGGAAATGCTGGTGAGAAGGGGCTATTTGTGGCAATCCTTCGAGATCTACGGCGGAATGGCAGGTTTCATTGATTACGGTCCTCTTGGTAACGGATTGCGCAGAAATCTTGAGGATCTCTGGAGGGACTTTTTCGTAATAAATGAGAGGGCTGTTGAGATTGATACCCCCACGATAGGTATTGAGGAAGTTTTCATAGCCTCAGGCCATGCCACAAGCTTCACAGATGTTGCTATAGAATGTAACTCATGCGGCAGAATCTTCAGGGCAGATCACTTCATCAAGGAGAAGCTGGACATAGAGGTTGATCCTACCATTGAGGCCGTCAAGGAAGTCATTCGGGAATATGAACTGAGATGTGAGTGTGAGGGAGAGTTTAAAGACCCAGAGCACATCAACCTGATGTTCGAGACTAAAATAGGACCTGGTAAGGGCAAAAAAGGATATCTTCGCCCCGAAACAGCCCAAGGTATATTCATCCCCTTCAAGAGGCTATCAGATTATTTTAGAGACAAGCTCCCCTTCGGTGTTACACAGATAGGAAGAGCATACAGAAACGAAATAAGCCCAAGACAGGGTGTTATAAGACTGAGAGAGTTCAATCAGGCCGAGCTGGAATACTTTGTTGATCCAAGGAATAAAACCCATCCGAACTTCGATGATGTTGCTGATGATTTTATCACGCTGGTGGATAAATTCGATAGGGAGCATAGGGTTACGCTGAGAGAGGCTGTTGAGAAGGGTATCATTGCTCATCAGCTCCTTGCATACTTCGTAGGTAAAACAAGGCGTTTTCTGCTGAAAGCTGGCTTGCAGGACGACAAGCTGAGATTTAGGCAGCACAAGGATGATGAGAGAGCCCATTATGCTGTGGACTGCTGGGATGCCGAAGCGCTAACAAGCTACGGCTGGGTTGAGATCGTTGGTATAGCCGACAGGAGCGACTACGATCTGAGCAGACATACTCAGTTCAGCGGAGAAGATCTGAGTGTGTTCATACCCTATAAAGAGCCCATAAAGGTGAAAAAGAGAAAAGTAATTCCTTCCATGGAGAAACTTGGCCCCGTTTTCAAGGATAAGGCAAAGAAGATTGCCGAAATGCTGGAAAAACTCGAGGATGCAGGAGATTACGTTGAGCTCGAAGTTGATGGAGAGAAGGTTAAGGTTTCCAGTGAGTACTACGAGGTCAAAGAGGTTGAAGAAGAGGTGCATGGCGAGAAAATCATCCCGCACGTCATCGAACCATCCTTTGGCCTTGACAGAATTACCTATTCCATCCTAGAGCATGCTTACGATAAGGACGTAGTTGATGGAGAGGAGAGAAGAGTGCTGAGGCTGAAGAGATGGATGGCTCCAGTGCAGGTTGCGGTTCTTCCACTGCTTTCCAGAGAAGAGTTTGAGAAAGTTGCCTTGGAGATAACAGACGAACTCAAGAAAGCAGGAATCTTCACCGAATACGACGACTCGGGAAGCATAGGCAGGAGGTACAGGAGATACGATGAGATAGGCACACCATTCTGCGTAACCATCGACCACCAGACCCTAGAAGATGGAAGTGTCACAATCAGAGACAGAGATACCACAAAACAGATCAGGGTTAAAAGAGAGGATCTGATTCCCACCCTTAAGGAGTTGCTTAACTCTGAAAAGGACATTGAAGAATTCGGAGAAATATTCAGAGCGAACTCTTCTTAAATTTTTTATAAACTTTGATATAATCTAGATTCAAAATCAACTGTTTGGAAAATTATATTACTGCTGAAGTGAAAATTATATTGCTGGCCATGTGGGCAAGAGTGTTTTGTGAGGTTCACAGATACATGAAAAGGTTCGATCTTGAATGCTGGTACTGCAAGGAGAACGTGATTAATGGTGGTACGTGCAACCCATTTATCAAAGAAAGAGAGTGATGACGAAAAGATTAAGAAATTCTCCGGTTTTTTGCTACAAAATTCTTTATTTTTTTCCCATCTCCTCTTCCGCAGCCTATGAAAAAATTTCGCCATTTGAGTAAAACATATCCTCTAACTTCTCCAACATCTTCAGCTTCGATATCCTCTCCCCTCATCCATCGCTCAGCTTCTCTGTCCCCTACTTCCACAACATTCTTCGTGGCTAGTTTTCCCGCAAGGGCTGCACCATCAATGGACAGTCTGAAACCACCTCTCTCAAGGGTTCCGAAATAAATGCCCCGGTGGTGGCTTCCTTCAAAATCGCACGTGAACGCATAAAACCTGCCTTTTCCCCTCTCTTCCAGCTTGAAGGGTAACTCTTCAATACCAAACTGCTCTTTAAGTAACATCCACACTTCTTCTACCCTTTCGGTTTTAATCCTCATCCTTCACCACCTTTGCAACAAAGAAGGCTTCGCTATCGTTGTCCTGAGGGTGAATTCTCAGGCACTTCCTCACTTCTCTGTCATATCTTTTCCCCCTCCATTCAAGCAGCGGTTTGGTGGAGTGTAACGGCACATCAATTTCCTCAAGCCTAGCGTTGGTGTTTGAGAGGAGATAATCTATAACCTCCTCATTTTCCTCAGGCTCCAAGGTGCAGGTAGAGTAAACCAGAACCCCACCTGGCTTCAAAGCAGTGTAAGCAGCCATAATGAGGCCTTTCTGCAGCCTAGAGAGACTGTAAACCTCCCTCTCATTCCAAATCTTCAGGTACTTGAAGTTCTTCCTGATCATCCCCACATTGCTACATGGAGCATCAAGCAAGACCCGATCGAATTTCGAATTGAAACGTTTAAAGGATCGTCCATCTCTGATTGTCACAACCACATTGGCAGCTCCGCAGCGCTGAATGTTTGAAATTAGGATGTTTATTCTCTCCCATTTGACGTCGTTGGCAATTATACACCCTTTATTCTCCATATACTGAGCAATCTGGGTTGTTTTCGCTCCCGGAGACGCAGCCATATCTAAAACAAGTTCTTCTGGCTTGGGAGAGAGAACAACAGGAGGGAGCATGGATGAGGCTTCTTGGGAGAAAATCAGGCCGAGCTGATGCTCTATGGTATTGCCAATTGTGGCAATTGCTGTTTCTGTCTCATCTCCCTCTGCCCTGTCACCCTCTACATCAATGAAAAAGCCCTCCCTGCACCAACTTATAGGCTCCAGCCTGTATTTTTCCTGAAGGAGAGATACAATTTCATCATAATCTCCCTTCAGCGTATTGACCCTGATGCTCTGCCTTAGCGGCTTACAGAGATATTCGTAAAACTCTGCAGAGCCGTCTATCTCATCGTATCTCTCAACAAAAGCCGGATTGATCCTTTTAAAATCCTCTCTTGCCTTCATGGGTGAGTGTAAATACATTTAAGGACTGTGTCCATTTCCTCTATCCGGCAGAAGGCGAAGCGTTCAAACTGCACAACTTTGCCTATATCGCTGACCGCATTTCGCTCTGCGTAGCCTTCGCAGTCCCTATCTACTCCTTCAACCATGCATTTAATGGCTTCACTCACCGGAACCCAGTGGATAATGTTCTTCCCCTTCTTGACCTCGCCCATCTCCCAGGATACAAACCTTACTTTCCCTATTCTGCCTTCACCCACCACTTCCACATTGCAGAACTCCTTAAGCCGGAAAATCTCACCTTTCTCAAACCTGTTCCAGTCTGAAGAGGTGATGTATACTTCCTGCTCGCCCTTCAAAGTTCTGAAAACATCGCTCCCGGGTTTGAGAGGTATCTTTACTTCCCTGACCTCCTCAAGATCCTCTATTACAATCTTGACAGGGTCTGCAACGAAGAAGTAGCGATTAGCTTCACTATCAACTAACTTCCTGTTTTCTGCGTAGAGGTTCTTCAGACTCACGCTCACATCGTTCTCGCTAACACCAAGAGATAGGAAAAACTTCCGTATGGCTTCAGGTCTGAAGCCCCTCCTTCTGAAAGCCTTTATGGTGGGCAGCCTTACGTCGTCCCATCCTCTATACCTCCCAGCCTCCACTTCCTTCCTCAGCTGACTTGTTGAAAGCTTTCCGAACTCGAAGATGCTCACCTTCCCCCAGAGCTTTGTGATGGGATACTCCCAGCCGAAGTACTGGTAGATGTACCTCTGCCTTCTTTCTGAGTCCATCAAATCCTTCCCTCTCAGTATGTGGGTTATGCCTAAAACATGGTCTTCAATTGCCGATTCAAAGTCGAGGGTTGGATAAACGTGGTATGCATCGCCAACAACTGGGTGGGAGGCGTAGATTATCCTAAAGGCGACCCAGTCTCTGATTGCCGGGTCTTTATGCCTCATATCTGTCTTTATCCTTACAGCAACCTCTCCTTCCTGATATACGCCTTCAAGCATCTTCTCCCAGATCTCAAGAGAGTCCTCTACAGCAGTATTGCGATGTGGACATTCCTGGCCAGAATCCCTGTACTTCTTGAATTCAGCCTGGGAGCAGAAGCAAGGATAGGCTTTCCCCATCTCCAGCAACTTCATCAGATAATCGTAATACATGGAAATTCGTTTTGAAGCGTAAACAACTTCATCCGGCTTTGCATCCAGCCACTCACAATCCTCAAGATACCAGTCATAAGCTTCTATCATTGGTCTCTTCGTTCTCGGATCAGTGTCATCAAAGCGGAGAATGAATTTCCCGCCATACATCCTTACGTATTCGCTGTTGACTATGATTCCTCTAGCAGACCCCAGAGTTGGAGGTCCGTTAGGATTTGGGGCGAAGCGCATAACAACGCCTTTTTCGGCTCTTTCCAGCGGTGGAAGGTGGTGCTCCTTAACGACTTTTTTCTCCTCAACTCCCTCCAAAAATCTCTTTTTCTCAGCTTCACTCAAAGCTTCGAATTCCGATATCAGGTTTCTGACAATTTCTATAGCTTCCTTGGGATTGTCCCTCATCTCTGGAATTTCGGCCATAACTTTACCCATGACTGCCTTGAGGTTGGGCTTCCCATACTTTGCTGCGTTGGCAGCAATTATCCTGAGAATTTTATCTCTGGTATTGTTTGATTCCGTTGAACTCATCATAATCTATCACTCTTTAATTATTCTTTAATTATCTAATAAATTATCTAATAACTCACAACATCAGTGCTCCCTAGTGACGATGTAATCTGCAAGCTGTTCCATCAGCTTTCTGGCATGGGTTTCAGGCAGCACCTTCAGACTCTCCTTTGCCCTCTCAGCAAACTGCAATGCCTTGCTTTTGGCATATTCTATTGCCCCGCAATCTTCCAGTCTTTTGACTGCTTTCTCAATCTCCTCCAAGCTAGCCTTCCCTTTTCCGTAGATGTCAATCTCCACTCCCATTTCCATAGCTCTCAACATTATCAGAGTCTTTTTGCCCTCAACAATGTCGCTACCCCAGTCCTTTCCGATTTTCTCCTTGCCCACAAGATCGAGAATGTCATCCTGAATCTGGAATGCTATGCCGCAATTTATTCCATAATCCCAGAGGGCCTTAACTACTTCTTCCCCTTCGCCATAAAGAACCGCTGGAAGGGTTGAAGATGCTGCAAGAAGAGTTGCAGTCTTCTTCTGCACCATTTCAAGATACTCTTCCTCTTTCACACTCTCTCTATCTTCAAAACTCATGTCCAAGTACTGTCCCTCGCATATTTTCACACACACATCTGCTAGAAGCTTTGAAGCTTTGACAGCATTCTCTGCCTCGACATTACAGCCTGCAAGAATTTCGAAGGCTTCAGCAAAAAGAGTGTCACCAGCAAGGATGGCAACAGGTTCACCAAATTCAGCATGAACTGTTTTTACGCCTCTCCTCATCTCATCTCTGTCCATAATATCATCATGCACAAGAGTAAATGTGTGTATTACCTCTACAGCCAGAGCAGCTGGCAGAATGGGTTTCCAGTCTCTCCCGATTGCTTCACATGAAATTAGAGTTAACGCAGGGCGAAGTCTTTTCCCGCCAGCATAGAGGAGGTGTCGAGTAGCTTTATACAGGCCTTCAGGTTCTTTAACTGGAAGATATTCTCTGATGGCTTTCTCGATTATCCCAGCTTTTGCGGCAATTTCCTTTTTGAACTCATCACTCTCGCTCATACCACTACTCTCATCACTCTGATTCATTCTATCCATTTCGCTCATTTCACTCATCTGCTTAACCCCCTGAACTGCATCCATTCCTTAAGCTTTCCGGTGATGAACACTTCTACATCCTTCAGCTCATCAATTCTGGAGCAGCCAGTGAGAAACATAGCTGTTTTGAGACCTCTGATGAAGTAATTTATGGTTTTGACTACTTCATCAACGCTTACCGTTGCAGGATGAAGAAATGGTAGGGCTGATGAAGCCATAGATGCTCCTAGGGCTAAGCTTTTGGCCACGTCAATCCCATTCCTAATCCCACCGGTGGCAATGGTGGGGAGTATCCTACGTGTCTCCACTACACAAAAGGCTGTTGGAATTCCCCAGTTCCAGAAATCCTTTCCTATATTTTTCGAGACTTCATCATTCAATCGGTACACCTCAACCCCGCTCCAGCTGGTTCCACCCTTTCCGCCAACATCCACTGCATCAACACCGCATTCCTTCAGTTTTGCGGCCATATCTCCCGTTATTCCAGCTCCTGTCTCCTTCACTATTACCGGAACCTTCAACTCCTTACTTGCTTCCTCTATCGCCTTCAAAGCCCCCTTTGCCTTCGTCTCGCCTTCAGGCTGAATTGCCTCCTGAAGGAAATTGAGGTGAATCGCAATGGCATCAGCATCAATCATCTCGATGGCTTTCTCGGCTATCTCGACTCCCTTCTCTATCAACTGGGGAATGCCTATGTTGGCGTATATGAAAGCGTTCGGAGCTTTATCTCTGACAACAGAGAAGGTGTCAACAACACTCTCATCTTCTATTGCAGCTCTCTGACTTCCAACACCCATACCTATACCCAGCATTTCGGCAGCCTCAGCCAGATTTGCATTTATCACCTTGGTTTCTGGATGGCCACCGGTCATTGAAGCAATAAGAAGTGGTGCAGAAAAGCCATGATCCAAGAAGGTAACAGATGTATCAACTTCATCCAGATCCACTTCGGGCAGGGAACGATGGATAAGCATGACGTCCTCAAAGCCCGTATAGCTTGATTCCACATCCTCCTCAATACATATCCTGACATGATCCAGCTTTCTACTTTTAACCCTCTCACCTGTTGCATTTGATGGGTTACCGTATGATGGTTCCAACCCTCTCACCCCTCAGAAATTTCTCTATAGCTCCCGGATTAGCCTGAAAAACAGCAACTTCACATCCAATCCTGAGTATAGCTTCTAATTTACCCCTCATGCCCCCGGTCACATCCGATTTATTTCCAGCGTCTCCGATCTTATCAAGGATTTTCTGAAGCTCCTCGCGGCTTAGTTCATCCATAACTTTATCCTCAATCAAAAGGGGCGTGTCGGTAGCGAAGCCAACTCTATCCGCTCCAAGCCCATTGGCGAGCATTTCCACTATCTTATCCCCTGATATGACCCTATACTGGCCATCTCCTGCCACCATATCACCGTGAAGAACTGGTACCATTCCATTATCCACAAGCTGCTGTATGAGCTCTAAGGGAACTGTGAATCGATCATTCTCAATGGAGAAAGCGTTGAATGGGGATACACTTATTGCTGGAACTCCTCTGGCCATCAGCTCTCTGCATATCATCAGATTTAGCTCCCTGCACGAAGCATGAGTTTCTGCTAGGCCTAATGGATGAACTCTGTGGAGCAGATCATACTTTTCCACATGAGGGTGACCGAAGGAGCCAACACCGTGAACCAGTATGAGCCTGTCGGGAATTCTGGAGATTTCCTCCGCTATTCTTCTGATTTCCTCCATCTTCGCCCTGTTGGTGACTCCTTTGGTCTTATCTGTTATAACTGCCCCTCCTATCTTGAGTATTCTAAGAGATCTATTGCTCAACTCTAACGCCCTCCTTCTCTGCTCTCACAATCATCCCGCCAAATTTTTGGGCTGCATTCATAAGCTTATCCTCTTGGCCAATCCCTATAACGCATCCGCCACCTCCAGCTCCAGTGAGCTTGGCAGCAATGCCGAATTCATCAAGCTTCTCTATTAGCTCCTCAATTTTCCTGCTGGAAACTCCTATGGCTTTGAGCAGAGCCTGATTTATCCTGAACAGCTCTGGATAATTCTCCTGATTTGACACGTTCTTGATGGCTTCAATCGACACAACGTCGATGGCATCAAAAATCTTCTCATAAACTTCCGGCATGACCTTTCTTCGTTCTGCAACTCCTCCCACCATTTCCGAGGTTATAGATTTCTCCCCTGTATCCACAACCAGAAATTCCATATCGAGACTAATTGGCTTTCTCTCGGGGATTTGCCATGCACCACCGAAGGTTGAAACAAAGGGATCGGTTCCGCTCCCAACCCCTTGAACGTCAAGTTCCACCTTCCTTGCCAGTTCAAATACATCCTCTTTATCAAGCCCAGCTTCAAATTCAGCATCCAACGCAGCAAGGGTTGCGACTGTGACAGCAGCAGAACTGCCCAACCCAGATGCGACGGGAATTTCGCTTTCAATCTTTACGTTTACCCCGTTAATCTTTTCAATTTCAGAAAAGCGCTTGATGGCGAAGCTGACATAGGGGTGCACTTCAAAATCCAGTGAGGTTGTCCCGAGAGGGGAGGTTATCCTGATGCTTGAACCCTTTGATACATCTACATAGCACCTGAGATTTATGGCAGTAACGAGAGCATGCCTGCCATACACCACCGCATGCTCCCCAAACAGAAAGGCCTTCCCCGGAGCTGAGGCTCTCATCGTTTTCCGCACTGCAGGGTGATTAATAAATTTTGGGTGGAAGAAGGTTTAATACTATATCTTGAAATTGTTTCACATTCAATCATTCCATTGTCTAGCTGCTAAATAAGACGAGGAGAGCTTTCAAAGCTTTTTACCCTTGCCACATAACACAAGTGGCTAAACCCTAAAGGCTATACCTGCATACCCCACAACGCTGCTTCTGTCAGCCACATCACCACTGGTGGAGTAATCCACCAGTTCTGGTCTGGCGTTCTTGTGCTTGGCATAGTACATAGCAACTCCTATCGTCCCGTATCCACAAACGCTGGCCTGCATATCGTAGATCTTCCTGTAATAAGCTGGGATATCCATCGAGATAATGGCATCTATAACCTCTCCATCCAGCCTCCTGCACTCATCATCTGGTAGATAATGGTGCATGTCGCTTGATGCAATTACCACAACCCTCTTGCCAGTCTCTTCTTCAGCCTTAATTATCTCATCACAAACATCTTTGGCAGTCTCCTGATCCTGTAAGCCCAGACAGATTGGGACGATTTTTATGTCCCCATGCAGAAACTGGAGAAATGGCACTTGCACTTCTAAGCTGTGCTCGTATCTGTGGGCAGTATCATCAACAACCACACATATCTTCGGCATTGCATCAACAAACTCCTGATCAACCTCTACAACGCCCAGAGGAGTCATCCATGAGTCCATACCAACTGCAACCGGAGAGCCGTAACCCGTATGATTGGGGCCGAGAATGACGTAGGTGTCAGCCTTTGGCGTTAAAGAGAGCACTTTGCCGGCTGTTCTCCCTGAATACATGTATCCTGCATGAGGTGACACGCACGCCACAAGTCTGGAGTCAGGATTTGGTGAAGTGAACTCCTTAAGCATGGCAATCAGCGATTCAGGGTTCCGGGGATAGAAGGAACCTGCCACTGCGGGACGTCTCATGAACAAGAGTTGACAGCAATGTACTTAAGACTGTCGTAGATAGCGTTAGATAGATTTGAAGGAAGTTAAGGGGGCTGCATACTACATGAAGCTCGGCGTTGTGGTGAATCCCTTTGCCGGCAGAGGTGTGGATGAAAAGCTTGTGAGGAGCGTTGTTGAAAAGCTAGGTGAGGCTGTTCTGGCAGGTGAGGAAGAGCTGGGAGAACGCTACGTGAACGCAAAACCTGTCAAAATTCAGCGCAGTTACAGTGGCAAGGACACCACGCAGCTCGTGAAAGCAATGGATGGAAAGGTGGACGCTATCGTTGTTTTTGGTGGCGACGGGACTGCAAGTGACGCTGCCTCAGCCATGCCAGAAACTCCACTCCTCTGCATAGGTACTGGCACCACCAATGCGGGATGGCTGATAACCCCACCAGAATTCAATCCAGAGAGGTTGAAAGTTGTTGAGGTTGACGCTTTGCTGCTAAAGGAGACTGGAAAGCTGGCGTTCAATGATATAGCTGCAGGAAACACCATCTTGACCACCATGGAGGACAGAATAGCCCATGTGGATGCTGAAAAGTTCATGAAAGGGGAGAAAGTGCCATGCACTCCGAAAAAGTTCCGTGCCAAGGTGACTATTGATGAAAAGACCATTGAAGGAGTTTTCGGCAACGTTTTCGTCAACCTCACTTCAGAAAGTTTTCTTGGTAAAGGGACTGCTGGAGGTACAGCTATATCTACCTTTGTCGGCTTCCCTGCTGTTGTTGGCTGTGTAAGCCACCCTATCGTGGTGGCAGACTACACAAAAGAAGACTTGAGAAAGGTTGAGCCCATAGAAACCGTAACACTCAGCCTAGACTATGGTGAAGAAGCTGTTATTGAGTGTGATACAGTTATATCAGCAGATGGAAACCCGCAGCTTAAGGGGAGAGCAACGATTAGCGTTATTGAAAAAGCTGTAAGGGTGATTAAAATCAAGGAGGATATCTGATGTGGCTGATGTGGCTGGCACGTTTCAGATGCCTCAACACGTCAGATGTTAGATAATCCAGAACGGTTCCCTTAGCCTCCTTTATGCGAAGCTTTTCCACCACCCAACTGTATTCTCCCCCTTCAATCCCCTCAGCAATTACTGCAGCGCCCTCAGCACTCTGCTTCGCAACCCCAAAACCTTCCAGAAGCGTGACTTCATCCTCAAATATCTCAGACAGCTTTTTCGATATTGCTTTAGCCTTACTCCCCGACAAAATAATTCTATCCCACTTAATGCTAGGTTCAAGAGCCTTTACACTCTTTGCAGCGAACTCAGCAAGAATTTCGTGGGCCTCCCTTTCACTCAACCCCTCGTCATCGGCGTAACTCTTAACTCCTCCTGCAAACACCAGACTTTTCTCAAAGCCTCCAAGCAGATAAGCTAATTCGGCATCCATAAAGCCGAGGCTGCTCCAACCTGGGAAGGAAGATGTGCCCCCCAGTCCATCAACAACCCTACCCTTATCAACCGCTATGAAGGAGCTGAAACCGTAACCGATTTCTGCGAGAATGAAGTTCTGTTCTGCAAGCCCCTCAATAGTCGCAAGAGCCAGTGCAACACTGCAGAGCTTGTCAGAGGTTCCCATATCAATGCGGTTCATCTTCCTGTGCTTTGGGACGGTATCGAGATGGATGAGGCCAGGTATTGTGTAAATAGGCACATTGCTTCTTCTGGCCACATCTATCAGCGTTCTCAGCCCAAGTGTGGCTTTTCTATCAAGGTTGAGTGTCATCAGGAAGATCTCATCGTCTGTAAGCTCAGAGAACTTCTTTACGGGCATCCCATAGCCTGAGAGGCCGGCAGCCACATCAACACTCCAGCTTTTCAGAGCTTCAACAATCGCCCCCGGATTTTCCTTAACTTCTTCCTTTGAAAAGCTGAGTTTAGCTACAGCCTTCCCGTTTTCCATGATGAAGATCTCGTACCCAGAGGTTCCGGCATCTATTCCTGCCGCTATCACCAGAGCCCACCCTTCAGGTGCCCCTTTATTTTATCTGTGGTGCTCACCATCATCCTTTCGAAGGTCACAACGTATTTGCCATCCTTTTCCTCAATATCTCCAAAGACTGCCTCAATCCCCATCCTCCTCACGTGCTCCTTGAAGAGCTTCAGCGTCTCCATGCTGGAAAAGCTCAGCCTAGTTTTCTCGGTTATCTTCTTACCCTCAGCCACCTCCCTGATGCTTTCAACCATGGGCTGAAGAATTGACATTCCAAGTCTCAAACAGCGCTCCCTGAATTCTCTTTCATTCTCCTTTAGCTCAAAGCTCTGAAAACCTTCTCGGACAATTCTGGAGAACATAAAGTCCCTTCCATAATCATTGAAGTAACGGAATGCGTATCTCAGATCCCCGCAATTCGACTGACTTGATGTGTACTTTATGGGCTCTTTTTTCATCTCAACATCCTTGAAAACTATACCCTCTCTGCCTTCCTCCCCAAGTTTCTTCACCACCTCAAAGGCTATTTCATGGGCAATCTCCACTTCAACCACATCAAGTATGGGCGCCATGTTTAACGAATATTCCTGGCAGAGCCTTTCCTTTTCCCTGATGCTCAGAGGCCTGTTGCTTCTCTTCTCCCGGATATCAAAAACGTAGAACTCCAGTTTTACTCCGTAAGTAGCCTTGGGTACAAAGGGAGACTCCTCTCCGACAGCTTCGCAACACAGCATGAGGTCAGGATGGTCATGAAAAAAAGCAATATCAATTAGCTCTCTTGCTTTCTCAGTAGTGTAAGGGCATATGTAGCCTCTCCGGGTTATCCCGTAGATGTTCTCTCCCAACAAGGCTATTCTGGCATTATATCCGTTCATTTTTTCTTCCAAAGCGACTTCTCCACTGAATCGTCTTTTGATGGTGGGATAGAGGGTCAGAGCCCTTCGGATTTTGGGATATCCCCTCACAACTTCCAAGCCGTGTTTTGTCTTTGCTATGAGTGTTCCCTCTTCATATTCTCCAAATTTCTTCTCCAGTTTGTAAGCTTCGATGACATCCCCAAAAAAAGGGTGTTTAATCAGAGCATTTTTTAATATATTTCTTTCCCCCAGCCTTTCTGCAGCAGGGGGCGTTAAATTGAGGGCTTCAGCGACGAACTTCATAAAAATTAGCACTTGACTTGGCAGAGAAATCTGACAAGGTCCCTCTCAGTTACTATACCTTCCAGATCCTCATCTCCCACAATGAGGGCTGCTCCATGGCCCGTCTCCACCATTTTGTCAACCACTTCGCTTATGCTGGCATATGGTGGGAATGTAAGGGGTTCCCGGTACTGCAGAACCTTCTCATTGGACAGGATCACTTTGACAGGCTTGTCTATAATTTCCGACACATCTCCAGTAACCAGAAGCTTGAAAGCTTCGCCAGAAGCAAAGTACTGGAGCAGAGTTGTTGAGGTTATCAAACCCATAAGTATGCCGTCTTTTATTATGGGTAGTCTTCTGATACCTTTTTCCACCATCAGTTTCATAGCATCTCTGATGGTAGTGTCAGGTTCAGCAGTTATCACTCCTCTCGTCATATAGTCTGAAACGATTCCATCAAAGTTCTTGTGGGATGAGAGGTAATGCAGGACATCCCTCTCCGTTAGAATTCCGATAACTCTATCCTCTCTATCAACTATCGGCATGCCTCCAACTCTATTCTTGAGCAAAAGCTCCAGAACATCCTCAAAGCTACTGGTAAAATCTGCTGCAATAACATTCCTTTCCATTATCTCTCTGACTTCCTCATTAATTGCCACAAGAAGGTTTCCATCATACCTGTCCTCAACTATTCTGTGCTTCTCTCCACCGCCGAAGAAGTTAACTATGTCCATTCCGGTGATTATTCCCTCAAGTCTCTTTGTGCCAGGATCGGCAACGGGAAGCCTCCTGAAGCTGTAAGTGATCATACTCTTGACTGCACTCATGATGGTAGAAGTTGGAGGAATTGTGATTACATTTTTGGTGGCCACGTTCATCACAGAACCTGGCTTGATGACATTTTTTCCCGATTTACGCTCATCATCACCTATTTTTGCTCCGATAAAGTCGTTTCGCCTAACTTTCATTAATACACCCCACTATACCTCACTATTTCCACTTTAACCCTCACTCTGACTCGTAGCAGTCCTCACAAACCTTCATGCCCTGAAGGTCAAAAAGGTTCTCGGTAAACTTGCCACATCGCTCACACTTTCCTCCAATTTCCTCCTCAATGTCATAAAACCTGTCAGTTATCAAACCCATGAATTCGCCAAGGTCAAGTGAGACAGTAAGGATGTCGGTATCAGTCACTATTCCGAGGAGCCTGTCTCCATCCACAACAGGCAGCCTTCTTATCCCACGTTTCAGCATTATCTTAGCAGCTTCTCTGAGGCTGTAGGTGGGTTTGATAGTTATTACTGGGTAACTCATTATATCTCCAAGATTTACTTCAGAAGGCACTCTGTTTCTGGATACCACCTTCTCAAGAATGTCTCTCTCCGTGACGATGCCTACCGGTTTTCCGTCCTCCACAACAACTATACTTCCAACACCATATTCTAGCATTCTTCTGGAGGCATTCAGAAGCGATTCATCTTTTTCACCCACACAGACTTCCCTCGTCATTATTTCCTTCACTGGAAGGTCTGTTTCCATTTCCATCACCAGACAACAGATGATTTCCAGCGGGATTTTAAAGCTTTTTGCCGCAAAGATGAGATTTGAAAAAAGAAATTTCCCATTTCTAATTTCTCCCTTGTCTGAAACAATCTCAATTATAAATAATTGAAAAACTGGAAATTGATGAATTTGAAAGCTCCAAACACCCCCATGGATGCTGCGATTACAACAATTCCCGCAATAATTACTCCTGCAGCAATATAGATACTTGCCCTAAGTGGCTTCAATCCCAGAATGAATGCCAGAAGACAGCCAGTATAGGCACCGGTAACCGGTAGTGGGATTGAAACGAAAAGAGCAAGGCCAGGATAGCCGTAACGATCTATGATGTCCCTCTTCTTTTCAGTTCTCAATACCAGCTTCCCAAAAATTCTGGCAGTCATATTCCATCGCTGAGCGATTTCAGAGATTTTGTGGAGGGTGAGAAGGAGGAAAGGCACAGGCAGGATATTGCCAAGCACTGAAAGAATATAGGCCTGCAGTGGTGTAAAACCAGCATATAATGCTAGAGGAATTCCTCCCCTCAACTCGACTATAGGTAGGGCGGAAACGAATACAACTTCATACCATTCCATGAGCTCTTTCTACCCCCTTTAACATGTTCCACATTATTCTGTTGTACACCACATCCACACCTACCTCTTCACCTTTCGCCACAAAAGCTCCATTTATAAAGTCTATCTCTGTCCTTTTCCCCTTCTCAATATCCTGAAGCATTGACGAGCGATTGTTGGCAGTTTTGATGACAACCTCTCTTACCACTTCTTTAAGATTTCCTGTTTCAAAACCCAGAGCATTCAGAACAGCTTCGCACTCTTCAGCAATTTTTTCTGCTATGTCCCAGAGTTCCTTAACCTCAGCAATTTTGCCATTTCTCACTCTGGTGAGGGCAGTAATTGGATTTATACAGGCGTTGATAGCCGCTTTTACCCATATTCTCCTTCTTATGTCTTCCACCACTTCAACTTCTATGTAGGAATTTTTCAGGACTTCTTCAACGATCCTAACGTCCTCACTTATCCCACCATCTATTTCTCCAATGTAGGTTATGCCCTTGCCAGCGAAGATTATGTGTCCTGGCTCAAGCATATTGGCCCCATAGGTTGTTGTGCCGCCGATGACCCTGTTCAGGTGTTGCATGAGTATTTCCTCATTTCCTACGCCGTTCTGCAAACTGCATACAATACCTGGATCAATCTCTGCCAGAGCTTTCGCAGCATTTTCTGTGTCATAGGCTTTAACGGTAACAAAAGTTACATCAGCATCAATAGGTTTTGATGACGTTTTAACCAAGAACTCCGCCTCCATCAGACCTGAGACCTTCAATCCCTTCTTTAAAGCTTCATACTGCTTTCCCCTGGCTACATAAATCACCTCATAACCGGCTTGCTGGATTAAGGCGCCAAAAAGGCATCCGAGGGCACCAGCACCCATTATCTGAATTCTCATCGTGAAGGATTTGCTGCTGAGATTTTAAAATTTGGGTTGATTCTGGATGCTGCAGCCTATATACTGCACTCTCAACATCCACAGCCAAGAACCTACAAAAGGTTACAAGAGGGTCAAAAGGTTAATAATAGAGGATGCCAAGCATTTCCATGGAGTTTCGAATTCTTTCTAGGCCAAGTTACAGCCTTCTAGAACTCAAAATGGAGGATGGAGAGGAAGTGCAGGCCGAAACTGGAGCCATGGTTTACATGAGAAACGTGGAGCTCAAAACCCAGATGAAAGGGGGGCTGCTGAGTGGTTTCAAGAGAACATTGATGGGTGGCGAGTCCTTTTTCATAAACCGCTTCGTTTCGAGGGGAGAAGGGTTGCTAGGGCTGGCTCCCTCATATCAGGGAGACATAGTCCATCTGAATGTGGATGGGAAAATCTACGCTCAAAGTGGTGCCTTTCTTGCGTCATCCCCTGAGATAGATATTGATACGAAGTGGGGTGGTGCGAAGACGTTTTTTGCCGGAGAAGGACTGTTTCTGCTGAAACTTGAAGGACATGGCGATCTCTGGCTCTCATCATTTGGTGGAGTCGAGAACATCGACGTTGATGGCAGGCTGAAAGTGGATACTGGCCATATAGTTGCCTTCGAGGAGTCTCTGGACTACAGTATAAGCAGAGCAGGAGGACTCAAAGCCACTCTGTTAAGTGGAGAGGGGCTGGTTGCCGAGTTCAAAGGCTCTGGGAAGGTCTGGATTCAGACGAGGTCCATTGGGGATTACATAGGGTGGCTCTCTTCCCTCATTCCCACAAGAGACTAGCACTAATTGTGAAAAATGCAATGAGAAGTTAAGGATAAGAAAAATGAAGACCAGGATGAGCTACGAGAAAGGCACCATAAGAATTGATGGGGGTGTCCACATCCCCTTTGCCACCTATGACTCCCGCTCCAAATGTTACCGAGCGAAAGCAAGCAGGTACAGGGATGTGGTGGAATATCTGGAAAAAGCGGGAATTGAGTTTGAGGATAATGTGCTCAACCCCATACCTTGCCCCTTTTTTGAAGCTGAGCTTGAACTTAGAGATTACCAGCAGCAGGCTGTTGAGAGATGGATGTTGGACAGGAGAGGGTGCATCGTTCTACCTACCGGTTCGGGGAAGACCTATGTGGCTCTTGAAGTCATAAAGGAGTTATCAGTCCCAACGCTGGTGGTTGTTCCAACTCTCGACTTACTTGACCAGTGGGTAGAGAAGCTTTCGGTCTTTGGCGAATGGATAGGTGAGTTCAGTGGAAGAAAGAAGGAGCTGAAGCCCATTACTGTTGCAACCTACGATTCTGCTTACATAAACGCCGAATTGTTGGGAGATAAATTCGTGCTTCTTGTTTTTGATGAGGTGCACCATCTTCCTTCCCAGTCCTACATACACATAGCCGAGATGTGCGCCGCTCCTTACCGCCTTGGCCTCACCGCCACTTTTGAGAGAGACGATGGAAAGCACGAGCTTCTGCCAGAGCTTGTAGGTGGAAAAATATTCGAGTTAAAGCCTTCAGATCTGGCTGGAAAGCATCTTGCAAGCTATGTGGTGAAAAGAATATACGTGCCGCTGACAGAGAAAGAACGAAGGATATACGAAGCTAAGGCGAAAGTTTTCAGAGAATATGTCAGAAGGAAGGGGATAGTTCTGCGAAGCGTGGAGGATTTCCACAGAGTTATAATGGCCACTGGATACGATGCCAGAGCATATGATGCTCTCAGAGCCTGGGATGAGGCCAGAAAGATTGCTTTTAACTCCAGAAACAAGATAAGAAAGCTGAAAGAGCTGTTGGAGAGGCATCGGGGAGACAAGATAATCATATTCACCCGGCACAATGAACTTGTTTACACAATATCCAGAGCCTTTCTGATTCCTGCCATAACGCATCGAACTTCGAAGGATGAGAGGAAAATTATACTTGATGGATTCCGGAAAGGGAAGTTCAAGGCCATCGTCAGCAGTCAGGTGCTTGATGAGGGAATTGATGTGCCCGATGCCAGCGTTGGAATAATCATGAGCGGAAGTGGGAGTGTCAGGGAGTTTATCCAGCGCCTCGGGAGGATTCTCAGGCCGTCTAAAGGGAAGGAGAAGGCCATCCTTTACGAGCTTATCTCCAGAGAGACTGGGGAGGTGCACACTGCCAGGAGGAGGAGCAATGCTTCCAAAAGATCTCCTTGAGGTCAGGAAGTATAAGGGGAAGATGTTCCCGAGATTTGCTGGAGAAAGGGAGTACCCTCTGGCTGAGCAGATCATCGGCATTTTTAAGGCCGGGAAAGGGAAGAAGTACGGCTCGATAATGGCAGCTCTGAAAAAGGTGGAGAATGCCAGAAACTATAGGAAGGTCAGAGGCTTCGTCAGAGTTATTGAGAACTTCTGCATCGAGAAGGTATGCCCTTTTGATGTCTCCCATCTTGACCCGGTTAAAGTGAGGCTGTACCTCTTTGAGAGGGGGTATGTCACTTCAAAGAAGGACAGGCAGCAGGTTATCGAGCTGGCTGCAAGATACTTTAGGGTTAGTCCGATGGATGTTGAGAAGGTCATGTTTGCAGACATGGATGAAGAGCTAGTGGTAGCGGAAGTCAGAGAGATTTCACCTGATGAGCTGATCAGACTCTACAATCTCTCGCTCCTCCAGACTGCCATTTTTAACTGCCTTCGCCTGACTTTCTGGACTTCTTCAAACCACAAGGAGATATTTCGACGAATAAAGTGGCTGGGCCTCATGTATGAGCTTTATGAGGAGGAAGGAAAGGATGAGGAAGGTAAAATCCTAATCAGCGTGACAGGAGCAGCATCCATTCTGAAAATGACAAGAAAGTACGGAACCTCCATTGCCAAGCTGATACCCTCCATATTGAAGGCTGATGAATGGTGGATTCGAGCAGAGATTCTGGATGAAAATACCAATAGAATCTACCTGCTGGAGCTAGACTATAGGCAAGGACACCTTTTCCCAGAATATGATGAAAGGATTGAGTTTGACTCTTCCCTTGAGGAGGAGTTTGAGAGGAAAGTCAGGGCAATAACAGGGGCTGAAGTCATCAGAGAACCGGATGTGATTAAGGCTGGAAGATACGCATTCATACCGGATTTTCTAGTGAGGAGAGGTGAGAAGGAAGTTTATGTTGAGATAGTGGGTTTCTGGACGGAGGAATATCTCAAGAAGAAGATGGAGAAGATCAGACAGGTAAATGTGCCGCTGATAGTCATTGCTAGAGAAGAATACGGAAAGGAATATTGCAGCAAAAAACGTGGCATCAAAGCAGATGAAGACGTGATCTTCTTCTCAACCAAGATTCCGTATAACGAGGTCATCAGGAGAATAAACCTGTATCTGAGGGCCGACATCAGCGAAATGAGTTTTGACATGGAGGAAAAAGAAGTCATACATCTGAAAGAGCTGGCAGAGGAATACGGCGTCTCAGTTAATGAAGTAGCTGAAAAGCTCCCCAAAGATTACGTTCTTGCCGGAGCCTTTGCCATCAAAAAGGAGATTCTGGATGAGATTGCCCAAAAACTAGAGGAAATAAAGCCAGAGAAGCTTGCTGATGCTGCATCAGTGCTGGAGAGATACGGCGTCGGGTATGAGGTTCTTCCGGTTCTGGGATATCGTATAAAGTGGGTTGGGTTGAGTGAAGAGGATGCGATTGTTGTTAAGGAGCTGGATAAGAGTAGTAGGATTGAGTAAGTGTTTAATTGTTTAATCGATGATTGAGTTCTCTGAAATTTTTGAATGTGGTTTTTGAGTCCACTCTGTTAAGATCTCAAAATTATAATGTGTTTTTTATCCCGCCCACCCAGCTCCTCCTCCGTCTCGGAGATTCATTTTAGTTGATTTGGTGAGATTTTGTGAAAATTTTAGAATACTGTCAAAATATGAAGCTTAGGGACGGGTGGGTGGGCATAGCTATTAAATTGATAAATTAAATTATTATTGAAATTAAATACTTGATTTTGGCTAGTGGAATAAAAGTAAAAGTTGAATAAATAGAAAGTCAAAACTTTGAAAAGAAAACCATAAATATTTCCAAGATAGAATTTTCCAAAGGGGCTTTGAGTGAGTTAAATGTTTAATATTTGGGGTGAAAAAGAGGAAAAGAAAAGAAGACAATACATAAGCAAGTCAGAATGGGAAGTAAAGAAGAAACTATTCGGAAATAAATGTGTTATATGCGGTAAGAGTGAGAAAAGCGTTGGAGTGTTGGAAAAAGCCCATCTAAAAAGCACATTCTAAAGGTGGCTCCCAAGTAGTTCCGATGTATCCAACCTGTCACAAAAAGTATGACAGAGGCTTGTTGACCGAGAAACAACTGAAAAAACTTGGTATTGACCCAAAAAAGTACAAAAGAATGTTGCCTAAAAAAGTACAAGGAAAGAAGAAGAAAGACCCCGTTCGCTTTAAACGTGCCAGAACTTGACATCTCAGACCCATTAGGTGGTAAGAAGAAGAAAGGAGGCAGAAAGAGGATGAAAAAAGATGAATTTGGGTTTGATTTGTTTTAAAGAGAAAAGCATGTCGGGCGCGGAGAATGAGCAATGAGATTGATAATATACTAGACTGGGCTATTGGTGCAGTGGTCATACTATTCTTTGCATACATATTATGGGTAATCGCGATCAATTTTGTGAATTAGATTCAATTTTTGTTCAACTGGTTGGAGTTTGTTTGCTGCATTTATCGCGGGAGCTGTTTTATTCTTAAAATTTGGATGGAGAAGACGGTGAAATAGTAAGAGTAATAAAAAACCCCTCAAAACACTAAAAAACAAAAAGAGCCACGGGCGGGATTTGAACCCGCGACCTCGTGCTTACCAAGCACGCGCTCTACCGGCTGAGCTACCGTGGCCTGAGAAAGGCTGAGGAGATGAGATTTATGAAGTTTGCGGTCTAAAAATAATTGTGCATTTTCCTGAGATTGTTTGTTTAACTTTGATGTATAGGCTAATTGCCATAAATGACTTACTCAATTTTTATCCGCCCACCCTGCCCCTCCTCCTTCCTGGAGCTTCATCTTTGGATTTGATAGAAAAGCTTTCAAAATGAATTTTTTAGTCAGTCATGTCAGTGAAAGGAAATGTATTTCAGAAAACTGCATCGAGAGTGACTATTCCTTCTTCTCTTCCTTCTTCCCCTCTTCTTTTTCCTCTTTCTTAGCTTTCACTTCCTCCGCCGCATAATAGTAGTATTTTTTCTTTTTCTCTTCAGACATCTTCAAACCCTCCTTTTGAACAATTTGAATTTCTTCCTTTTTAGCTTTTACCTCATTAACCATTTTGAGCTTTCAACAAATATTTTGTAGTTTTATAATTTGTGCTATCAATTTCCTGTAACCTGCTGCAACCTTTTTAAGTAAGTCTTGTCGAGAAGATACGATGCAAAGTATGATGCACATAACCAAACTCGAACCCCACATTTCACGCTTCGCTGTTAAGGTTCTGGAAGAGAATGGCATTAGCTCTCTCTTCCCCCCTCAAGAGGATGCCGTAAAAAAAGGATTGTTTGGCGAGCGCAACATGGTGATTGCCATACCAACTGCCAGCGGAAAAACACTCATAGCAGAGCTTGCCATGCTTCACGCCGTTCTTCATGGTGGTAAAGCTCTCTACACAGTTCCTCTGAGAGCTCTGGCTGCGGAAAAGTTTGAAGATTTCAAGAAGTGGGAGCAGATCGGCCTGAAAATCGGAATGTCTATGGGAGATTATGAAGCAAGAGATGAATGGCTTGGAGACTGCGACATAATCGTGACAACCAGCGAGAAAGCTGACTCCCTCATCAGAAACGGAGCGAGATGGATCAAAGACGTGACGTGCTTAGTTGTGGACGAAATCCACCTGCTGGATTCCGCAAAGCGTGGCGCAGTTCTGGAGGTGCTCATAGCAAAGCTCAGAAAGGTTAATCCTGACATCAGAATTCTTGCGCTGTCAGCAACAATTCCAAACGCCAGTGAGATTGCTGAGTGGCTGGATGCAGAGCTGATAAAGAGCGAATGGCGCCCAACGCCTCTCTACGAAGGAGTGATCTGCAGGGGAAGGCTGGAGCTATATAAGGATGGGATTAAAATTGCAGAAAAGAGTCTCAAAGGAGATGCAGTGGCTTCCTTGGTAAAGGATACTCTCGAAGATGGCGGTTCCGTCCTCATTTTTGACTCTACTCGAAGAAATGCTGAAGCTACGGCAGTAAAGCTCTCTGCTACAGCCAGGAGATACGCGGAGTTTGAACGGCCGGAAAATCTAGAGGAGCTGACAGAGCTGGCAAAGGCCATACTTGAAGAGAACGAAGGCGAGATGAGTCAGAAACTGGCAGAATGTGTCAGACATGGCGTTGCCTTCCACCACGCTGGACTGCTTAACGAGCAGAGAAAGGTTGTTGAGGATGCCTTCAGGCAGGGGATGATCAGAGTGGTTGTGGCAACACCAACGCTGGCTGCCGGAGTGAATCTGCCGGCGAGAAGAGTGATAATTAAGAGCTACCGCCGCTTCGACGGTTACAGCAAGCCAATAAAGGTTCTGGAGTACAAGCAGATGGCAGGCAGAGCAGGCAGACCAGGGATGGATGAGTGGGGGGAGGCGGTTGTTATAGCCAGAAAAGAATCCGATAAGGACTTTGTGCTGAACAATTACGTTCTGGGTGAGCCTGAGAGGGTGGAATCCAAGCTTGGAAGCGAAGCCCATCTGAGATTCCACAGCCTTTCCATAATAGCTGAAGGCTTCGCCAGAACTCTCGAAGAGCTGGAAGGGTTCTTCTCATCCACCTTCTTTTTCCATCAAAACGAGGTCTCAGCGAGATACGAGCTTGAGAGAATAATCGGACAGCTTGAGAAGTGGGAAATGGTTGAGTGGGACGGTAATGTCTCTCCAACTGAATTTGGAAGGCTTGTCTCAAGACTCTACATAGACCCCATGACGGGTTTCATTTTCAGAGATACGCTTAGCAGATCAGAGGTTTCAGAGATCGGAGCTCTCCATCTGATATGCAGGTCTCCAGACATGGAGCTTCTTTATGTCAGGAGGAGTGAGGAGTGGATAGAGGAGGAGGCTCTGGCTCTCAAGGAGAGGCTCACCTACGCACCATCTGTCTATTCATCCGACTACGACTGGTTCCTGTCTGAGGTTAAGACTGCCCTCTGCCTCCATGACTGGATTAACGAGAGGGATGAAGACGTTATATGCGACAAGTTCAGCATCGCTCCAGGTGATCTCAGAAGAGTTGTTGAAACGGCCCAGTGGCTCATGCATGCGTTGCGAAGAGTTGCAGAGCATCTCGCCCATCCTCAGACTGGATTTTTCGCAGGGCTGGAGGAGAGGCTGAACTACGGAGTGAAGGAAGAGCTGCTTGATCTTATCAGGCTCAAGGGAATTGGTCGGGTCAGGGCGAGAAAGCTCTACCGGCATGGAATTAAGAGCGTTGATGACATTATTGCCAGCAAGGACAAATTGCCCATGATAATCGGGAAGGGAATTGCGGAGAAGGTTCTCAGGCAGCTTGGAGTCGAATAAGAGTGGAATAAAGTTAAGGAATTAAGTTTATCTGCCCAGCTGTTTCGCAATAAATGTGAACATTATAGTTGTGGGCACCGCTGGCAGCGGAAAAAGCACCTTCACCCTGAACTTCTCAGATTATCTTAGGAGAAAGGGATACTTGGTGGGAACAGTAAATCTCGACCCAGCATCGCCCCCCATCTATCAAACAGAGTGGGATATCCGGAAGTTCGTGAAAGCGGAGGAGGTAATGGAGCAGTTCAATCTGGGAGTCAACGGAGCACTCCTGAAATCCGTTGAAATTGCTCAGCAACACATCACCAAGCTCATACCGGATGCAGAATACGTGATTATTGACACCCCTGGCCAGATGGAGCTGTTTCTGTATTCTAATTTTGGTGAGAATGTTGTTGAGAGCTTAAATGGATTCAGCACCTGCATCTTCATCGTCGACTCCACCAGAGTATCAACTCCAGAGAATTTCATTTCGATTATCGCCCAGAGCGCAGTAGTATCGCTCCGCCTCTCTATTCCTACGCTGACGGTCTTCAACAAATGTGATATTACCGAAATCCCCGATTTGAATGAAGTAAAGAGAAGGATTGGGGAGGAAGAAGGAGTGTTGGCAGAGCTAATGGAGAAGCTTGTAGAGTTTGTAGAGTACACAACGCTGCCTTACAGGCTCATTAGGATGTCCTCAATCACCTCAGCAGGTTTTGATGATGTCTTTTCTGCCTTAAACGAGCTTTTCTGCGCATGTGGTGACATCAGCTGATGCCAGCCCTTTCAAGTATTCGCTCATATTCCCTCACAAGCCTGCTCTTTTTGTATCCCACATCTATGAAATCCCACGGGAGTTGCTGATTTACATCAATCTCCCCCAGATACTTCTCCAGCCCCAGTTTTTTGATGGCAGACAACTTGGGTTTCGTGGTAAGGAGAGAAGCAACATCCCTTCCACCCCTTGAAAGAACTACCTGAACAGCAAATTTTTCAACGCTTTCAACCTCAGCTTTAACACCCATTCTTGCAAATTCCTTTTTCAGAAGTTTCGACTTCTCTTCCAGTTTCTCCAGGTTATCCTGTGGTGATGCTGAGAAGTCCCCTCCATAAGGCATCCACTGAAGGGGTGTATGAGGTTTTGGAACCAGTGGATTCACGGAGACGCTCACGGACCCAACTATCTCCTTAACTCTGGAAGTGAGTTCCACAATGGCTTTAACATCCTCCTCAGTTTCCCCGGGCAGACCGATCATGAAGTACATCTTTATTGAGCTTATACCCTTCTCTTTTGCCATCTCTGCCGCAGAAATGACATCTTTCTCATCTATGCCTTTCCTGAGACTGTCTCTCATCCTCTCGCTTCCCGCTTCCGGAGCGACGGTGAGGCTTTTCAGTCCTGCTTCTGCAAGAAGCTCCATGAGCTCGGGAGTGAGCTTGTCTGCTCTGACCGAAGATGGTGAGACCATAAACCCCATTTCCAGAAGCCCTGCTACTATCTCCTTGAATTTCGGGTGGTCAGAGGGGGACGGGGCAATTATCGCAGCCTTGCTTACAGCTTCTCTGTTAGCTTCGGCCACCGAGAGAATCAGTTCCGCATCTCTCCACCTCAGGGGAGAATAGATTTGCCTGACAATGCAGAAAGTGCAGCCCCTCCCACACCCCCTGCCTATCTCCAGCAAAACACATCTGTCGTAAGCCCCTTCTCCCACGATCTGGGTGAGAAGGTGATCCTCAAGCTTATCTGGCTTCAGTCTTCTGACTTTTCTTTTGACCCTCTCCCCTCCACCTGTATAAATTCCATCTCCTTCAATCTCACCTTTCAGAATTTTTTCCAGAATATCGCTGTTTTCCACTTCGCCTATCACAAAAACATCAAGGTAATCCAGCAGTGGCTGTGGATTCTCTGTCACACACGGCCCTCCTGCAACCTTGAGCCCTGAAAACCCACTCTTCCGGATTATTCTGACGGCATTGAAGTAATCTTCCTCGTACTGGAGAGAGAATAGGGCAATATCGAAGTCTTTCAGAGGAGTTCCGGTCTCTAGACTCCTCAGCCCATCGAAAACGTCAAGGTAGAACCTCTCGCATACAAAGCCATCCATGGAGTTAATCTTTGCATAAATGTACTGGAGGCCTATGTTGGTTATGCCGCCCACGTATCTGTTAGGGTAGACTAGTGCAACCCTTCCCATCCCTTTCTTCCAGGGTTTGAAGAGGGGGTTGTGCTCCAGATTTTGCTTCAAGTTGCGCTGGCTTTTCCTGATATTCACTCATTCTTCTTGGCTGAATAGATATTTAAGAAATTTCCACGTGAGCTGAAACTTTTTGTCGATTTGTCTAACCTTCAACCTTATCCAGATTCAGAACCTACTACAAGAGGTACAATTTTCCTCTCTTTGACCTTCACAATTCCCCTGTTACTCAGTTTGAGATCCGGAAGTGTGACAAAGGTCAGGAAGTGAAGCACATTGATGGGCTTTTCGAAGGATACGCCATTATTCCTCAATATCTCCTCAAACTTCAGCAATTTTTCAGATACGTATTTAGCACCATCCGACATGACGCCGCCATGGGGTAATTGAAGTTCCTCGACAACTTCACCGTTTTCAGAAAATACTATGCCTCCTTTCAGCTCAATTACTCTATTCACCGCTGCAACAATATCTTCATCATTGCATCCAATAGCAACGATGTTGTATTCGTCAAAACAGACAGTAGATGCTATGGCTCCACTCTTCAATCCGAATCCATCCAGCAATGATACCACTGGAGGCCACTTAGCCCTGAACCTCTCCACCAGAACTGCCTTGTGGTAACCCTCAACCCACCCATCCTGCACCTTGACCTCCTTCACCACCTCACGATTCACGGTCTCACTTAGGAGTTCGGCAATCCTCAGCTTTGCTCTGTCGTCTACAGGAATTTTAATATCGTCGGGCTTCAGCTTTCTTTTCACGTTCATTACGCTTAAGGGTGTCGAGGAGGAATAACTGGATGAATCGCCAAAATCATCCTCCTTATAAATCTGACCACCAACAATAACCCTGTCAATCTCAACCTTTTCCAGATCTTTTAACAGAAGCATATCTGCATATCTCGGTGGCGCAAGAATGCCCAAGTCCCTCTCCATGCCATAGTATCTAGCCGGATTCACTGTAACCATCCTAATGGCATCAATGGGATCGATACCAAGCTCTATGGACTCCCTGACAACCCAGTCCATGTATCCTTTATTCACAGCATCTGAAGGTTCCACGCCGTCAGAAACAAGGGATATCCAAGACACATCACACTTTTGCACAGCAGGTAGAACATCGTACAAATCTTTTCTGATGGAGCCGTGCCTCACCATCAAATGTAGCCCATTCCTGAGCTTTTCATAAGCCTGTTCAGTATTTATGGCTTCATGGCAGGAGCTGGCTATAGGAGCGTAGGCTGCCAGCTTTTGTCTTCTTGCTCCTGCAGTATGGCCAAGAATTTTCAAGTTCTTCTCGACTGCCCACCTTACCTTATTCCTGACACCTTCATCACCATTTATAAGTGCACTCCATGCTACAACCTCTCCCATTCCCACAAGAAGCTCTCCAGCAATTTCAGCCAGATCATCCAGATCGATAGGGAAGTTTGCATCCTCAACTCCCGGATCTTGAGGAGAAATGAACGGAATCAGAACGTAGACTCTAGCATCGCAGCGTTTAGCCCAGTCAACGAAGAGACGGAAGCCATCAATACCCATAGCATTGAATGCAGCGTCTGGTTCGGCAAAAAGACAGGTAGTTCCATGCTTTACAGCAATTTTGGCCATCTCGAAGAGGGTGAGATAGTAATCCGGATGGGCATGGGCGTCGATGAGGCCAGGCACAGCATACCTGCTTTTTGCATCAATTGTTTTAATTGCGGAAATATTGGAAGAGTCTCCTACATAAGCAATCCTGTCACCTTTAATGGCTATTGAAGCTTCGTAAATCTCTCCGGTGACAACATCAACCACATTACAGTTCTCAATCATCAAATCTGCCTTTATTCTGCTCATTGCGGTGTCTATCAGAGAATCCATTACCTCAGCCAGCCTGCTTCCTATCATGAGAGATCACTGGAAAGCGAATAATTTTTGAAGATAAATACCTTCTGGACGGAAGCTGCTTCACTTCCTGCCTTTACTTTCACATCACCCGAAACCCTGAAGTGTTGTTTAGCCAACCCTCATAAGTGAGATTCGAGGACATGATAAGGCTCATTGAAGGAAGTGCCTTCGACATCTGCAATGCGAGATGCAGTTATGACGCTTCAAAGCTTGTTTACAGAGCCAAAACAGGAAAGAAGACGGTCAATCTCCTTAAAATACTCATTTCCACCCGTTGTCGTTATGATTGCTCCTACTGCCCTAATCCCTGGAGAAGAGGAATAGAAGCGACGCCTGAACAGATAGCAGAGCTGTTCAGGGCCATGAAGGAGAAAGGGCTGGTTGAGGGGGCTTTCATAAGCTCCTCCATGAGCAGTGACAGCCATGAAGTCATGGAGAGGATTCTGAAGTGTGGTGAGCTCATAAGAGAATTCCATAAAGGTTACCTCCACCTGAAAATAGTTCCCGGAGCCGACAGAGACCATATAAAAAGAGCTGTAGAGCTTGCCTCAAGAGTGAGCATAAACATCGAAACCACTTCTGAATCCCGTCTTGGCGAGTTGAGCAGCGTCAAAAATCTCAAAACCGATATTCTGAAAAGAGAGCGATGGATTGCTGATGAAGTGGAGAAAGCAAGGAGAAATGGCCTGAGAAGAGGTCACACAACTCAAGTAATCGTGGGACTTGGAGAAAGCGATGCAGAAATTGTTAGAGTTATGAACGAGCATTACGAGAAATTTGGTGTTTCGAGATTCTACCTCTCCCCTTTCCGTCCTGTGAGTGGCACACCTTTAGAATCCGAAAGAGCTGAACGAAGAGAGAGGGTTGCAAGGCTTTATGCAGCAGATGCTCTGATGCGTCTTTATGGCTACGATTTGAAGCTCATCAACCTTGCCCTTGAAGATGGCTTTATCAGGCGGGACCCAAAAATGGCAATTGCTGAGGCTTTGATGGATAGGGGGTTCGAATTAGGCGAATTAGGCGAGATTAAAGAACCCATATTTCTACCAGGAATTGGTTTGAAGTCAGCGCGACTGATTGAGAAAGGTTACAGCCTCATTCAGCTTAAAAAAATGGGCATCAGCCTTAAAAGGACTGCAGCATACATGAAAGGACAGACGAGGCTTCAGGAGTTCTTCTGATGTTTGAACGGTTTTAAGATTTTAACTATTAAGCTCCAGCCCAGCCTCACTCTTTCCCAAACTCTGAAAACCTAAAACCTTGTAAATAACCGTTTCACCGCTCTCAAACACCTTTTTCAGCCCACATTTCTCAAAATGATCAGGCTTAACTCCATACATCTCCCTTTCAAAGGAGCCCACAACCACATACGACACGTTGTATTTCTGAAGGAGAAAAAGCACAACACTGCAATTTCCAGAGGTGTAGATAGCCCTCACCTCTGCTATCCTCCTGGCCAGCTCCTCTCCATTTCCTCTCCACTGTACTTCATGGCACTGCCATGCCACAACGGTTTGCTTGGCTGCAAAGGCTGCTATTCTCCCTCCATATCCATAGCAGTCTCCAGCTGCTTCGAGAACAATTTTTTGCTCCGCACCCCTCAACCACCTAATTGCCTCATAATCTCCTAGGCTTCTGATCCTGACGAACTCCATTCCATCAAGGTTAAAATCGGCCTTATAGTGCCTGACAGGCGTTGCTATAGCCGGATAAACCAGCATAAGAGCGAGGATGACTGTCGCCACAGGCCTCAGGTTTCTGTTTTCCCAGAAGTCTTTAAAGGCCAGAGCAGCTGGTACTGATAAAAGAATCCATGCGGCCAGATAAAACTTGAAGAAGGTATTCATTCTGGACTCGATGGCAAAGAATTCCGTGGCTAGAACGATTAATGAGAAGACAAATGCCAGAAGTGAGGGAAAGTCATCCAGACGCCTCAGACTCACCACCATCAGCGGGATGAGGAGAGGAGCGATGGGAAGAATTGGGATGAAGAGGATTGAGAAGATAAAAGAAGCCAAAACGATCTTCCACTCCCGCCAGTGGTAGCAGTATGCTAGCAGCAAATGAAGTCCCCAAAACTGAAAGAATTGCAGAGAATTGCTTCTTTCAGAGATAATGAAGGGTCTGGCTGAGGCAACCTCCATGGTGGAGAACAGGAGAAGTGAAGCCACAGCAGAGAGACCCAGAATTGCGACTGCAGTTTTAATCTCTTCAAATTTTTTCGGGTTTTTGGTTAATTTAACCACTTTCTCATCTTTTCTCACCCTGAGCACGGCAACCAGAAACGTCAGCATAAAGAAGATCGGGAAGTCCCAGCTGTTGGATGCAAAGAGGGAGAAAAGGGCTGGAATCAGGAAGTATCCCTTTTTTCTGTCTTTTAGATACGCATACAGAAGGGCCAAGGTCAGCAGCTTCAGCGGAATAGCAAAAACGTGTGCATGGAGGTCTGCATGGATGAAGGAGAAGTATGGAAACTCGTTAATGGTTTTGCCGTATGTGGCGTCATCAATTACCCTTGTGGCATTCCAGTAAAACAGAAATCCCGGTGTCTTTCCAGCCATCAGATTTTCGAAAAATTCCTTTGCAGCGTATAGATTCCCAGAGAACAGCATTATAACCGTTCCTGCTCCAGCGAATTTCCTTGAATCCATCAATTCTTTCAGGAGGCCGTAGACTGTGGAAAAACTGAGAGCGGCTATATAAGCCAGACTAATGTTGAAACCAATCTCTGGAGGCGATAATGACAACATAGTAGTGACGGCTCCAATAACATACCCGAAATAGTAATAGAAGTTCAGAGTTCCACCGGCAAAGAAAGGATCGGGTGGCGGGAATTTTCCAGCATGTATCACGGAGTTCAGAAAGGCAATATCCATCAGCTTTTCTGCTCCTATTGCATCTGGAACAAGCGAGCGGAGGAAAAAGAAGTAGATGAAGAAAATCAGGAAAACTGCTTCGCTTTCATCAATATAGAGCTTTCTTCTTTTCCACAGCATCACTGCGGCTGTTACCAGCATGAAAACTGAAGAGATTAGAAAGGCTGTTTTGAACGGCATCAGAAATGAAAGAACAAACGCCAGAAGTGATAAAATGAGAATTGAGAATGGTCGAGATGCATAATACTTCAGCGGGAAAATCTGAGAGATTATTATGGAGAATAAAATCAGAAAAACTATCCCCAAAATCCACATCAATTTCCAGCCCTCCTGACCTCAGAGAGTTTCATTCCCAGCTTTGCCGAGGAAGCAACTCCAAGAACCATGGTCACCAAGTTCTTTATGGCATGGTCTATGAGCGCAGCAGCAAAGGCTGATGGTAGAGGAATGCTGAATGAGAGGATTGCAGTCAGCGACGCCTCATAGGTGCCAATTCCACCAGGCGTGATGGGAAGAATCTTTGCAAGGTTTCCTGCTGACACCGCCAGAGCCGTTAAGGCAATTGGTGCTGAGACTGAGAAGGCCATCAGAACAAGCTGGCACACCAGAATATCCACTGTCCAGATGACGATGGAGAGGGCAAAGATAATAGGGGAGGTTCGATTTCCCACGAGCTCTGTTGCTTTCTTGAAAATCTCCCCGACCACATTTTGAAGCCTTGAGGCTGCATAAACGGCGGCAATGATGAAGATCAGGAAAACCAGACCATAATAGGGTGTAGAAGTTGAGATTCCAGAGATCCCAGAGAGCATGAAGAGGGACGTGAATGAGATTAGTACGACAGCAGCGAGGTCGTATATCCTTTCAGCAGCTAAGGCACTGAAGGATGAGGTGTAAGGAACACCGTTCTTTTTGAACACATATGCCCTAGCTGCATCACCGATCCTCACCGGAGTAATGACGTTCATGGTCTGACTTATTGCCACACTCTCAGCAGCGAACAAAAGGGTTGACGGGAATCCCAGCTTTTTCAGAATCATTCTATATCTGAAGCCCCTGAGCAGGAAGGTAGATGAGTAGAGTATGACTGCATAGAAGACGTATGTGGTATTTGCTCTGGAGATGGCATCAATAAGATTGCCAATGCCAGCATATAGGGCCGTAGCAGAAAGAATTAGAAGAGCTGTCAGAACAGAAAGCAAAATTAGCTTTTTCCCCCTTTTTCCGCTTTCCATCTCGCTTCCTATTCTTCCTATCTCACCATACGCTCCGTTCTTTATCTCGCCGTACATTTTAATGAGTCTCGAAAGCATATACACCGAATCCCTTCCCAGCTTCACTTTGGTATCCTCGCCTTGCTCCCATGAAACTGGAATTTCTTTGATGCTCAGGCCTTTGCGCTGGGCAAG